>DASRQS010000052.1:0-212158 GCA_035696365.1 Gaiellales bacterium | reverse complement strand
CCCGTGATCAGGAAGCCCGAGATCACGTAGAACACGTCGACGCCGACGTACCCGCCGCTGATGACAGGCACCCCCGCGTGGAACGCCACGACCAGCAGGACCGCAATCGCGCGAAGCCCCTGGATGTCCGGCCTGAACGGCAACCGCCGCGGGGAGGTCGTGGAGTGACTGCTCTTCGCGGTCGCGTTCCGTGATGTGGTACGGATGTCAATCATCCGGCCCCGATGAGGCATACCGCCTTCCGTGATCCGGCGACGTTCTAGCCGCCGCCACCAAAGCCGACTCCGGCCGGGCTCGAGGCCGGGTTGACGGCGAGGACCATCGTTCCGAGGTAGCCGTCCGACACGGCGCTGCCGAGCGCGCCCGCCTGATGCAGCAGGCCCCGTCGAGTGACGCCCGACCCGCCCTCATCGCCGCGCTCCGGTCTCGCAAGGTCACCGAGGTCGACGGAGCCGGCTGGATTCGAGGTGGTGTGGTGGCTACTCATGGATCCAACCTACGAGGCGCTCGTAAGAAGCATCTCGCGCTTCGCTGTGAGCCCGCTGTGAGTCTGCCGGAGCTTGGCTGCGGCCAGAGCGCGCTGCGCATCCCGTGTGGGCCAGACCGCGTGTGGGCCGGGCTCTTCGAGAGGTCTTAGGGGCGCTTGCGGCGGCTCTTAGGTTGACGGGCGAGAGTCGTTCCCACCTCACCACCGAGGCAGCAACAACCAGAGGAGTGATCATGCTCGAGTCCACCACGTTCCGTGCGCGCCGCTGGGCGGCAACGACCGGAGCCGTGCTCGCCCTTGGGGTTGGTACTGCGGCAATCGCAAATGCCGCCACCAGTCCCTCGGCGTCCACGACGACGACTGTCGCAGCGTCCGCCTCCAACGCGCCGGCCAGCGCGCCGGATCCGGCGACCGTCTCTCACGGCCCCGGCGAGACCCTCCTGACCGGCGCCGACCTCACGAAGGCCACCGCCGCGGCCAACGCCGCGGTGCCAGGCGGGGCGATCATTCGCGCCGAGACGGACTCCGGCGGCGCGGCCTACGAGGTGCACGTGACGAAGGCTGACGGCAGCACCGTCACGGTCAAGCTCGACGCCTCGTTCAACGTCACCGCCACGCAGTCGGGCTTCGGTTCCGGCGGCCCCGGCCACCCGTAGCGCCAGGCCCCGCGTACCCACGCAAGAGCAGCCGGGTCCCCGCCCGTGGCGGGGGCCCGGCTCTTGCATGACCGCGTTCAGGGCAGCGGCCGCTCCGTCGCGGCAACTCTTGCCACATCGAGTATCGGCGTCGACGCAAACCTCGATCGCTACTTGAGTGTTTCTGGCGCCTTCTCTGTCACACAAATGGCGAGTTCGCGCATGTAGAGGTGCGGGACGGCATCGAGTGCTGGGGACGGGTTCGTTCAAGTCGTCTGCGAGCAGAGCGCGGCCGCCCTTGGGTGGTCGCCAGTCGGCGGCTGACGTCGAGCGGGAACTTCTCTCGAGGGGCTGGGCGTAGGGGGTTGTGTGGTCGTCTTTGGTTCTGAGCGGGGTGGCGCGGTGCGGTGCGAGTTGCGGTCTGCGAATCGCCGGCTCGATGCCGCGCTGCGCGGACGTGACTGGTCGGCCAGGGCCCTGCGCGAGGCTGCCTACCGGATCACGAGCGATGCTGTGATCGGCCTCTACGGGCGCATCACGCTGCATCACGATCGCGTCGTCACCCCCTCGGGCGCGTTTCCGCTCTGTGGCCAGGTCTCGGCGGGCGTCGAGACGGCGCATCTGATCGCGGCCGGAGGTGAGGACTTGCGGGCGCTCGAAGCCCGTCTGCAGGAGGCATCGGGTCTGCCCTGGCGCTACCGTCCGCGCCCTGAGCCGCCCCCGCTGCCGGCCCTGCGGGTGTGAGCGCGATACCGGACACCCGGCTTTGGCGCGAGCTTCGACGGCGTGCCACGGACGGCGGTGTGCTCGAGATCACGCTGCGCGTGGCGAGCGGCTGCACGCTCGGCCGGAGTGACCACTACGTCGTGGAGGTGACCTGGCCCGGGGACGAGATCGAGACCCTGCACTTCGTGAGCGCCCGTGGCCTCGACGCGGTCGCGAGCGCGCTCGCCGACGAGCTCCGCATCCCGCTCGACGTCGTCGACTGAGCGTGAGCTGACCGCGAATCAGGCGAGGTTTGCCGGGGTGCTCTCCGTCGGCGCCGCACGCGGCTTTCGCATTCGCCAGCGCAGGACGCCGACGATCGCCGCGAGCCCGGCTGTGAGCGCCGCGATCCAGCCGAACGTTTCCCCCGAGCCCGGTTCGCGCGCGGGTGCTGCCGTCGAGGGCGCCGCCGCGACGTGGAAGGTATGGAGGTCGATGGTCGCGACGGGTGCGTGCGAGCGGCGCACGCTCAGGGTGGCGCCGGCGACGCGGAGACGCAGCGCGGCCAGGTTGGCCCCGGCCAGCGCCGGCAGGTCGATGCAGTGGGCGCGGCCGCGCCGGGTGTCGAGCGCGTGCACGAATGGGGTGCCTCCCGCGCCGTCGTAGAGCGTGTACGCCCACCGGCCGTCCGGGCTCATCGAGCGGGTGACGGGCGAGCCGCGCATTGCATCGCCCCGCTCGGCAGGATCCCGGATCGCGCCGGCGAGCAGGCGGTGCCGGTCGAGGTCGTAGGCCCGGACGAGGTAGCGGGTCGGGTCGGTCGGAGAGGTGTACTGGATCAGGTAGAGGCGCGTGCCGTCCGGGGAGACGGCGTCGAAGCTGAAATCCCCCTGCAGATCGATCGTCGCGAGGGAAATGAGCTTTGGCGCCTGCAGCAGCGCGAGGCGAGTCGTGGCGCGCGGGAATCTCTGGCGGGGCTCGATCAGCACCAGTCTCTGCCCGTTCGCCGACAGCCCTCCCGCCGAGCCGTCGTAGGCGACGGCCGGGACCGTGAACGTGCCGGGGAGGAACGTCGACGAGAGCAATCGGCCGCCGTGTGGGTCGACGCGCGAGACGACGGTCTCGCTCCCCGAATTGACTGTCACATAGCGCGCGTCGTCTGCGCGCGAGGCGACGCCCGACGCGCCGACGTCGATGCCGAGCACGGGCAAGCCATCCGCTCGTGCCACAGCCGGAAGCAGGGCCGCCGCGGCGAGCGCGCTCGCAACGAGTGTCACTGCGCGCCGCGGGGAGTTCTCGTCGCTGGGCGGATATCCCATCATCATGCTCCCCTTACGGCGGGGCAGGTCCGCGAGGTCCGAGCAGCGCTCGCGCGTCCAGCCCCGCTTGCCGACGAGCAATTCGTAGAGCTCGGGTGCGGTGTGCGCCGGCCTGGCTTGCACAGCGCAAGCGGCGGCCCAGTGGCGATCTCGGAGATCGCCGACGCGCAGTTGCCGCCTGCGCGGATCTCTGCAGATGGAACGGCCGCCGCTCGCCTGCGGGCTCGCGCGACCGTCCCATCTGCGTGCGGGAGTAGGATCGGTGCATGCCCGACGAACAGCCTGAGAGCGACAGGACCGTCGCCACGGTAGTCACATCCGCCGGCTCGCCGGAGCGAACCGGGCCTTCGGTCTGCCATGTCGTGCAAGACGAAGGCAGCGGCGAGATGCACTTCGACCGCGAGACGGTCTCGAACCTGATCGGCAGCGAAAAGTTCTTCTGGCTCGACCTCGACCAGCCCGGCCCAGACGACTTCAAGATCCTCAGGGACGTCTTCAAGTTCCATCCGCTCGCGGTCGAGGACTCCGAGGACTTCCGCCAGCGGGCAAAGATCGATGAGTACGAGGATTTCGTCTTCCTCGTCATCTACGGCGCGGCGCCCGACGAGGACCGCCTCGTCGAGGTGCATTGCTTCTACTCCGAGCGCTTCCTGGTCACGGTGCATCGCGACGACTGCCCCGCGTTCGTCGAGATCCGCCGCCGCTACGCGAAGCTGGACAAGCCGGTGGAGCACCCGTCGCGGCTGCTCTACCGGATCATCGACGGGCTCGTCGACAGCTTCTTCCCGATCCTGGCCGACTTCGACGACCGGATCGACGAGCTCGAGGACAGCATCTTCAGGAAGGCAGACGACGAGCAACTGCAAGAGATCTTCCGGATGAAGCGCCTGCTCGTCGGGATCCGCAAGGCCATCACGCCGCAACGCGACACCTTCGCGAGCATCATGGGCGGCGTCGCACAGCTACCCGGCCTGGATGAGGAAGACGAGCGCTATTTCCGCGACGTCTACGACCATCTGATCCGCATCAGCGATCTCGTCGACAGCTATCGCGACCTCCTCACGGGCGCAATGGACGTCTACCTCTCCACGGTCTCGAATCGCCTCAATGCCGTCATGAAGCAGCTGACGATCATTGCCACGGTCTTCCTGCCGCTCGCCTGGATCACGGGCTTCTTCGGCCAGAACTTCGGCTTCCTGGTCAGGCACATCGGAAGCTGGCAGGCCTTCGTCGGGCTCGGCATCGGCACAGAGCTCCTCGGGCTCCTCGTGCTGCTCATCTACTTCAAGCGCCGCGGCTGGTTCTAGCGTTGCTCCGACGGCGGGAGCGTGCCCGCACGTCGCCTGATCCGTATGCTCCTCGGCACCCCGGGCGTACAGCTTTGCGCGGCGAAGGGTTGCGAGAGAGAGGCATGCGGCGAATGACGTTCCAGCGGCGCGGTTGGCGCCCGAGCCCGGCGAGGGGCGGATCGAGGCTTCGGCCGGCGTGCGTCACCTCCCTGCTCATGGCGATGATCGCTCTCGGGACTGCCGCACCGCGCGCCGGCGCGCATCGACACGACACTGCCCCTCAAGTCGTTCTCCTCACCTCGGGCTGCGAGGCCAGCAATTTCATCTGCGATCCCTTCAAGCGCGCATTGGCCGCCACCCGGGTGACCGGCCGAATCGTCGCCCCGGACGTGCGGGAGGACCCGGTCGGGACGCTTTCGCTGCTCGCACGGCAGGGCTACCGCCTCGTGCTGGTCGACATCACGCATCTCGATGCGCTGGCGATCGTTGCCCGCAGGTTCCCGAAGACGCATTTCGCGTTCTTTGACGGGCCGTTGGACGCGCTCGGCAGTCGCCCGAGAAACGTCGAGGCCGTCGTGCTTCAGCCGAACGAGGCCGCATTCCTCGCGGGGTGGCTGGCAGCGCGACTCGAGCAGCGCCGTGCGGGCAAGGATGTCGTCGGCGCCGTCGGAGGCGTTCGCACCCCGCCCGTCGACGACTTCATCGAGGGCTTTGCCGCCGGCGCGCGGAGCGCGGATCCTCACATCCACGTGCTGCGCGGCTACTCCGGCGACTTCCTCGACCCGAACAAGTGCGCGGCCATCGCGCGGAGCCAGATCGAAAATGGCGCGGGCACCGTGTTCGACGTGGCCGGCAACTGCGGCCGCGGCGTGCTCCAGGCTGCGCGGGAGGCCGGAGTGTGGGGGATCGGCGTGGATTCCGACCTGGCCTTCCTCGGACGTCACATCCTGACGAGTGTGGTCAAGAACTACGAAGCTGGGTTTCTCGCTCTGCTCAGGCAGGTGCGCGACGGTGAATTCCGTGGCGGCGTCACGACGACGCTCGCCCTGCGCGACGGCGGCGCGAGCCTCGGGCGCATCAGTCCGAAGGTGCCGCCGTCACTGCGCGCCGAGCTCCGGCGCGTGCGCAGTCGCATCCTGGCCGGAACGATCCACGTCCCGCTGGCGAAGGACTAGGCATTCCCTAACGGGCGGCCGGCGTGTCCTGCACGGCAATCCAGACGAGGCCGTTCCGCACGACCACGTCCTCCGGCTCGCCCGAGATGCGAATCGTCGCGAGGAGGTCGCCGCTCTCCGGATCGATGCGGTAGAGCGCGCGATCCTTCCACGACGTGACCCACACCGCACCTGCGCCGACCGCCACGCCGCTGGAACCGTGTCCGGCGCGCAACGTGAGATCTGGCGACCCGCTGATGGGATCCAGTCGCCAGAGCTCGCCGAGTTGGGCTCCGGCGAGCCACAGGGCCGACGAGCTCAGCGCCATCGGCAGCAATGCCGTACCCGTGTGGAAACTGGTGGTCTCCTGGCCGGAGCCGGCCGCGACCCGCGCCGCGCGCCGTGTCAGGAGGGTTGCCCAGACTGCGCCGTTCCGGGCCGAGATCTTGAGCGCCGGCGAGCCGCCGAGATCGACCTTGTGCAGGATGTCGCCGGAGCTCGGATCGAGCCGGACCATTCCATCGAAGGCCCCCGCCCAGAGCCGGCCGTCACCGACTCCCACGGCCGTTGCCGTCGGCACGACGACGTCGCCAGGCGCGCCCAGGTCGAATGTCCCGGTCATGGCTCCCAGCTCGGGGTCGATCCGCACGATCGCGCCGAACCCCCCGGTGGCCACCCAGACATTCCCGAGGCCCGTCGCGAGATCGATCGCGGGAGCCCCGATGCCAATCGGCTGAGCGACGCGGCGCGTGCGCGGATCGACCTTCCGCACCGTTCCGTCGCGGGCGTCGCCCACCCAGATTGCGCCCTCGCCCGACGCGATCGCCACCGGGGCGGGCCCGACGGGGATCGAAGCCACGACGCGGTTCGTCTTCGCGTCGACGGCCACGACGGCCGGCGCCACGACCCGTACGGACGCGGGCGGGCCGCCTCCGGCGAGCACGAGCACGGCTGCGAGTACCCCACTGCCGACGAGCACCAGCAGGATGCCAGGCGCGACGCGCCGCCGCCGGGAGCGCGGAGGCGGCGTCTCGGCCTCCTGTGCCCCGGCTTGCGGGGGCGCCGCGGCATCGAGGGCAGGTTCCTGCGCGAGGATCGCGCGCTCGAGGCGCTGAAGCTCTGGACCGGGCTCGAGTCCCAGTTCCCCGGCCAGCAGCCGGCGCCCGTCGCGATAGGCCTGCAGGGCCTCGGCCTGCCTTCCGCCGCGGTAGAGCGCGAGCATCCACTGCCCCCTGAGCCGCTCGCGCAAGGGATGCGCCGCCACGAGCGACTCCAGCTGGCCGGCGAGCTCGCCGTGGCGCCCGAGTCGAAGGAGCGACTCGTTCCTGTCCTCCAGGGCCGAGAGGCGCAACTGCTCCAGGCGGTCGCTCTCGTTGCGCGCGAAGTCGTCGAACGCGAACTCGGCCAGCGCCGGGCCTCGCCAGAGCGCGAGCGCCTCGTCGAGCAGGTCGGCCGCCTCCGCGGGCGCGTCGTCCTCGAGTGCGCGGCGCCCGTCGGCCGCGAGGCGCTCGAAACGGCCGGCGTCGAACCGGATGCCATCCGTGCGCAGCGCGTAGCCGGGGGGCTGGGTGACCAGACCGCTGTGGGCGGCGCCTGGCTCGCCCGAGAACTCGAGCACCCGGCGCAGGTGCGACACGTAGCCCTGCACGGCCTTCATGGCGGTCTCGGGTGGGTGCGCGCCCCAGAGGGCGTCGACGATCCGGTCGGTCGAGACCACCTCGTCCCGGTGGATCAGCAAGAGCGCGAGCAGCGAGCGCTCGCGCCCCGACGGCAGCGCGATCGCGCGGCCATCCGGGTCGCGGATTTCGATCGGGCCGAGGATGTTGACGTCCACCAGATTGAGGCCTTCGCCGGCGAGCGTATCCCACGGCCTCGACCGGTCGTTACCGGCGCGCTACCGCGCCTTACCGCTGCCTGACCGGCAAGCCCGAGTCTCGGGTCCAGGCCGGTCGCCGCACGGTGGCCGTCGAGACCCAGGGAGGTCGGAGATGTCGGGCAAGAGGATCATCTGCACGTGCATGGTTTCGGCGATGCTGGCCGTCGCGCTCGGGGTGTCCGGGGCGGCAGCGCGGTCGTCCCACCGGCTCGCGACGCCCCACGGCGCCACGAAGGTGGCGGCTGTCGCGCCGATGCCCGACTGGCGCACGGGGCTGCTGCTGCGGAGCGAGGCCCTGAACGGCCGGTACGGACTCGGTCAGGACGCGCTGCGCCCTGCCGGCCTGGCCCGGCGGCTCGCATGGGCGCAGGGCCTACTGCTGCGCAGCGACGCGCTCAATCGCCTGTACGGGCTCGGCAAGTACGCGAAGACCGGGACGAACACAGCGGCGCCGCAAACGCGGTAGGCGCGGGCCGGCGCCGCGGCGGTCGCGAGCGAGCATGGGTCGGGGTCGACCGGCGCAGGGCGGTTCAGACCCCGACCCGTTCGCCGGGAGGTGAGCGATGGAGAACGTCTAAGCTGGCGTGGGCTGCCTCGCCGCACTGCCTGTGCCGTGGTGCCACCGAGCTTCGAGGGTTGGATGAGCACGACCGAGATCCGCCACGACCTGTTCGTGTACGACTCGGACACTGCGTTCGCGGGGCAGATCGAGCGCTGTCTCTTGGCGGGCCTGGAGGCGGATGAGGTCGTCGTGGCGGTCGTCGACGCCGCGAAGCAGGACGCGCTGCGCGGCCGTTCTTGGTCGCGTGGCCGAGTTCGTCTCGTTCTCCGACCCCAGTGCGGTCTATAAACGGCCGATGGCCGCGCTGGCCGGCCTCGACGCGATGGCGCGCGATTCCGTGGCGGATCTCGACGCCGGAACGCGCGTCTACAGCGAGCTCCCAATCTGTCGCACGCAGGCGGAGCGGGATGGATGGATCACCTACGAGGCGATCATGAATCGCGCCTTCGCCCGCCGTCCGGTCGCGCTCATGCGCCAGGCCTGGCAGGCCCACCGTGTCGTGCATGACAACGTCTGGCAGATCAGCCCGGTCTACGAGGAGCCCGAGGCGCTCGTCCGCGCGCTCGAGCCCGTGTTCGAAGCGCTGCCGGGCCTGCGCGCGCTTTCGATCGGCGACCCGCAGCAGATGCAGGAGCGACTCGCAGAGGAGCTCGCTGCCGACTCGGTTGCGAGCGGCCGGGCACGGGACATGCTGGTCGCCGCTCGCGAGGTGCTCTTGAACGCCCAGCGCTTTGGCAACCGTGTCCGGGCGCTCCGGGTGGGGATCGTGGCCGACCAGTGGGTGTGCGAGGTGACCGATGGCGGAAGCGGTCTCGGCGATCCCCTCGCGGGCTACGTACCTCCGAAGCCCGCGGCGACCGAAGGGGCGGGGCTCTGGATCGCCCGCCAGCTGACTTCGCGCCTCGAGTTGCGCTCCGAACCGACCGGGCTGACCGTCAGGCTCCGGGTCTACACGTCCTAGACCTCTCCGACGGTGGCCCAGGCGGGCTCGGGCTGGAAGCCGGGCAGCTCGACGCGGAAGGTCGTGCCCACCCCGAGCTCGCTCTCGACGTCGACGGTGCCGCCGTGCGTCTCTGCGATGGCCTTGACGATCGCGAGGCCGAGGCCGCTTCCGCGCGTGCCTTCTGCTGTCCGCGCGCGATAGAAGCGGTCGAAGATATAGGGCAGCGCGTCGTCCGCGATGCCGTCTCCCTGGTCGCTCACCTCGAGCACGAGGCGCCGGCCGCGAGCACGCGCCGCGAGGGTCACGGTCGAGCCCTCCGGCGTGTGACGCAGGGCGTTCTCGATGAGGTTGTCGAGCAGCAACCCGATGTCCGGGCGGACGCACGAGAGCTCGCCGCCCGCCCGCTCGGCGATCGCGAGGGGGTGCTGCGTGACCCGGCTCCAGCGCCGCACCGCGGCATCCAGGAGGTAGTCGGTCGGCGTCATGCTCTGCTGCGCGCTGAAGGTCGTGTCGAGTCGCGAGAGCGTGAGCAGGCCGGCAGCCAGCACCTGGCCGCGATGCAGCTCCTCGAGCACGGCCCGCCGGGTCTCCTGGAATTCCTCGATCGTCGGTGTGGAGCCGTCGCGCCCGAGCAACTCGAGCTCGCCCCAGGCGATCGTGAGCGGCGTCATCAGCTCGTGCGAGGCGTTGGCGAACAGCGCGCGCTCGTGGTCGGCCGCGACCTGCCGCTTGCGCACGTGCCAGACCATGACGAGGAAGAGCACCGCCATCAGCGGAACCTCGGCAAGCTCGGTGCGCGTCTCCCTGCCGTCACCGATGGCGCGCACGATGAGCAGGAAGGTGGGGAGTGAGACCGCGAGCAGCGCCAGTACGCTGCTGCGCACCGACCACATGCGCAGGCCGAAGACGATGCTCACGCTGATGAAGATGAAGTGCACCGGGAACGCCTCCACGCCGTGCCAGAGCGCAACCCACAAGAGGTTGAGCAGGCAGAACACCGCGAGGCCGAGCTCCGGCAGGAAGTGCGACAGGCTCAGCCGCGGGCGCGGGGCCTCGTAGGCCGTCTCCCGGGCGGAGGAACGAACGACTGGAATGACCTTGCCCAACACAATTGCCTCCCTGCGAACGGTCGTGCGCGATGCCGCGCAGCGCCAACGTACGCATGCAAAGGCCCGGGGGGAACGATCGTGACGAGCCTGTCATGCGGCCGTCATCTGCCGTTCGTCAGGCGAGCTGGCGGCGCTGCTCGCGTCGCCGCCTGCGCCATGGCGTCCAGCCCGTCACGGCCCAGGCGTAGACGGCCATCAGCACGACGGCCCCGGCCGTGTAGTTCAGGCGAAGCTCCCCGGCTCGGTCGTCGGCGCACGCAGCGAACGCCCTGCCGCATCCCGCCGTCTCGTAGCCGTGCGCGACGGCCGTGCGATACCCGCTGAACGCTCCCGCCACCGGCGGCAGGTCGAGCACGGTCCAGAGCGCAGTGACCGTGACGAGCACGGCGAGGGGCACGATCAGCCGTGCGCCTGCCGGGCGTCGCAGCAGCACGAGGACCGTCGAGGCGATGGCGACGAGCGCGGTCGGTGCGAGGAAGATCGCATACGTCCAGAACGCTCGTCCACCGTGGCCGTTGGTGTTCCAGAGGTCGGTTGCGACGGGCAGGGACGCGACCATCGCGAGCAGGATCGACAGTGCCGCCAGGCGATCCCGCTGCTGCCAGAGACGGTCGATCGGGCCGGGACTGAAGGACGCCGCCACCGCGGCGGGCGAGCCCATCCGCGTGATCGCCTGCGCGACTCCGTGGCGCTCGGCGGATTCGCGCAGGTGGCTGTCGAGCTCCGCGAGAACCCGGGCACGGCGCCGGGGGTGGACGTCGAGCCTCCGCTCCAGCGCCGACAGGTACTCCTGAATGGGATCAGGCATGGCCGGTCCCGACGACGGAGGTGATGGCCTGGACGAAGCCCGTCCACTCGGTGCGCTTGGCGCGCAGGACGGAGTGTCCCCGTGGCGTGAGCTCGTAGATGCGCCGGCGCCGCGGCCCGCTCGCGTCCCACTGGCTGCGGATGGCGCCGGCGCGCTCCAGACGGTGCAGGACGGGGTACACGGTCCCCTCCGGAAGATCGAGCGCCCCCTGGCTGAGCTCGCGCAGGCGATCGATGACGAGATAGCCGTGCGCGGGGCCGGCGTCGAGCGTCTGCAGGAGCAGCAGCTCGGTGTGTCCCTTCAGCAGTTCCGCCCTCATACCTCGTAATGCTAGGCATCGATATGCGATGCGTCAAGCCGGATGTCGCCCGGGCCGGTTCCTCCGATCGGCTGATTGACGGCTTAGGGTGTCCTATGTATCGTGCCCTTAGGTCTTCCTAATGGGAACGCACTGCGGGACACGAGAACATGACGTTCACTCGACGACATCGCTGGGTTCTGCTCTCGCTCTGCGCGGGGCTGGCGGGCGTGCTGATCCTGCAGGCGCTCCAGGGCGGCGTCGCTGATCCCACGGGCGGACGGCTGTCTGCCCGGGCCGCGGCCTTCAACAGCGGCCTCTTGGTGTTCCGCGAGGGCCTCGAGTCCGTGCTCGTCCTCGCCGCGATCACCGCCGGATTCCGCGGCGCGAACCAGCGCCTGCGGCGACCCATCACCATCGGCGTCGCCGCGGCGCTCGCCGCGACGGTGCTGACCTGGTTCGCCGCCGTCTGGCTGATCGGGCATGTCTCGGCCAGGGCGCTCGACGTCCAGGCGGCCACGGGGCTCGTCGCGATCGTCGTGCTGCTCGTGATCACGAACTGGTTCTTCCACCGCATCTACTGGACGGGCTGGATCAGTCACCACAACCAGGCGAAGAAGCGCCTCCTGGCATCGGCCACCCCGCGTGCCGTCTACGGTGGGCTCATCGCGCTCGGCTTCGCGAGCGTCTACCGCGAGGGGTTCGAGATCGTGCTCTTCCTGCAGAACATGCGCATTGCCTACGGCGAGCGCGTGATCCTGCCCGGCATCGCGCTCGCGAGCGCGCTCGTGGCGATCGTCGCCGGCATCACGTTCCTCAATCATCGACGCCTGCCGTACAAGCGCATGCTCGTCGTGACGGGCGTGATGCTCGGCGTGGTGCTCGTCGTCATGGTCGGCGAGCAGGTGCAGGAGATGCAGCAGGCCGGATGGATCGGCACGACCCCCGTCGGCATCGCGCTCCCCGGCTGGCTCGGCGTCTGGTTCGCGACCTTCCCGAACCTCGAGGGCCTCGTGGCGCAGGCCGCAGCCGGCGGCTTCGTGCTTGCGTCCTACTTCATCGCCGGCGAGCTGCGCGTCCGCCGGCCCAAGCGGCATGCCGCGAGCGCCGAAGCGGCGCGCATGGTCGGCGAGCCCGCGCCGGCCCAGCCTCGCACGCTCACGATCTAGGTCAGCGCACCGCGCAACGCCAAGGGTCAGACCCCGAACGTTGCGCTGTCGCGATGACGATTCGATGACAACGATGTCATCGAACGTCTACGCCGAACGCTTCGCGATGCGCAGCGAGGTCGCCGTGTGCACGATCTCGTGTAGACGATCGGTGTCGCGGAGGAGGCGCTGTGTCTCGTCGCGATCCACGGCCTTGTCGTCCTCGAGGTCGCTCAGGCGCGCGTAGATCTCGACGAACAGTCCTGCGACCTGGTCGTCGATATCGCGGACGCCATTGCCATGCGGGTCGTAGTTCAGGACGGCCCAGGCGAGCATGCCGCGCGGATCATCGTTGACGCAGAGCTCCCCCATTGTCAACGCAGCGTTCCAGTCATGCGTGGGATATGGCGGCCCATATCTTCGCATCGCGCTTCCTTTCCGATGGTCATCTCAACCTAATGCAGATTTTCTCGCGCGTGTCATGGACCGCCGAAACGCTCCGTGACGCGACTATCGTGCGAACCGTCGCTCCCGATCGCCGCCGGCCGGTGAGGTCCCTCGTTCTGCGTTTCCTGCTCTGCTCGATCATCGTTGGCGCGTTCAGCCTCACGGTTCCCGCGCCCGTCTCCGCCCACCTGCGCTCCGGGTCGCTGTCGACCGACTTCAAGGCAAGTGTCGGCACGTTCGAGCCCGCCGCGCCCGGTGTTGGCGCGCATGTGCTCGACGGCGACCTCCGCATCGAACTGCGCGTTCTCCCAGCGCGGACGGTCGTGGTCCTGGGGATCCTGGGCGAGCCGTTCCTGCGCTTCTCGCGCGCGGGGGTCGAGGCCAACCTCGCCTCGCCCACGGCAACGAGCGCCTCCGTGATCGACAAGGACGACAGTGTGTCGTTGCCGGGCGTGCACTGGCACCTCGTGCGCCACGAACACGTGCTCGCCTGGCATGACAACCGGCTGCGGCCCGTTCCCGTCGTGCGCGCGCGCTCGCACGAGGCGCATGCCGTCGGCATGTGGTCGATTCCCCTGTTCGTCGACGGCCGTCACACGACGCTCTCGGGACGCGAGTGGCATGCGACGGGGCCCTCTCTGTGGCCATGGCTGGTGGCGGGGGTGCTGCTCGTGGCGATCGCAGGCTTCGCCGGCCGCCGCATCCCCCCACGACGGCAGTTGCTCGTCGCGTCGCTCATGCTGCCGATCGCCGTCCTCGGGCTGGTCGCCTCCTGGGCGGGCGTCATCCTGGCCGACAGCGCGACGCCCGCGTCGGTGGCGTTCGCCGTCGTCTTCTCCGGGGTATCCGTGCTGTTCCTGTGCGTGGTGATAGCGGCCGCCGAGGGTACGATGCGGCTCTGTGTGATGGCGTTGGTCGGGGCATTCACGGCGGCGTTCGCCGCGCCGGAAGCGACGATCTTCAAGCACGGTTTCGTGCTCTCGGCACTGCCGGGAACCGTTGTGCGCCTCGCCGTCGCGGCGGCCCTGATCGGCGGTCTGTCGGCCGCCGCCGTCTGCGGCTCCGCAGTCAGAGGCCTGCTGTTCGCGACGCCTGGGTCCGGCCGCCGCAGCGGCCACTGGCTCGCACCCGCAGAGCCGGCCGATCACGACACGGCGTAGCCCCCCGCGTAGCAGGCAGTCGCGCCGTTGAAGGCACCCCCGTCGGTTGCGATGTCGACGAGAACGGGCTTGCCGGCGGGGTTCTGGTACGTCAGGTGAAGGGTCTCGCGGCCGAGATCGGGCAGACCCAGGCGAGCCGCGACGTCGAAAGCCTCGCCGTTCCAGGCGTTGAAGCTGTCTCCGCGCACATTCCCGGTCTCATCGGTTGCGGTCAGCGCGTACTGCGCATCCCCGGTCGCGGAGGAGAGCGCGAGCATGAGCGTGCCGGCGGCGTCGCAGGAGGCCGAGATGGTGAGCCCGTTGGCAGCCACGATGGCGGCCGCCGGCGAGTCCGCACCGACCCGGTAGTCGATCGTCGTGAAAGCGACGCCGGCCACGCTGCCGGCGGTGTCCGCGTGCCCGGCCGTATCGGCGTGTCCTGCGCTGTCGGCGTGGGTCGCGTTCGCGACCTTGCCGCCGATCGCCGGGAAGGCGCTCTTCGCGATGTCGGCGGCGACGATCGTGTGATCCTTGATCTGCTTGCTCGTGACGGAGCCCTGTGCAAGCTTGACCGTGCCCACAGAGCCGGACTTGAGCTGCTTGGCGCCGACGCTGTTCTTCGGCAGGGCGGTGGCAGCGTAGGTCGTGCCACCGAGCGCGACGGCGAGGGCAAGGCTGGCGACGACAAGCGCGGGGGATGGCAGACGACGTGGCATGGATGGCTCCTGGTGAGGTGTGATCAGGATGCGTGCGTGAACGCGCGCAGGGTGAGGCGGTCGAGGTCGAGGTAGCCCGTCGAGGCCGGAGGGCCCCTGCGGCCCAGGCCGAGGACGACGGAGCGGGCAGGCGCACCGCTCGCGTGGGCGGGCAGCCCTGCGCGCTCTCGGCCGTCGATCGACAGGGCCGAGCGGTCGGAGCTCAGGGAGAGGACGAGCGTGGCTTGGCGCCGGCGGATCGTCTGCGGCCGCGAATGCCGCAGGACATCTCCCTGGGCGCTCGAGAGGCGCAGCTCGACGGCTCCGCGCAAGTAGGCGTGGCGGACCTCGACAGAGGCCAGCCGGCGCCCGCTCGCGCTCGTGATCGCTGCGATCTCGCTCCAGGCCGTGCCGTTCGCGAACGCGCGAGGGCGCAGGGCGAACTCGAGCTCGATGCCGGCGGTCGCCGCCGGCAGAGCGCGCTGCACGTAGGCCGGCGCCCCGGCGGCGCTCGTCGCGCGCAGCCCTCGGCGGCCGGCGATCGCCGCCGCGCGGATCGCCCTCACTGCGCCGACGCGCCCAGGCCACGAGGCCAATCCTGTTTCGAACCCGTCGCGAAGCATGCGCACGACGCGTGAGCGTGCGCTCGGCGCGGTCACGAGCGAGAGCGCCGGCTCGACGGGCGTTGCTGCGGGCGCGGGAGACGGCAGGGCGGGAGGGGCCGCGACGTTGATCGGAAGCTCCACCGCGGCGCTCCAGTTCCCCGCCGAGTCTCGTGCGCGCACGCCGATCACGTGGCTGCCGGGCTGCAGTGCGCCCAGGCCGGCATCGAGATCCTCGGCGGGCGAGTCGAAGGACCCGTCCGCGGGCACGATCGGATCGGCCTTGCCGATGCCGGGATCGCTGTCCGCCCACCACTCGGCGCCCGCGATCGCAGACCGGGCGTCGGCTGCATGAACGTGGAGCGTCGCTCCGTCAGCCGCGGCGCTCGAGAGGACCGGCGGGGTGAAATCCAGCGCGGGCGAGAGCAGGCGCGCGGCCGCGACGATGTCGAGCGAGCCCGCGCCGAAGGTTGCGTCGGGCCCCGGCGCGCCGAGGTCACCGGCGCTCTGCATCAGCAGGCTCGCCTGCTGGTCCGCGGTCAACTGCGGGGCGACCTGCAGCAGCAGTGCAAGGGCGCCGGCGACATGCGGGGCGGAGAAGGACGTGCCGGTCTTGCCCGCGGCGTAGAAGCCGAAGCGGTCGGTCGTGCGGATGCCGGTGCCCGGCGCGACGAGGGCCGGGAACTGGCCGCCCTCGCAGCGCGAAGGCCCGATGCTCGAGAATGGCGCGATCGCCGAGGCGCCCGCCGTCGCTCCGACCGCGAAAGCCTCCGGGAGGTTGGCGGGAGAGGTGTCCGAGCCGGCTCCGGGCCCGTCGTTGCCCGCGGCGAACACCGGCAGGATGTGCGCTGTCCGCAACGCCTGCAGGTCGGGCTCGAACTCGCGATCGCAGGCCACCAGCTGGGCCCCCCAGGACGCGTTGACGACCTGCGGCGCGTCGTTGGTCGCCGGGTCCCTGTCAGGGTCGAGCAGCCACTGAAACGCCTCGTGGACGGCGCTGTCGGTGCTCAGGTTCGCGTCGTTGAAGACCCGCGCTGCGATGAACCGCGCTCCGGGCGCCATGCCGATGCCGCCGCCGGCGACCATGACGCCCATGACCTGCGTCCCGTGGCCGTCCAGGTCGGCCGGTGCGGAGTGCTGCCCGAACGGGTCGAACCAGCTGTTGCTGCCGCCGCGATAGCGGCTCGCGAGCTCCGGGTGCGTGAGGTCGACGCCCGTGTCGAGCGTTGCAACCGTGATCCCGCGTCCGTCCATGCCTTCGCTCCAGAGCCCGGGCGCGCCCGTCGCGGCGATGCCCGGCTCGCCGGTCACGGAGTCTGCGGGCCGGATCGGCAGCTCGGAGTCGGGCTCGATCGAGCGGACGTCCGGGCGGGATCGCAGCGCTGCAAGGGCGCCCGCGTCCGCAGTCAATGCAATCGCGCCTGCGATCCAGAGCGAGCGGACATGGCGGACGTGCCCCGCGCGCTGCAGTGCGTTCAGGACGGCCAGCGCGGGGGCCTGCGCGTTGCGGCGGTCGCGTTCCAGCCGGGCGATCGCGCCTGCTCCCCGCGCACCGAGCGCAGGCCACGCCGAGGGCGCGATGTGCACGATGACGGCCTGCATGGGAGTCGCCGCCGGCGCGCCCGGAACGAACAGCAGCGCCGCGCCGGCCAGCGCGGCGATGAGGGCCGCGCGCATCACGCGGCGCGCGGCCGTCGAAGGCCGAGTCGGAAGCGCACGCGCCAGGCGAGCGCGACGGCGGCCAGGGTGGCGAGCATCGCAGCCGTGGCGCCGGCGATCGGCCTGATGGGGCGGAGCGAGAAGTGGGCGCGCGGTGCAGGCTGTGCGGCGGTCGAGGAAGCGACCGTCCACGCGGTCGTGTAGGTCGCACGCGGCAGCCCCAGGCGCTGCGCCGCGACGGCGATCATCCAGGTGCCCGCTGCCGAGAGCTGAGTCCCCGCGACCTGCCAGCGATTCGCATCGAGCCGGGTGGCGTATGTAGTGACGCGCGCGCGCCCGCGGGAAAATGTGAGCTCCACGCGACGCACCGGCCCGGGGGACGGTCGCAACGTGTCGAGGATCGTGGCCGTGACGAAATTCTGGCCGGGCCGGTTGGGCGCGGTCGAGAGATCCACGAGCAGGTCACGCGCGTGTCCGCCGGCGAGCACGGTTCCGGGGACGGCTCGCGGCGGTGCGGCGAACTGCGGCCCGCGGGCCGGAGCGCTCGCAAGCAGCAGCGACGCGGCGCCGAGGATCCCGATCGCCGCGATCGCCTCGGCTCGCAGCAGCCAGAGCGACGGCCGGCGGCGGCGCAGCGCCAGCAGTCCGAGCAGACCCAGGCCTCCGGTTGCTCCGAGCAATGCCAGCTTCGCGATCAGCGACCAGCCGTAGGTCGTGGAGAGCAGCGCGTCGACGGTCGCGACCTGAAGCCCCATGCTGTAGAGCCCGGTGACGGCCAGCGCCGCGACACTCGCCGCGGCCGCGCGCCCGAAGCGGGCGAGCGTCGCAAGCACGTCGCGGCGCTCGACGCCGGGGAGGACGAGAGCGAGCACGATCAGCCCGCCGACCCAGAGCCCCGCGGCGAGGATGTGCACCGTCATCGAGAGCATCGCTGCGGTACCGAGCGACGCGGCGTGACCACTCGCGGACTCGGCGGCCGCGACCGGCAGCAGCAGGGCGGCGGCGAGCCGCGGCCGCCGTGCCGCAAGCGCGATCAGCACGCCGGCGATCGCGACCTCGCGCACGAGCATCGCGTGGCCCCAGGCCGTGCGCAGGAACACGTCTCGCAGCGGCAGGCGGGATGCCTCGCCCGCGAGTGCCACGAAGCCCGCGACGAGGAGCAGCGGCACGGCCACCTGGCCGAACCGGGCGATCCGTGCTCGCACGGAGGCGGGCAGGCCGACCGCGAGCAGGGCACAGATGGCGATCAGGAGTGAGAGCGAGACCAGGTCGAAGAGGTGCGCGACGCTCTCGCGGAGGCTCGTCGGCGCCGTGACGGAAGCACGGGACCGGGTCGGCGGGGCCGCTGTGCCTGCCCCGAGCACGAGCTCGCCGCGCGTGAGGTGGAGGTCGTCCTGCGAGACCGTCGAGTAGACGATGCGGTACGCCCCCTTCGACAGCGTCGGAAGCGAGAGGCGCAACTCGCGGGACGTGCGCCCCTCATGCACGACTGCTCCGGGGCGCACGTCTCCCCGGCTGTCGTACACCTGCACCCGCGCGAGCGACGCCGAGACCGGCTCGGTGAAGCGCAGGCTGACGATGTGCGGCGCGCGCGCGAGGCTCGTCCCGTTCTGCGGCGTGCTCGACTGCAGGAAGGCGTGCGCCTGCGCGCTCGCCGGCAAGGCGAGCGCGCAGAGCACGACCAGTGCGGCCAGAGCACGCACGCCCTCAGAGCACCCGCAGGTGCTGGAGTGCGAGATTCCCGACCAGGATCGTGACCAGGTCGCCTTGTCGCAGGGCATTGCCGTCGTTGCGCAGGAGGGCGAAGTACTGCGAGCCGACGTGGATCTTGCCGAAGTGCGGGGTCATCTGCTCGGAGTTGAGCGTGTGCCCCGTGTGCTCGACGACGAGCCTGATCTTGGTGCCGTGATGGCCGAGCTGCTCGACCTTGCTCGCGTCGACCGCGACGAAGCGGAGATCCAGCATGCCGCCGCTCGCCGTGAGGCCGATCATCGTGAAGCGCACGCCGTATTGCTGCTGGATCGCGGCGATCGCCGCCGCGCTGGGGCGCGCGGCCGAGGATGTCGCCGCGGTCGACTCGCCGCGGTGGAGGAGGAGGAGCGCGGCGGTCGCCGCGACTGCGCCAAGGGCGCAGATCGCGACGACCGTGCGGAGATGTGGTCGCTGCCGTTGCATGTCACTACTCTCCGCTTGCGATGGTGAGGGCGCGGAACAGGCTGGGATGCCTGCCCGGGTTGAGGACCGCCACGAGCACGGTGCGGCGATTGCCGGCCGGTAGCCAGGCGGAGTGCTTGTCGCCGCTGACGGCGCGCAGCCGGTAGCCGTGCTTCGGGTTGCCGGTGACCTGAACCGTGAGCACGACGTGCCCGACGGCGTCGTGGCCGCGCACGATCGTCCTCGTGCCATGGAAGTGCGCGCCGTGCGGGGCGAACACGAAGCGCGCCCTCACCGCACCGGAGGCCGGGGCGACGACCGAGACGACGCGCGTGTGTCCCGCAGACCGGACTGCGATCCAGGGCTCGACCTTCGACCGCACCAGCGGGACGCTGACGGGACTGAGGTCGACTGCCGGAACGGGCGCCTCGAGCGGGGCCAGGGCGTTGGTGACGGTGAGCGAGAGCTGCGTCCATGCGCTCCAGTTGCCCGCGACATCGCGTGCCCGCACGTAGACGAAGTGCTGCGTGCCCGAGGTCAGGAACGGAACCGTGATCGTCCGGGTGATCGAGCGCGGCGTGCCGGGCGTGACACTCACGGCCGTCGCGTTGCCCTGATCGAGGAAGTACTCGAAGCGGTCGACGAGCGAGCCGTCGGCGGCCGTGGCGTTGAGCGTGGTCGACTGGCCTCTCTGGCGAGCGGCCGGCGTGAGCGAGGCCGCCGTGATGGCCGGCCCGGACTTGTCGATCACGAGCGTACCCGCGCCGAGTGTGCCCCAGTTGCCCGCCGCGTCCTGCGCCCGGATGGCGAAGACGTGCGTGCCGTCGCTCAGATTGGCGATCTCGGGCAGCGGAATGGCTGCAGTGACCTGCTCGACGGCCTGGTCGAAGCTTCCGTCCGCCGGCACGAGCTGCCAGCCGTTGTGCGCGGCCGGAGTGCCGACCGGGTCGATGAAGCCCTCGGCCGTCTTGATCGGGCTCGGATTCGGCCCGCCGTCGATCAGGGTCGCCGTGACCCAGACCACGCCGGGGTGCCCGTCGAGCTCGACGCTGCCGTTGTTCGGCGACGGTGCGATCGCGACGCCGGTCGCGACCGGCCCCGCCGTGTCGATGACGAGGGTCACCGAGGCGGTGGCGCCCCAGTTGCCGAGGTCATCCTGCGCCTCCACGACGACCGTGTGCAGACCGGCCGTGAGACCGGCGAGCGGCACCTGACCGTCCAGCGCCGCGGTCGTGGCGTTGCCGGAGACCGCCAGCGCCGTGCCGGAGCCCGGAGTCTGCGGGCCCGCCGGGTCGATGAAGAACTCGGCTGCCGCGACCGTGCGGCCCGAGTGCGCCGAGGCGTCCGCCGTGGCGGACAGGGCGACCGTCGCGGGAGCGAGGTTGGTGGGGTTGGGATCAAGCACCAGCGCGCTCACCGACGGGCCGATGCGGGCGATCACGAAGGAGTCGCTCGAGACCTCGCCCCAGGCGCCGGTCGAATCCTGGCCGTGGACGTAGATCGTGTGCCGGCCCTCGGAGAGGCTCAGGAGCCTCGCCTGGGTGACCGTGCCGCCGAGCGGGTTGGGCCCGAGCGGGATGGCCGTTCCCGAGCCGTCCGCGCCCACGGAGTCGATGAAGTACTCGGCTGCCGTGACGGTGCTCGCCGGCGCCGCGGCGCAGGGCGTCACGTACGCGCTGAAGGCGAGGCCCGAGGTGGCCGTCGTCGTGTCGGGCGACTGGACGCGCGATGCCACAGGGCCCGCACACGTCGTCGTCCACGCGCCCGTCGCATCGATCGTCGTGAGCATCCCGCCGTACCTGGTCTGGGTGCCGTTGGCGAGGTGCAGTGCGGTGTCGTAGAGCGCGTAGTGCGCCGCCGCGGAGGCCGCCGTCGGGAGGTGTACGAGCGCATCGGCAGTACTACCGGGAGCGACGCTCGTCGCGATCGCGCTGCGGGGATAGCGCAGGGCGTGCGAGCTCTCGCCCACGACGCTCTCACGCAGGCCGAGGAGCCCGATCGGGTGGAACGCCACGCCGGCGTTGACGACGCGAAGGAGCACGTCGTGTCCCGGCGCGGAGACGATGGGGAGCGTGCCGTTGGCCGTGCCGTCGTACGGACGGCCGTTGATGAGCGCGTAGGTCGGAGCGAAGGACGTCATGTCGAACGCCGCGGGGTCGGTGTTGAGCGCCGGGTCGATGTCCGAGAGGAGCAGGAGTGCCTCCTCGTCATAGCCCGTTGCCGCCGTGCCATAGGCCTGGCGCGTCTCGGCTGCGGGCCGCACCACGAGGGCGCCGTAGAGCCCCTGAGCGACCTGCTTGGCGACGTTCTCGTCGAGCGGAGCGACGCTCGAGGCCGAGCCGGCCTCGTAGATCGATGTCCCGAGCCGGGCGACGAACGTGTAGGTCGACTGGCCGCCGGGGGCGATCTTGGCGGTCGCCGGGACCATCGGCTGCTGCGGCACGGCGAGCGCGATCGGCTCGCCGAGGGAGTTGTGCAGCGTGACGCTGACGGTGTCGCCGGCCAGCGCGTCGAGCACCGGGCCGCCGACCTGGGTGACGGCAGGCGCGCCGTCGTGGTCGGCGAAGGTCTTGATCGGGAGGTTCGGCGCCCCGGGGAGATCGATCGTCCCGGTGCGGGCCCACAGGTCGCAGGACACCGCATGCAGCGCGGTGCGCGTGCAGACCGACGCGCGGTAGGAGTGCGTGACACTCGTGGAGTTGCCGGCGTTGTCGGTCGCCGTCACCGTGAACGTGTGGGTGCCTGCGCTGGTGTCGAGCGGCTGACCGCTGGGCACCGTGCCGGTGCACGAGGCCAGGCCGGCCCCGCCGAGATCGGCGCAGCTGTAGGTGGCGGCGACGACCTCGTCCTTCGCGAAGACGGCGCCCTGGGCGGGCGTCGTGAGCGAGACCGCGGGCGCGGTGCCGTCGACGAGGTAGCTGTGCGTGGCCGTCGACGTCTCGCCGTTGGCGTCGTGCGCGGTGACGGTGAACGCCTTCGTGCCGGCGGTCGCCGTGTCGATCGCGGCGCCGTAGGCGACGGGGCCGTCGCACTGGTCGACGGCCGCCAGCGTGCCCGAGTCGGGCGCGCAGGCGTAGTCGGCCGGAACGGCGGGGCCGCCGATGGCGTAGACGGCGCCTTCGGGTGGCGTCGTGATCGTGATGGAGGGCGCAGCAGCTGCGGTCGCCGGCGCAATCAGGACGGCGGCGAGCACGAGCAGCGCGCGGATGGAGGGATGCATGCTGGCGCCTCTCATGCGCAGTTGAAGCGGTTGATGGGATCGATGCGCCAGAGGGTCAGCATTCCGCCCATGGCGGCGCCGTAGTTCGTGACCTCGTTGAGCGCGTGGCTGTGCGACACCTGGTAGTACTCGCCGCACTGGTTGTAGTTCGTGACATTGGGCGGGAAGTTGGCGGGATCCTGTTCGCCGAGGAACCGGCTGCCCGACCACCAGGTGTCGCCGGACAGGTGCAGCGTGTCGAGCGCCGCGGGCTGATCGGGAAGCGTGGGATGTGCAGCGGGGCTCGAGTTGGCCCACTGCCCTGTGTCCTCCCAGCCGTAGAGCGCGTCCACGGTCTGGCCCGGGCCGACTTCGATGGCGAAGTCCTCATGGCTGAGGTCCTCGCCGCCGGGGCCTGCGAGGAGTGCTCCGTCGCGCCCGATCACGCGGCCATGGTCGCCGTGCGGGTGCATCGGGTGGGCGATGGCGGTGACGTTGATGTAGCGGACGATCGCCGGCTTGGCCGGGTTCGCGACCGTGTGGATGAGGGCGTTGTAGGGCTGGTTGGGCAGCCACGTCGCGTTGTTGGGGGCGATCGTGTCGGGGAAGCTGCGCCCGTTGATCATCCAGTAGCGAGGATGCAGGGCCGGCATGTTGGGAGTGCGCCCCTGCTCGACCGCGCTGTGAATCGCGGGATCGAGATCGGAGAGGACCTGCACGAACTCCGTCCGCGGATCGAACTCCGTGCGCGCCGAGTTGTAGGCGAATGCCGCGCCCTGTGCCGGGCGCACCACGAGCGCTCCGAAGAGCCCCATCTGCGTCTGGACGGCCTCGTCGGTGCCGCTCTTGTAGAGGTACGTCCCGGGAGTGTCCGCGACGAAGCTGTAGGTGACACTGCCGTCATTGGCATCGGCCGCGGGTGTGAGCGAGCTGATCGCGCCACTGCCGTCGAGCACTGGCTCGGCGGCCACACCGTCGGCGGTCACGCCGGACTGGCCGGGGAAGACGATCGACGTCTTCTCCGGAAGCGTGTTCTTGAGGATCACGCGCACCCGCTCGCCCTGCTTGACGCAGAGGTTCGGGCCGGGGTACTGGAACGTGCCCTTGCCGTCGGCGAAACCCCACATGTAGACGGTGTTGCCGTCCGGAGTCGTGATGTGGCCGTCGCGCGCCGTGAGCGTGAATGTCTGGGTCGTGGCGGCCTGGCCTTCGGAGCCATAGGTGCACACGACGCCATCGGGAGTCGGGCTACCGGCGGCGGCTGGGGAGGAGCCGCCGCCGGTCAGGATCAGCACTCCGGCGATAAGCGCGGCGCCGGAGCCGATGAAGAGCTTCCGAGGGGAAGCGAGGGGGAATGTGAGGAGGCGCATGGACGTGTCCTTACGCGTTGGGCGCGGTTTGGGCGGGCAACGTGCCCGCCGGGTGGACGCGGATTTCCGTGCGCATGCCGCCGATGCCCTGCTGGTCGCGATTCTGCGACGTCGCGTAGGCGCGGTTGTAGAGCACGTACGTGCCAGGGGTGGCCGGCGCGGTGAAGAGGCAGTCGTAGCTCTCGCCGGGCCCGATCGACATCGTCTCGGTCTGCATCGACGTCTTGACGGCGCCGTTCGCGAGCAGCGTCGCGTCCTTGCCGATGACATCGAGCACGAGGCCGGGGACGGTCATCGCGTGCTCCTGGTAGCCCAGGTTCGCAAGGCGGAGGAGGACGCGTTCACCGGCGTTGCAGCTGACCAGCGAGGAGATCGGCTGGTGGCTCAGGCGAGGCTGCGCCGCCACCCTGGGGTTCGGCCACGGATTGGGATCGCCGACCGCGATGCCCGTGGGCCGCGAGCCGGTCGGGCCGTAGAACCCGGTGCTCGGCTCGAGCGTGTCCGGATAGCTGCGGCCGTTCATCAGCCACGCGTCGGCCTTGTACTGATCCCACAACGGCTGCTGGATATGGGCGTCCTGCCAGTGCGAGAGCAGGTACATCTCGGTCAGCAGGAGCGCGAACTCGCGGTCGTAGCCGGTCGAGCCGTCGCCGTCGTTGTAGGCGAACTTGTTGAACCCGCCCAGGACCGTCCCGTTCTGGCGCGGCCGCACGAACAGCGGCCCGGTCATGCCCATCTGGACGTGCTCGACGTCCTCGAAGTGGCAGTGGTACATGTACGTGCCCGGGTCCTTGGGCTGGTAGAAGTACGTGAGATCGCGGCCGATCGGGATCGACACGCTCATCTCGGGCACGCCGTCGTAGAACGGGATCGCGTTGCGGAAGCCGTGCCAGTGCAGCGTGTGGCCGTCGGTCAGGTCCGGGCGGATCTGCATGCCGAGGTTCGTGACCGTGACCTGCACGTCGTTGCCGAGCGAGGACTGGTACTCGTCGAACCAGAGCAGCGGCGCGCAGATCTGCGTCTTGCCCTTCTGATCCTGCACCTGCTGATCGCTGAACCCGGTGACGTCGCGGAAGCCGAAGACGTAGGTCGTCTTGCCCTCTGGGGCCATGCTGTCCGGGAAGTCGTAGCTGGTCGGGCTGGCGGGAGCCGGGAGGCTGACCCAGCCGTCGGTCCCGGCGAGATGGATGACGTTGCGGGCCGGTGCCTGGGGCGGGCCGACCGACTGCAGGAGTCGCCCCGGGGAGGCGGCATAGGCGCCGCCTCCCAGGGTTCCTGCTGCGAGGGTCGCTCCGCCGATCGTGAGGAGGCGGCGGCGACTGAGCTTGGTATCGCGCATGGTTGTTTTCCTTGTCGCGTTCGTGTGCTGTCGCTGAGTCATGTCGCCTTCCTACTGGCGCTCGTCGGAGCCGATGTCGTTCGGGTTTGCGCTGCTGTTCGCGCGGCCCTGGTCGTCGATGTCGATCGTCGGGGCCGGCACGGTGGATGCGATGCCGCCCACGGAGGCCGTGGATGCCGCACCTGCGTTGATGGCGCTGGAGCCCGTGTCGAGGTGGTAGTTGCCCATCTGGCCGACGGCAAGATCCGCCGCGATGAGCACTGCCCCGACGAACTGCGGGTAGCCACGCCAGGGGAGGGCATTGATCGCCACGCGGTAGGTGTCGTCGATGAAGTTGACCGGTGTGCCGACGAGGTTGTCGGCGAGCGTCGTCACATTGGCGGCGTTCAGCGCCGAGGTGTCGAGCCTGTTTCGGACGGGGGTCAGGCAGCGGCGGGTGTTGCCGCCGGTGCAGAGACCGTCGGCGAGGCCGATGTCCCAGAGCCGGGCCGGACCCGGGTCGCCGGTCAGGCCGATGCCCGAGAGGCCGGTGGCAGCCGACCAGGAGCCGGCGCGGTTGTCGGTGAAGAGGTTGTTGAAGAGCGTGGGCTTGGAGAAGAGCGCGCGGGAGTTGACCCCGTAGCGCTTGTCGAGCTCGGCCTGGAGCAGAATGCTGTTGGCTGCGGTCGAGAGTCCCGCGGGAGCGGGCTGTCCGTTGCTCGTGATCGCGGTGGCGGTTGTCGTGTTGTGAGCGATGGTGTTGTTCGCGACCGCGACGTTCGTGGCGTCGTCGAGCGCGATCCCGCCGCCCTCGTGCGTCGAGATGTTGTTCGCGATCGTGTTGTTGAGGATGTTGATGCGGTCGTCGAACAGCTGGAGGGTGCCGATGTTGCTCTGGCCCGTCTGGCTGCGGCGCTTGCCGTCGACCATGAGGAGACGGATCGCGCCACCGTCGTCGTTGGAGAGGTTGGCCTGCATCACGTTCTCGCGGATGCTGACCGTGCCGGCGCCCTGGGTCATCGTGTTCGGGTTGGCCGGGAGCTCACCGCCGATGAACACGGCGCCGCCCTCGTCGTAGCTGCGGTTGAACCAGATGCGGTTGTGATCGATCGAACCGCCGTTGGAGAGGCCGAAGTGGCTGATTGCGCCGCCGTACTCGGCCGAGGTGTTCGCGCAGAGCGTGTTGTGGTCGATGCGGTAGTTGGTCGCGCCGGCGAAGATGCCGATGCCGCCCGCGAGGTTGGTACCGCCGTTCTTGTCGATGCGGTTGTAGCCGATGCGGATGTTGTCGTTGGCGTTGTAGCCGACCTCTGGCGTTCCGAGCCGGATGGCTCCGCCGTAGGCTCCGCTGTTGCCCTGGATCACGTCGTTGGTGATCTGCAGGGAGTGGGCCTGGGCATTGACATAGATGCCGCCGCCCTGCGTCGTGGCCGCCTCGACGGGGCCGCCCTCGGTGTTGGGGATGTTCGGGTTGTTCGGGAAGCCGTCATGATTGCCGCCCGTGATCTTGAGGCCGTCGATGGAGGCCGGGAAGTTCGTGCGGAACTGCGCGACGCGGGTCGTGCCCGTGCCGCTGCCGCCGTCGTTGGCGACGACCGTGACCGTCGAGCCGTCGTAGATGTTCGCGTTGCCGCCGAAGGCCAGGGAGCCCATGAGCGCGGTCCAGTCGGTGCCGGACTGGGCATCGGCCTGGTATCCCGAGCCGTCGACGACCGTGCCCGGGACGTCCGAGCCGTCCGCGAGAATCCCGCCCGGGCCGACGCCCTGGAGCTTCGCCGGCGAGTGCATGATGAGGTTCTCGTAGTAGGCCGACTCGGCGTTGTAGAGCTCGCTCGAGTCGCTGTTCGGGTAGACGACGACGAGCGCTTCGGGGCCGCGCTGACCCACGGGGCCGGGGAACGTCGCGTTCGGCCGGGCGGCCGCCGCGTCCAGTCCGGCCTGCACCGCGTGCATGCCGTAGTCGGGGTTGGGGTTGCGGCTGTCGAAGTTGCGGATCGAAGCCCCCGAGCCGTTGGCCGTCGCGGTCAGGACCTCTGCCGAATGCCGGCCCGTGATCGTGATGCGGTAGTTGCCGCCCGCGGTGCGCTGCACCTGGACTGCGCCCGCGAGCCCCGGGAGGCCGCTGATCGCGCCCTGGATCTGCGCCGCGCTGAAGGGTGCGTTGAGCTGCGCGGTCTGGGTGCCGTTGGTGCCGAGCCGGAAGCGCAGGCTGGTCGGCGCGCCGAGGAGCGTCCACATGTCGGGACCGACCTCGATCACGTCCGGCCGGTACCCGTTGCCGAGCACGTGCACATTCAGGCCGTTGACCGACTGCGCATTCGGCGCCGCCGCGGTGTTGACGATGGCGATCCGGTGCTGCCCCGGGCTGGCCGGCAAGGCCAGCGTGAAGCTCGTGTCACTCCAGTTCGTGACATCGGCGGCCGAGATGGTCGTCGTGCCATCGATTTGCACCTGGCCTTCGGTCGCACCGAAGTGGAGGCCGTGGACGACGATCTGATCGCCGGGATTGCCATACGGCGTTGACACCGCGAAGAGCTGAGGCGTCGTGCCGGCGATCACGCACTCGACGGGCTTGACGACGTTCGAGCCGGGCGACTGGATGGATGCCCCGACCTGTGTCGGAGCCGTGTCCACTGGCAGGATCAGGCCAGGCCACGCCTGGAAGGGCGCCGAGATCGTGGAGAACTCGGAGTGGTAGTCGGCGTTGCGCGCCCCGGGCAGACCCGGGTCGTTGCCGACGACGCGGTACATGTTCGGGCAGGGGCCCGCGGGGAGCGGGCAGTTGTACGTGCTCGTCGACGGGAGCAACGAGGTGAAGAACCCGTTGGCGTCGCTGTGCTGCGTGTCGACGAGGCGGTCGGTGAAGTCGTAGATGCCGACCGGTGCATGGCCGACGCCGGCCTTCTCGCCGAAGAGGATGGACTTCGGATCGACGGAGATGTTGAGGTCGTCGTTGATCAGGCCCCAGAACTTGGTGGGCACCGGGACGTCGGTAAAGAGGTTGAAGCTGGGTGCGACGGACTTCGCGTCCTGTACGGCCACGAGCTTGGTGTCGCAGAGCGGCTTCGCCTGGCCCTCGTACGGGCTGCCGCCCGCGTCGAGGAAGTCGGGATTCGTCACGTGCACGGTGTGCAGCGCGCCGGCGCAGGGCGGCGGCGGGTAGGAGGGCTTGAAGCTGTCGCCGCTGAAGACGTTGACGTCCTCCTCGCGGGTCGGCGTGTAGAGCTTGCGGTCCGCATGGAGCGGGTCGCTGGGGAGCTCGACCTTGACGAGGTAGTCGCCCACGGCGAGCGGCTGCGAGCCCGAGCCGGGGCTCGCCGGATCGGGCGAGCCGTCGGGCAGGCGCCCGCCGGGTGTCGTCCAGCCGTCGCCGAAGCCGTAGTTGCCGTCCACCGAGCTGAAGAAGTTCGCGTCGGGGTTGGGCGAGTTGAGCGGATCGTCGCCGCCGAACTGCACGCCCATCAGCGGCCCTTCGAGGCAGTTGATCGGATTGCCGATCGGGTCGGTCGTCCGCGGAAGCACCTGCTCACCCACGAGGGGCGTGCCGTCCACACCGCGAGCGGTGCAGTTCTTGGGTTGCTGCCACGACTCCGTCTGGTAGCGCTGGATCCAGTCGCCGAGCGTGTACGAGCCGTCGTCCGCGAGCACGTAGCCCTCGGAGGAGCAGCTGGCCGCCGGCGTCGCGCCGGTGCAGGCGACGGGCTTGAAGAGGTCGACCTGGAGGCCCGGGATGCCGGGCTGGTAGTCCTCGGTCGCAGACTGCGACGGATCGAGCTCGTTCCGCGTGGTGTCGTAGGTGACCGTGCCGACGATGCCGCCGTTCTCGCCCGCCGAGTACGGCTTGACGCCCCAGTCGACGCGACCGGAGAGACCGATGACCGGGAGGAAGCTGAGGTCGACGCCCCCGCCCAACTCGGTGGTCGGCGTCGGCTGGTTGTCGGCCTGGTAGGTGAGGCCGGTGGTCTTCCAGCGCGTATCGAAGGCCTCGAGGACGTTGAAGAGGTTGAGCGGATAGGCCTGGTCGAGGGTGTAGTGGCCGGCGAAGTCGGTCAACGCGACGGCCGAGCCCTGATCCATGATCGAGTTGACGCGGCTCTTGATCACGACCGGGAAGCCGGCGATGCCGACCTCGCCCGCGTCCTGGCGCCCGTTCTCGTTGAGGTCGTTGAAGACCGTGCCCTTGATCTGGCTGAACCAGCCCGAGAGCATGGCGTCGCCGATGTCGGTGGTCTTGGCCGCGCGGACCGTGAGGTTGTACGTGTCGAGCAGGTTGTTGAGCGGCTGGTCCCAGATCGAGACCATGTAGTCACCGGGCGGGACGTTGTCGATCTCGAACGTGCCGTCGGGGTTGCCCCGCTGGATCGCAACTGCCACGTCACCCTGCTGCAGGCCGGCGAGCGAGACCCACGGGCGATCGATGGGGCCGTCGGTCTTGGTGCCCGCGTAGCCGCCCCAGATGGTGCCGTTGTACGGAAGGCCGCCCTGTGCGGGCCAGTAAACGCGCGCCTTGAGCACCCTGCCCTTGACGGTGCCGACCGTCGAGGCGTTGTGCACCGGCAGTGTCTTCGGGCAGACGAACCCGGCCATCGTCCAGGGCGTCGGCTCGCCGGAGTGGAGGAACTCGGTGTCGTAGCCGGTCGCACCTTCCTGGATCCACGTGTCCCAATCCGGGCCGCCCTCGAGCGTGGTCGTCTTGACCCAGTCCTTGTTGAGGCAGGTGGGCTGGAGGCCGGGAGGTGTCACTACGCGGCGGGCCGGTGCGAGCACGGTCGTGGCGTAGCGGTCGGGACCCATGTTCGGGACCGCGATCTCGCCGGCCATGTTGCTGACGCACTGGCCGCCGCGGGTGAGAATGATCGGGCGCCCCTGGGAGTCGAGCTCGTAGCCCGTGCGCCCGGGCGCGGTCGTGGTGCGGTAGGTCGTGCAGAGCGGATTGCCGTACCAGTCCGTCGTGATCTCGCCCAGGACGTCGGCGAGGTGCGCGGTGAAGCCGGGCATGCGCGCGGCACGGTTCGCCTGCGCGTCATAGCTCTCGTCGCCTTCATCCCACTGGCCGTTCGTCGACGCGTTGTCGTTGAAGACCTGGATGCGAAGCGTCGCGAGCGGCAGGTCGAACGGCTGGGCCTGGGCCTGGATCGTCTTGAGCGTTCCATTGCCGTCGGTCGTGAAATGCGCGCCGTCGATCTTGTGACCCTCGGCCACGAAGCTGATCAGGTACTTGCCGGCCGGCAGATCGATCGTCCCGCCGTTGGCGAAATCGGACTGGTCGCCACTTGTGACGACCGGGCTCGAGTCGGGCACGAGGCTCTGGAATCCGTTCGTCGGGTTCCACGGCCCGGGCGCTGCGGTGCTCGAGCCGGAGAGGTGCCGGATCGAAGTCCAGAGGCAGCCACTCAGCGTGCTGTTCGGACCGGACGGCTGACAGGCGGCGGCCGACTGCGAGTTCTGGTCGGTGTCCTCCTGATTGACCAGGTACTTGTAGGTCGTGACCGGGTCGCCCTTGGTGATCGTCTGGAGGGGCGGGAGCGTGCTGAACTTGGCGCCCGTCACGGCGGGACCGTTGTAGCGACCGCCGCCGGCGCCCGGCTGCGTGATCCGCAGGGCGGTGTTGCTCGTGATCGAGGAGACGACGAGCCAGCGCGGCACAGAGCCGGGCGCCGTGTACGGCTTGATCAGGTCGCCAGCGTGGAGCTCGCTGGTGAACAGTGTGCCGGTGCCCGTCACCGACGTCCCGCTGCCGGAGGTGTTCGGCGCCAGGGTGATCGTCCCGGTCAGCTCGACCGGGTCGGGTTGATTGGTGGTCGTACGCGCCGACGTCACCTGCAAGGTGATCGGCTGCGCAGCCGCAGCCTGCGCGAAGGCAAGCGATGCGAGCAGGGCAATTGCGAGGAGGAACGGTCGTCTGGGCATGCGAGTTGGGCTCCCGTGAGGGGGACGCTTCATTGCGATCGACGCGAGCTTCAGCCCAACCCCGCTCGACTGTCACGCTTTCTGACAGCCGTGTCACGGTTGTGTCAGACACCCTCCATCGGGGGGCTTGACCCCTCCGCGCGACCGGGCCTAGGGTGGGGGAGGGGAAGAGCGAAAACTGAGGGAGTCTGTTCGTGAACGTTTTGATCGTCGAAGACGAGCGGCGTATCGCCAGCTTCGTCGCCCGCGGGTTGTCCCGCGAGGGCTACGCCGTGCAGGCAGTGGCCGATGGCGACGGGGCTGTCGCAAGCGTCGCCCGCGAGGCGCCCGGCCTCGTGCTGCTCGACGTGATGCTGCCGGGGCGCGACGGCATTGCCGTGCTGCGCGAGCTGCTCGCAACGAACCCGGCACTGCCGGTCATGATGCTCAGCGCGCGCTCCGATCCGGAGACCAAGGTCGCGGCGCTGCGGGCCGGCGCGATCGACTACGTCGCCAAGCCATTCTCGTTCGACGAGCTGCTGGAGCGCGTGCGCATCCACCTGCGGCGCAGCGCCGAGCTCGATCCGACGGTGCTCAGCGCCCATGGTGTAACCCTCGAGTTGAGGCGTAGACTTGCCGACTTCGGCGAGGGCCCGGTGCACCTGACCGATCGCGAGGCGCTCGTGCTCGAGTACCTCATGCGTCACCAGGACGAAGTCGTCAGCAGGGAGCGCCTGCTCTCGGCCATCTGGGGCTACAGCTTCGACACCGAGACGAACACGGTGGATGTGTGCGTGCGCCGCCTTCGCCTCAAGATCGGGCACGAGCGGATCGCGACGATCAGAGGAGCGGGGTACCAGCTGTGCGCGTGAAGGACGTCACCTCGCGCTTCCTGCCCGAGCTGGCGCTGGCGCTGTTCTGCACGCTCAACCTGGTATGGATCGCGCTCTGGCACGGGTGGGAGGCACTCCCCGTGCACTTCATCTTCGTCAGCGTCAGCATCGTCTACGGCCTGCGCATGTGGACGGCGCTGAGCAGCGTGCTCGCCCTCTCGGCCGTCGTGGTGCCCATCTTCCTGCTCACGCTGCGCGCGATCCAGATCGGCTCGGAGAGCCAGGCGGAGCTCGCCGAGATTCCGCTCATGTCGCTGATCTTCCTCGTGATGGTCTGGCACGTGCGCGAGCGCCAGCTCGTCGTCGAGCGTGGGCGCGCCCTCTTCGACAACGCCTCGCACGAGCTCCTGACGCCGCTCACCATCGCGCGCGGCGAGCTCGAGCTGCTCGGGCGGGACGGCCACGTCCCGAGCATGCAGGAGATCCTGGAGACGCGGCAGGTGGTACTCGAGGAGCTGCAGAGGAGTGAGGTCCTGGCCTCGGGCCTGCTCGCGCTCTCGCGGCTCGACGCTGCCCACACCCCGGTGCGGACCATGGTCTCGACCGACGACCTTCTGGACGCCGCGGCCGAGCGCTGGAGGCGCGTGGCGGATCGCCAGCTCGTGATCGCGTCCCGCGTGGGCGGCGAGGTGCCGTGCGCCCGGCAGGACATCGAGCGACTGCTCGACAACCTGATCGAGAACGCCCTGCGCCACACTCCCACGGGCTCCTCGGTCATGCTCGCTGCGCACGCGCGCGGCCGGCGGCTCGTGCTCGAGGTCACCGATCACGGCGGCGGCATCCCGAGCGATGCACTGCCGTACATCTTCGACCGCTTCTATCGCGCGCGCTCGTCCGACGGGACGCGCGGCAGCGGCCTCGGCCTTGCGATCGTCAAGGCCATCGCGGAGTCGCACGAGGGCTCCGTCGATGCCAAGACCTCTCCGGGCGTCGGCACCACCTTCCGCGTCGAGCTCCCCGGGTTCGAGCGCGAGACCGGCGAGCAGCTGCCGCTGCCGCTCGTCGCCTGAGCACTGCTGACCGCGCACACTCTGGGGTCTGACCCCGATGTGTGCAGTCGGGCCTGTCAGCGACGGGACTCGAGCAGCCGCAGCCAGACCTCGCTGACGGTCGGGTACGAAGGCACCGCTCACCTGCCCCTGGTCACGTCTTCACCGGCGGCAGCGTTGCGGTCGGGACGATCCGTCGCGCCGTCGGAGCCCCTGGCCCGGCGCCTGGTTGCGTACCGGAAACGTCCGGGCGAACCCCGGGTTGGGGGATCCTGCTGGATCAGATCTGGGTCAGATGATCCCGCCCTTGGGCGCCCGGCGCGAGGCCGGACGCCCACCCGTACGTGTCAGCGTCCCGCGTCGATGACGTGGAACGTGAAGTCGAATTCGCTGCCCTGGGCGTTGCGCGCGTGCAGGTCCATCGTCCCGCGCGCCGTCCGGTAGGCGCCCGTGCCGCCCGTGATCGCGAGGGTACTGTCGCCTGCGTCGAGGAAGGGTCCCTCGACCGTGATCTGGCCGTCCTTCAGCATGGTCGTCCAGGCGCATTCGAACGACACGCCGGGTACCGTGCGCACGCACTGGCCGCCGTCGGTGCCGATCTGCGTCGTGTTGGTCGCGTCGTAGACCGCGTTCCCGAAGGCCAGCGTGTCGCCGACCGAGTCGCGGGCCGGCGCGTTGTCGACCGGGGTGTCGCTGGTGGCGCGCTCCACGACGTGGATCGTGATTCCCCCATGTCCATGGTGCTTGCTCCTCGCGAGCGCACTCGAGACCGCGACGACCGCGAGCATCGCGCACGCCGCGACGGCGGCGCCGAGGAGTGTCCTTCGCATGATTTGCCTCCTGCCGATATGGGACGTGGCGTCCGGACGACGGCGAGTCTTCTCTTCGCTCGCCCGTGCAGTGCCGTCTACCCGGTAGACGCGCATTCCAAAAAGGAGATCGAAGATGCTGCCGTGACGATCGCCCTGCCCGGCGGCCTGGAGGCCGGGACGAACCCGCCTGCGCGCCGGGCGGAAACGTGTTTCCATACAGGGACACGTCGATCGTCGGCACACGAGACCACCGCGTGCGGCGCGCATCCTCTCGACCGCAAGGAGCGCCATGTCCTCCCGCGACACCACCATCGAACCGACCGCGATCTCGCACGACGAGGCGCGCACGCTCTTTGCGCACACCATGGCCCTGGTCGCCATCACGGCCGCGTTCTTCGCCGGGGGCGCCTATCTCGGCCGCGATCTCTCCTCGGGCGCGGGCCTGCTGTTCTTCATCCTCTCGTTCGTCTGCCTGATCGGCATCAGGTTCGCCATCGAACGCTCGGAGCAGCTCTCGATCGGCCTGCTCTTCGGCTTCGGCGTGCTGATCGGCCTGGCGGTCGCACCCACGATCGCGTATTACGCGAGCACGAATCCGCAGGCTGTCTGGCAGGCGGGCGCCTCGACCGCGCTCTTCATCGCCGGCTTCGGCGCAGCGGGCTATGCGACCCGGCGCGACCTCTCCGCGCTCGCGCGCATCTGCTTCTTCGCGCTGATCGCGCTGATCCTGTTCGGGATCGTCCTGATCTTCGTCAACATCCCGGGCGGCGACCTGATCTACTCGATCCTCGGGCTCGTGATCTTCGCCGGCTTCACGATGTTCGACTTCCAGCGGCTGCGCCGCTCGAGCGACATCAAGGCCGCGCCGCTCCTCGCCGCATCGATCTTCCTCGACATCCTCAACGTCTTCCTGCTGCTGCTCAACATCTTCGGCCGGCGGTGAGTTCTGGCGCAGGCGGGACGAGGATTTGCACGCACCGCCCGCCGCTTGAAGGGAGGGTGCCGATATGTCCGGCCGCCCGCCTGCGCACCGAGAGCGTCTCGCGCCGTGGCCTCCCTGCCATCACCCGCACGGGATGATTTGGCGGACGGGGTGCGCGTCGCGCTAGGTGTCCTCCGGCGCGGCGGGCTGTCGCGGCAGCCGTTCCTCGATGGCTTCGAGCCTTCGTGCGATCTCGCTCAGGTGATCTGCCTCGTCCACGCCGCGCTGGCGCTGCACCTTCGTCACGAGCGCGGCCACAACGAGAGCCGTCACCGTCGGGATGAGCGCCATCGAGAAGAGGATCGTGGCGGCGCCGACGAGGCGGCCGATGGGGGTGTGAGGGGTGTAGTCCCCGTAGCCGACGGTGGCAACGGTGACCACCGCCCACCACAGGGCGAGGCCCATGCCCGTGAAGGTGTGCGGCTCCGCCAGGCGCTCGAGTACAGCGGCGAGCACAACGATGATGACCGTCAACGCGATCACCAGGCGCACGGCCCGCCAGATCGTGAGCGAGACGAGTTGTTGCTCGATCCGCGGGCCCATTCGCATCACGAGAAGGCTTGCGAGCGGGTGCCGGTTCCTCCTCACCCGCGCCAGGTGAGGCGAGCGTTACACGGAGTCGCGGTCGGCCAGGTACAGGAGCGTGGCCTGGACGCGCCGGCTGACCTCTTCTTCGGCGGGCAGATCGAGCTTCGCGAAGATCGCCGTGATGTGGTGCTCGACCGATCGGCGGGTGATCACGAGCGAGCGCGCGATGGCGGAGTTGCTCTTGCCGCCCGCAACCTCGGCCAGGACCTCGCGCTCGCGCGGTGTAAGGGCACTGAGCCGGAAGGATCCGTCCTGGGAGCGCAGCGAGACGAGCGCGTCGACGATGGATGAATCGATGACCGTGCCGCCACCGCCGACCTCGATGATCGCGGCCAGCAACTCGCGCGGCGCCAGCAGGCGGTCCTTCAAGAGGTACCCCCGGCTGCTCGCACCGTGGCGGAAGAACGCCCGGGCGTACGCCGGGTCGGCGTACTGACTGAGGGCGAGCACCGCGATCTCCGGAAAGCGCCCGCTCAGCTCGTTGGCCACGCGGATGCCCTCGCCCTCGCCGGAAGGGGGCATACGGACATCGGTGACGACGATGTCGGGTCGTGTGCGCTCGACCATCGCGAGCAGCCCGTCCCCATCTGAGGCGATGCCTGCCAGATCGAGGTCGTGGGTCGATTCGAGAATGCGCTGAAGCCCTTCGCGCACGAGCAGATGATCATCGGCGATGACTACGCGAAGCATTTTCCTACCCTATTGGCCAGGGAGAGCATCGGCGCTGACTACGCGAAGCATTTTCCCACCCTATTGGCTAAGGATGTCTGCAACAACGGCGCATCGGGTTGTTGCTCAAGGGTCTCCGGCGGTGCGGCGCACCTCGATGAGCTCGAGGCCGAGAGCCTCGATGCGCTCGAGCAGGCCGTGCAGGGCCGCCTGATCCTCGATTTTCCCGTAAAGCGTCGTCTCGACCGGCTCCACATGTGCAGACAGACCTTCGAAGTGCGGCAGGAGCGCGTCGCTCACCCGTCCCTTGATGCGAATCTCGTAGCGGCTGGCCACCACGCAAGCATTCGCCTGCCCCGTAGGCGAAGCGTCACCCCCCGCGGGTGAGCCGCCGCGATCTGTCAAGGGCGCTTCTCGCCCTCTACGGGTGATGCGACTGTCGCGCGCGTCGGGGACAACGTCGTCGTGGAGGCGCACCCTGGTCAGGTTCCGAGCGGCGGGCTGGAGACGGACGCTGAAAGCGCGCCGGGCGGGGGTCGCCGCAACACGCGCCGGCGACGCTATGCGATGCGCGGCCTCGTCGCGCTGGGCACGCTCCTGCTCATCGTGGGCGCCCTTGCGGTGTGGGTGGAGCGGGTCGGGCTCAACTCGAAGACCTGGAGCGACACGAGCGCGAAGGCGCTCGAGAACGACACGGTCCGCCAGGCGCTCTCGACCTATCTCGTCGACCAGGTGTACTCCAACGTGGACATCGCGGGTCAGATTCGCGCGGTACTGCCACCGAGGGCCCAGCCCCTTGCGGCACCGGCGGCCGCCGGCCTGCGTGACTCGGCTCAGCGTGTCATCCAGGAAGCGCTGGCGAGGCCCCGCGTCCTGCAGGCCTGGCGGCTGGCCAACGAGCGGGCGAACCGCCAGCTCGTGCACCTGATCGAGGACGACACGGGCGCGCTGCGCACGAGCGGCGGCGAGGTGACCCTCGACCTGCGGCCGATCGTCCAGCAGGTCACGGGCCGCGTCGGCCTGGCCGATCGCGTGAACGGGCGGCTGCCCCCCAATGCGGGGCGCATCGTCCTGCTCCGATCCAACCAGCTATCGCTCGCGCAGAAGGCGGTTCGCGGTCTGCGGGCGGTCGCAGCGCTGATCGTGATCGTTGTCATCCTGATCTTCGCCGCCGCGATCTGGGTCGCACCCGACCGCCGGCGAGCGCTGCGTGCGTGCGCGCTCGGGCTGATAGCGGCCGGTCTGGTGCTGATCTTCTTCCGCCGTGTGCTGGGCGACCAGCTGATCGACCGTGTCGTGGCCGACGCTTCGGTGCGTCCCGCTGCCCACGAGGTGTGGTGGATCGCGACGGATCCGCTCAAGCTGGCCGTGGTGTCGATTGTCTTCGTCGGCCTCGTCGGCCTCGTCGGTGCCTGGATCGCAGGGCCCGGCAGGCGCGCGACCGCTACCCGGCGCTTCCTCGCGCCCTCCCTGCGCGACCCATGGCAGGCCTACGGGGCCCTGACAGCCGTGGTGGTGCTCCTGCTCGCGTGGTCGCCCACGCCGGCTACCAGCAACTGGGTGACGATGACGATCCTGATTGCGTCCGCGATCCTCGGTCTCGAGGTCCTCCGCCGGATGACCGAGCGCGAGTTCCCGGATGCCGAGCGGCAACCGATCTCGTTCTCCGCTCGGGGCCGCGCGCCCGCTGTAGCGGTGCCGGAGCCCGAGGATACGCGTCTCGAGCGTCTCGGCCGTCTCGGCGAGTTGCGCGCCAGCGGCGTGCTCGACGACGACGAGTTCGCACGGGAGAAGGAACGTGTCCTGACGGAGACTCGATCCTGACTCCTACTGTCAATCCCGACCCGCACGACAAGGAGACCACACGATGAGTTTCTGGGACGCGTTCTTCCTGCTTCTGATCTACATCCCGCTGATCCTGGTGTGGGGGTTCGCCGTGCTGGACATCTTCCGGCGCGACGATGTTCGCGGCGTCAGCAAGGCCATCTGGCTCGCCGTTGTGATCTTCATCCCGTTCTTCGGCACCCTGATCTACCTGCTCATGCGCAAGCCCGGCGCGACGCCCGAGGAGCGGCGCGTGATGGATACCGCCAACCGCGATTTCGTCGAGAGCTACTCGCCGACCACGACAGCCGAGCAGATCAAGATGCTCGCCGACCTGCACGACCGCGGCAAGCTGACCGACGAGGAATTCCACAACGAGAAGGCGCGCCTGCTGCAAGGCTCGGACAGCGCGGACGTGGGTTCCCCCGCGGTTGCAACCGCGTAGAGCTGCTTAGGCGTTCTCACGGAAAATGAGCGTGGCGTCGGACCGTGTGGATTGCCTGCGGTCCGGCAGTCGGGCGCCTTGGTGCACCCCAGTCACCATGCTCTTCAGTGAGAGCGCCTTGGGGCCTGTCTCCGTAGGGCGTGGCGCCTGGCGGCGTCGAGGGGCGCCTGGAACGCGCTCGACCCCTGTGAGATCGGTCCTGATCGAACCGCGGGTCGATCGCCCCCAGGCTACGCTCGCCACTCGCCAGGCGCCACGCCCTACGGAGACAGGCCCTCAGCGGTCGGCCGCCTCACGCTGCGCGTGCGCCGGCACGAACGGCGCGCTGAATGCCTCGTGCCCGAGCGCGGCGAGCCAGCTGCGGAAGAGCAGGTGGAGTTGCTCCGCGCCGACCACGGCGTCGCTCGGGGCACCGAGCGCGGTGGGGTACAGCACGAACGGGTAGCTCTGGGCGCCGCCCATGCCACCGTGGGAGCCCACGAGCTCCTCGAAGGCCGCGACCTCGCCCACGTCGTCCCAGAACGCCGAGTTCACCGCGATGTCGGCGCAGTGGGGAAAGGAGTCGGTACGGCGGAGGTGGCGCGCCGCGTTGGGCCCGAATGGCTCGAGTGGATCCTCGCCCTCGATGCGGTCGTCTGCGAGGAAGCGAGTGCCGCTCGGCCCGAGCACGACGGCGCCGTGCTCGGTCGAACGCACGAGCAGGAAGCCGATGCCCGGGTGCCGGCGGAGGCCCTCGACGAGGTGCGGGTAGAGCTCCGCCATGCGTTCGAGCGTCACGCGCCCCGGCTCGCGCGCCAGGTAGACGAGTCCAAGGCAGCCCGACGCCATTACCACGACCTCGGGAACGCTCTCGCTGTCGGCCGCGGCCTTGCGCCTGCGGCCGGCCTCGTCGCGTCTCGCCCCGAGCTCGACCGCGCCGTCGTCCTTCCGTGAACGGTGCGTCACCGCTCGCACGCCTGCCGCAAGCGCTCCGCCGGCCCCCGCGATCTCCGTCGCTGCCGCCGAGACGTATCCCCATCCCTCATCGCCCTGCCCTGTGGCCTCGACGTTGTCGGCACGTGTCAGCTCGTTGACGATGTCCTCGAGCGTCTCGCCGTAGCGCTGGCGGAACGTGGCGCCCTGCGTCTGACCGTGATCGGAGAGCATGACCAGCTCGTACTCGCGGGGCGCGTCGAATGCCGCCCGCTCGAGGCGCGCGATCTGGCGATCGATCTTCTGCAGCTCACGCAGCGTCTCGGCGCGCTCGATGCCAGAGTGGTGCGCGACCTCGTCGTAGCCGAGGAACATCGTGTAGATCACAGGCCGCCCGGCGTAGAGATCCTGAACGGTCGCGGCGACCTCGAGGTCACGCTGGATCACATTGGTGAACGCGCGCAGCAGCGGAAAGGGGAACCAGCCGCGATGCACTCGAGGGACGATGTCCATGCGCTTCTGGCGCGTCTGCTGCCACAGCTCGGTCGCCACCTCGGCAGTCACGAGCGCCATCGTGCGCACCATGCTGTAGGGGTTGGCGAAGTAGGCGTAGTAGTCGCGCCCGACAGGCCCGCTCCGCCGGCTCAGCACGGTGCTCATCGTGAGCAGCGAGAAGGGGGCGTCGCCCGACACGAGGTTCGCCCGGCTTGCGCCACCGTCGTGCAGGAGGCCGACGCCGTTGGAATGCCGCGCCTCGATCTCGGCGGCGTCGCGCGGGCGGTTCGAGACCATGGCGCGCCCGCGCTCCTTCTCCCACCAGCGAAAGGCCGGCATGTCCCAGTTCGAGCCGTGCAGGATGCCCGCCTGCATCGCGCCGGTCTGCGACGACCAGTCGCATTCCCAGCCCATCAGGTTGTGCGAGCCGTCGCGCAGCATCCGCGCCATCGTGGGTGCGCTGCCCGCGCGCATCGCGAGGCGCAGCACCTCGTGGCCGAGGCCGTCGATCTCGAGGAAGAGTATCCCCGGAGCCTCACCTCCGGTGGCGGACGCATAGCCGTGCCGGCGGCTCTGGCGGCGGACGACGTTGCGGTACCAGAAATCGTCGTCGTCGATCGATAGGACGGCGGTGACCACGCAGTTGACGACCGCGACGATGAGGGCCACCGCGATACCGGTCAAGATGCCGTCGACCTGGACTCCGTGGCCATACACCTTGGCCGCGAGCAGGACGAGCACACCCGTCACGACCAGCCCGCCGAACCCCAGCGTGAGCACGGTGACGGGCAGCGTCAGGCGCGTCAGCACGGGCCCGATGAGCGCGTTGACGACGCCGAGCACGATCGCCAGGCCGAGCGCCTGGCGATCGGAGCCGAGCGTGAAGCCGTCGAGCAGCCAGCTTGCGAGGAGCAGCGCCACGGCATTCATGACCAGGGTGAAGAGCACGCGCAGGATGGGCCGGCGCGCGCCGTACACAGGGCCCTGACGGCCGATGGTCACGCCGACCGCACCGCTGTCGTCATTCGTTCACTGCGCTTCAGTCGCAGACAGAGCCGACGGCGGTGAGGAGCTCGTCGAGGCTCGTGCGGACTGCCGGCAGATCGCTCCCGAGCGCGCCCAGCGCCGACGCCTTGTCCGAGCCTCCGAGCGCCTTGACGTCGGACGCGACCTTGGCCGTGCTCTGCTGCAGGGCGGCAACCTCCGGCTTGAATTGGTCGCCCGCGGCTGCCGCGAGGTCGCGCGTCTTCTGCTGCACGTCGGACAGGCGCGTCTCCACCTCCGAGACGCCGTCGCTCACAGGATTCACGTCGATGAGGTTGTTCACCGAGCTCTTGAGGTCGTCGCGCTTCTTGCAGACGGCCGGCTTGGAGCTGCCGCCGCAACCGCTCGCTGCCAGGACGACGCAGAGCAGGAAGGCGAGTGAGCTGAAAGACCGGGGCACGCGCCGAGATTCGCTCCGCTGCATCAGCCGTGCCTCACCCTGGCGGGGTGGTTTCAGGCGACGGGACCGCCGTAGACACCTACGGCAGAGTCGGGGCCAGAGTGACAGGTTTCTTGCGTTCGTGGATGTTGTAGGCGGCCGTCGATGAGAGTAGTCTCAGGCTGACCACAGAGGGGTGGGGTTCGTGGGAATGTCGTTGGGACGGTCGCAGGCGTCGAATTTCTCGGACGTAGCGGTTGCCGGCGGCATCGTTTCGGAGGAGCACGCACCGCAGCCGACCGACCGGGTCATGCGTCTGCTCGGGCTCGACCTGCAGGCACCTGTGCTGATCGGCATCGTGGTCCTGGCCGCGGCGTATTACGCAGCGGCCGCGATCGGCTACGAGCTCGAGTTCTCGGGACCCATCGCGGCGGTCGTCTGGCTTCCCGTGGGTGTCGGCATCACGTTTCTCTACTTCGGCGGATTGCGTCTCTGGCCGGGCGTGCTGGTCGGCGACATCCTCGCGAACAATTACGGCGCCCTGCCTGTCGGGTCCGCGCTCGGCCAGACGGTCGGAAACCTGCTCGAGGTCGTCGTGGCGACGGTGCTGCTGCATCGGCTCGTGCCGCGTGGCTCGCCGCTTGCGAGCGTCGGTGGCCTGCTGCGCATGCTCGTGGCCATCGGGTCGGGCGCCGCAATCAGCGCGACCGTAGGCCCGCTCGCGCTGTTGCTGGGGGGCGCAGTCACGGCGGACTCGCTGCCGGAGGTCTGGAGGACGTGGTGGCTCGGCGACTTCACGGGCGCGCTGGTCGTGGTTCCGCTCGCGCTCGCCTGGTGGCCGCCCGCGCCCATCGCTCTCAAGCATCGCAAGGTCGAGGCTTTTGTGCTGCTTCTGACCGTGGTCGCGGTAAGCGAGATCGCGTCGCGCAGTGCGGGGTCGTGGGCCTATCTGTCGTTCTGCGCGCTGATCTGGGCAGCGCTCCGGTTCGGCACGCGCGGAGCCAGTCTGGGCACGCTCATCGTTGTCGCATTCACCGTCTGGAACACGATGCACTACGACGGGCCGTTCGCCTCGGGCTCGCTCACCCGGAGCGTCGTGACCACGCAGCTCTTCATCGCCGTCGCCGCGCTCTCGACCCTTTGCCTGGCCGCCGTGGTGTACGAGCGCGAGCGCATCGCAGAGCAGCTCGGCCGCTCTCGCGCGCGCCTGATCGACGCGGCGGACTCCGAGCGGCGCCGCATCGAGCGCAATCTGCACGACGGAGCACAGCAGCGGCTCGTTGCGCTCGCCATGCAATTCAACCTGGCCGGCGAGGAGGCGGCAGCCGCGCCAGGGCAGGCCGGCCGGCTCCTGCAGCATGCCGCGGAGGAGCTTCAGCTGGCGCTCGACGAATTGCGCGAGCTCGCGCAGGGCATCCATCCGAGCGTCCTCTCGCATCTCGGCCTCGCGGACGCGATCCGCAGTCTTGCCGCCCGCTCGAGCGCGCCCGTCAGCCTGCGCGCGCTGTCCGCCGCCCGGGTCGACGCGACGGCGGAGGCGACTGCGTACTACGTCGTCGCCGAGGCGGTTGCGAATGCCCAGAAGCACGCGCGCGGCTCGCACATCCACATTCGTGCCAGCTACGGGGAAGGCTTGCTGACCGTCGAGGTGGCCGATGACGGTCCGGGCGGCGCGGTCGAGGACACCGGAACCGGGCTGGTCGGCCTGCGCGACCGCGTCGAGGCCACCGGCGGAACGCTGCAGATCGAGAGCCCGCCCGGCCACGGCACTCGAATCCGGGCGCTGATTCCCGCCGTCGTTCAGGACGGCGCAGGCGCACCAGGCGCCTGAAGCCGGCGATCCTCACCCACGGCTCTGGTCATCACGAACCGGGTCGAACTTGGTTCGTGTGGATCCATCCGATTGGACGTCCTCACTGTTTGAGCATGCATGGCCGGGGTGTGTGGAGCGAGTGAGTGTGACCGATTGCCATATGTCTCCTCCTGGTCAGCTCGCGAGGAGCTGGGTCTTGGCCGCGTCGAACTCCGTCTGGGTGAGCGCTCCCTCGCCCAGCAGCGCCTTCCGCTTCGTCAGCTGGGCGACCAGATCCCGCCGGCCGGTGCAGCGGCTGGTGCCTGAACATCGGCACTCCCTCGCATCTTCGTTGTGGTAGTCGCAGCTCGACTGCCGGGGCCAAGCTACGAATGCCGCCCGGACCTCGCCTCACCCGACCGGAGTGAGTCAGACGGCCTGTGTGTAGGCACCACCACGGACTCGTCGGCGCGCACACGTAGGAACACACGAGCCCACACCCCTTGCCCACCCCAGACGCGCGTGCGAGGGTCCGTGCCATGGTGCCCAAGTCCCACTCGGCGTACGCGACCAGGAAAGGCCGCCCTGCAGCCAAGCCTGCGGCGACGGTGAGCGGGATCCCCGAGGCCAAGATCGAGCCGATACGCGAGGGGCGCCGCAGGGTCGTGGCGCGTGCCCGCCTCTTCGAGAGCCTGTCGGCCGCCGTCGCGAGCCACAGGCTGTCGTTGCTCGCCGCTCCTCCCGGTGCGGGTAAGACCACGCTCCTCTCGTCCTGGATCGAGAGTGGCGCCGCACCTCGCTGCACCGCCTGGGTAGCAATAGACGAGCAGGACAACTGCGCGGAGCGCTTCTGGCAAGCGATCGTCGCCGCGCTCGACCGCGCCGGCGCCTGCGATGCGAGTGCGCTTTCAAAGGCATTGGCGAAATGCTCGTTCGCGGCGGCCCTGGACGAGTTGTTCACATTTCTCGGCGAGACACTGAAAGACGAGATCGTCGTCCTCGTGCTCGACGATTTTCAGGAGGTCTCCGACGCGCGCGTGCTCGATGGCGTCGCTCAACTGCTGAAGCTCGCACCGCCAAATATGCGTCTCGTGATCTCCTCGCGGCGCGACCCGGCACTCCCGCTGCACCGGCTTCGCCTCTCGGGGCAGCTTGCCGAGGTCCGCGCCGCTCCGCTCGCGTTCACGCCGGAGGAGGCGCGCCAGCTCTTCGCCGGCCATGGCCTTCTGCTGTCGAGTGCCGATGTCGATTCCCTCGTTGTGCGCACCGAGGGGTGGGCAGGAGCCCTGGCGCTGGCGGCGCTCGCGCTGCGCGAGACGGACGATCCGAGCCGGATCATCCGCGATTTCGCAGGTGACGACCGCGTGGTGGCCGACTATCTCGCCAGCGAGGTGCTCGGAGCGCTGCCCGCGGATCTCTGCGAATTTCTGGTACGCACGGCCGTCGCGGACGAGCTGTGCGGCGACCTCGTCGACGCGCTGCTCGACCAGGACGGGGGCAGTGAGATCCTCGAGGAGCTCGAGCGGCGCAACTGCTTCGTGATCGGGCTGGGCCGCCGCCGGCAGTGGTATCGCTATCACCGCCTCTTCCTCGAGCTGCTGCGGAGCCGCCTGGCGGCACGGCCACGCCGCGAGCGCGAGGAGCTGCACTCGCGCGCGGCGCGCTGGCACGCCGACAACGACCATCCCGTCGAGGCCATCCGGCACGCGATCTCGGCGCAGGAGTGGCGCTTCGCCGCAGACCTCGCCGGCGAGCGCTGGCTCGACGTCGTGCTCGCGGGCCGTGGTGCGTCGTTGCGCCCGCTGCTCTCGCGCCTGCCCGATGAGCTGGTCGAGCGCGAGCCGGCGATCGCGGTGGCGTTCGCTGCGATCCACCTCGAGTCCGGCGGCCGGCCTGAGCGCGCCGATGCGTACCTCGAGCTCGGGCGCGCTGCGCTCGCGCGGGGGCCGGCCGATCCGGCCGTCGCCGAGCTGCACGCGGTGGTGAGCCTTCAGCGAGCCCGCTCCCGGGGCGACCTCACGCTGGCCGCGCATTCGGCCGACACGCTTGGCGGCGTGCAGTTCGCCGAAGGCCCCGGAGGCCGCTGCGAGCATCGCGCCCTCGTGCTGGTCATGCTCGGCGCCTGCGAGGCTCTCCGGACCGGTCACGGGGCGGAGGCGTCGCGGCACCTGCGAGCGGGAATCGCTCTCGCCCGGCGGAGCGAGCAGGACTACCTCCTGGTCGGCGGGCTCGCGCATCTGGCGGCCCTGTCTGTGAGCGAGGGCCGTCTGCACGCCGGGGCGGACCTCGCTCTCGAGGCTATCCACCTGGCCGAGGCGCACGAGTGGCTCGGCCTGCCCCTCTCGGCGCCCGCGCTGCTCGCGCTCGGCTGGGCTGAGTATCTGTGGTGCGATTCCGCGTCGGTCGAGACGCTCGGGCGCGCCGCGGACGCAGCGCGGGCGTCGAGCGACCTTCCGGTGCGTCTCCAGATCGCGGCGCTCACGGCTCTGACGCAACTCGAGAGTGGCGACGGCGCGCAGCGGGCGCTCGAGACATTGCGCGGCCCGCTCGACGAGACGGGAGCCTGGGAGCCGCCCGGGGTGCTCGATCAGGTGCTGCGCAGCGCCGAGGCGCGTGTGCTCCTGGCCGCGGGCGAGTGCGACGAGGCGTGCGCGGTCATCGCCGGCCTCCCGGACTGCGCGCGACGCGCCTCCATCGAGGCGCGGGCAGCGCTCGTGCACGCCGACCCGGCGACCGCGCTGGCGTTGCTCGACCCGCATCTCGGCGCTGGCCCGGCGGAGACGGATCTCGCGACGCGCATCGAGGTGCTGGTGCTCGCCGCGGTCGCGCACCACGCCCAGCTCGCACATGACTCCGCCCACGCGTCGCTCGAGCGAGCACTCGAGCTGGCGGGCGCGGGAAGGTTTCCTCGGGTCTTCCTGGGGGCCGGCTCGCCGCTGCGCGATCTGCTGACGCGCCAGGTCAGGCGGGGCACCGGCCACCGCGGTCTCGTCGAGGAGCTGCAGGTCATGCTCGATCGACGCTCGGCCGGCTCCGCGGCAGCGCGGGCAACCCCGCTGCTCGAGCCGTTGAGCAAGCGCGAGCTGACGGTGCTGGGGTGCCTCGAGACGATGCTCTCGACGGAGGAGATCGCCGCCGAGCTCTTCCTCTCGACGAACACGGTGAAGACTCACACGAAGAGCATCTACCGCAAACTCGGCGTGACCAGGCGACGCCACGCGGTCTCGCAAGCACGTGCGCTCGGGATGATCTGACGTGTCCGTTCCCGAGCAGCCCGATCCCTCTGCGACGGCCGGGCTTTCGGCAGCCAATGCACAACCGTCGCCCCCGCCGCCGAGTGGCGGCGTCTCGACGGGCGTGCTCGTGGCCGCTCTCGCGCTCGCGCTCGTCCTCGGAGGCGTCCTCGGCTGGCTGGTGGGCGAGTCCGGCGGCGACTCGGGCACCACCACGACGGTGACGAGCGTCGAGAGCGGGACCCAGCCGGAGGCCACGACGGAGACTCAGACGGAGACCCAGACGGTCACGGAGACCGTGCCCGGCGGCGCCACGAGCGCCTCGACCGGAGGCTGACCGCCGCTCACACCGGGCGGGTGAGGAGGGGCGTCCTGGGCGCGGCCACGAAGTCACCCGCGCGGGGTGACGCGGGTTCCCCGGCGCGGCTCGACGCTACCGACCGAAGGGAGTCGGTTTTGTACACACCGAAGGGAGTGGTCCGATGGCGACCTACGACGAACCCGTAAAGGGCATGGCAGGAAGCATGTTCGCCGCGGTCATGATGCTGACGCTGGGTGTGTTCCAGGCCATCTCCGGCCTCGTGGCGATCTTCAACGACACCTGGTATGTCAAGCCCGCGAATTACACATTCGATCTCAACGTCACAGCCTGGGGCTGGGTTCACCTCGTCTTGGGCATCGTAATGGTGTTCGCAGGCTGGGCATTGTTCTCGGGCAGGCTGTGGGCCGCCATGGTGGCGCTGTTCCTGGCGTTCGTCAGCGCCGTCGAGAACTTCTTCTTCATCCCGTACTACCCGTTCTGGGCCATCACCATCATCGCGCTCGACGTCTGGGTCATCTGGTCGCTCACTCGGCCGGGCGTCATCAGGACCTGAGCAGCGCCGGCGTGCCGTCGGGGGGCGTGCGCCGGAGGGTTGCCAGACAGGCGGGGCGCGGAGGAATCCGCGCCCCGCCGCACGTTTTGCGAATCACCCGCGTCAGGTGATGCGACCCGCCGGCGCCGATCTCATGCTCGGGCGGCGGATACGCGGGTCCGGTCCGCAGCAGATGCTGTCGTAAGGAGCTCTGGCACATGCTTCGATCGCTTCTCATCTCGTGGGTCCTGATGGCGGTGGCCTTTGCCATCACCGCCTGGCTCCTGTCGGGCATGGACATCTCGGGCGGCATCTCGTCGTATCTCTGGATTGCGCTCATCTTTGGCATCGTCAACGCGTTCATCGGGACGATCCTGCGGATCATCACGTTCCCGCTGACGATCATCACGCTCGGCCTCTTCTCGATCGTCGTCAATGCCATCCTGATCAACATCACCGACGGCCTCACGGATGACCTGACCGTCGACCACTTCTGGTGGACGGCCATCTGGGCCTCGATCATCCTGTCGTTCGTCTCGATCTGTCTGCAGATGACCTTCGGGGCGCTCTTCAAGCGCCAGAGCGCGTAACCCTCCTGCGCCGGTGACACTGTCCTGAGTGTCATCCCGGGCTGGCCTGACGGTCGACCACTTCTGGTGGACGGCGATCTGGGCCTCGATCATCCTGTCGCTCGTCTCGATCTGCCTGGACAGGATCTTCGAGCCGCTCTGGAGCCGAAGAGGGCGTGACCCCTACCAGGTCTTGGCGCGGGTGATCGGGGCCGTCCGGCGCAGGCGCACGCGCCTGTCGATGGCCAGGTAGCCGCGCTCGGTCGCCAGCACGGGGTTGAGATCGAGCTCGACTAGCTCGGGAATGTCGTGCGCCAGCGCCGAGAGGCGGTGGAGGAGGCCGGTCAGCGCGCCGGCGTCGAGCGGCGGATGACCGCGAAAGCCCGCGGCCAGTCGTCCGACAGGCCCGGCCGCTAGCAACTCCAGCGCATCGATGTCGGTGAGCGGTGTGACGGCGAACGACACGGCGGCGACGAGCTCCGCCTGAACACCTCCGAGGCCGATCGCGACCAGGGGCCCGAAGACCGGATCCTGCGTGACGCCTGCGAGCAGCTCGGCGCCTCCCAGCATCGGCTGAACGAGCACCGCGCCGCCGATCCTGTCGGCAGCACAACGCACGGCGGCCGCATCGCGGAGGTCGAGTGCCACGCCGCCGGACTCGGTCTTGTGCGCGCCCGCCTTGGCCGACTTGACGACCACGGGCAGGCCGATGACGGCCGCCGCGTGGACTGCTTCATCGGGTGTTGCGGCGAGCGCCTCGGGTGCGAGGCGGATGCCGTAGGCCTCGAGCAGCCGCCGGCTTCGTTCGGCGTCGAGCCACAGCTCGTCGACTCCCTCGAGGGCATCGGCCGCGATGGCCCGGGCCCCGGCACGATCGATGTTCGCGAGCTCGGGCACCACGCCCTCGGGCCGGCGCAGCCAGGCTGCCCGGCGGGCCGCCACGCCGAGCGCTCGAGCGGCGGCCTCGGGCGACTCGAAGCGCGCCACGCGCGCCGGCGGCTCCGTCTCGAGCCCGCGCTCGGCCGAGAGGAAGACGCCGACCACCGGTTTGTCGTGCCCCGCCTGGGCGATCGCCGTGTCGACTGCACGCACGACGTCCGCGGCGGCGGTGACGACCGGCCGTGCGAACAGCACGCAGACCGCGTCGAAGGCGGGATCCGCAAGCAGGAGCGGCAGGGCCGCCGCGAACGTCTCGGCGCTCGCCGAGCCAAGCACGTCGATCGGGTTCTCGAGGCCGGCCTCGGCCGGCAGGACATCGAGCAGCGCGCTGCGCGTCGCTGCGGACGGCGGCGGAAGCTCGAGGCCTTCCGCGGCGCAGGCGTCGGCGCACAGGATCGCGAGCCCGCCGGCGTTGGTCAGCACCGCGACACGTGGGCCGCGGGGCAGCGGCTGCGACGAGAGCAGCACGGCGGCATCGAGGAATTCAGAGAGCGTCCGGGCTCGCTGCACGCCGGACTGGCGGAACAGGGCGTCCACGGCGACCTCGGAGCTCGCGAGCGCAGCCGTGTGTGAGGCCGCGGCGCGGGCGCCGGCCGCCGTGGCGCCGCCCTTCAGCGCCAGCACGGGCTTGCGTCTGGCGACGCGCCGCGCGATGCGCCCGAAGCGCAGGGGATTGCCGAAGCTCTCGAGGTACAGGGCGACGACGGAAGTGGCCTCGTCGTCCTCCCAGTACTCGAGGAAGTCGCTGGACGAGACGTCGGCCTTGTTGCCGAGCGAGGCGAAGGCGGAGAGACCGAGTCCCCGTGTGCGCGCCTGCTCGACCACCGCGAGCCCGAGCGCTCCGCTCTGAGAGGCGAAGCCGACGCCTCCCGGCGGGAGGGGCTGAGCGGCGAAGGTCGCGTTGAGGCGTGAGCCCGCGGCCGTGATACCCAGGCAGTTGGGGCCGATCAGACGGCCGCCGTGCGAGCGCACGAGCGCGACCAGCGCTTCCTGCAGCGCGAGGCCCTCGGCGCCCACCTCGGCGAAGCCCGCCGAGACGACGCAGAGCGAGCGCACGCCAGCGTCGAGCGCATCCGCTGCGGCGTCGAGGACGGCTGCGGCCGGCACGCAGATCACGGCCAGATCGACTGCCGGCTCGACGCCGCGCAGGCTCTCGCGGCCAGGGACGCCGGCGACCGCCTCGCCCTTGCGATTGATCGGATACACGCGGCCGGAGAATCCACCCGCCAGGACGTTTCCGAAGAGCTCGCCGCCGATCGTTCCGGGCCGCGCCGAAGCCCCGTAGACCGCGACGCTCGCCGGCTCGAGGAACGCGCGCAGCGAGGCCGTGACGGCGATGTGGTCGCGCTCGTCGGCGCGCAGGGCCGAGGCGCCGGTCGGATCGATCAGCATGGTCGCCTCGACCACGCCGTGCGCGGTCTGGCGGACGACCTCGAAGCCCGCCTCGGCCACGACCCGCAGCATGTGCGCGTTGCCGGGCAGGATCTCGAACACCAGTCGCTCGATGCCCTCGACCGCGGCGCGGCGCGCAAGCTGCTCCAGCATGCGCGTCGCGATGCCCCGTGCCTGATGCGCGTCGGCCACCGCGAACGCAACCTCGGCGGCGGCCGGGTCGCGCAACCGGGCATAGCTCGCGAGCGCGATGATCCGCTCGCCGCCGTCCTCGGCGACGGCGCCAAGGAGCGCCCCGCGGTCACGCCAGTTGGAATCCAGGTACGGGTCGACGAGCTCGGCGCGCGGGCGCAAGGCGGCGTGGAAGCGCTGATGCAGGCTCTCGGGCGACAGCCCGGCAAGGAACGCCGCGAGGCCCTCGCGGTCCTCACGGCAGGGTGGGCGCAGGCGCAGGGTGCGACCGTCGCGCAGGATGACGTCGGCGACGCCGGAGTCTCGCTCGAGCGCGGTGCTCATGCGACGACCACGACGTTTCCGGCCGCGCCGGCCACGACGCGCGACGCGACGGAGCCGAGCAGCAGCAGCCCCGAATCGAGCACGTTTCGCCGGCCGACGACGATCGTGTCGTAGTCCTCCCGCTCCGCGGCCATGCAGATCGTGCGGGCGGGATTGCCGGACCGCGCCACCGCCGCCGCGTCGATGCCACGATCGGACAGTGCGAGCAGCGCCTCTGCGAGGTAGCCGCCGTCCTCGTGGCCAGGTTCCAGCACGTAGATCACGCCCATGTCGTCGCCCGTGCGATGCAGGGCGGCCGCGTGCTGGAGCGCGCGGCGCGCCGACGACGACCCGTCGTAGGCGACCAATCGCCGTGTCGCTCCGTTGCGCGAGTCCTGATCCACACCCGCAGCTTTGCGCGAATTGCGGAGCCTGCCATCGGCGTACGCTCGCCGTCGCGCTGCGGGAAATCCGCAGCCCGGAGCCTCACGCGATATGGTGCAAAGAGCACATGGCAGCGCCCCCAACGCAGGACAAGCTTGCGGAGGTCGTCGAGGCGGGGGCTGCCATCGCTCGGGGTCTCGATCTCGACGAGACCCTGCAGACCGTCGTCGAGGCGGCCGCGCGTGTGACGCGCGCCCGTTACTGCGCGCTTGGAGTGCTCGGTCCCGACCGCCGCATCACGCGCTTCATCACCACGGGCCTCACCCGCGAGGAGCGCGAGGCGCTTGGCGCGCTCCCGACGGGCCGCGGCGTGCTCGGCGTGCTCATCGACGAGGCGCGGCCGTTGCGCTTGCGAGATCTCTCCGAGGATCCGCGCTCGGTCGGCTTCCCGCCGAACCATCCGCCGATGCGCTCCTTCCTCGGCGTGCCGGTCGAGGGCCGGGGCGGCATCTTCGGCAACCTCTACCTGACCGAGGCCCCGGACGGGGTGTTCACCGAGGAGGACGAGCGGGTCGCCCTGCTGCTGGCCGGGATGGCGGCGGTGGCGATCGAGAACGCCCGGCTCTACCAGGACGCGACGGAGCAGGCCGAGCAGGCGCGGCGAGCCGCCGAGGCGCGCGTCGCGCTCACGAGCGTGGCCGCGGTCGTCCTGCGCGAGCAGGATCTGAAGGTTGCGATGCACCGGCTGGCGGAGGAGGCGGTTCGTCTGCTGCGTGTGCGTCTGGTCGCGATCGGCGTGCCCGACGAGTTCGCGGGGGTCGTCCGCTACGACGTGGCCGCGGGCCCCGATGCCGAGGACTTCGACACCACGCCGGTGCCGATCGAGGGCTCGTTCGCCGGCGTCGTGCTGCTGGCCGGCGTGTCGATCCACCTGGACGGCCGCGACTCCGCGGCGCTGGCGAGCTTCCCCTCGGCCGGCCGCTTCGCCGGGCACGACGTGATTGCGCAGCCGGTGCTGATCGGCGACGAGGGCGTGGCCGTCCTGCTCGCGGCCGATGACGAGGACGGGAGGCCGCTCGGCGCCGACGAGCAGGAGTTGCTGCAGGTGCTCTCGACCTTCGCCGCGATCGCGGTGCGCACGTCGCGCTCGCTCGCACGTGAGCGCGCCCGCGCCGAAGCGCTGGCGAGGCTCCGCCAGACGCAGGCCGATGCCGAGGCCGGCCGCGAGACGCTCTCGCGCGTGATCGAGACGCAGGAGCGCGAGCGGCGGCGCCTCGCGCAGGATCTCCACGACCGCACGGCGGGCGGGCTCGCCTCGGTGCTCTTCGCGCTGCGCCGCCTCGAGCGCGAGGTCGCGGACGACGAGCAGCGCGCCACGCTGCACGAGGCGCGCGAGGGAGTCGCGGCAGCCATCGAGGACGTGCGCGACCTGATCGCCGACCTGCGACCGAAGGTACTCGACGACTTCGGGCTGGGCGCGGCCCTCGAGCGCCTGTGCGTGACGGTTGCCCGCCGCAGCGGCCTCGCCATCGCTCCCGAGCTCGGCGACGGGCTCGACCGGTTGTCTCCCGACATCGCCACCGCCGCCTACCGCATCACGCAGGAGGCGTTGGGCAACGTCGTGCGGCACGCGAAGGCCTCGCACGCGCAGGTCAGCGCGACGGTTGTCGACCAGCAGCTCGTGCTCGAGATTCTCGACGACGGCGAGGGCTTCGGCCCGGGCGCGGTCGGCCTCGGGGTCGAGGGGATGATCGAGCGCGCGCGCATGGTGGGCGGGCGGGTCGAGCTCGAGCGCCCGGCGGCCGGCGGTGCGCGCGTGCGCTTCGAGACCCGCGTGGACGCGACGTGATTCGCGCGCTGCTCGTCGACGACCACCGCATCGTGCGCAGCGGCGTTCGGCTCGTGCTCGAGGCGGGCGGTCGCATCGAGGTGGTCGGCGAGGCGGCGGGCGTGCAGGAGGCGCTCGAGCGCGCCCGCACGCTCAGCCCCGACGTGGTGGTGCTCGATCTCGCGCTCGGCGATGAATCGGGGCTCGACGCGATCGCGGACATTCGCGAGGGCGGCGCCCGCGTCGTGATCCTGTCCATGCAGGACGAGCCGGCCTACGCGCGCAAGGCCTTCGAGCTGGGCGCGCAGGGCTACGTGGTCAAGGACGCGGCCGACGACGAGCTGTGCGCGGCGATCGACGCCGTCCTCGACGATCGCATCTACGTGCATCCGGCACTCGCCGCGCGACTCGTCATGAAGGAGCCGGACGACGATCTGACCGAGCGCGAGCGCGAGATCCTGCGACTGATCGCGCTTGGCTACACCAACCAGGAGATCGCCGGCCAGCTCTTCCTGAGCGTGCGCACGATCGAGGCGCACCGCCGGCACATCCTCGACAAGCTGCGGCTCTCGACTCGCGCCGACCTGGTGCGCTACGCGCTGGAGCACCGCATCGTCGCCCTCTGACGGTGCGTGCACAAACCGGGGTCAGACCCCGGTGTGTGCACGGCCGACCGCGGTGGGCGTACCCACCGCGGCCGGTTCCCAGCCTGATCGGGGTGACGGACTAGGCTGTGACGGGCTTGGTCGTGGGTACGGCCGGAGTCGGCGGCTCCCGTACCACTGCGACGAGGCGCAGGGTGCCGAATGCGGCGAGCACGATGAAGCCGATGCCGCTCAGCAGGAGCGCGATGCCGACGACGACGCCGAAGAGCGCGAGCTGGTCGGCCATATAGCTGACGTTGAGCGCCGTGCTGAGCGCGGTCTCGTTGACCCACACTGCGCGGACCGGGTTGTCCAGCGGCTGCCCGCCGGGGGTCTTCGTGGCCAGGGCTGCGTCGCTGGTGCCCTTGCCGTCCGCAGTCGCGTAGCGCGGCATCTCCGCGTACGTGAGGCCACCGGACGCCTCGAGGGCGTGGATGCGCATGTAGGTGGCGAAGCAGCGCGCGTCGGCGCCGGTAGCGACGGTCTTGCCGGCGACGCTGCAGGTCGGCAGCGCGATGTTGGTCAGGCCGGCGGCCTTCGCCTCGGCCTTGATGCCGGCCGGCGTCATGTCGGCCGAGCCGACGATGCGCTCCTGGCGCAGGTTGTCGTGCACGGTCGAACGACCGCTCACGCCCATGTAGATGGCCACGGCGCCGAAGAGCACCAGGACGATTCCGGCGGCGAATCCGCCGTATTGCAGCCAACGCCTCATTGGGATGTTCCTTCCGTTCGGGTGGTCGATTGGGACGCGCACAGGACCGGACGGGCGGGGGTCAGGCTGCCGGCGGAATGACGAGGACGGGACAGTGGGCGAGCTGCAGCAGGCGCTGCGCGACGCTCCCGAGGAGCAGCCCCGAGATGCCGCCGAGGCCGCGCGTGCCGGTGATGACGACGTCGGCCTTGGAGCTCTGGGCGGCGTCGGCGATCACGTTCGCGGGGCCCCCGAAGGGCACCGAATGGGTCTCGAGGTCGGCGTTGACGCCGGCCGCGGTGAGCCCCTCGACCTGCAGTTCGACCTTCGTCTGCAGGTCGCGCTCGTTGAGCGGGACGGGCCCGCCGCCGCGACCGACGAAGATCTCGCGCACGTGGATGACGTGCACGGCGCTTCCCTGGTCCTTGGCGAGCGTCGTCGCGTACTCGAGTGCACGATCGGACGAGTCGGAGCCGTCCAGTGCGAGAACGACGGTGTTGAACATGGGTGCCTCCGCTGTGAATGGGTGGCCGCCACATCGCGACCTGCAAACGTATGGTCGTCGCGGCGGGTGGCGGTGGCTTCGGTGTCGTCCCTCGATTGCGCGGCGGGTTTTCCGCAGCGGATGTGTGCGGGTTTGTTGCGCTGCGCCGGGCGCCGGGAGGGAGCATGCTGAGGGACAGCGGGCGCCGGAATGCTCACGCGCCCGTCGCCCACAGAGGAAGGCACCTCTTCCATGCGCGCTTCGCACAGATACGCCAGGTCGAGTCTCGTCATCGGCTTCGGGGCGGCGGTGCTCGCCGGCCGTCTCGCCCGCCGCCGCTACCTGCGCTGGGGGGCGAGCGACGCGGAGCTGAGCGCTCACCTGCCCGGCGACGAGCTCATGGCTCGGGCCGACATCACGGCGACACGCGCGATCACGATCGGCGCCGCTCCCGCCGCGGTCTGGCCGTGGATCGCCCAGCTCGGGCAGGGGCGCGGCGGCTTCTACACCTACGACGCCCTCGAGAACCTCCTGGGCTGCGATCTGCACAGCGCCGACCGCATCCATCCCGAGTGGCAGCACGTCTCGATCGGCGATCCGGTCAGGCTCCATCCCGAGATCGCGCTCATCGCCGTCGTCGTCGATCCCGGGCGAGCCCTGGTGATCCGCGGCGGCGTGCCGATGGGCAACGTGGCTCCGCCGTATGACTGCACCTGGGCGTTCGTGCTGCTCGACGCGCCCGGCGGGGCGACGCGGCTGGTGGTGCGCGAGCGCTACGGCTACTCGCGCTGGTGGAGCCCGCTGCTCGTCGAGCCCGTCCAGCTGGTCAGCTTCGTCATGAGCCGGGGCATGCTCCGGGGGATCCGGGAGCGAGCGGAGCGAGCCGCGGGATAGTTCGCAGCGCCGTGTGCGAGAATCGGCCACCGTGATCGACTACGCGTACGACCTCGGCTCGTACACCCGGCCGGTCTCGACCTCCTCGGCCGATGCGCAGGCCTGGTTCGATCGAGGGTTGGTCTGGGCCTACGGCTTCAACCACGAGGAGGCGGTGCGCTGCTTCCAGCGGGCGGCCGAGGCGGATCCGGCCTGTGCGATGGCGCACTGGGGCATCGCCTACGCGCTGGGCCCGAACTACAACAAGGACTGGGACGCGTTCGACCCCGAGGAGCTCGCGGAGGTGGTGGTGGCGGCGCGCGCCGCCGTCGAGCGTGCACGCTCGCTGAGTACGGGGGGCGACCCGGTGGAGCAGGCGCTGATCGAGGCTCTGGGCGCCCGCTTCCCGGAGTCCACGCCGCCCGAGGAGTTCTCGCTCTGGAGTGACGCCTACGCCGCGGGCCTGCGCACCGCCTATGCGCGGTTCGGCGACGACCAGGATGTCGCGAGCCTGTTCGCCGAGGCGCTCATCTGCCGGACGCCCTGGCAGCTCTGGGACCTGCAGAGCGGTGAGCCGTCGGAGGGCGCCGACACGCTGGAGGCGCTCGCGGTGCTGGAGCGGGCGATAGGGGACTCGGCGAGGTCGCACCCCGGCCTCCTGCACATGTACGTGCATGCAATGGAGATGTCGCCGTTCCCCGAGCGGGCCGCGCCGGCGGCGGAGCAGCTGCGCGAGCTCGTTCCCGACGCGGGACATCTGCGCCACATGCCGACCCACATCGACGTGCTGTGCGGCCGCTACCGCGAGGTGATCACGAGCAACGAGCGCGCCATCGAGGCCGACCAGAAGTTCCTGGAGCGGGAGGGCGCGCTCAACTTCTACACGCTCTATCGCTGCCACAACCACCACTTCAAGATCTACGGCGCCCTGTTCCTCGGGCAGATGGAGCCCGCGCTCGAGGCGGCGGACGAGCTGGCCGCCACCCTCACCGAGGAGCTGCTGCGCGTCGAGACGCCGCCCATGGCCGATTGGGTCGAGGGATTCGTGCCCATGCGGCTGCACGTGCTCGTGCGCTTCGGGCGCTGGCGCGAGATCATCGACGAGCCGCTGCCGGCCGACCCCGTGCTGTATGCGGCGACGACCGCGATGCTGCACTACGCGAAGGGCGTGGCCCACGCAGCCACGGGTGACGTCGCCCGCGCGCTGGAGCAGCGGCAGCTCTTCCGCGAGGCGCTCACGCGTCTCCCCGAGACGCGTTACGTCTTCAACAACACCTGCGCCGACATCCTGGCGGTGGCGTCGGAGATGCTCGACGGCGAGATCGCCTACCGCAGCGGCGATTTCGACGAGGCCTTCGCGCACCTGCGCCGCTCGGTCGAGCTGGACGACAACCTGGCCTACGACGAGCCATGGGGCTGGATGCAGCCGAGTCGCCACGCGCTCGGCGCCCTGCTGCTCGAGCAGGGCAAGGTGGAGGAGGCGGAGGCCGTGTACCGGGCCGATCTCGGGCTCGACGACACGCTCAGCCGGCCCTGCCGGCACCCCGGCAACGTCTGGAGCCTGCACGGCTACCACGAGTGCCTGTCGCTGCTCGGCAAGTGTGCCGAGGCCGCTGCAATCAAGGAGCACCTCGACATCGCGGTCGCCGACGCGACGGTCCCGATCACGGGCTCGTGCTTCTGCCGCGGAGCGGCGGCGTGACGTCCGCGAGCGGGAAGTTCGCCGCGCTGAGGGAGCTGCTCGAAGGCTCGGTCCTGCGGGGCGATGCGTCCGTGCCGCCGGGCGATCGCCGGATCGCGTTCGATCGTCCGGGCGAGCTCGGCGGTGCGCGCGGGCGCTACTGCGATCAGGTCGCACGCGACGCCAACGGCGTCACGGACGCCGATGTCGCGGCGCTGCAGGCGGAGGGCCTCGGCGACCCGGAGATCTTCGAGTACACCGTCGCGGCGGCCGTCGGTCAGGCCAGCCGCCAGCTGACGGCGGCCCTCGCCGCGCTCGAGCAAGCCGCGCGGGAGCACTCGCGATGATGCGACTGCCCGAGGTGAACCGCGGCGACCGGCTGCGCTACCGGGCCCTGTTCCTGCTGATCCGCGTCGTCTCGAGACAGCGCGCTCCCGACGTTGTGCGCACGCTGCGCTACCGGCGCGAGTTCTTCGGCTCGAAGATGATGTTCCAGGAGGTCATGCGCGGGCCGTCGCCGTGGACGGTCGGCGAGCGCGAGTTGTTCGCGGCCTACGTGTCGAAGAAGAACGACTGCGAGTTCTGACTGCGCTCCCACGGCGCGGTCGCGTCGGTCGTGTACGGAGCCGAGGTCCTCGACGACCGGCTCGACAACCTCGACCAGGCCGAGATCTCGGCAGGCGCGCGCGCCATGCTCCCGCTGCTCGAGCAGTTCACGCTGGATCACGAGGGCATCACCGCGGCGGATGTCGCCCGCGTGCGCGATGCCGGGGTCGGCGACGAGGCGATCGTCGACGCGTTCACCGTCGCGTATCTCTTCAACATCATCAACCGCATGGCCGACGCGCTGCGCTTCGAGATCGGATCGCAGGCGGAGTTCGACAGCGCCGCCAAGGTGCTGCTGGGCCGCGGCTACTAAACCTCCTCATTGCCACGCCTCAGCTTTGCTTCGCTATATTGCTTCGACCGAAGCAATTATGAGGAGCATCATGTCGAAGGAATCGAACGCGGAGGCTCTGGTGGATGCGACGATCGGCGTCGCTGCCCACCTCGAGTCCGAGCTCGAGGAGGCGCTCGCGGAGCACCGGCTGACACGGGCAAGCTTCCTGGTGCTGTCCGAGCTCGAGCGGGCACCCGGGCACACGCTCAACCAGCGCGAGGTCGTGGCGAGGGTACGGCGGACATCGGGAACCATGAGCGTGCGCCTCGGGCGCCTGGAGCACGCGGGGATCATCAGCCGCGAGCGCGATCCCGAGAACCGCCGCAGCGTGACGGTCTCACTGACCGAGCGCGGCCTTCAGCTCGTCCAGGCCGCGCAGCCGGCCTATCGCGACCGCGCCGAGCGCCTGCTCTCGGCGCTCTCGGCGAGCGCCCTCCAGGCGCTGACGGAGCACATCCCGGCCTGGCTCGCCTTCTTCGAGCCGGACGAGCGCATGACGCCGCGCCTCGGCGTCGCCGTCGCCCCGTCGGCGGTGGCGTCCCGCATGCGGGGCGCCGTCGGGCTCTCCGAGCAGCCCGGCGTGCTGATCCTGCGCGTCAGGGCCGACAGCCCCGCCAACCGGGCCGAGCTTTCCCGCGGCGACCTGGTTGTCGAGGTCGACGGCGAGCCGGTGCGCAGCATCGGCGATCTCGACCGCGCCGTGCGCGGCGCCCGCACGGAGCTGAAGGTGCGCGTGCTGCGAGGCGCCGAGCCGCGCGAGCTGACGGTGCAGTTCGAGGGAGTGCAGGCGGAATGAGCGGCGACGTCGCAGCTCTGGCGGCAGGCTCCGAGGCGGCGCTCGACGCTTACTCGCGCACGGTCATCGAGATCGCCGAGAGCCTGTCGGCCAGCGTCGCCAACCTCCGGGTCATCCGGCGCACGCGGCGGGGCGATGGCATCGGGGGCGGGAGCGCGGTGGTCATCGCGCCCGACGGCTTCCTGCTGACCTCGGCCCATGTCGTCGAACGAGCGGCCGAGGTGACGGCCAGCTTCCCCGACGGCCGCGAGACCCGCATCTCCGTCGTGGGCTCGGATCGCCTCTCGGATCTGGCCGTGCTGCGCGCGGAGGCCGGCGATCTCGAGCCCGCGCGCATGGGAGACGCCGAACAGTTGCGAGTGGGCCAGCTCGTTGTCGCCATCGGCAATCCCCATGGCTTCGCCAGCTCGGTCACGGCCGGTGTCGTGAGCGGCCTCGGGCGCTCCCTTCCGGCCGGGCGGCGAGGCGGGCCGCAGCGGCTGATCGAGAACGTCATCCAGACGGACGCCGCCCTGAACCCGGGCAACTCGGGTGGCGCTCTGGTCGACAGCGCCTGCAGGGTGGTCGGCATCAACACTGCCCTGGCCGGCTTCGGTCTCGGCCTGGCGGTGCCCATCAACCGGGCGACAGAGACGATCATCTCCACGCTGATGCGCGATGGCCGCGTCAGGCGCGCTCAGCTCGGGGTCGCCGTCGCTCCGCGGCCGCTGCCGCCGGCGACCGCGGCGCGTCTCGGCCGCTCCCGGGCGATCGAGATCGTGCAGGTCATCGAGGACGGGGCGGCGGCGCGCGCCGGCGTTCAGATCGGAGATCTCCTGCTGGCGGTCGACGGGGTGGCAGTCGAGGACGCCACCGACCTGCAGCGCCTGATGATCGACGAGCGCATCGGCCGGGAGGTCGAGTTCACCGTGCTGCGCGCAGGCCGTGAGCGGACGCTGACCGTCGTGCCCGGAGAGCTCGTGGGCTGACCCGCTCGAGAGCGGCGGGACATCAAGGGTCAGACCCCGAGTGGTGCGCGCGGGACATCAAGGGCCAGACCCCAAGTGTTGCGCACGCCGATCCTGCTGCAGCTTCCGGGGAGATGACCGACGGAGAGCGCAGCGCCCGCCAGTACGACGCCATGGCCCGCGACGGAAGCTAGCGGGAGATCCAGAGCTCGCTGGCCGACTCGAGGCAGTCTGCGAGCTCTTCGAGACTGGTCGTGAGCTCCGCAGCGTGCTCGTTGAGGACGTCGGCGACGGCGATGTTGACGGAGAGCTCGTCCGAGTGCCAGCACTCCGGGCAGTGACGCTCGATCACCGCGCCGTTCTCCCCGACCGCCCGCCAGGCGTCGAACTGGACCAAGACGCTACTGCACTCGGGGCACGAGATCAGCTGGCGGCTCGCACTCATACCTCTGACGTTGCCGCATTCTGCACGAACGAAACATCCGCGCCTGAACGCTCGTGACCAAGCCGTTTTCAGCGCGCCAGCAGCGCTGCGGCCGCGCGCAGATCCGCGACGTACTCCTCCATGCGCGCGTGTCGCTGATCGTCGGGTGCGCGCAGGATCGAGGAGGGGTGGACCGTGGCGAGCACCGGCGGCAGGCCCGGAGGGGCGTCGGGCACGATGCCCCTCCGGCGCATCACGCTGAAGTCGCTGCCGAGCAGCGACTGCGCCGCCACCGCTCCCATGAGCACGAGCAGGCCCGGCTCGACGACCTCGATCTCGGCCCGGAGCCACGGCTGGCAGGCGACGATCTGCGAGCGCGTGGGCTTCTCGTGCAGGCGACGCTTGCCACGCTCCTTGAAGCGGAAGTGCTTGACCGCGTTCGTCAGATAGACGCGGCTCCGGTCGATTCCGGCGCGCTCGAGGGCCGTGTCGAGCACGTGGCCCGCGGGCCCCACGAAGGGGTGTCCCTCGAGATCCTCCCGATCGCCGGGCTGTTCGCCGACGAGCATGAGGCCGGCGGGCGCGGGCCCCTCGCCGAAGACCGTCTGCGTGGCGTGGCGCCAGAGGTCGCAGCCCTTGCAGCTCGCTGCAGCGGCGCGCAACTCCGCGAGGCCGGAGGTGTCCGGCACGAACTGCGCGGCTCCGGGTTGCGCGGTCATCGGACGGCCTCGCGCTAGGCCTCGGGCATCTGTGCGACATCCACCAGAGCGCTGGAGCGCGGCGCGCCGGACGTCGCCTGCAGGTCGAGGAACCGCATGACGAGCAGGGCGATGTCGTCGTCCGCCGCTGTCACCTCTGCGACCTCGTGGATGAGCGTGTCGGCCAGGACGTCGGCGGGAACGGCGGGGTCGAGCGAGCCGAAGACCAGCTCCAGCCGCTCGATCCCCTCGTCGATCACGCGGTCGCGCCGCTCGATGACGCCGTCCGTATAGGCCAGCAGCGTCGCGCGCGGCGGCAACGGGACCTGGGCCTCGATCACGGCATCGGGAGAGATGAAGCCGAGCGGCGGAGCCTGCGCGCGATCGAGACGCATCACTCCGCCCGAGTCGTCGTCGCGCAGCAGCGGCGGGGGATGGCCTGCTGACGAGTAGGCGAGCTGTCGCGCGTCCGGGTCGATCGTGATGCAGACCGCGGTGGCCATCTCCTCGTCGCCCATGTGGCGGATCAGGCGCCACATGATCTCCGCCGGCGAATCGTGGTCGTAGGCATAGGCGCGGAAGGCATTGCGCAGCTGGCCCATGAGCGCCGCTGCGGCGACGCCGCGCCCCGCCACGTCGCCAACGCTGACGTGGACGATCCCGTCGGGGCGACGAATCACGTCGTACCAGTCGCCTCCGACCTCGAGTCCGGTGCTGCCCGCCTGATAGCGCGCTGCGGTATCGACGGCCTCGATCTGCGGTATCTCGGAGAGCAGGCTGCGCTGGAGCGTCGTTGCGACGCGGTGCTCCTCCTCGTAGCGTTTCCGCCGCCGGAGAGACTGCGCGTCCAGCGCGCGGGTCTCCGCGCGCAGGCGTGTGAGGATCCAGGCGAGCACCGCGAAGCCGATCAGGGTCGCACCTGCGATCAGCGCGAGCTCGATGCCGAGGCTGCGGCGTGCGCCGCCGAAGATCTCGGAGCGCGGACGGTCGAGGATCACGCTCCACTGCGGCGTCTTCGAGTGCGCGAAGGCGACCACGTGCCCCGGCTTGCCGTCGAGGCCCTGCACGTCCGAGAGGACGCCCGAGTCCGCCTTCCCGAACTTGCGCAGCGCAACCAGGCTGCGCGGGTGCCGGAAGCCCGAGAGGACCAGCTGATTCTCCCGGTCGAGGATGGCGAGGCCCGAGTAGCCGAGGGCGATGGAGCGCGCCTGGCCGCCGGCCGTCGGCTGCTTGATCAGCAGCGTCGCGGCGAGCACGCCCGTGATCTCGCCGTTGCGGTCACGCGTCGGCACGGAGATCACGATCACCTGCTTGTGGCTCTGTCGCCCAGTCAGACCGGCGCTGACGTACGGCTGTCCCGTCCGCATGGCGGACTTGAAATAGGCGCGGTCGGAGACGGCGATCTGCCCGGGCCTCGTTCCGTTCGTGGCCGCGCGCACCGCGCCCTTGCGATCGATCCACGCGAGGCCGCCGGTGAACAGCTTGCCGTTCTTGCGTGTAAGTCGCTTGAAGTACTCCAGCATCCCGGTCTCGTCGATGCTCACGACCACGGGTGCCTGGGAGATCGAGCTCAGCGCCGCGATCTGACCTCCGAAGGCGGTGTCGAACACCGTTGCGGCGACCACGGCCTTGGCTCGCGCATCCTTGAGATCGGTCCTCTGCGCATCGCGGTACTGTCGCCAAGCCAGCGCGCTGCCGACGCCCGCGAAGAGCACCAGGACGGCCAGCGCGAGCAGCGGCAGCCAGCGGCGCGACGAGCGGGCACCGACATCATCGGCACGCGTCAGGCCGGTGTCGCCTACGGTGCTCATCCGCGCCCCGGCCTCCGTGCCGTCCGAGCGCGCGCCGAGTCATCGGATGGGGTGTCGAGCTTCGGCAACGCAGCCTCCGGGCCGCCCGCACCGTCGCGATCGAGCCGTGCGAAGGCGTCCGCCAGTGAGAGCTCGAGCGGCAGGATCTCGCCGAGCCGAACGAGCTCGAGCACGCGCTGCACGTGTTCGCTCGGCGCGGCGACGATGGCGGGCACGCCGCGCGCACGGGCATCACGGACGGCTGTCCTGAGAGCGTTGATCCCGCTCGAGTCGATGAAGGTGAGCGCCGAGAGGTCGATCGCGAGGCTGCTCGTGCCCGGCTGCCCGAGCATCGCGATGGCGTTCAGGAGCTGCGGAGCGCTCGCGATGTCCAGCTCGCCGGACGCCGCGACGATGGCCCTTCCGTCGCTCGCCTGTGACACGCTCACGGCGAATTCCGGGGGCGGCGCGGCGAACGTGTCGTCGCTCACGCCGTTGCACCCAGTTGCTGGTGCATGCGGACCACCATTCCCTCTTCGGTCGCCCGGATCTGCACGAGATCGCACAGATGGTTGATCAGCCAGAGGCCGCGGCCGCCGGCGGAGTCCGGGGCGGGAAGCGACCGGCCCGCGAGGGGATCGCAGAGGGCGCCCGCGTCGGCGATCTCGCACACGGCCGCGCCCTCGTGCGCCCACGACCGCAGCAGGCCGCGTCCTCCGCCGTGGCGAATGCTGTTGACGGCGGCCTCGTGCACGGCGAGCGCAAGGTCGGCGGCGCGGGACGCCTCGACGCCCTGCCCCGTCGCCCAGCGCTCGACCGTCTGCCGGAGGATCGTGAGGTCGCCGGGGGCGAACGCGCGAGCGGGCAGGCCCTCGGGCGCGCTGGGCAACGGCCTGCGGTCGGAGATCTCGATGGCATCCACACCGTGAAAGGCCTTGCTGGCTCGCCGGCGGCCGTCCCGGACGACGTGCGGGTGGCTCTCGCGCGCGGCTGCCAGGACGTCCGCAGACAGGCCGGCCTCGTCGTAGGGGCAGATCAGGGAGAACGACCGGGCGCCCTCGAAGGCGAGGTTGAGGAGCGACTCGTGCCGCTGGCACTCGGCGATCTCCTGCGCGGTCCGCTCTGCCCAGATCGGCTCGCCGACCCCGTTCAGCGATTTGCCGCCGGCCGCATGGCGGGCGACGAAGGCGTTCCAGACGGGAATGATGCAGGCGGGATTGCGGCCGGCGGATTCCATGTCAACGAACTCGACAGCGCCGGCGGCCTCACCGAGCTCGCCGCGCAGCGCCTCCCGGCGTGCGGGCAGCACCGCCACCAGCACGGGCTCGTCGCGCTCGACCGCCGAGGCGACGAACGGCAGCACGGAGGGCAGGAAGTCACGCTCGCCGCGGTAGAAGACCGCGTCGTGCCGGAAGGCCTTCGGCCCTCGGGTCGAGCAGGGGGGTGTTGTGACGTCGGAGTGCTGCAAATCGTCAGTCGTCCGGCTTGCCCCAGTGTAGTTCCGGGTCCACGCGGAGAGCGAGGATGGCGATGTCGTCCTGCACGACCTCTGCAGTGTGATGTGCGCGCGCCGCGCGGGCGATCGCGTCGGCCAGTGCGCGAGCCGTCAGCCCCCGACTGGCCTCGATGACCGCCCGCACGCCGGATTCGCCGAACAGGCCGTGGTTCCCCCGCGTCTCCGTGACCCCGTCGGTGTAGAACACGAGGCTGTCGCCGCCCGACAGCACGGTCGTCTCCGTGACGGCGCTCCAGTCACGGGCGATGCCGAGCGGAAGCGAACCGTGCGGGAGCGTCTCGAGCGTGCCCTCGGCGCGCTGGATGATGCCGGGCGGATGGCCGGCATTCGCGGTGGAGACGGTCGCGTTCTCGCCGCACCGGAAGAGCAGCGCGAAGGTGAGCGTCACGAACTCCTCTTCCGCAGTCTGTGCACGCAACTCCTCGTTGAGGATCTGCAGCGCAGCCTGCGGGTCGTCCTGGGCGCGTAGCGCAGCGCGCAGCGTGTAGCGGCAGAGGGCCGTCAGGCGGGCGGCGTGGGGGCCCTTGCCGGCCACGTCGCCGACGACCAGGGCGAGGCCGTGGGCGGTCTCGAAGACGTCATAGAAGTCACCGCCCACCTCGATCGCATCCCCAGCCGGGAGGTACACGGCGGCGAGGTCGATGCCGTCGGTCTCGGGCATCATCGCCGGCAGCAGGCTCTGCTGCAGCGTGTGCGCGATCGAGTGCTGGCGCGCGAGCAGCAGCGCGCGGTCGAGTGCCACGCCGACGCGGGTCGCGAGCGTCAGGACCTGCGCGCCCTGCTCGTCGCCGAAGGCCTGTCTCGTTTCGTAGGTGACGACGACGGCGCCGATTGCCCGCCGGTTGCTGCGCAGCGGGACGAGCGCCCAGGCCCCGTCGCGATCGGCTGGGTGGAGGTGAGCGAGGCCGGGAAAGGCGCTCTCGATCTCCCGGGGCGCGCCCAGCATCAGCGCCTCGAGCCCGCGACTGGCGGCGCCGATGGCGTGCTCCTCGACGACGGCAGCGTGCCAGAACTCCTGCGCGCTGCCCGCCCCGGCCGCCGCCAGGAGCGACGGGCGGCCGGTCTCTCCGTCCAGCAGGATGATCGCGCCGCCCTGCGCGCCGGCGAGTTGCGGGCCGTGCTGTGCGAACACCTCCCCGACCTCGGGGAGGTCGACGGCCGCGGCGAGACGCTCGACGAAGCTCCGCAGCGCCACGGCCCGGTCGCGCAACGCGGTCACCTGGGCCTCGCGTGAGACGAGCGTCTCGAGCAGCCCGTCGGTGCGCCGCGAGACGCGGCGGCCGATGCCGGCCGCGAGTGCGATGGCCGCGGCGCCCAGCACGATCAGCAGGATCGTGAGCTCGTTCGTCCTGCGTTTCTGCGAGCGCTCCGTGGCCGCGCTCCGGTTGTTCATCTCGTCGAGCGTCGCCTGCGCCGTCTTGCGGAAGCGATTGAACACAGCTGTGCCCGCCTCGGCGCTGCGTCGTGCGCGCGCGAGATCCGCGCCGCCGTCCCGGGCCAGCTGGACCTCCTGCGCGAAGAACCGATGGAGATCGGCGACTTGCGCGTCGAGCACCGGCACGAGTTGCGCGAGGCGCGGTGACGCATCGGCGTGGGCCCGGAGGTAAATGAGGTCCTTGGCGCCCTTGACACGCCCGCTGTTGTAGGGCGCGAGGCTTCGCGGGTCCCGCGTGATCAGGTATCCGCGGACGCCCGTCTCCTGGTTCACGAGCTGGAGGGCGAGGTCGCGTGCCGCGGAGCGCAGGGGGATGAGTTGATGCAGATACACGCGGTTGGCGTCGTCGTCGATGCTGCGGGAGATGACCACGCCGCTCGCCACGATCAATGCGAGCAGGACGATCAGCGCGGTGAACGCCGGAGCCAGCCGGGTCTGCGGCCACCGCAGACCGGCGCCCGCCGGGCGGGAATCGGGTTCAGGGTGTTGCACGGGGGCAGATCATGACGATCCCCCCGTGGTCATGAGTCGATCGCATCGAGGAACGGCGGGGCACCGGACCGCACGATGAGGTTGTGCGCGAGCGGGATCTGGTGCGAGGCGCTCTCGAGGCTGTGCATGAGGTAACCGGCCGTGTTCGGGAAGACGACCAGGTCGCCGACCGCCACCCCGCGGGGGAGGCGCAGCAGCCTCCGGGTCAGCAGCTCACGCTCGACGCAGTAGGCGCCGACGAGGTAGCCCTCCAGCTCGCCCGCAGCGGGACCTTCGCGCTCGCTCGCAGGGGAGAGGAGCAAGGGGTCGACGAGGAAGTCGTCGGAGGTGGAGCGGCATTGGGTGCGATTCATGGCGAGCCCGATCAGCCACATGCCGTCGCGGCGCTGCTTGCGGAACTCAACGCGCGCGGCCGTGAGGCCGCAGCCGTCGAGCAACGATCGCCCGGGCTCGCAGCGGAGCTCGAGCCCTCGCAAGCGCAGCGCTGCTGCGGCCGGCCGGCGCCCGGCGCCCGTGCTCAGCTCGCCGTCGAGCACGTGCGCCAGCCACGCTCCGCGCACCAGGCGCTGGTAGTACGGATAGACGCTCGGCAGGCCGCGGATCTCGCCGTCGTGCGCCGTCAGGCCGAGGCCGTGGCCCTCGAACGTGAGCGGCTCCCGGCGCCCGGCCAGCGCCGCGCGGTGCTCGCTCCAGAAGCGATCCCAGACCGCCGCGTCGTCGAGGTAGCTCATGGGGATCCCGCCGCCGATGTCGACGAACGTCAGGCGGTGCCCGCGCCCGCGCAGCGCGTCGACGAGCTCGAGGGTCTCACCGAGCGCCGCTACGCGGTCGCTCGCCCGGTAGCCGTCGAGGTGGAAGTGCAGGCCGCTCAGGACGAGCCGTCCGGCCGGACCGTGCGGCCAGAGGCGGCCGGCGAGCGCTGCGATCTGCGCGGCCGGCAGGCCGAAGCGCGTGCAGGGCGCGATCTCCGGCGCGAGCCGGAACGCCACGGGGACGTCCCGCTCCGCGCCGTCTGCGACCTCCGTCACGAGGGTCAGCTCGTCTTCGTTGTCGATCACGACCGTCGCGCCGGAAGCTACGCACAGCTCGAGCAGGGCTCGCGGTTTGACCGCGGCCGTCACCACGATGTCGGAGGCCGGCACACCGCGGGCGAGCACCTGGGCGAGCTCGCGCTCGCCTGCGACATCCACTCCGAGCGCGTTGTCGCGCGCCTCGTCGACCAGTGCGAGGGCCTTGTTGGCCTTGCGTGCGAAGAAGACCTTGAGCTCGACGCCGGCAAGGGTCGCCGCGCTCTGGAGTTCGCCGGCGTTGCGCGCGAGCGGAGTGGGATCGAGCACGTTCAGCGGCGATCCGTGGTGGTCGACCCATTCGGCGAGCAACTTCGGATTGCCGCAGAGCTCGATCTGCCAGGGCTCGAGGCGCGCCGGGAGCGGCTCGCTGCCCCCACACCCGGAGCGGATCTGCGTGGTATCGGGAGTGGTGACCCGCACACTCACGTGCGCCCGCCTCCGCGCAGTCCGCGCCGTCGTGTGGCGAGGTAGTCCTCGCGGCAGCGCTGGGCGACCCGGCGGGCCCAGCGGTCGGCCTGGGGATGCACCAGACGGCTGAGGGTGTCGTTTCCGATGACGGAGTCCTCGGTCGGCCGGCCGAGCGCGGCGAGGCCCGTCGCGATCTTGCCGTCGCCCGCCCGGCAACTGGCATCCGCAGTCACCTCGAGCCCGCGCCTGCAGGGTGCGATGCGCGCCGAGCCCGCGGCGACGAGATCGGCGAGCAGCCCGCACCGGCCAAGCGCACCCGGAGGGGAGAGGACCGCGTCGATCACGACGTCCAGCGCTCGCTCGCCGCGCTCCGAGCGCACCGCCGTGCGGCCCTCGCGCGTCCCGAGCGTCCCTCCGCGCACGTGACTGAGATCGACACGGCCGGCCTCGACGAGCGCGAGCAGCTTGGCCGCATTCATCGGGGGAGGGCCGAAGGCGATCCGCTCCATCTCCGCCGACAGCCGCAGGAACGCCGGCCAGTCGTGCGCGGCCAGCCCGTCGCCTCCGAGGCGCGCCACGAGCGCCGGGTAGAGGCTCCGCCACGTGTGCCCGAGCGCCCACGGCACGCCGGGCGGCGCCAGGCCCGCGCCAACGGCCAGCGATCGCTCGATCGCATCGGCGGGATCGGGCTCGTCTGCGGCCGTGACACCGCCGACAGCCTCGGCCAGCCGGCGGCCGACGGCCACGCGGATGCTCCACTCGCCGGTGTCGCCGTTCGCGGCGACGAGGTTGGCGCAGGCCGTCGCTGTGAGAATCGGCATCAGCTCGCCGTGCAGGTCGACGGTGCCGCCGAGATCGGCGATGCGCGCGCGACCCTCCGCTGCGATGCGCCCGAGTGCGGGCACGCGGGCCGCGACCTGCGGGCCGGGCTTGGCGAGCATGGCGCGGCCGCTGCGCGTGAAAGGGACGATCGCTCCGGCGTCGTCGTCGCCTGGCACGTAGCGCAGCCGGAAGGGGTGATCCAGCGGCTCGAACGATCCGCCGCGGCCTTCCGTGAGCGCGAGCGCGGCGTCGATGAACGTCAGGGCGAAGCCGCGGATCGCAACCGTCGCTCCTGGAGGCACAGCAGCGCGCGAGAGCCTGCGTCCAACCGGGAAGACAGCAGCGACGAGCGGAGCCGCGTGCGCCCAGCCCGCGGAGGGGCCCGCGTCAGGCGCGTCCTGATGGCCGACGGCGATGAGCACCTCGTCGTAGCTGCTACTCGCATCGCCGGCACGCACGGCCCATCGGGGCCCGTCCGCCTCGATGGCGTCGACGGCCGCTGGGCGAACCCGCACGTCGGCGTTCGGCGGCACGTGGCGGAGCAGCGTCTCGAAGCCGTCGGCCAGGTAGCGACCGACCTCGGCCCGAGCCGGATACTCGTCCGTCGGCGTGCATACGTCGGGGTCAGGCACGAAGACTTGGTGCCTGACCCCGGAGTGTGCGGACCAGGCGATGAAGGGCTGCCGCTCGCTCGCAGGGACGGCCTCGCTCGAGGGCCACCACAGGTCGAGCTGGTCGGCGGCGAAGTTCATCCTCAGGTAGGCGGGCTGCGAGGGGTCGTAGTTCGGGCCGGCGCCGGGCACGGGGTGCGGCTCGTAGAGGTCGATCTCCATCCGCATCGCGGCGTCCAGGCCGCAGGTGTGGTCGAGCAAGCGCTCGAGCGCGAACAGGCCCTTGGGGCCGAGACCGGCGATCGCCACGCGTAGCGGGCTGTCCGCATCTGCGCGTGCGCGCGGGTCTAGGGAAAGCTGGGTAGCGATAGGTGCTCCCCTTCTGCGATCCGCGCCGCGAGCCGCGCCGGGCTGCAGCCCAGTTCGCTCTCCACCCAGGCGTCGTCGTAGACCGTGTCGAGGTAGCCGCTGCCGCCGTCGGGGAAGATGACCGCGCAGCGGCTGCCCGGCGCCATCTGAGCCGCCGCGCTCTCGAGCGCGAAGGCGACGCCGCCCGAGGAACCCCCGGCGAGGACGGCCTCCCGCTCGGCCAGCCGGCGGCAGCCGACGACGCAGTCGAGGTCCGACACGCGCATCAGCTCGTCGTAGTCGGCGGCCGCGGATAAGCTGGTCTCGACTCCCGCGCCGAAGCCGGGGATGACGCGCCGGTCGCGCCGGCCACCGAAGAGCGCACTGCCCGTCGAGTCCACCGCCACCAGTCTCGTCGCGCGCCCGTGCTCGCGCAGGTAGTCGGCGCAACCGCCGAGCGTGCCGGTGGTGCTGGTGGCGACGAAGAGATAGTCGAGGGCGCCCTCGAGCGCCTCGTCGATCTCGCGCATCGTCCCCGCGGCGTGAGCTGCGGGATTCGATTCGTTGGCGTACTGGTCAGGCCAGAAGCAGTTCGGCAGCTCGGCGAGCAACCGCCGGACCGCGTTCAACCGGGCGACGAGCAGGTCGCCCGTCTCGGGATCGGGGCGCGTGACGACGCGCACGTCGGCGCCGAGAGCCCGCATCGCCTGCACGCTCGCACGCTGCGCGCGGGCGTCCACGACGACGATCAGGCGCAGGCCGTGGTAGCGGCAGGCTTGGGCCAGCCCGATGCCCATGTTGCCGGAGCTCGATTCGACCACCGTCGTGCCGAGGTCGATCTGGCCGCTCGCGACGGCGTCCCGGATCATGCGTGCCGCCGGGCGGTCCTTGGCGCTCCCGCCGGGGTTGGCCGATTCGAGCTTCGCCCAGACGTCCACGTCCGGCCGCAGGAGGTAGCGGCGCAGCGCGACGAGCGGCGTGTCCCCGATCGCGCCGAGGATGCCGTTCATCGGGGCGCGCGGGGCTGTGCGACCTGCGTCGATTCCGGGCGCTGCGCTCACGCCGAGGGCTTGGGCAGGGGATGCGAGGCCAGCGCCTCGGCCACTGCGATGAGGTTGGCGGCGGCGGTGCGCGCTGTCCTGGCCGACCAGTCGTGGCCCTCGTCGGTCTCGAGGTAGGTCGGCCCGGGCCCGGGCCCCTTGTTCCAGTACGTCCAGGCCTGCGCGGGCACCGTGTAGCCGATGTCGTTGACGGCCTGCGCGAGCTCGGCGATGACGTGGTGCGCTCCGTCCTCGTTCCCCGTGACGACGAAGCCGGCGACGCGGTTGAAGGCGACCGGCAGGCCGTCGTCGTCCGTCTCCGAGAGCATCGCGTCCATACGTTCGAGCACGCGCTTGACGACGCTGGACGGCTGGCCGAACCAGGTCGGCGTCGCGAGCACGAGGATCTCGGAGGCGAGCAGCCTGTCGTGGAGCTTGGGCCACTCGTCGCCCTCGCCCTCGTCGGACGAGACACCCGGCAAGATGTTGAGGTCGACGATGCGGATGCTCTCGCAGCTCACTCCGCCGGCCTCCAGCGCGGTCCTGAGGACGCTGGCGAGCGCCTCGGTGTTGGAGGCCTCCGGCGAGCGTTTGAGCGTGCAGTTGAGGACGAGTGCTCGCACCGCCGCGCTAGCCGCGCTTCGCGCGAGTGCGCTTGCGGGGCTTGGGCGAGTCGGAGGCGCGCCGCGCACTGGCCGCCGCCGTCCGCTCGGTGCGATCGCCCGCATCTGCCAGGCGGCCGCCCGCGTCTTCGAGGTGCGCCCGCACGAACCAGTGGAACTGCTCGAGGTCCTCGGTCTGGCCGATCAGGATGTCCTGGGTGACCGGGTCGATCTTCTCCATCTCGTCGATCGCGTCGCGATGGGCGGTGATCACGCCGACGTAGACCTGGTCGAGCGCCGCGAGGTGGGCGTCCACGAGATCGCGCTCGAGCGAGTAGTCGTCCCAGGAGCGCTGCTTCACGAGCGATCCCGGCCTGCCGTCGGGACTGCCGCCGAGGGTCGTGATGCGCTCCGCGAGCTGGTCAACGAGCTCGCCCACGCGCTCGTACTGCGGGTCGAGCATCGTGTGCACCCCGATGAAGTGCGGCCCGACGACGTTCCAGTGCACGTGCTTGAGCGTGAGGCCGAGGTCGATCAGCGACACGAGCCGTGCCTGCAGGATCGCGACCAGTTGCTCGCTGTCCTTGCGGTCGAGACCGGCGGGGAGGAACGTGACCGAGCTCTGCTTCCGGCCGTTGCCGTTGGGAGCCATCCGAAGTGCCTTTCGCGAGACGAAGTGCGGGAGCGTGCCGCGGGCCTGGTACCCGGCGGCCGGCAAATCAAACGGCTGGCGGCCGGGAAGCCGCGGCGGAACGCACCGCCCGCCTGACCCCGCCGTGCGTCGGCTCAGCGCAGGCCTACCGCGCTACCGCTTGAACTGCGGCAGGTACTGCCGGTGCGCCTCGAGGAGCTCGTCGAGCAGGGCCTGCGTCTGCGCCAGGTCGAGGTGCGCTTGCGTGTTCGGGTCGAGCAGGAAGGCGTGCAGCGCGGCGGTGCGGTCTCCTGAGAGGGCGGCTCGCACGACGTGCTGCTGGAAGCTCACGTACTGGCGCAGGTGGGCGGCGAGTGCTTCCGGCAGCGGACCGGTGTGGATCGGCCGCACGCCGTAGGCGTTGATCTGCGCGTTGACCTCGACGATCGCGTCCTCGGGCAGGTTCGGGATCGTCCCGCGGTTGGGTGCGTTCACCACGCGCGTGATGTTGCCGTTGAGCACGATGGCCTCGATGATGTCGATGACCTCGATGCCCTCGTCCTCGTCGCCGACGGGCACGTCCGCGAGCGTCACTGGGCCGGAATCTGGGGCCGTCCAGGTCTCCGCGAGTGCTTCGAGGCCCTGCACCCGCGCTCGCTCGTAGTCCATGTCGTGGGTCGTGATGCCGTAGCGCATCGCGACGCCCTGGGCCTTCCCCTCGTAGGGAGCCTCGAGGCGCTGCATCTGGGGGAAGAACTCCGTCCAGTGCGTCCAGCAGTACGGCAGCACGCCGTAGGTGTCGAGCGCCCACTTGACCACGGGGTTGGTCGCGCGGGCGCGCACGCGCGCCATGGCGTCGCTGCCGTCATTCAGCCGCAGCTCCTGGATCGATGCGCAGTGGTTGATGCCCCCGACCACTGGCGGCATCGCGATCTCGGCGGGCTTGACGCCGGCCTGCGCGGCCAGCCATTCGCGGCTGCTCGCGTGGGCGGTGCACGAGCAGAGCCCGAACGACCGCACGCTCGGCGCGGCGGTCCGCATCGCGAGCGCCTCGATCGGCGCGGGGTTCGTGTAGTTGAAGATGTACGCCTCGGGCGCCACCTCGGCTGCGTTGCGGGCGACGCGGGCGAGCGCCGGCACGTTGCGGAAGGCGCGCATGATCCCTCCCGGCCCGACCGAGTCGCCGACGTGCATGACGATGCCGTAGCGCCCGGGGATCTCCAGGTCGAGCGCCCAGGCGTCCATGCCGCCCTCGGCGATCGCGGCGATCACGAAGTCGGCCCCGACGAGCGCCTCGCGCTGATCCAGCGTGCTCGTGACCCGGATGTCGCTGCCCTCGCTCACGATCAGCTTGTCGGCGAGCGCCTGCATCACGCCCAGCCGTCCGGCGTCGATGTCCATGAGCGAGACCCGCGCCGCCTCGAGCGCCTCGGACTGCATGAGTCGGCGGAGCAACACGGGCACGAAGCTGCTCGAGCCCCCGCCGATGATCGTGACCTTTGGTGCCATCGAGTTCCTCAGTTCATCGAGTCGTCGCTCATGGGCAGGATCGTGGACTCCAGCACGCGGTGCGTGCGCGGCCGCGTGACCGCGTGGACGACGGCGTCCGCGATCTCCTGGGCGCGCATCATCCCTGGCAGGTCGGCGTCATCCGGCGAGCGCCCGCGCCCGTCGCCCATGGCGAACTCGGTCCAGACGCCGCCCGGCGCGATGGTCGAGCAGCGCACGCCGCGGCGGTGCAGCTCGTGGTCGAGCGAGCGCATGAATCCGACCTGGGCGAACTTGGAGGCGGCGTAGACGCTCTCGCCCTCGGGCGCGCGCTGCCCCGCGACCGATGCCACCACGACCAGGTCGGCGGCGGGGCTCGCGAGCAAATGCGGCAGGCTGGCTCGCACCGTGTAGAGGAGTCCCTTCACGTTGACGTCGATCATCTCCTCGAGGTGCTCCGGAGAGATGTCGAGGAAGTCGCCGTACGCCCCGACGCCCGCGTTCGCGACGACGATGTCGAGGCGGCCGAAGCGCTCCAGCGTCTCGGCGACGAGGCTCTCGACCTGCGCGGGGTCGCGTACATCGCACGGGCGCGCGAGCGCTCCGGGGATGCCCTCGTCGGTGCCGCGGCGCGAGGCGAGCGCGACTCTGGCGCCCTGCTCGGCGAGCGTCCTGGCGGTCGCGGCTCCGATGCCGCTGCTGGCGCCGGTGATCAGGGCGACGCGCCCCTCGACTGTGCTCACGTGCTGCTCCCCGGTTGGCAGTGGTCGGCGTGCGGAGTCGACGGCGGCACGTCGAGCGCGGGGTTGCGCTCGAAGAACCCGACCGGCTTGAGCGAGAACCCGGCGGTCGTGACCGGCATCACCGGCCAGTCCTCCGGCCGGGGCACGTGATGGTGGCCGAACGTGTACCAGACGACGATGTCGCGGTCGCCGATCAGGCGGTCGGCGCTCGTCCACTCGGGCAGGCCGGCACCGCCGGGGTGCAGGTTCGGATACTCCCCCGCGGCGTAGCGCTCGTCGGGCCGGTAGGGCGTCACCCAGAGGTGGGAGCGGATGAACCCGGCGCGCTTGCTGACGGGGGCATCCGCCTGCGCGAACGCGAACGTCGTCTCGCCCGGGAGCAGGCGATAGCCGATCGGCTCGCCCAGCCGGTGGAGGACATGCGGATTGACGATCTCCCACCAGCGCGCCGAGGCCGTGTCGACCGACCGCTGGGCCTCGAGCTCCGTCGCGAAGCGACGGCGGCGCGGCCGGAACGCGTTGCCGTGGGGATTGTCCCCGCCCGGCGGGAGCGACTCGGTCCAGACTTCCTCGACGGCATTCGCGCGGCCGTCGACGTCGAGGTCGAGGCGCATGTTGAAGAAGTGCTGGTGCACCATCGCGTTCAGCCCCGGCGCAACGAGCGTGCCGTGGGCCGGGCGCTCGCCCGGAGCGACGGCGCCGGTCGATAGCACGCCGGTCAGCTTGACCTCGAAGGCGATCGTGCCGTCCTGGTAGAGGTACCAGAAGAAGCCGTAGTCGTAGTTGCCGATGGCCGAGAAGGAGGAGATCACGAGCCGGCGCGAGCGGCGCACCTCGCCCGAGCCGTCGCGCCACTCGATGTGGCGCCAGAGCACGCCGGCGTCCTCCTCGTGGATGCAGATGGCGTTCGGGATCGGAGCCGGGTCGCCCGCGGCGTCCGAGACGACGGCGTCGAGGTAGGCGATCTCGCCCAGGCAGTCGCAGCCGAGCGTGAGCGGCGAGGCGGCGATGCCGACGCCGTTCTCTCCGCCGTCGAAGGCGTTCTTCCAGTAGTGGCTCGGGCTGGGATCCCCGTAGGGCACGACCATCTCGGAGAGCGACGCGCGATAGAGGATCGAGCGCAGCCGGCCACCGTCGTCGTAGGCGACCTGGTTGAGCACCAGTCCCTCGCGCGGCGTAAAGCCGACGTGCACCTGCCAGCGCTGCCACGACAGGACGCGGCCCTCGAGCCGGAAGCCCGGGCCCTCGGGCTGAGTGATCTCGAGCGGGGCGATGTCGTCGCGCAGGGGCGCGCCCGCCTCGGTGTCGAAGTTGCCGCTCTCCGGAGGGATCGGCACGACCCCGTGGTCGTCGACGCGCAGCACCTCGAGTCGGTTCAGGTCGACGAGGACGATGACCCCGTCGACGGGGTGCGCCCACTCGCTGTCGCCGGGGCGCGGCTTGATGAACGCGACCGCGCGGCCCAGGCGCCGGCCGCCCGGCTCGTCGGCGTTGCCGAAGTGCCCCGCGGGCCAGGCGTCGACCTGGACCGTGTCGAAGTCGGTGATGCCCCGCCGCGCCAGGGCCGCCTGGAACTCGGGGTCGAGCCGGACGAGCTCCTCGGCCTCCATCAGCTCCGTGACGACGGCCATCGGCTGGATGTCCATCCGTTCGCTCCAGGCAGTCACCTCGTCCGGCTCGAGCGCGACGAGCGCCTCGACCGTGCTGCCGGCGTCGCGGTCGAGCACCACGACCTCGGCTTCGCGCCGGACTGCCGCGCCCCCCTCGCTCCACGCCAGGACCGCGTCCTTGGGCGGTTCCCGCAGCGCGATCGTGACGAAGCGGGTGCGCTCACCGAGCGACGCGAACGCGTCGTCTGCCCGCATGGCCGCAGTGACCGCGGCGATCTCCGGCGCGGTCAGCGGGTCGAGCGGGTGGGCACCGCTGCCTGGCCGTTGTAATCCATCCAACGCTCTCGTAGTATCGCGATTCGCGCTCATCGAGCGGGCAGGAACCCCCCAGCGCCCTGTGAAGAGCTTGCAGTGGTGCGCGCACCGGAGGTCTCATGAACAGGTTGCAACGGCGCGTGACGGCGGTGGCGGCGATTGCGGCGCTCACCGTTCTGGCGGCAGGCGGAGGCTCCAGCACCGCTGCCGGCGACAGGGCGGGCGAGAACATCCGCGGCCAGACGATCACGGTGCTGGTGCCGTACAAGATCCCGCAGAGCGTGATCGCGTCGTTCACGAAGGCGACGGGCGTGAAGGTCAACTACGTCGTCACGGGCTGGGATGCGACGCACTCCAAGCTCGTCGTCGCCAACACCGCGCGCACCTATATCGCCGACGTCGCCGAGTTCGACTGGTCGTTCACCGGTCAGTTCGCCGGCGCCAAATGGGTCGAGCCGCTGGACGACATACTGCCGAAGCCGCTGCTGGCAGACCTCGCGAGCACGGACGCCGCCTTCAAGTCGGGCGGCAAGACCTACGCGGCCTGCTTCTCCAACGACTTCCGCATCTCGATCTACAACAAGAAGCTCTTCGCCAAGGCCGGCATCACGAAGTTCCCGACCACGCTGGCCGGGCTCGGGCAGGCGGCCGACAAGCTCAAGGCCGCGGGCGTGAAATACCCGCTCTCGATCCCCATGGCCGCGACGGAGGGCGGCGTTACGCCGTGGTACCTGCTGACGCTCGCGAACGGCGGCCAACTGTTCGACAACAGCTTCAAGCCGCTCTTCCAGAAGCCTGGCTCGGCCGGCTACAAGGCGCTGCAGTGGGAGGCCACGGCGGTCAAGAAGGGCTGGGTCTCGCCCGGCGCGGTCACGCTCGACGACGCCACCGCCTTCGACAAGTTCATGGCCGGTCAGACCGCGATGGTGCTCGCGACCGGTCCGGGCAACCTCGTGACCGCCAACGACAAGAGCCAGTCGAGCATCGCCGGGTCGGCGGTGGGCGCGCTGATCCCCGGCGTTACTGGACCGGGCGCGTCGTTCGGCCTGCCCGAGGGTCTCTCGATCCCCGTCACGGCCCGCCACAAGGCGGCGGCCGCGGCCTTCATCCAGTGGTGGCAGAAGTCCCAGAACGCGATCGAGATCTACAAGAAGGAAGGCAACCTGCCGTGCGGCAGTTCCGTGATCAAGAAGCTCGCAGCCGACGGTCAGCTGGCCGGCGGCACGGTGCTCGCGACGGAGCTCAACCTCGTCAAACCGCTCTTCCCGCAGGGCGCGCCGGTCTGGTACTCGCAGTTCAGCGCGGACGCGCAGGGCCTGCTCAACTCGGCGGTCAAGGGACAGACCAGCATCTCGGACGCGCTCTCCCAACTCGCCTCCAAGGCCACCGGTCACGCCACGGCATAGCTGACGCGTGAGGGCCTGGCTTCGCGCCCGCGAGTCGGCCGCGGTCGGCCTGCTCATGGTGGTCCCGGCCGTGGCCGCGGTCGGCGGGCTGATCGTCTATCCGCTCGTCCGCGGCTTCCAGACGAGCATCCAGTCGTCGGGCCAGTTCGGCCAGCCACAGCGCTACGTCGGTCTCCGCAACTACCGGCAGGTCATCGACGACCCGACGGCGGTCGACGCCATCCGGCACACGTTCGAGTACGTGCTGCTGGCGGTCTCCCTCGAGCTCGTGCTCGGCATCTTCATCGCCGTGACGCTGCGGCGGCTCTTCCCGGGTCGCGGCATCGTGCTCGCGATCCTCGTGCTGCCCTGGGCGCTGCCCTCCGTGGTGAGCGGCGTGCTCTGGCGGCGCATCTTCGACCCCGACAACGGCCTGCTCAACAGCGCGCTGCTCAACCTGCACGTGATCCACGAGCCGCACGTCTGGCTTGCGGGCGGCCGCTGGGCGATCGCGTTCATCACGCTCGTGCACGTGTGGGGCGTGCTGCCGCTCGTCAGCCTGATCTTCCTCGCCGGCCTCCAGAGCATCCCGCAGGAGCTGTACAACGCGTCCTCGGTCGACGGCGCCGGCGGCTGGCGGCAGTTCCGCCACATCACGCTGCCGCTTCTGCGGCCGTCGATGGCCGTGGCACTGACGATCGGAACGCTGCTCGCGATCGCGATCTTCGACGAGGTCTACGTGCTCAACGGCACGGCGCTCAACACGCGCTCGGTCCTGATCCAGGTCTACAACACGACCTTCGTCGAGGCCGACTTCGCCCACGGCACGGCGCTTGCGTTCCTGCTCGCCGGCGCGACGGCGGTCCTCGGTGCGGTCTACGTGCTCGCGTTGCGGAGGTCGACGCGGTGAGGAAGGCACTCGGAGAACGGGCCATCAGGGTGATCTCGATCGCGTGGATCCTCGCCTGGTCACTGGGGCCGGTCGTGATCGGGCTCGTCACGAGCATCTCGAGTCAGAGGGATGTGCGTGCCGTGCCCGCTCGCTGGATCCCGCAGAACCTCTCGCTCAACGCCTATCGCGACCTGCTCCAGGGCACGAGCGCCCAGCGTGCCGGCGGCACGGTGACCGAGGCGGGCGTCTTCAGCCAGGCCATGATGGCCAGCGCGGAGGTGGCGCTCGGCGCGACCGCGCTCACGCTGATCGTGGCGACGATGGCGGCCTACGCCTTCGGGCGCCTGCGCTTCGCGCTGGGGCGCACGCTCTTCCTCGGAGTGCTCTCCACGATGCTCGTCCCGGTCTTCGTCGTGGCAGTGACACTGTTCCAGGTCATGGCCGACCTGCACCTGATCGACACCAAGCGCGGGCTCATCCTCGTGTTCGTCGCGACGCTCTCCCCGCTTGCGACGTGGCTGCTCTACAACCACGTGCGCGAGATGGACATCGGCCCCGAGGAGGCCGCGCTGGTCGACGGCTGCCGGCGCTGGCAGGCCTTCGTGCGCGTCGTCGTGCCGCAGATGGGCTCGGCGATCGCCGCCGTCGCCGCCATCATCGCCTTGTCGGTGTGGGGCGAGTTCCTGATCCCGCTGCTCCTGACGTCGACCTCCAACGCCAAGCCCGTGACGGTGCTGATCACCGAGTACGTCGGCAAGTACACGACCAACTACCCGATCCTCGCGGCCGCCGGCGTGCTCGCCCTGCTGCCTCCCGCGCTGCTCGCCCTGATCCTCAACCGGCGCATCACGAGCGTGATGGCAGGCTCCTCGTGATCCGCCACACCGGCTATACCCGCGAGCGGCTGGCGCAGATGTCGGACCGGCTGCGAGCGGCCATCTACCCGGAGTCCCGCGCCGCCGACGAGGTGCTCGTGAGCGAGCCGGTCGAGCGCATCTCCTGGGACGAGGCGCAGGCTCTCGACTACCGGCCGGCCGAGCTCGGCGAGCGCTTCGGGCCGCTCTGGCAGACGTTCTGGTTCCGCGTGCGCGCCACCGTGCCCGAGGAGTGGCGCGGCCGCCGCGTCGACCTGCTGTTCGTCTCGCACAGCGAGGCGGCGCTCTGGAGGGACGGCAAGATCGTCCAGGGCCTCAACACCGGGGGCGACGGCGAGCGGCCCGACGCCGTGCTGGCCGAGGCGGCGGAGCCCGGGCCGCTCGAGCTGCAGATCGAGCTCGCGTGCAACGGGATGTTCGGGGCCAAGGACGAGCCGGCCGAGCTGCGGCGCTGCGACATCGCAGTCTTCGACCCCGAGGCGTGGGAGCTCTTCTTCGACTTCGAGACGCTGCGGGCGCTCGAGGCCGAGACGCGCGACGAGTCCTGGTCGGGCCTGCTGCTCGCGGAGCTCAATCGCTACTGCAACGAGCAGGACCCCGCGATCCTCACGGGGCTCTACCGGCATCACAACGCGACGCACGCGCACGAGCTCGCTGCGATCGGGCATGCGCACATCGACACGGCGTGGCTGTGGCCGCTGGCCGAGACCTACCGCAAGACGCTGCGCAGCTTCAGCTCGCAGCTTCGCTACATGGAGGACTACCCGGAGTACCGCTTCGCGTGCTCGCAGGCGCAGCAGTACGCCTGGATCAAGCAGCGCAACCCGGACCTGTGGCGGCGCGTGCGGGCCGCGGTGGAGCGCGGCCAGTTCGTCCCCGTCGGCGGTAGCTGGGTGGAGCCCGACTGCAACCTGACCTCGGGCGAATCGCTCGTCCGCCAGTTCCTGCACGGCCAGCGCTGGTTCGAGGCCGAGTTCGGGCGCCGCCACCGCGAGTTCTGGAGCCCCGACGCATTCGGCTACGCGGGGCAACTGCCGCAGATCCTGCGCGAGGCCGGCATCACGCGCTTCCTCACGCAGAAGCTCTCGTGGAACCGCTTCAACCGGCCCGAGCACCACACGATGACCTGGCGGGGTGACGACGGCAGCGAGGTGCTCGCGCACTATCCGCCGGCAGACACCTACAACAGCGTCGTCAGCGCCCCCGAGCTGCTGAAGGTCGCGCGCTCCTACCGGGATCACGACCACGCGCGCACCAGCCTGCTCGTGTTCGGGTACGGCGACGGCGGCGGCGGCCCGACGAGGGACATGCTCGAGACGCTGCGACGCGCAGCCGACCTGCAGGGCCTGCCGCGCACGACCCAGCGCACGAGCGAGGAGTTCTTCGACGCACTGGAGGCCGATGGCGGCGATCGGCCGGTCGTCACGGGCGAGCTGTACTTCGAGTACCACCGCGGCGTCTACACCTCGCAAGCGCGCACCAAGCGCGGCCATCGGCGCGGCGAGCAGGCCCTACACGACGCGGAGTTCCTCTCCTGCCTGCGCGCCGACTACCCGCGCGCGGAGCTCGACCGTCTGTGGAAGCTGCTGCTGCTGCAGCAGTTCCACGACATCCTGCCCGGCTCGTCCATCCGGCTGGTGTACGAGGACGCCGAGCGCGATCTGGCGGCGGTCGAGGCCGGTGCCGACGCGCTCTCCGGGGCCGGCGAGACACCCGCCAACACGGTCGGGTTCGCCCGGCGCGAGGTCGTCGGCGATGTCGTCTACGCGGCCGCGCCGTTCGGCGCGGCGCGCATCGTGGAGGCGGACGACGAGGTGCGCATCGACGGGCTGACGCTCGAGAACGCGCACCTGCGCGTCACGCTCTCACCGGACGGCAGCGTCGAGTCGGTGCTGCACAAGGGGAGCGGCCGCGAGTCGCTGGCGGGGCGGGGAAACGTGCTCGAGCTCGCCGAGGACCGCCCGGTCGCCTTCGACGCCTGGGACATCGATCCCTCGGCCCTCGAGACCCGCCGCGAGTATGCGCCGGCGACATCATGGAGCGCACGCTGCACGCCGCTGCGCGCCGAGATCACGTTCGAGCGGCCCTCGCTGACGCAGGTCGTACGGCTCGACGCGGGAGCGCGCCGGGTGGAGTTCCGGACGACCGTCGACTGGCGCGAGGAGCACACGCTGCTGACGGTGTGCTTCCCCCTGGCCGTGCATGCGCGCAACGCCACCTACGAGATGCCGTTCGGGTACGCGGAGCGGCCGACGCACTGGTCGACGAGCTGGGACCGAGCGCGCTACGAGGTGCCCGGTCACCGCTGGGCGGATCTCTCGGAGCATGGCTTCGGCGTTGCGCTCCTGAACGACTGCAAATACGGCTGGAGCTGCCTCGGCAACGAGCTCCGCCTCAGCCTGCTGCGCTCGCCGCGCAGTCCCGATCCCGAGGCCGACGTCGGCCGTCACGAGTTCGCGTACGCGCTGATGCCGCATGCCGGCGGCTGGCGTGAGGCCGGGGTGGTGGCCGAGGCGGTGTGCTTCAACGCGCCGCTGCGACTCACATCGGCGCCGCCGCCGGCGTCGTTCGCCTCGGTCGACGATCCCAATCTGGTGCTCGACACGATCAAGCGGGCCGAGGACTCGGACGCGCTGGTCCTGCGGCTGTATGAGGCGCACGGCGCGCGCGGGCGGGCCCGGGTCCGCGTCGCGGCGCCCTTCTCGTCCGCGCGGCGGGCGAATGTCCTCGAGGACGACGGCGAGCGGCTCGAGGTCGAGGGCGATTCCGTGCTGCTCGCGTATCGCCCGCACGAGATCGTGACGCTGAAGCTCTCCTGATCAGCGGCGGAGGGCTTCGGCAATCGTGGTGTCGAGCAACTCCTGCCGGCCGTGCTTTCCCCGCCGCTGCAGGGCGCCATCCGGGCCTGCGCGATACTGGCCGACCGCGAGCAGGGGTGGGGAGTACGCGTGCAGGGTGACGGCCGGAGCGCCGGAGTCGTGGCTCACGGCATGGATGTAGCCGGCGGGGCCGGAGCGGATCGCGCCTGGCACGAGCTGACGCTCGATGCTCGCCGTCCCGACACGGACCTGACGCTCGATCACGGCGCCCCGCAGCGTCGTCAGCGCCACGTTCGACTCGCCGTGATCGTGGTAGCCGGTCGCCTGCCCGGGCATCCAGCTCAGGACCCAGACATCGAGGCGGTCGTCTTCCCGCAGCAGCCGGTAGCGACGGTGCTCGCGGTCGCACACCACGAGCGGCTCCCACAGATCGGTCCTGCCTGCCAGTTCCTGCACCAACTCGCGGAGCTCGTCGGTGCCGAGCACGCCCGCCGTGGTGCCGCACAGCGCGCTCATCGGTCCACCCGGCGACGCTCGGCCACGACGAGCGCGTGCAGCGACTCGTGTTCCTCATGGCAGGCCGGGCAGCCCGCGAGGTGCGCCCGCATGCCAGGGGTGGACGCCTCGGCGTCCTGGCCTGCGAGCTCCTGCTCGACGTAGGCGTCGAGCCGTTCGAAGCACTCGTCGCAGCCGATCTCGGGCCCGGCGGGCCCGAGCAGTGCCGCGACGAGTGCGGGCGTCGTGGTGGTCATGCTGTCGTCTCCTCGTGCTCCAGCAGGCTGCGCAGGCGGGCGCGGGCGTCGTGGAGCGTCTTGTAGAGCGCGTTGCGGTTGGTCGAGAGGCGGTCAGCGAGCACGTCGATGGGAACACCGTCGACCGTGAGCGCGAGCAGAACCGAGCGCTGGTGCTCGGTCAGGAGCGCGATCGCCTGCGCGATGCGCCCGAGCAGCTCGCGCGTCTGCGCGGCTTCGGCCGGGTCGTCCGCGCGTGCGCTCAGCCGCTCGAGTTGCTCGCGGGAGTCCGCCGTCAGCTCGCGCTCGCGCCAGGCGTGGCGGCGGACCGCGACACCCGAGGTGTGAATCGCGAACTTGTAGGCCCAGGTGGTGAAGCGGCTGCGTCGCTCGAAGCGCTCGAGCCGCGCGAGCACGGCCAGCAGCGCGTCACCCGCTGCGTGCGCGGCGATGTCGTCGAGCTCGGAGCTCCCCGCGAGCCCGAACGCGGCGGCGCGCCGGCGGACCTCGAACGTGCTCGCCCGCAGGAGCAGGCCGTGCAGTTCCCGGACGGCGCGCTCGTGCGCCGGGCCGGCCGACGCGAGCGGCGTGAGCCATCTCGTCTCGTCATCGAGGTGCGCGGGCGCGGCGGGCGCATCCGGCGTTATCTCGGTCTGGCCGCCGCGCGGGGCGGAGCGCATCAGAGGGCGCTCGCTCACGCGGCCCTCGACCACTCGTCGCGCAGCGTGAGTCGCAGCGCGGTCGCCACGGGACAGCCTCGTCCGAGCAGGGCGAGCACGCGGTTCATATCGTGGGCATGGCTCGTGGCCAGCGCGCGCGAGAGCTCCTCCGGTAGACCGGTAGCGCGCAGCATTTGGCGCCTCCATGCAACATCACCGGCCGGTACGCGGACGTCCGAGGCGTCCATCATCACTCCTGTCCTGGATGGCCTTTCTCCGCCTAGTGGTGAGGGATGGCGATTCCTTACCCCGGCTCGGCGAATTCCGCAGGCCCGACGTTGCGGGCGAGTTGCGTCAGCAGCTCGTCGAGCCGCTGCAGGTCGTCACGGCTCAGGCCGGCTTGCAAGTGCCGGTTGAACGCGATCACTGCCCCGAGCATGCGGTCGTGGGCGGCCTCGCCGGCCTCGGTCAGCTCGACGCGAAAAGCGCGCCGGTCCGTCTCCGAGCGCTGGCGGCTGACGAGGCCGTTGCGCTCGAGGTTGTCGAGGTGACGGGTCAGCGTCGGTCCCTCGATGCCGAGCGAGCGCGCGAGGTCGAGCTGCGTCGACCAGAGCGTGTGCTTGAGCGAGCTCAGGATCAGCCACACGGGAACCGAGCCGCCCTCGGCGGCGAGCGCGGCGTTGAACGCCGCGCCGACGGTCTTCGACGTGGTCGCCAGCTTGAGCCCGATCGGGGTTCCCTGTGGTCGCATTGCTCTGAAGTCTAGCCGGAACAACTATTCGCGTACTAATCGTTAGTATGCTAAGTTAATCGTCTGTACCACCGAGGCGCCAGATCAACGATTCGAGGAGACGCTCTTATGTCCGACATCCTGTTTGCAAGCACCGGCCCCGACCACTGGTGGTTCCTGTTCTTCCCGCTCGCCTGGATCGTCGTGATCGCCCTGCTCATCCGCTTCGTCTTCATGCGGCGTGGATGGGGCTGCTGGTCGCGCGCCGGCTGGCCGGGAGATCGCGCGAAGGGGATCCTGGCCGAGCGCTATGCGCGCGGCGAGATCGACGGCGACGAGTACCGGACGCGGCTGGATCGCCTGCGCGCCGACGGCTAGGCGAGCGCCCCGCGCATCGGTCGCCCGCTCACGCCGTTCGCTCCCCGCAGAAGGCCGCCATCAGACCCGGCATCAGGCGCTCCACTCGTGCTCGAGCACCGCGAAGACGAGTTCGTCTCCCCAGGCGCCCTTGAACAGCTCGTTCTCGCGCAGATGGGCCTCCTGGCGCATGCCGAGGCGGCGCATCAGGGCCGCGGAGGCCTCGTTGCGGCCGTCCGTCCGCCCGAACACGCGGTGTAGGCCCAGCTGTCCGAAGGCCACGCCGAGCAGCGCGGCCGCGGCCTCGCGCGCATAGCCCTGGCCCTGAGCGTCCGGGTGGAAGACGAATCCGATCTCGCCCTGCCGATGCGCCGCGCTGCGCAGCCACAGCGACAGGTCGCCGATCACGCGGTCGTCCGAGCGGCGCTCCACAGCGAGCGCGAGCGAATCGTCGTCCTCGCGCAGGCTCGTGAGCGCGAGGCGCTCGGCGAGCAGCTCCTCGGACTCCTCGCGCGTGCGCACCTCGCCGTACAGGTAGCGAACGACCTCCGGAAGCGAGCGCATGGCGTGCAGGTCATCGAGGTCGGAATCACGAAACGGGCGCAGCACCAGGCGCTCGGTCTCGATCGCTCCTTCAACCGTATACACGCGGGGATTCTCGCACCTACCCGGTCACGGGGACCGCCCCGGCAGTCGGTAGGCGGGAAGCTCCAGCACCGCCGGGTTGACCAGGTTCACCGGCACCTCGCCCCGGAGGACGGCCGCCACGTTGCGGGCCGCCTTGGTCTCGAGCTCGGCGATGGCCGTCTCCGAGTAGAAGGCGGCATGAGGCGTGGCGATCACATTGCCGAGCGCGAGCAGCGGGTGATCCGGGCGGGGCGGCTCCTGGCCGAGCACGTCGAGGGCCGCACCGGCGATCCAGCCCTCCGTCAGCGCGCGCTGCAGCGCCGCCTCGTCCACCAGCGCTCCGCGCGAGGTGTTGATGAGATACGCGGACGGCTTCATCCCGCGCAGGGCCTGCTCGCCGATCAGACCGGCGGTCTCCGGCGTCGCCGGCGCGTGCAGCGAGACATAATCCGAGCTCGCAAGCAGGCCGGCGAGGTCGTCGGTCAGCTCGACGCCCGTGTGCGGATCGTGTCCCGGTGCCAGCCTCGGGGTGTAGGCCGCGACCTCGAGGCCGAGGCCACGAGCCTTGGGCACGAGCGCCCGGGCGGTGTTGCCGAAGCCGACCAGGCCCAGCCGCTGTCCCCGCAGGCGGGGCAGGCCGCGCCCGAGACCCAGAAGGTCCCACTGGCCCTCGCGCGTGGAGCGGGCGAACGTCACGATCCGGCGGGCACACGCGAGCAGCAGCGCGAGCGCGTGGTCGGACACCTCCTCGACGCAGAAGTCGGGCACGTTCACGACGAGGATCCCGAGTCGCGTGGCGTGCGCGACGGGGATGTTGTCGACGCCCACGCCGTAGCGCGCCACGACGACGCAGCGATCGGCGGCATCGAGTGCCTCCACGGGCACGCGCTTCCAGTTCGTCAGGATCGCGTCGGCCCCGGGCGCGAGCGCGACGAGCTCCGCGGCCTCGCCGCTCTCGGCCACGACGAGCTCGGCGTCCACCTCGCTCAGGATGGCTCGTTCGATCTCGAGCGAGGGCCAGGCGTAGTCCGTCACGAGGACGCGGGCGCTCATCGGCGCTCCCCGCGGGCATCGGACGGGAGCTGGGACCACAGCTCGGCGTCGCGGCGGACCCCCGGCTTGATGAAGAGCGATCGCATCACGCCCTCGCGGACGTAGCCGGCACGCGCGGCCATGCGGCTCGAGGCGGTGTTCTCGACGTCGATGATGAGCACGACGCGCTCGGCTCCGAGCGCTTCGAAGGCCCATGCGGTGAGGCGCCGAAGCAGCTCGCTGCCCACTCCGCGCCCGCGCGCGCTCGCTGCCACGATGTAGCCGAGCTCGACCTCGCCCGCGTCGCGGTCGATGTCGACCGCCAGCCCGATGCCGAGGAACGCGCCCGCGTCGTCGAGTGCGGCGAACCCCGCGGACGTGCCATCCTGCTCGCCTGTCTCGTAGCGATCGAGCCAGCTGCGCACGAACCCCGCCGGCAGGGGCTCGGGGATGCGCGTGAAGCGCAGCACCTGCGGATCCTCGGTGAGCTCGGCCAGGTCCGCGACGTGACGGTTGCTCAGTCGCTCCAGGCGCATCGGGATCGAAGCTGCCATCGGCCGTCAGCGGGCGAGCGGCCCGCCGCGCGAGAAGCGCGTGAACGGGTCGGCATCCCGCGCGATGAGCTCCTCGGGCCAGTTGCGCGGATAGCGCCCGAGCGAGTGCCGCACACCTCCCGGGACGCGCAACTCCACCTCGATCTGCCCGTCCGCCACGCGCACGAGGTTGTATGCCGGGTCCGGGAATCCGCGCGTGCGGGTGGTCGAGACGGTGCCGGAATGGACGAGGTACATGCCGGCGATCGGCCACAGGTAGGGGACGTGGCGGTGGCCCGAGAGCACGATGTCGTTGCGGCAGTCGCGCAGCAGGGCCAGGACGTCGCCGGCGTCCATCAGTTGGTTGCGGTCGCGCCCCGTTCCCGGGATGGCGACCAGGTGGTGATGGCAGACGAACACGCGCAGGTCCGCCGAGCCTGCGAAGCCCTCGGCGATCCAGGCGTAGTGCTCGCGGCCGATCTGGCCTTCGTCGAGGTCGGGTTTCGAGCTGTCCACCGCGACGATGGCGACATCCAGGCCGTCGAGCGTCATGCGGCTGCGGGAATCGCGCGAGCCGAATGTGTCCTCGAAGCGCACGTCGCCGACGTTGCGCGCGTCGTGATTGCCCGGCACGAGCACGGTGTTCGCGCACTCGAGCCCGCCCAGCGCCGCCTGCGCCTCCGGGTACTGGTCGCCGTAGCCGTCGTCCGTGATGTCACCCGCGACGACCACGAGGTCGGGTTGCGCCTCGTTGATCTCCTCGATCGCGACGCGCAGGAGATCGGGCCGGAAGCGGGTGCTGCCGACATGGATGTCGGAGATCTGGGCGATCAGCATCGAGCCACTCTATTGCGCCTCGTGGCCGGTCGGTACTATGTCGCCGATGCTACGCAAGGACGCCAAGATGGAGCTCCTGGGCAAGGTCACGCTGTTCGCCGGGTGCTCGAAGCGCGAGCTCGGCCAGATCTCGCTGATCGCCGATGAGATCGACTTCCCGGCAGGCAAGACGCTGATCAGCCAGGGCCGGCCGGGACGACAGTTCTTCGTCGTCATCGAGGGTGCCGTCGACGTCTCGCGCGACGGCGAGAAACAGCCCACGCGCGGAGGCTCGGAGTTCTTCGGTGAGATCTCGCTCGTCTCCGGTGGGCCCGCCACGGCCACCGTGACCACGACCGCGCCGACCCGCGCGCTGGTCATCGCGCCGCAGCATTTCCGCGCATTGCTCGACCGCACGCCGTCGATCCAGCGGCGCATCCTGCACTCGTTCAGCGAGCGGCTCGCGCCGCACGTGATCTGAGCCGAGGCGCCTGCGGTGCAGGTCGCCCGCGTCGACGTCTATGGCTATGACCTCACCTACGTCCACGGGACGTACGTCATGTCAGGTGGGCGCCGGATCGTCAGCCTTCCGAGCACCGTCGTGCGCATCACAGCGGACGACGGGACCCAGGGGTTCGGCGAGACGTGCCCGCTCGGCCCCGCCTATCTGCCGGCTCACGGCGCCGGCGCGCGGGCGGCGCTGCGCGAGCTGGGCCCGGCGCTCCTCGGGCTCGATCCGCGCGAGTCCGCCATCGTCAACGACGCGCTCGACGCGGCGCTGCTCGGGCACGCCTACGCCAAGAGCGCGCTCGACGTCGCCTGCTGGGATCTGCTCGGCAGGTCGGCGGGCCTTCCGGTGTGCGTCCTGCTCGGCGGCCGCCGTCAGGCCTCGTACCCGCTCTACGTCGCGATCCCGCTGGGGCCGCCCGAGGAGATGGCGGCCCACGTGCGGGCGCGGCGGGATGAGGGCATTCACCACTTCCAGCTCAAGCTCGGCGCGGATCCCCACGACGATGCGACGCGGGTGCGCGCGGTGCTCGACGCGACCGGCGACGAGGACATCGTGATCGCCGACGCCAACGGCGGCTGGCGGCTGCAGGACGGAGTCGTGGCCGCGCGCCTGCTGGAAGGCCTTGATCGGGTCTTCTTCGAGCAGCCCTGCCCGACGCTCGAGGAGTGCCTCTACGTGCGTCAGCGGACGACGCTGCCGATGGTGCTGGACGAGGTGATCACCGACGCCCCGGCGTTCCTGCGCGCGTTCCACGCGGGCGGCATGGAGGCGATCAACCTCAAGATCTCCAAGGTCGGCGGCCTCACGCGCGCGCGGCAGATACGGGAGCTCGCCGAGACGCTCGGCGTCCGCCTGACGATCGAGGACACCTGGGGAGGCGACCTCGTCACGGCCGCGGTCAGCCACCTCGCCGCGAGTGTGCGGCCCGACGCACTGTTCACGGTGTCGTTCATGAACGACTGGACGAACGAGCACGTCGCGGGCTACGAGCCGCGCTCCCGGGGCGGCGTCGGAGCGGCGCCGACAGGGGCCGGGCTCGGGGTGGAGGTCGACCTCGACATGCTCGGCGCGCCGCTCTTCAGTTTCACCTTCTGAGCACCGGGGCAAGATGCCGCCATGGGCTTTGACCAGTACCACGAGCCGCCGGAGGAGCTCTCTCCCGAGACGCGGACATTCGCGCGGCTGTGTGCCTCGCTGACCGAGGAAGCCGAGGCCATCGGCTGGTACCAGCAGCGCCTGAACGTCGAGTCCGACCGCGAGGCGAGCGCCATCATGCTCGACGCCCAGGGCGAGGAGTTCAAGCACTTCTGCATGGATCTCGAGTTCCTGCTGCGGCGCACGCCGTTGTGGCGCGAGATCGCGCGCGGAATCCTGTTCCAGGAGGGCGACATCGTCGAGCACGGCGAGGAGTCCGAGGAGCGCGCGGTCGAGGGAGCCGCGGATCGCGGCGAGCCCCTGGCGGGCAGCGTCTCGCTCGGAATCGGCAGCCTGATGGGATCGTCGCTATGAGCCACCTCCTGCGCGAGCACGCTCCGATCTCGACGGAGTCGTGGGCCCGCATCGACGAGGAGGCGCGCGAGCGCCTCACGCCGGCGCTGGCCGCCCGCAAGCTCGTCGACTTCGCAGGGCCGAAGGGGTGGCAGTACTCCGCCACCAACCTCGGGCGCACGGTGGTCGTCAAGGCCCCGTTCGATCGCGTCGCAGGCCAGCAGCGCCGCGTGCTGCCGCTCGTGGAGATGCGGACGGGGTTCACCGTGACCCGTGCCGAACTGGCCGACGCCGACCGCGGCGCCGAGGACAGCGATTTCGCCGAGCTCGACCGCGCCGCGCACGACCTGGCGGCGGCCGAGAACGCCTCCGTCTTCCACGGCTGGAAGGCCGCGGGCATCGTGGGCATCGCCGAGGCCTCGCCCTACAAGGCGATCGCCCTCGGCAAGGACTGCGAGCGCTATCCGCGCCACGTCGCGATGGCCGTCGAGCAGTTGCTCGCGGCGGGCGTCGACGGCCCGTACGGCCTCGCGCTCGGGCCCACGCCGTATGAGCTGGTGCTCGAGAGCAGCGAGCATGCCGGCGTCCTGCTGCTCGATCACCTGCGCAAGATCCTCGGCGGCCCGCTGGTCTGGTCGCCGGGCGTCGCGGGCGGCGTGGTGGTGAGCCTGCGCGGTGGCGACTTCCTGTTCGAGTCGGGCGAGGACATCTCGGTCGGCTATCTCGATCACGATGCCGACGTCGTGCGCTTCTACCTCGAAGAGAGCTTCAGCTTCCGCATCGCGACGCCCGAGGCGGCGTTCGCCCTGACGCCCTGACGAGCTCGAGGTTTCGAGGCGCGTCTTCCGGCCGGGCCTGGCCCGGTGCGGTTACAGTAGGCCGCTCAGCGTGGCGGTGCGGGGAACCCGGTGCAAGCCCGGGGCGGTCGCGCCACTGTGATCGGCGAGCGTCAGCCGTGAGCCAGGAACCCGACCGCCGCGGGCCCTCGATGCCGGGACGCTCGATCCCGAGGAGGTAGTGCGGACGTGCTGCGCTTCGTAACCACCGCCGACACGGAGATCCTCGCGACCGCAGGTGCGGTGGAGCGTTTGCCCGACGGGTTCCCGGAGGTGCGCTGCGCGAATCCGGGCTCGGCGACCGATCACGCCGCGTTCGTCGAGGACGTGCTCAGCGGTGCGCGCGTGGTGCTCTGCCGGGTGCTGGGCGGGCGACGTGGGTGGCCCGAGGGCTTCGACCTGCTGCGGGCGGGTTGCGCCGAGCGCGGCATCGCGCTGCTCGCACTCGGTGGCGAGGCGCAGCCGGACGCCGAGATGACGGCGCTCTCGCTCGCGCCCGTGGGCGCCGTCGCGCAGGCGGGCGAGTACCTGCGCCATGGGGACATCGACAACGTCGAGCAATTGCTGCGCTTCCTCGCCGACACCTTCCTGCTCGAGGGCTACGGCTTCGAGCCGCCGCGCGAGGTGCCCGACCTCGGCGTCTACGCGCCGGGGCGCGGGGACCTGCCGCTCGCCGACGCGCTCGCGGGTCACGATCCTGCTCGCCCGACGGTCGGCGTGTGCTTCTACCGCTCGCACCGCCTGACGGGCAACACCGCGTTCGTGGATGCGCTCTGCGGCGCCATCGAGGCGGCCGGCGGCAACGCCGTGGCCGTCTGGAGCTACACGCTGCGGCGCGACGCCGACGGCCGTGTCCCGGCGCTGGCGCTGCTCGCCGGCAAGGTCGACGCGCTGATCGTGACGATGCTGGCGACCGGCGGCTCGAGCGCTGGCGACGCCGTCGTGGCGGAGGGCGGCGACGGCGTGGGGGAGGCCTGGCAGGCCTGGGACGCCTCGGCGCTCTCCGATCTCGGCGTGCCGGTGATCCAGGCTGTCTGCGCCACCGCCTCGCGCGCGTCCTGGCAGGAATCCGACTCCGGCCTTGCGCCGCTGGATGCCGCCACGCAGGTTGCGATCCCCGAGTTCGACGGGCGGTTGCTCGGCGGCGTGATCTCGTTCAAGGAGCGCGACGCCGGCGGCTCCCGCGTCGGCGTGGCCGTCCCGCACTACGTGCCCGACCTCGAGCGCTGCTCGAGGGTTGCGCGGCTGGCCGTGCGCACCGCCAGGTTGCGGACGCTTCCGGCCGAACGCCGGCGTGTGGCGGTGCTGCTCACCAGCTTCCCGACCAAGCACGCCAAGGTCGGCATGGCCGTCGGCCTGGATACGCCCGCGAGCGCGCTGCGCCTGTTCGAGGCCTTCGCCGCGGATGGCATGCACGTCGAGCACGCCTTCGCGCACGGCGACGACCTCATGCACGCGCTGATCGCGTCCGGCGGCCACGACGCCGAGTTCCTGACCGACGACCAGCTGGCCGCCTCCCCGCTGCGGCTGCCCATCGCCGAGTACCTGGCGTGGTATGCGCAGCTACCCGAGTCGCTGCGTGAGGCGATCGAGAGCCGCTGGGGCCCGGCGCCCGGCGACCGCTTCGTCGACGGCGACGACTTCGTGATCGCCGGTCTCGAGCTCGGCAACGTGCTGATCGCGATCCAGCCGCCGCGCGGCTATGGCGACGATCCGGTCGGCATCTATCACGACCCCGAGCTGCCGCCCACGCACCATTACCTCGCCTGCTACTGGTGGCTCGATCGCGTCTGGGGAGCCGACGCGATCGTGCATCTCGGCAAGCACGGCACGCTCGAGTGGCTGCCCGGAAAGACGCTCGCGCTCTCGGCCGAATGCGCCCCCGACGCCGCCCTCGGCGACCTGCCGCTCGTCTACCCCTTCGTCGTCAACGACCCGGGGGAGGGCGTGCAGGCCAAACGGCGCGTGCACGCCGTGATCGTCGACCACCTCGTGCCGCCGATGATGCGCGCAGACACCTACGACGAGATGGCCGAGCTCGAGGCGCTGCTCGACGAGTACGCCAGGCTGGACGTCCTCGATCCTTCCAAGCTCCCCTCGCTCGCGGTGCAGATCTGGGACGCGATCGAGCGCGCCAATCTGCAGTCAGACCTGCACATCGAGGAGCGGCCCGACGACGTCGCCATGCTGGTCGAGCACATCGACGGCTATCTCTGCGAGGTCAAGGACATCCAGATCAAGGACGGGCTGCACGTGCTCGGCCAGCCGCCGCGGGGAGATCAGATGCGCGGGCTCGTATCGGCGATCCTGCGCCTCGGCTCGGGCGACGTGCCCGGCCTGCGTAGCGCGGTCGGCGCGGCCTTCGGGCTGGACGAGCCCGCTCTGGTCGGCGCGGCGGGCTCGCCCGCGCCGGGGCCGGTGCCGGAGCTCCTGTCGCGTTTCCGCGGGCCGTCGGCGAGCGCCGGCGACCTGGTGGACCGGCTCGAGGCGGCGCAGATGGCGCTGCTGGACGCGCTCGCTGCGCGCGACTGGGACGCCGGGAGCGCGGGCGCGGTGTGCCTCGAGGTGCTCGGCCGCAGCCACGATGGCGTCGAGCGCGCGCTGGGCTTCGCCGCGCGCGAGGTCGTGCCGCGCATCCTGCGCACGACCGACGAGCTCGGCAGCGTGATCGGCGCGCTCAACGGCAGGCACGTCGCGTCCGGGCCGTCGGGGAGCCCGACGCGCGGGCGCGTCGACGTGCTCCCGACCGGGCGCAACTTCTACTCCGTCGATCCGCGCGCGCTGCCGTCCGAGCTCTCGTGGGAGGTCGGCGTGCGGCTCGCCGATGCCCTGCTCGACCGTTTCCGCGCCGAGACGGGAGAGCTGCCGCGCATGGTCGGACTGGTGGCGTGGGGGACATCGGCAATGCGCACGCAGGGCGATGACGTGGCCGAGATCCTCGCCCTGATCGGCGTCCGCCCGAGATGGCATCCCGAGTCGCGGCGCGTGACCGGCATAGAGGTCATCCCGCTGGAGGAGCTGGGGCGGCCGCGCATCGACGTCACCGTGCGCATCTCCGGGTTCTTCCGCGACGCCTTCCCGCATCTCGTTGTTCTGCTCGACGACGCGATCGCCAGGGTGGCGGCGCTCGACGAGCCGGCGGAGCAGAACTACGTCGCGGCGCACGCGCGCGACGACGCCGAGCGCCTCGCAGCCGAGCTCGGCGACGCCTCCTGGCGCCGCGCGACGATGCGCGTCTTCGGTTCCAAGCCGGGCACTTACGGCGCGGGCCTGCTGCAGCTCGTGGACGCGCGCGACTGGCGCGACGACGCCGACATCGCGCAGGTCTACGAGGCCTGGGGCGGGTTCGCGTACGGGCGCGGGCTCGCGGGCGAGCGAGCGGGTGACTCGATGCGCGACTGCTTCGGCCGCATCGAGGTGGCCGTCAAGAACGTCGACTCGCGCGAGCACGACATCCTCGACTCGGACGACTATTACCAGTACCACGGCGGCATGGTCGCGACCGTGCGGGCACTCGCCGGCCGCGATCCGGCGGCCTACCTGGGAGACAGCTCCGACCCCTCGCGCGTCGTCGCGCGCAGCCTGGCCGAGGAGACCCGGCGCGTGTTCCGGGCGCGCGTCGCCAACCCGCGCTGGATCGCCTCCATGATCCGTCACGGCTACAAGGGCGCGGCCGAGCTGTCGGCGACGGTCGACTACCTGTTCGGCTACGACGTCACGACGGGCGTGGCCGAGGACTGGATGTACGAGCAGGTCGCGCAGCGCTATCTGCTCGACGACGACGTTGCCGAGTTCATGACGCGCTCCAATCCCTGGGCCGCGCGCGCGATCGCCGAGCGGCTGCTCGAGGCCGCCGATCGCGGCATGTGGGCGAGCCCCGAGCCGGACACGCTGACGGGCATCCGCGGCCGCTACCTGGCGCTGGAGGGCGAGCTCGAGGAGGCCGGGGCATGACCCGTCCCTATCCGCTCACGGCCATCGTCGGGCAGGAATCGCTGATCGAGGCCCTGCTGATCAACGCGGTCTCGCCCGAGGTCGGCGGCGTGCTCGTGCGCGGCGAGCGCGGCACCGCCAAGTCGACCGCGGTGCGCGGACTCGCCTCGCTGCTGCCTCCGGTGAGCGTCGCGAGCGGGCAGGCCTTCGCGTTCGCGCCGGGTGAGGTCGCGCCCGAGGGGCTCGTCGCGGCGGACGCGGCGGTCGAGCAGCGCGCGGCGACGCTGGTCGAGCTGCCGCTCGGCGCGAGCCTCGACCGCCTCGTCGGCGCGCTCGACCTCGGCCGGGCCCTCAACGGCGAGAAGGCCTTCGAGGCGGGCCTGCTCGCGCGCGCACACCAGGGGATCCTGTACGTCGACGAGGTCAACCTGCTACCGGATCACCTCGTCGACGCGCTGCTCGACGCGGCGGCCTCGGGCGTCTCGCGCGTCGAGCGCGACGCCGTGTCCGCCGTCCACGACGCGCGCTTCCTGCTCGTGGGCACGATGAACGTCGAGGAGGGCGAGCTGCGCCCGCAGTTGCTGGACCGCTTCGGTCTCGGCGTCGAGGTCACGGGCCCTCCCGAGCCCGCCGTGCGTGCGGAGATCGTCCGGCGGCGGCTCTCGTTCGAGCGCGACGCAGATGCGTTCGCGCGCGAGTGGCAAGCCGCCGAGGAGGAGCTCGCGAGCCGAATCGCGGCCGCCCGCACGCGCCTGCCGCACGTGCGGCTGTCCGAGCGCGAGCTGCTGCGCATCACGTCGGCGTGCGCCAGCCTCGGCGTCGATGGCGTGCGCGGCGACATCGTGACCGCTCGCGCAGCACGGGCGCTGGCGGCGCTGGAGGGCCTGCTCGAGGTCGAGGAGGAGCACGTGCGCCGCGCCGCCGCCCTGGCTCTGCTGCACCGCCGGCGGCGCGACCCGCTCGACGGCCGCACACCCTCGCCCGACGACATCGACCGCGCGCTGGATGACGAGCCGCCACCCGAGCCGCCCTCCGGCGGGCCACCGCCCGAGGGCGGCGGGCGGGCCGATGCGCCGCCGCCCGCCGAGGATGGAGCGCCGGCGCCGTCGCGCGAGCGCCGCGACGACCCGGCTCCCGCGCGGCTCCCGGCAGAGGCGCTGCGCATCGCTGGCAGCGGCGGCGGCCCGGTCGGGCGGCGCGCGCGCAGCACGGGCGAGGGCGCCGGGGCGATCGACTCCCGGCCGGCCGGCCGGGACAGCGACGACGTCTCCATCGTGGCCACCCTGCGCGCCCGTCTCGTGCAGCGAGATGCTGCGCTGCGCGAGCACGTGCGCGGCGGACGCGAGAGCGTGCTGCTCTGCCTGGTTGTGGACGCCAGCGGCTCGATGGGTGCCCGGCGGCGCCTGGCGCGCGTCAAGGGTGCGCTGCTGGAGCTGCTGCGCGAGGCCTACGAGCGCAGGGATCGCGTCGCGGTGATCTCCTTCCGGGGCAGCGATGCGCAGGTGCTCGTGGCGCCCGGAGCGCCGCTCGGCCTCGCCGCCGACGCCATCCGCCACCTTCCGACCGGCGGGCGGACGCCGCTCGCCGCCGGCCTTGGTCTGGCCGAGGAGGTCATCCGCCGCGAGGCCGGGCGCGATCGGGGCCGCCGCACGATCGCCGTGATCCTGACCGACGGCCGCGTCGAGGATCCGAGAGGCGAGGTGCGGCGCGCGGCGGAGCGTCTCGGCCGCGCCTCCGACGCTGCGCACGTGATCGACATCGAGGACGGCCCGGTGCGCCTCGGCCTCGCGGCGCGCCTCGCGGACGCGGCGGGAGCGCGCCGCCACGTGCTCACCGATCCACCCGCGATGCCAAGGACGGCCGCATGACAGAGGCACGGATTCCCGAGCAGCTCATTCGCCACGGGGGCGACGAGATCGACGTACCGCACAGGCCTGGCGATGCGGGGAGCGCCGAGCCGCTGCGCCGCAAGCGCCGCGACCGGCCACTCGTGATCGTCCTGACCGGGCACGGCAAGGGGAAGAGCACGTCGGCCTTCGGCATCCTGCTGCGCTCGTGGGCGCGCGGCTATCGCTGTGGCGTCTTCCAGTTCGTGAAGTCGGGCAAGTGGAAGGTCGGCGAGGCCAAGGCGGCGGCCGCCCTCGGCGGCATCGACTGGGAGAAGATGGGCGACGGCTGGTCGTGGCTCTCGAAGGATCTCGAGGAGTCGGCCGACAAGGCGCGCGAGGGCTGGGCCGGCGTGAAGCGCATGATCGCCGAGGAGCGCTACGAGTTCCTCCTGCTCGACGAGATCACCTATCCCATCAAGTGGGGCTGGATCGAGCTCGACGACGTGATCGCCACGTTGCGCGACCGCCCCGGCTTCCAGCACGTCGTCCTGACGGGCCGCGACGCGCCGCCCGAGCTGATCGCGGCCGCCGACCTGGCGTCCGAGGTGGTGAAGCTCAAGCACCCCATGGATGCCGGCATCCGAGCGCAGCAGGGCATCGAGTGGTGACCCGCGGCGCTGCACAGATCGGGGTCGGGCACGCAACGTGCGTGCCTGAACCCAATGTGTGCACGCGCGGAGGCTGCGCGTGATCCCTCGCGTCGTGATCGGCGGCACCACGTCCGGCGCCGGGAAGACCACCGTCGCCTGCGGGATCATCGGCGCCCTGCGCGCGCGGGGGCTCGCGGTGCAGGGCTTCAAGGTGGGGCCCGACTACATCGACCCGAGCTACCACGCGCTCGCGTCGGGGCGCCCTGGGCGCAATCTCGACGCCTTCCTGAGCGGGCCGGAGCTCATGGCGCCGCTCGTCGAGCATGGCGGGGCCGGGGCGGACATCGCTGTCGTCGAAGGCGTGATGGGCCTCTTCGACGGCGCCTCGGGGCGCGGTGAGCTCGCTTCCACGGCGCACGTCTCGAAGCTCCTGGACGCTCCCGTCCTGCTGGTCGTGGACGCCGCCTCGATGGCGCGCTCCGCCGCGGCCATCGTGCACGGGTTCCTCACCTTCGACCCGACGTTGAGGGTTGCGGGCGTCATCTTCAACCGCGTCGGCTCCGACCACCACGAGCAGTTGCTGCGCGACGCGCTCGCCGACCTCGGGGTTCCCGTGCTCGGCGCGCTGCGACGTGACGAGCGCATCGCCACGCCTGAGCGACACCTCGGCCTCGTCCCGGCCGAGGAGCGGCAGTCGCGTGCGCGCGACGCCCTCGCCACGCTCAGCGCCGCGGCGGAGCGCTCTGTCGATCTCGACGAGGTGGTCCGCCTTGCGCGCTCGGCTCCCGCGACCGACGTGCCCCCCTGGAGCCCCGAGCTCGCCGGCGAGCGAGTGCGTGGCGCGCGTATCGCGATCGCGCGCGGCCCGGCATTCTCGTTCCACTACCAGGAGAACCTCGAGCTGCTCGAGGCCTCGGGCGCCGAGCTGCAACCGTTCGATCCCATGAGCGACGACCGCCTCCCCGAGGGTGCGGGGGCGCTGATCCTGGCGGGTGGTTTCCCCGAGGTCTACGGCGGCGAGCTCGCCGCCAACGCATCGCTGCGCGACGAGGTCGCCGCCTTCGCGAGAACGGGTCGTCCCGTGCTCGCGGAGTGCGGCGGTCTGCTGTATCTCGCCACCGAACTCGACGGGCAGGCGATGTGCGGAGCGCTGCCGGTGCGCGCGGCGATGACGCGCAGGCTGACGCTCGGCTACCGCGAAGCGACGGCGCTCAGCCCGACCTCCTGGCTCGACGCCGGTGAGGAGGTGCGCGGGCACGAGTTCCACTACTCCCAGGTCGAGCCGTTGGACGAGAGCGCGCAGGCCGCCTGGAAGCTGGCTGCGCGCGGCACCGAGCGAAGCGAGGGATTCGTCGCAGGCGGTGTACAGGCGAGCTTCCTGCACGTGCACTGGGCGGGCTTCCCGCAGATCGCAAGGCGCCTCGCGGCTGCCGCGGCGGAGCCGGCGTGAGCACGCCGCCGCTCGTCGTGGTCGGCATCGGCGCCGACGGCTGGGCCGGCCTGGGCGAGGCGGCACGCGCAGCCGTGCTGGCCGCCGACGTGATCGTCGGCTCGCGGCGGCAGCTCGAGCTGCTGCCCGCCGGCGATGCGGAGCGGCGGCCCTGGCCCTCTCCAATCGACCCGCTCGTGGACGAGCTGTGCAACGCGAACGGCACCAGGGTCTGCGTCCTGGCGAGCGGCGATCCCATGCTGCACGGGATCGGCGCGACGCTCGCGCGACGGCTCGGTCCTGGGCGCCTGCTCGTGCATCCGCACCCCTCCGCGCTGGCGCTGGCGTGTGCGCGGCTCGGCTGGCCGGCCGCCGAGGTCGAGCTCGTCAGCACGGTTGGGCGCTCGCCGGACACGCTCGCGCGCTCGCTGCAGCCGGGCCGGCGGATCGTCGCCTACGCCTCGGGCGCCAACGGCGCGAGCGAGCTCGCCGGCCTCCTGCGCGAGCGCGGCTTCGGGCCGAGTCGCTTCGTCGTGCTCGAGCAGCTCGGCGGGCCGGCCGAGCGCGTGATCGAGAGCACGGCCGGGGAGTGGGCGGAGCGCGCCGCCGACGCACTCCACGCCGTTGCGATCGAGTGCCGCCCGGGGCCGGGCCGGGCCTGGCTGCCGCGGACACCCGGGTTGCCGGACGACGCCTACGAGCACGACGGCCAGATCACGAGGCGGGCGATCCGCGCGCTCGCGCTGGCCGCGCTGTCGCCGGCGCCCGGCGAGCTGCTCTGGGATGTGGGCGCGGGCAGCGGCTCGATCGGGATCGAGTGGCTGCGCGCGGAGCCCACGGCGCGCGCGATCGCGATCGAGGCCCGGGCCGACCGCGCGCAGCGGGCGATGCGCAACGCGCGCGTCCTGGGCGTGCCGCAGCTCGAGCTGCGCGAGGGACGGGCCCCGGAGGCGCTGGAGGGCCTGGACGATCCGGACGCCGTCTTCGTCGGAGGCGGGCTCACCCAGCGCGGGCTGGTCGAGGGCTGCTGGGACGCGCTGCGACCGGGCGGCCGCCTGGTGGCGAACGCCGTCACGATCGAGGGCGAGCAGCTGCTTCAGGCCGCGAGCGCGAAGCACGGGGGAGCGCTGGTCCGGCTCGAGGTCAGCCAGGCCGAGGCCCTCGGCAGCTTCAGCGCCTGGCGGCCGCAGCTGCCGATCGTGCAGTGGAGCGCGCGCAAGGAGCGCTCGTGACCGTGCACTTCATCGGTGCCGGGCCGGGCGCTCCGGATCTCCTCACCCTGCGCGGCGCGCGCCTCATCTCGCGCTGCCCGGTCTGCGTCTACGCCGGCTCCCTGGTGCCGCCCGAGGTGCTCGGCCACGTGCCCGCCGGCGCCCGGCTGGTCGATACGCGGAACCTCTCGCTCGACCAGATCGTCGAGGAGCTCCGTGCGGCGCACGCACGCGGCGAGGACGTCGCGCGCCTGCACTCCGGCGACCTCTCGATCTACAGCGCCCTGGGGGAGCAGACCCGCCGCCTCGACGAGCTCGGCATCCCGTGGGACGTGACGCCGGGCGTGCCGGCGTTCGCCGCCGCGGCCGCGGCGCTGCGACGCGAGCTGACATTGCCGGGTGTCGCGCAGACCGTGATCCTGACGCGGCACTCGAGCCGGTCCACGGCGATGCCCGAGGGCGAGGAGCTGGCAGCGCTCGCCGCGCACGGCGCGACGCTCGTGCTGCACCTCGCCGTGCAGGCCATCGAGGAGATCGCCGCGACGCTCGCGCCGCACTACGGCGAGGACTGTCCCGCGGTCGTCGTGGCGCGAGCGAGCTGGCCGGACGAGCTCGTCCTCACCGGCACGCTCGGCACGATGGCGGCGGCGGTGGACGAGGCCGGCGTGCGGCGCACTGCGATCGTGTTCGTCGGCCAGGCGCTCGCCGGCACGGGCTTCGCGGAGAGTCACCTGTACTCGGCTGGGCGCGAGCGCCCCTCGCCGGCGTGACGGAGACTCGCGTGCTGCTGCTCGGCGGGACGGGCGAGGCGCGCGAGCTGGCGGCCGCGCTCATGCGTGACGGCGTCCCGGTGATCTCGTCGCTGGCCGGGCGCGTGGCCAGCCCGCGCCTGCCCGAGGGCGAGGTGCGCAGTGGCGGGTTCGGCGGCCCCGAGGGCCTCGCGCAGTGGCTCGCCGAGAACCGCATCGCTGCGGTGGTGGACGCCACGCACCCGTTCGCGCAGCGGATCTCCGCCTCGGCAGCGATCGCCTGCGAGTGCGTCGGGCTGCCGCTGCTGCGCCTTGAGCGGCCCGGCTGGAGTGCGCGGCCGGGGGACGACTGGCGCTGGGTCGCCGATACCCCTGCCGCAGCGGCGGCCATCGCCGGGCTGGGCACGCGCGTCTTCCTGACGACCGGGCGCCAGGGCCTCTCGGCCTTCGCGGACGTCCCGGCCTGGTTCCTGGTCCGCTGCATCGACCGGCCCGAGCCGCCGCTGCCGGCCCGGCACGAGTTGCTGCTCGATCGCGGGCCCTACACCCTCGACGGTGAGCTCGCCCTGATCGATCGTCACGGCGTCGATCTCCTGGTGACGAAGGACAGCGGCGGCCGCCTGACGGAGGCCAAGCTCGCTGCCGCACGCGCGCGCCATGTGCCTGTGATCGTCATCGCCCGGCCGGCGCGCCCGGACGTGCCGACGGTGCATGACGTGGCGGCTGCTCTCCAGTGGCTGCGCTCATGAGGCGGCTGCTCCTCATCGGGATCGGCGCAGGCGATCCCGAGCACGTGACCGCCCAGGCGATCCGCGCCCTCAACGCGGTCGACGTGTTCCTGGTCGTCGAGAAGGGACAGGAGAGGCACGACCTGGTGGCGTTGCGGCACGAGATCTGCGAGCGCTACGTCGAGCGCCCTTCCTACCGCACGGTGGAGCTGGCCGATCCCGCGCGCGATCGGACGGCGGCGGCCTACGGAGAGGCCGTCGCGGCCTGGCGGCACGCGCGCGCCGGGGTGTGGGAGACGGCGATCCGGGAGGAGCTCGGCGAGGACGAGACGGGAGGATTCCTCGTCTGGGGCGATCCGTCGCTCTACGACAGCACGCTGGCGATCATCGAGGAGATCCTTGGCCGCGGGGAGCTCCAATTCTCCTACGAGGTCGTGCCCGGCATCAGCAGCGTCCACGCGCTGACCGCGCGGCACCGCATCGCGCTGAACCGGATCGGGCGGCCGATCGCCATCACGACGGGTCGGCGGGTCTCCGAGGGCCTGCACGACGCCGACGACGACATCGTCGTGATGCTCGACGCCGGCTGCGCGTTCCGGCGCTTCGCCGGTCAGCCGGTCGACATCTACTGGGGCGCCTACCTCGGCACGCCCGACGAGATCCTCGTGGCGGGCGACGTCGCCGCCGTGGCGGACGAGATCGAGCGCGTGCGTGCCGAGGCGCGCGAGCGCAAGGGCTGGATCATGGACACGTACCTGCTGCGCAGGCGCGTAGCAGCTCAGCCGGGGTAGCTGCGCGGCGTGTAGACGCGGGCCGCACCGTTCGCGTCGTGCAGGACACGAGTCTGCGACGACCCGATCAGGACGAGCGTGCGCATGTCGACAGCGTCCAGGTCGAAGCCGGCGAGCGTGGTGATCGTCAGCGACTCCTCGTCGCTGCCGACGGCGCGGGCCAGCACGACGGGCGTGTCCGCGGCACGCTGTTCCAGCAGCACAGCGCGCGCGCGAGCGAGTTGCTCGCGGCGCGTCTGCGAGGCCGGGTTGTAGACGGCGATCGCGAGGTCGGCCGAGCTGGCCGCGCGCAACCGGGCCTCGATCACCGGCCACGGCTTGCGCTGATCCGAGAGGGAGATGACGCAGAAGTCGTGCCCGAGCGGCGCTCCGGCGCGCGCCGCGGCGATCTGCATCGCCGAGACGCCCGCAACCACACGCACCGGCAGGGCGGCGAACCGCTCGCCCGCCTCCTCGATCGCCTCGTAGACGGCCGCCGCCATGGCGAAGATGCCCGGGTCGCCCGAGGACACGACGGCAACGCTCGACCCCGCCAGTGCAAGCTCCAGCGCCTCACGAGCTCGCACGAGCTCCACCCGATTGTCGCTCGCCCTCCGCTCCTGGCCGCGGCGCAGGGGCACGCGCGCGAGGTAGGGCCCGTAGCCGACCAGCACGTCGGCGCCCGCGAGCGCCGCGTGCGCCTCGGGGGTCAGCCAGTCGGGCCCGGCCGGGCCCAGGCCGACGACCGCGAGCCGGCCGCCGCCCTCGGCACTCGCGTCGTCGGGCCTCCCGGGCACGAGCACGAGCGACATGTAGGGGACGGCATCCTCGTTCACGTCGGTGAGCGCGGCCCGGTGCTCGTCCGGGGAACTCGCCCGCTCGACGAACACGGCGCGGCCATCGACCTGCGCACGACGGGCCGCGTCCCGCACCTTGGAGAAGTTGCGCCCGAGCTTGATCACGACCGCGGCGTCGCTCGTGGCGAGCCGGCTCGCGAGCGCGTCGGCCGGCAGCGTGCCCGGGAGGATCGACAGCACCTCGTCCCGGCGTGCGAGCGGCAGCCCCGCGGAGGCCGCCGCCGCGCTGAACGACGTCACTCCCGGCACGACCTCGGTGCGGTAGCGCGGGGCGAGCCGCTCGTGCAGGTAGATGTACGAGCCGTAGAACAGGGGGTCGCCCTCGCACAGGATGCCGACGTCCCGGCCGGCGTCGAGATGCATCGCGAGCGTGGCCGCCCAGCTGTCGTAGAACTCGCTCAGCGCCGCCTCGTAGCCGCCCGGGTGGGCCGTGGTCTCGGTGGTCACCGGATACGTCATCGCGAGCTTGACCTGGTCGTCGCGCAGGTGAGCCGCGGCGATCCCCTGCGCGATGCTGCGCCCGTGGCGCGCGGTCGGGAAGGCGACGACGTCGACCGACTCGATCAGGCGCCGGGCCTTGAGCGTGAGCAGCTCTGGGTCGCCCGGTCCGACGCCGATCCCGTACAACCGTCCCTGCTCGCTCATGCCGTCACTCGACGTCGCTCGCGAGCGCGTTGACGGCCGCGGCGGCGATGGCGCTGCCGCCGCGCCGGCCGTGCACGACGAGGTGCTCGAGGGCAGCGGGGTGCCGCGCGAGCTCGGCCTTGGACTCGGACGCTCCGATGAACCCGACTGGCACGCCGATCACCGCGGCGGGGCGATCCGCGCCGGCCTCGACCATCTCGAGCAGCCGGAAGAGCGCGGTCGGGGCGTTGCCGACGACGACCACCGCACCGCAAAGCTGCGGGCGCCAGAGCTCCATGGCGGCGGCCGTGCGCGTCGTCCCGAGCTCTGCCGCGAGGCCCACGACCTCCGGGTGCGAGAGCGTGCAGATGACCTCGTTGCGAGCCGGCAGCCGCGCGCGCGTGACGCCGGAGGCGACCATCGCCGTGTCGCAGAGGATCGGCTTGCCCGCCTGCAGTGCCCTGCGGGCGGCCGCGCAGAAGCCGGGTGACGCGGCCACGTCGGCCACGAGGTCGACCATGCCGCAGGCGTGGATCATGCGCACGACGACCGTCGCGAGCGCCGGCTCGAGGCCGTCCAGATCGGCCTCGCCGCGGATCATCGCGAACGAGCGGCGGTAGATCTCGGCGCCGTCCCGGATGTAGTCACTCACGACCCGGTGCTCCTGGCGGCGATGCTCAGGCCGGCGTTGGCGGGCTGGCCACAGCGGCGCTCGCAGCCCGACCAGTGCTCGCGCGGCGACGTGCCGTCGCGCACAGCCGCGCGCCGGACGGCGGCCGCCCGGACGTCGAGCACCGCCTTGGAGCATGCGCCCATCCCGGCGCAGGCCGAAAGGCCCGTCCAGCCGGAGTCCGGCGAGACCACCAGGCCCGCCGCGTCCAGTGCGCGTGCCACGCCATCGGCATCCGCCGGGTCGACGTCACGCAGCGTCAGCGTTCGCCAGGGAGACAGCCTGATCTCTCCACCGGCGAGATCGGCGAGCGGCCGCAGCGCCTCGATCGAGCCGGGATCGAGTCGTGCCAGCGGCGGCAGCGCCGTGATTGCGACGCGCCCGTCGTTCTGGACTGTCCGTCCCGGATTCAGGTCCGGCGCCTCGCGGGTCTCGGCGGCGAGCACATGGCCTCCGAGCAGCTCCGCGATGGCCGCCGGCCCATCGGCGATGTCCGAGATGCGCCACGCGCGCCCGGCCGCCTCCGACGTGAGCCCGAGGAACGCGGCCGCCGCCTCCAGAGCTGTGCCGGCGGCGTTCAGGCCCGGCACGCAGATGCTGGTCGGCCGGCCTGCGAGGAAGAGCCGGAAGTCGGCGGCGCGCTCGGCGACCAGTGCGACGTCCGCCGGCGGTGCGAGCGCGAGGCCGCTGCCGTCGTCCAGCGCGAACAGGAAGCGACCCGGCAGTACTGCCAGGCCCGGGTCGGAGCAGAGCGCCCCGTCGAGCTCGGCCAGGATCGCATCGGTCGGCGCGAGCGCTGCCGGATGCCTGCCGGCCAGAGGGCTCGCAAGCACGTTGCGCACCAGCTCGTGCTCGCTCGACGGGAGCAGCCCGGCGTCGGTGAGCAATTGGGCGACCGGCTCGGCGGCCTCCGCGGGCAGGCCCCGGATCTGGAGGTTGGCGCGCCCGGTGAGCTCGACGATCCCGTTGCCGAGCCGGGCGGCACGTGCGAGCGACCCGAGCTGGAGCGCCGAGATGCGGCCGCCGGGCAGCCGCACACGGGCAAGGTCGCCGTCCTCGGCGGCGTGCAGCGTGAGCACACCGGGGCACCTGTCTGCTCCGGCGCGCTGCGCTGCGCTGGCTCGAGCTGGTGGCATGCGGCCCGCCCCGGCCTCTCGGACGCTCAGTCGGACGTCGGCACGGGCGTCGTGCGGGAACGTCGCCGCGGCAGGATCGTCTGGCCGGTCATGACGCGCTGGGCGAGGCCGGCGAAGACGAGGCCGAGCGTCGTCCAGAGCACGGCCTGCATGCCGATCGACGCCTCGCGGAAGCGGTAGAGCGTGACCGCCGGGAAGTTCCTCGGCACCTCATGGATGGGAGGCAGCGCATACCCGGCCACGACGACGACGAGCAGATAGCCGCCGATGGCCAGCAGCGTCGCGGTCGAGGCCGACCTGCGCTCAGCCAGGATCCCGCGCAGTCGCACCGCGGCCACGGCCGCGAGCAGCGAGATCAGGATCATGATCAGGTACAGCAGCGTGCGCTTCGTGATCGTGTTCGGATCGCCCACGGAGGGCGGGTTCGCCGGGTACTTGACGAACGGCGCGAGGTAGAGCGTGACGAAGGCGAACGCAGCCATCAGCACGGCCGTGCGCGCGGGGCTGGCGCGGCCGACCCGGCCGTAGGCCACGGCGAACGCGAGGCCGAAGAGGCCGCCGAGCGAGAGGCCGTAGACGACTGCCGCCGTCAGCAGGCCGAGACTCTTCTGCATCGTGCGCGAGACGATCGGTGGTTCGGCGGGCTCGCCGGCGGCCTTGGCCTTGGCCGACTCGAAGGCGATCGCCCGCCCGACCGGGCCCTCACCGGCGACGCGCGCGAAGCCCGTCGCGAGCAGGCCGCCGCAGAGCCCGGCGATCAGGCCGCAGATCAGGAGATTGCGAAGCATGCCGCTGCCCTAGTGGCAGGGAAAGCCGAGCAGGTGGCGCCCGTCGTGGACCCACTCGTGCACGAAACGGCCCGGCACGACCGATGCGGCTCCCTCGTCGACGCCGACGATGTAGAAGAGCGCGAGCAGCGCGAGGCCGAGCAGCAGCCAGGGCCAGGCGTCGCGCAGCGAGACTGCCGGCGGATAGGCGACCTCGGGAAGCGACGAGGAAGTGACGAGCGTTTCGGACATGCGTTGCGGCCTCCTGGGGATTGCGCGTCCCCTGTAGCGGTGTCGGCGATGACCTGGTTCCTGGCTCTCGGAGAGGTCTCCGATCACAGTGGCGCGACCGCGCCGGACTCCCACCGGCTTCCCCGCGTCATCGCTGGAAGTGCGGCCGAGTGTACATGGACGGGCGGGCGCTCGCGGGAGAGTTCGCCATGATCCCCGCGTGAGCGAAACGAACTCTGCCCCGAGCTCGGCCGAGAGCGAGCAGCGCGCGACGCCGCTCGAGCTGTTCTTCGATCTCGTGTTCGTCTTCGCGATCACGCAGGTCACCGGCTTCATCGCGGCCCATCCGACCTGGACGCGGCTGGACGAGGCGCTCGCGCTCCTGGCCGTGCTGTGGTGGGCCTGGGTGGCGTACGCGTGGCTCGGCAACACCGCCGGCTCCGACGGGGGTGCGATGCGCGTGGTGATCCTGGCCGCGATGGGCCCCTTGCTCATCCTCTCGCTGGCGGTTCCCGGCGCCTTCGGAGAGGACGCCCTGATCTTCGGCGTGGCCTACCTGTGCGTGCGTCTCCTGCACATCGTGGGCTACGCCGTTCTGGCCCGAGGCGACCCGCGGATGCGCGGGCTCGTGTGGAGGCTCGCCAGCACGATGATCCCGGCCGCGTCGTTGCTGGTGCTCGCGGGGTTCCTGGACGGCGTGCCGCGCGCCCTCTGCTGGATCGCCGCGATCGCCGTCGACTACGGCGGTCTCGCTCTGCGCGGCATCGAGGGCTGGCGCGTCCAGCCGGCGCACTTCGCGGAGCGTCACGGGGCGATCATCATCATCGCCCTGGGCGAGTCGATCGTCTCGCTGGGCGTCGGCGCCGACGGCCTCGGCCTTGGCGCGGGCGTGATCATCTCGGCGCTGCTCGGCGTGCTCGTGGCGGCGACCCTGTGGTGGGCCTACTTCGACGTGGTGGCTCTCGCAGGCGAGCGGCGCATGCAGCGGGCCGACCCCGAGACGCAGGCGAGCATCGCGCGCGACTCCTACACGTACCTGCACTTCCCCATGGTTACGGGCATCGTCCTCTTCGCCCTCGGCGTGAAGGAGTCGCTGATCGCGCAATCCCACGAGCTGCATGCAGTTTCCGCGGTGTCGCTGTGCGGCGGGATCGCCCTCTATCTGCTCGCTCTGAGCGCCTTCAAGCGCCGCAATTACGGCTCCTTCAACTACCCGAGACTGGTCGCCGCAGCCCTGCTCGTAGCGCTCATCCCCGCGGCCGGCTCGATGCGAGCCATCGTCGCCCTGGGAGGAGTGGCGCTGATCACGACCGCCCTGATCGCCTACGAAACCGTGCGCTACGCCCCAGCCCGCCAGCGCATCCGCCAGGCGTAAAGCGGGTGCACAAACCGGGGTCAGACCCCGGTTGGTGCACCCGAGCGCGCACGACTTAGTGCCATGAATAACTTGGGGTCAGACCCCAAGTTATTCATGGCACTAAGTCGTGCGCGCGCTGGTCGCGGCTGCGAGGAAGCCGGTGACCTCCTGCAGGCGCCCGTCGGGGGCGAGGGCGCCGAAGTCGTAGCCGACTGCGACGGCGTCGCCGCCGGCCTCCGGGACGAGGCGCCAGGTGAAGCGGACGCGATCGTTGTGGGTGTCGGGGCCCTCGGCCAGCTCGAACCGGTGCCCGGGGAACTGCCCCTGCGCGGTCGCGACCATCGCGTCGATGCCCTCCCGGCCCTCGCCCGACATGAGCGGGTCGACGTAGCTCGCGTCCTCGCTCCAGGTCTCCGCGATGAGCCGGTGGCGGCGCTCCGGGTCGGGCTCGTTCCAGATCGCGATGTAGTTGTCGATCAGCCTCGCGATGTCGCTCATGACGTGCTCCTCGAGTCGTGGTGTGCGGGGATCACGATGCCTGCGCCGGGAAGGCGCGGCAATGACCTCCGAGGTAAGGCCGCCGATGACCCGATGGCGCTAGGGTGGCGGTCGATGCCAGAGCTCGCCGCCCGTCCGCGCGTCGGCCCGCTGCTCCGCGATTGGCGTGTGCGGCGCCGCCTCAGCCAGCTCGACCTGGCGGTTGGGGCGGGCGTGTCGGCGCGGCACGTGAGCTTCGTCGAGACCGGGCGTTCTCGCCCGAGCGCCGAGATGGTCATGCTGCTGGCCGACCACCTCGAGGTGCCGCTGCGCGACCGCAACGCGCTGCTGCTCGCGGCCGGCTTCGCGCCCGCCTTCGCGCAACGGGATCTCGACGACCCCGAGATGGGGCCCGTGCGCGACGCGATCGACCGCCTCCTGCAGGGGCATGAGCCGTTTCCGGCGCTCGTCGTCGACCGCCACTGGGGCCTCGTGGCTGCGAACCGTGCCGTCGGGCTGCTGACGGCAGGTGCGGCAGCGCACCTGCTGGAGCCGCCCGTCAACGTCCTGCGCCTCGGCCTCCATCCCGAGGGCCTCGCGCAGCACACGCTCAACCTCGGCGAGTGGCGGGCACACCTGCTCGACCGGCTCGCCCGGCAGGCCGTCGTGAGCGGCGACCCGGCGCTCTTCGCGCTGCACGAGGAGCTCGCCGGGCTCCCGGGCGGGATGGCCGGCCATGCGGTCGCGCTCGAGGTCGGCGAGATCGCCGTCCCGCTCCGCCTCGTGATCGACGGCACGGAGCTCGCCTTCATCAGCACGGCGACGAGCTTCGGCACGGCGACCGAGGTCACGGTCTCCGAGCTCGCGATCGAGTCGTTCTTCCCCGCGGACGAGGCGACCGCCCGCTTCCTGCGCAGCTGGAGCGAGCGCGCGTGAGCGTCGTCCACGAGACCATCGCGCGCCGCATCGTCTTCGGCGCGGGCGCGATCGCAACGCTGCCCGAGGAGTTGGCCGGGCTGGGCCTGCGGCGGCCGCTTGTGATCGCCGGGCGCTCGCAGGCCCGCCACGCCGAGCGCCTCCTGTCTGCCGTCGGCGCCGGCGGATCGATGATCGGCGTGCGCGTGCACGTGCCGGCGGCGCTTGCGGATGACGCGCGCGCCAGGGCCGCCGAGGTCGAGGCGGACTGCCTCGTCTCCATCGGCGGCGGCTCGGCCGTGGGGCTCGCGAAAGCCGTCGCGGTGACGGCCGGCATCCCGATCGCCGCGGTACCGACGACGTACGCGGGCTCCGAGCTGACGGTCGTGTGGGGCATGACCGAGGACGGACGCAAGACGACGGGCCGCGACCCGAGCGTGGCTCCGCGCCTGGTGGTCTACGACCCCGAGCTCACCTACGACCTTCCCGACGGGGTCACCGCGGCGAGCGGCATGAACGCCGTCGCGCACTGCGTGGAGGCGCTCTGGGCCGCAGGCGCGACGCCGCTCACCGACATCGCCGCAGGCGAGGGGCTCCGGCAGCTCGCGACCGGAATCCGGGGGTCGCTGCGGGCACCGCGCGACCCAGAGGCACGCGCCACGGCCCTCACGGGCGCCTGGCTCGCGGGAGAGGCCTTCGCCGCAGGCGGCGCCCTCCACCACAAGCTCTGTCACGTGCTCGGCGGCATGTTCGACCTGCCGCATGCCGAACTGCACGCTGCGCTGCTCCCCTACACGGCGGCGTTCCTCCTGCCCACGGCGCCCGAGGCCGGCCGGCGCATCTCGGCCGCGCTCGGCGGCGACGACCCTGCAGCGGCAATCGTCGCCCTGGCCCGCGACGTCGGCACTCCGACGTCGCTGGCCGCGCTCGGCCTGACGGAGGACGATGCCGTTCGCGCTGCCGCCGTGGCCGCGCCTGACGTGCCCGACGAGCCGCGCCGGCCGACGCCGGCCGAGCTCGAGGATCTGCTCCGCCGAGCAGTGCGGGGCGCGCCGGTCTGACCGGTCCCGAGCGCTACAGCGCGGGCGCGACGCGAGCCGAGGTGCCGAGCACCATCAGCGTCTTGGTGCCGGTCACCCGGCCGCTGCGGCGCAGGTCGTCCACCACGCGCTTGAGGTCGGCGACGTCCTTGACGCGGATCCAGGCCAGCGCGTCGGGATCGCCCGCGGTCGTGAATACGGCCTGCACCTCGGGGATGTCCTCGGCGATGCGGGCGATCTGGTCGACCGGCGTCGAGCCCACGAAGCGCAGCTCCGTGAAGGCCTCGAGCGGGCGCCCGAGCTTGGCGTGATCCACGCGAGCGGTGTAGCCCGTGATGACCCGGAGGCGCTCGAGCCGGTCGAGACGCCGCTTGACGGCCGGCGACGAGAGATGGACGCGCTTGGCGATATCAGACAGAGGACGGCGCGCGTCGGCGCACAGCAACTCGATGATCTCGTGATCGGTCGCGTCGAGCTCTCGCTCGGAGGAGGGGGTCGCCACGCAAGAAGCGTATCCAAACAGGCACTCCAGCGTCCGAAAGTTGCGTGCAGGGCGCCAGTGGAGGCCGAACTCGCCCGCCGGGACCGCCGTTGGCTTTGAATTCTCCGGCGTGACACCCGTGCAGCGCCTGGCAGTCGCCGATCCGAAGCCGTCGTCGCTCGAGGTGCTCGAGGCCGTGCAACGGCGCGTGCTGTGGCTGGCGACGAGCATGGTGCATCACGCCAACCGGGTGCGAACGACGTCATCGGGCGTGAAGGTCGGCGGGCACGAGGCCTCGTCCGCCTCGCTGGTCGGCATCATGACCGCGCTCTACTTCGAGCATCTGCGCGCGCCCGACCGCGTCTCGGTCAAGCCGCACGCCGCGCCGGTGCTGCACGCGATCAACTACCTGCTCGGCTCCCTCGACCGCAGGCACCTCACGACGCTGCGCCAGTTCGGCGGCCTGCAGAGCTACCCGAGCCGGGCCAAGGATCCCGGCGTCGTGGACTTCTCCACGGGCTCCGTCGGCATCGGCGCCACCGCGACGCTCTGGAGCGCCATTGCCCAGCGTTACGTGGCCGGGCACTTCGACGTGCCCCAGGGCGGCCGTCACGTCGCGCTCGTCGGCGACGCCGAGCTCGACGAGGGCGCGATCTGGGAGGCGCTCGTCGACCCGATGGTCGCGCGCCTCGGCGAGGTGCTCTGGATCGTCGACCTCAACCGCCAGTCGCTCGACCGGGTCGTCCCCGACATGGCGGCGGGGCGCCTGCGCGGCATGTTCGAGGCCGCCGGCTGGGAGACGATCACCGTCAAGTACGGCCGGCGGCTGCGCGAGCTGTTCGGGCGCAAGGGCGGCGAGGCGCTGCGCGAGCGGATCGACTCGATGAGCAACGAGGAGTACCAGCGGCTCCTGCGCAGCCCGGCGGGCGAGTTGCGCGAGCGCCTGCCGGGCGACGGCCAGGGGCGCCGCGACATCGCGCGCCTGGCGAGTGAGCTCGGCGACGCCGAGATCACGGCCGCCGTCGCCGATCTGGGCGGTCACGACCTGGCCGACCTGCTCGACTCGTTCCGGCGGGCGGACGAGATCCGCGACCGGCCGGCCGTGATCTTCGCGTACACGATCAAGGCGCGCGGGCTGCCCACGCAGGGCCACCCCGCCAACCACTCGGCGCTGATGTCGGACGAGCAGTGGGCCCGGCTCGCCGAGGAGCTCGGCGCCGACGTCTCCGACCCGTGGGCGGCGTTCGCACCGGGCGGGCCCGAGGCCGAGCTCTGCCGGCGCGCGGCCGAGCGGCTCGAGCGTCCGGCCCTGCCCGCCGCGGCGGCCCGCGCGGTCCCGCGCGACGTCGGGCGGGTGCACACGAGCACCGCCTCGACGCAGCAGGCCTTCGGGCGCTTCTTCGTCGACCTCGCGCGTGCGCAGCCCGAGGTCGCTCAGCGCGTCGTCACGGTCTCCCCCGACGTCGCCTCGTCGACCAACCTGGGCGGCTGGATCAACCACGCCGGCGTCTGGAACATGGGCGAGCGGATCGACTGGTTCGCCGACGACCCGCAGACGATGATGCGCTGGCGCGAGTCCTCGCACGGCCAGCACATCGAGCTCGGCATCGCCGAGGGAAATCTGGTGGGACTGCTCGGGGAGCTCGGAGCGACCTGGTCGCGCGCAGGGCTGCCGCTCCTGCCGATCGGCGCGCTCTACGACCCGTTCGTCAACCGGGCGCTCGAGCCGTGGTCGTTCGGAATCTACGCCGGCGGCCAGTCGATCCTGGTCGGCACGCCGTCGGGCGTCACGCTCGCCCCCGAGGGCGGGGCGCACCAGTCGATCATCACGCCCTCGGTCGGTCTCGAGCAGCCGCGCTGCGTGGCCTGGGAGCCTGCCTTCGGCCAGGACCTGGAGTGGACGATGCTCGCGGCACTCGGAAGCCTCGGCCATCCCGGCGGGAGCTCGGCCTACTTCCGCCTCAGCACGCGGCCGCTGGACCAGGCGCTGGCCCCGATCCCCACCGACCCGGAGGAGCGCGAGCGCCGGCGCCGGCAGGTGCTGGCCGGCGGCTATCTGCTGCGCGAGGCGGAGCGCGCCCCCGACATCGCGCTCGTGGGCATGGGCGCGGTGCTGCCGGAGGTGCTCGCGGCCGCCGACGAGCTGTCGGCGAGCGGTCTCGCGGTCGACGTCGTGTGCCTCACGTCGGCCGACCTCGTCTTCCGCGCGCTGCAGGCGCGGCAGGGCCTCGGCGAGGGCGACCACGCCATCCTGGACGCCCTCTTCCCCGAGCAGCGGAGGGCGCCGATCGTCGCCGTGCTGGACGGCCACCCGCACACCTTGGCGTTCCTCTCCGGTGTGCGCTGCAGCCCGATGGCGAACCTGGGTGTGCACGACTTCGGCCAGTCGGGGGACGTCCAGGATCTCTACGCGCACTTCGGCATCGACGCCGAGACGATCATCGGCGCCGCGCTCGACCTCACGGACCTCCGCTAGCCGACAGGCTTGGCGCGGTGCTGGGTCGACACGCCGATCGAATCGCCGAGGCCTACGGCTGCGGCGCGGGCGCCGAGCTGCGCGGACCCCTCGCGCGCGGCGAGCAGGGCGAGGTCTGGCGGCTCGAGACGCGCTCCGCGGTCTGGGCGGTCAAGCTGCTGTTCGAGCAGCCCGACCTCGCAGACGCGCGTGCGGATGGGGCCTACCAGGATGCCGTGTGGGCGGCGGGTGTGCCGATGCCGCGTGCCCGGCACACACTCGACGGCGAGCTGCTCTACCCGCTGGACGGCAGCTGGGTGCGGGTCTACGACTGGGTCGATCTGCTCGAACCAGATCCCGGCGTCGACCCCGCGGCCGTCGGCGCGCTCCTCGCTGCGATCCACGGCGTGCGCTCGCTCTCGAGCGCCCGTCCGGTCGATCCCTGGTACACCGAGCCGGTCGGCGCCAGACGCTGGGAGGAGCTCATGGCCTCGCTGGACGTGCGCGGGGCCCCGTTCGCGGATGGCCTGGCAGAGCTGCGCGACGAGCTGGTCGCGCTCGAACAGCTGCTTGCGCCGCCCCGCGATCTCCAGGTCTGCCACCGCGATCTCTGGGCCGACAACGTCCGCGCCACGCCTGGGGGAGGGCTGTGCGTGATCGACTGGGACAACGGCGGGCTGGCCGATCCGAGCCAGGAGCTAGCCATCCCGCTGTTCGAGTTCGGCCTGGGGGATGGCGCCCGCACGCGCGCCCTCTACGACGCCTACGTCGCCGCCGGCGGCCCTGGGCGCATCGCGGGCCCGGGCGACTGTTCCATGTTGATCGCCCAGCTCGGGCACATCGCGGAGCGCCACTGTGCGCTCTGGCTCGAGATCGGCGCCAGGGAGCCGCAAAGGACGCGCGCGACGCGTGGCGTCGATGAGTTCCTGGGCCGCCCGCTGACGCGTGGCGTGATCGACGACCTGATCGCTGCCGTCACGGGTTGACCTGCCGCTCGCGCGGCTCGGTCAGGGCGGCCTCCTGCTGCGCGAGACGGTCCGCGGCGAGCCGGCGCGCCGCGTGGTGGACGTCCGCCATCCCGGTGACCGCCGCCAGGAAGTCCTCCCGCGAGAGGCAGTACAGGCTGGCGTCGGTCACGGCCGTGACGGTCGCCGTGCGCGCGGTGTCGTTGAGCAGTGCGATCTCGCCGAAGCCCTCGCCGTGCACGAGCGTGGTGCGGAATCCAGCGGCGGTGCTGACGGCGACCTCGCCGTCGGCCAGGACGTAGAAGACATCGCCCGGCTCGCCCTCGCGGATGAGCACGTCGCCGGCGGAAGCGGCGAGCGGCTCCATGGCACGCGCCACGCCCTCCAGCTCGGGCGGCGGCAGAGGCCGGAAGAGCGGCATCTTGCGGAGCAGGCCGATCTGGACGATCGGCACGGTCGCGCGCGCGTCGGCGCCCAGGATCGCGGGCAGCAGCACGAGCACCACCAGCGGCATGATCGCGCCCACGCCGAGGACGGCCGCGGATGTTCCGCCGAGCGCCACCAGGAGCGAGACCAGCAACGAACCGAGCGCGAGGCCCAGCATGTCGATACTCTCGAGCACGCCGAAGATGCGGCCCAGCACGGCCGGCGATCCGGTGCGCTGCAGTAGCGTGCGGCCCGAGACGTCGAACAGGCTGCGGCCCACGTTCGCGGCCGCGAGCAGCACGAGCGCGAGCGCCACGTGCGGCCACGCGGCGATCAGCGCGACCGCCGCGCCCATGAGCAGCGCCGCCCCGATCAGCGACGGCGCGAGCCGCCGCCGCCCGACCAGGCCCAGCGTGACGAATACGGCGACCAGCCCCCCCGCGCCGAAGGCGGCGTTGAGGATGCCGACGCCGGAGTCGCCCAGCCCGAGCTCGTCGATCGCAAGCACGACGTACAACACGTCCAGGGCGCCGATGAAGAGCGCCTGCGATGTGAGCACGCCGACGAGCATCGCGGTGCCGCGCTCGCGCGCGAGCAATCTGAACGCCTCGCCCGCATCGGACAGAGGTGAGCCGGGGCCGGGTGCATCCCCCGCCGGAAGGCTCCTCGTCAGCGGCACGGCCGCCCAGGCCGCGAGCAGCATCAGGATCGCGAACAGGCCCACGACCGCGCCGGGGCCGCCCAGGGCGACCAGCAGTGAGGCGGCCAGCGGCCCGGCGACCACGCCCGCGTTCTCGATCCACCCCATGGCGGCGTTGCCCGCGGTGAGCTCGTCGGGTGTGCGCACCGCCAGCGGCAGCACGACGTTCACCGTCGGGCGCGTCACGTTGAACGTCGGCGCCGCCAGGATCGCGAGGGCGTATACCGCGAACGGCGGAGCATGGGCGAGCAGCGCCGCGGCGAGCAGCCCCATGCCGACCGCCTGGGCTGCATAGCCCGCCACCAGCACACGGCCAGGCTGGTAGCGGTCGGCGAAAGTCGCCATGAGCGGGGCCAGCACGACGCACGGCAGGAGCTGGGCGAACGCCAGGAGCCCGCTCGCGCTGGCCCCGCCGTGGGCGTAGGCGTACACGAGCACCGCGATCCACTCGCCGTACTCGGCGCTGTTGAAGAGCGCGAAGCCGATACCGGCGCGGCGTAGCGACGGGTTCCGGCCGAGCTTGGCGAGGGGCTGGAACCGGCTCGGCACCGGCCGAGTCTACGCCGATTCCCGCGGTCCCCCGACTCGGCTGGCATCCAGGGCGTGAGCCCGTGTAGCGTCTGCGGAGTCGACAAGGAGCTTGGGCATGATCGGCGTGTTCGTGACATTCCGCTACGAGGACGGTGTCGATGCCGCTGCGGTGACGCGCATCGCCGAGACTGCCGGCGAGCGCTTCCGCGGGATGCCGGGCCTCCGCAACAAGTTCTTCACCGTGGACTCGCAGGCCGGCGAGGCGAGGAACTTCTATGTCTGGGAGAGCGAGGACGCGGCGCGCGCGTTCTTCACGCCGGAGCTGACCGAGCTCGTCACGGGCCTCTACGGCGTGCCGCCGGACATCAGCTACGTCGAGATCGCCGAGCTCGTCGACAACTCGTAGGGCAGGCCCGGGATGCCGCGCACGCCGACGCTGGAAGGCCCGCGGCTTCGCTTGCGCGCGCTGCAGGCCGCCGACCTGCCCCCGCTCACGGCGATCCGCGCGGAACCGGGAGTGCTGTGCTGGTGGGGCGAGATCCGGCCCGACGACTTCGACCGGCCCGAGGACGGCGACCTGCTCACGATCGAGGTGGACGGCAGCGTGGCGGGGCTGATCCAGTACGACGAGGTGATCGATCCGATGTACCACAGCGCCGCGATCGACATCTATCTCGGCGCGGACTGGCAGGGACGCGGTCTCGGTCGCGAGGCGGTCGGCCTGCTGGCGAGGTACCTGATCGAGGCCCGGGGCCACCACAGGCTCACGATCGACCCCGCGGCCGGCAACGCGCCGGCGATTCGCTGCTACGAGGCCGAGGGATTCGAGCGCGTAGGGGTCATGCGGCAGTACGAGCGTGGCGCCGACGGCTCCTGGCACGACGCGCTGCTCATGGAGCTGATCGCGGAGAACGTCTAGACGAAAGCGGTGCGGTTGCGCACGAGCAGTGCGACAGCCTGCACGCGCGTCTTGGCGCCGAGCTTCGCAGTGGCGTTGCGGACGTGCGTGCGCACCGTCTCGGGCGACAGGAACAGGCGCCGCGCGATCGCCTGGCCGGTGAGGCCCTCCGACAGGAGGCCGAGGATCTGGCGCTCCCGGGGGCTCAGCTGTGCCGGCGCCGGGGATTCCGTGCCCTGCGGCAGGAGCGACGCGAGCGCGGGATCGGCGTAGTGGTCTCCCGCCGCGACACAGCGAAGCGCAGCGATCAGGTGCGAGGCCGGCGAGGACTGCAGGACGAGACTGCGCGTGCCGACCCGGATGGCGCCGGCGATCTCTGCGGCGTCCGGGCTCGGCTCTGCGGTCACGAGAATCGCCTTGCCGTCGCGCCGCTGATGCCCTCCGCCGCGGGCGCGCTCGACGAAGATCACCGCGAATCGCTCGTTCGTGTCCACGCGTTCTTCATCGGCCGTTCGGGCGTATGACGACGTACTGCATTTCGCCCTGCCGGCCTCCTGCATTTTCCGCGCAGCGGGGCGCCCGGGGCCCAGCCCCGGGCGCCCCGACGGCGGTCATTTGCTGCTGGGATCCGGAACGATCCGGATGTACGGCTTGGGGGACTCCCAGCCGTCGGGGTAGATCTCCTTGGCGGCATCGTCCGAGACCGACCCGGCGATGATCACGTCATCGCCGCGCTGCCAGTTCACCGGCGTCGCGACCTTGTGGTTGGCCGTGAGCTGCAGCGAGTCGATCACGCGCAGCACCTCGTCGAAGTTGCGGCCCGTGGTCATCGGGTAGACGAGGATGAGCTTGACCTTCTTGTCCGGCCCGATCACGAAGACGTTGCGCACCGTCTGGTTTTCGGCGGGCGTGCGCGAGGTCGGATCACCCTCGACGTCGGCGGGCAGCATGCCGTAGAGCTTCGACACGTTGAAGTCGGAGTCGCCGATCAGAGGGTAGTTCGGCGCGGTGCCCTGCGTCTCTTCGATGTCCTGCGACCACTTCGCGTGGTTGCCGACGGGATCGACGGACAGCCCGATGATCTTCACGCCCCGCTTCTCGAACTCGGGCTTGATGCTCGCCATATACCCCAGCTCGGTCGTGCAGACCGGGGTGAAGTTGCGCGGGTGCGAGAACAGGACGGCCCAGGAATCCCCGAGCCAGTCATGGAACTTGATGCGGCCCTCGGTGGTGTCGGCTTCGAAGTCGGGCGCGGTGTCGCCCAGTTGCAGAGCCATGCGTGACCTTTCATGTGGAGTCGGCAGAGCCTCTGGAGAAACGCGGGAAGCGTAGGGAGAATTCCGCGCGGGCGCGCCGGATCTAGGACGGCTTGGCGCCCATGGCCCAGATCGTGACGACGTAGACCGCGACGAGCACGGTGGCGATCACGCTCGCTGCCTTGAGCAGGCCGCCGCCGCCACCATTGCGCGATTTGCGCAGGCCGATGCCGCCGAGGATCAGCGAGATGAGCAAGAGCGCTCCGCCGCCGTCGGCGGTGGTGTACCCGATGCCGAGCCAGGTCGGGGAGTAGTTGCTGGGGTATTCCTTGGAGAAGACCCATTCGGCGCCGACCCGCATCACGATATAGCCCGGGAACGCCACGAGCAGCAGCGTCCAGTACGAGAGGCGACGAAGCGTCAGGGCCTCGTCGCGCCAGCCGGCGATCGCCATCGCGGATGCGGTCACGAGACCGCCGACCAGCACCATGGCACCGAGCACGTGCACGAACAGTGCGAAGCTGGTGGCATCGGGCCGCATCGTCAGGCTCCTGGCTTGAAGATCATGTCGAGGACGACGAGCACGAAGAGCCCGACCGTCGCGAGGTGCAGCAGGGCACCGGTCGGTGCGCGCAGTGCCGCGAGCACTTCCGCCTCGCTGCCGTCCTGCTCGGAGAGCTTCTGCACATCGGTGTAGTACTTGCCGGTGCGCTGGCCGATGCCCGCGGCCAGGGCCCAGAGGACGATGCCCGCGATCACCCAGCCGTCCCAGATGTTGAAGATGCGCGAGTCGAGCGCGAGGATGACCCCGAAGAGGAAGACGAGCCCGATGCCCGCCCCGATCAGGATGCCGCCGAGCGGCCCGACCCGGAAGAGCATCCGCGTCTCCTCGAGCGTGGTCATGCGGCGACCGCTGTAGACCATCACGCTGAAGAGCACGAGCGCCGCTGCGATGGCGAACGCCGAGATCAGGTGGAGCGCGAGCATCCAGTCGGTGAAACTCACGCGGCGAGGCTAGCGAATCCTGGCCCGCCATGTGAAGGGATCGCCGAATGCGGTCGAGCGAGCTGAGGCTGAAGGGGTTCTACGAGCCCCTGACGCCGAGCATCACGTCGGAAGCCTTGACGATGGCCGTGACCTCGGAGCCCTCGGCAATGCCGAGCTCGCGCACGGCCTCGACCGTGATCGAGGCGACGAGCCGGACGCCTCCGGCATCGAGCACGACGTTGGCGATCGCCTCGCCGTGAGTGATGCTCGTGACGCGGGCCGGGATCTGGTTCCGTGCGCTCAGTTTCATGCGGCCAGCCTAGTCCAGCGTGACCAGTGCTCTCGCCTTGCTCTCCGGCGCACAGGGTCTCGCGCCGCCAGGCAGGATCTGACCCCGGGTGGCGGAGCCTGACCCCCGTGTGGCGGAGCCTCGCCCGTAGTGGCGCGGAGCCCGACTCCGGGTGGCTCGAAACGGGGCTAGGTGTGCCAGAGCGGGGCCTGGTAGTGCTCGGCGATCCGCCGCTGCAGCTGCCCGAGCCACGCGCTCTCCGCGGGGTCGCGCCTGGCGACGGCTGCAGCGGCCGCCGCCGCGACCTCCTGCGTGAGCGCGTCGCGGTCGACATGCTGGAGCCTTCGCTCGAGCATGAGGACGCGTCCATCGACGATCACGCTCTGCACGTGTGCCGCCTTCGCGCGCGTCACGACGAGCTCCCAGATGTCCGTGTCGCTCACGGCGAAGGGCGCGCTCAGTGCACGCAGGTCGAGCACGACGACGTCGCCGCGCCGGCCGGGCTCGAGCCGTCCGATCGCCGAGGCGGCCCCGACGACCCTGGCGCCGCCGTCCCAGGCAAGGCCGAAGACCTCGGCGGGGGATAGGCGCGGATCCGCGGGCTCGCCGCGGACCCGCTGCAGCACGTGGGCCGCGCGCACCTCGGCGAACATGTCGTCGTCGTCGGCGAGCCCCATGTCGTCGAGCCCGAGCGCGACGCGCACACCGGCGGCCACGAGCCTGCGGAGGGGAGCGATGCCCGCGGCCAGCCGGAGGTTCGACGAGGCGTTGTGCACGACGGTCGTGCCGGTGCGGGCGAGCAGGTCGATGTCCGAGTCGCGCAGCCAGACGCCATGGGCGAGTGCACTGCGCTCGCCGAGCACCCCGGCGGCCGCGAGGCGCTCGAGCTCGCGACCGCCGGCGCAGGCGTCGCCCCAGGCCCGCTGCAGCCGGCTCTCGAGCGAATGCAGGTGAATCCCGGCGTCCAGATCCGCCGCAGCGGCGCCGACGGCCTCGACGAGCTCGTCGCTCGCCCACTGCGGCGCCATGATCGCGAGCTGCGCGCTCAGGAGCGGGTCCCCGCGCAGCTCGCGGACGAGCCTGCCGATCGCGCCGAGATACGCGTCGATCGGCATGCGCGCGGCGGCGAGGCGACGTGCTCTGTCCTGCAGCTCGGACGGCAACGTCGCGATGAAGGCCTCGTCACCGTCGTAGGCGAGGCGCGAGCGGTCGCTCCAGTGCGGCGCCAGCGCCACGCGCTGGCCGGAATCGCGGTGTGCGCGCACGGTCTCGCGCAGCTCGTGCGCATAGGCCTCCTCGGACGGCCCGTCGCCGGCGCCCGACGGGAAGTGCATGTGCAGATGCGACGTGACGCCGGACTCGATCAGGAGCACGTCCTTGTAGAGCGTGCCGAGGTATGGGTCGATCGCGTCGAGCGCGAGCATCGTCGCCATCCACGACTCGAAGGGCGTGTCTCGCAGGCCGGGCTCGGCCGGTACGGGATCGGGGAAGCCGAGCTGCACCGAGGAGATCCCCATGCCGTGGTGGTGCGCATTGATCAGCCCGGGCAGCACGAGCATGCCCTCGCCGCCGATCTCCTGCGCCCCGGGGTGCTCGTGGCGGAGCGAGGCACGATCGCCGACCGCCGCCACGGCGCCGTCGTCGATCAGCACGGCGCCGTGGGCGAGCGGCGGCGCGACCGCGGAGGGGAGCAGGACGTCGCCGGAGACGAGGAGCGCGGTCACGGCGGACACGCTAGCGGCAGGCGGTAGTGTCCAGACATGGATGCGAACGGGGACGGCCCAGAGATCGCGATCTGGTCAGATTTCATCTGACCGTTCTGCCGCATCGCCGAGCCTCGCGCGGTGTGGCTGGAGCGCCAGTTCGGCGCTCGGCTCGCCTGGCTGCCGTTCGACCTGCACCCCGAGTACCCGCCGGCCGGCATGGCGCGCTCCGACCTCGTGGCGCGCTATGGCGAGGGCTACGACGCGCGCACGCGTGAGATGCTCGCCGCCGAGGGCTTGACCTACGCGCCTCCGGCCGATGTCGTCCCCAACACGCGTCTGGCGCTCGAGCTCGGCGAGCAGGCCCGCTCGGAAGGACTGCATCGCGCCTACCACGACCGCGTCATGGACGCCTACTGGGCGGAGGGAGCCGATCTCTCGCAGCGAGCCGTGCTCGAGCGGCTCGCCGGCGAGGTGGGCGTCTCGGAGGCCGGTATCGCGCAGGCGCTCGGCGAGCGCACCCGGAGCCGCGCCGTGGACGAGTCGACGGCGCGTGCGCAGGCGCTCGGCGTCACCGGTGTCCCCTCGTTCGTGATCGACTGGCGCCTGCTGGTGATCGGTGCGCAGCCGCGCGAGCTGCTCGCCCAGGCGGTCGAGCAGGCGCGGCAGACACCGGGGGAGTAGCGCGCCGGAACGTTCTCGTGTCCGCTACTTCCCCGCCGAATTCAGCGCGGCGCAGCGGATGCAGAGCGGCAGCTTGGCCTTGCCGTGCGCGAGGTTTCGATCCTCGATGTTGTTGCCCTCGATGCACTGCGTGTTGTTGTGGTATTTCGTCGCGACGGGCCTCGTCGAGTACCACGGGCCTTGTGTGGGCATGACGTCCTCTCGGGTTGTCTGACGAGCCTTCGGCCGCAAACCGCGGTTCAGCTGGCTTGTGCGTGGCCGATTGTCGTCATGACCCGCCGCGATCGGATGCCCACTTGCGCAAGCAGACGAGGCGATCCCCGGCGGTCGGGCCTGTCCGCACCCCAGCGAGTTTACGCTACCGCGTGCCGGAGGCGCGGGCTGTGGTCCGGACTGCCGGTGCTACGCGGCAGCCTCGTCCGTGTGCGTGCCTCTGTGCGAGAGCCACGCATCGAGCTCGGCCGGCGGAAGCGGGCGGCTCACCCAGAAGCCCTGCACCATGTCGCAGCCGAGCCGCGTGAGCTGGTCGCAGATGAGCTTGGTCTCGACGCCTTCGGCGACGAGCTCCAGGCCGAGGTCGTGCCCGAGCGTGATGATCGAGCGCACGATCGCCGCATCGTCGGCGCTGCAGTCCATGTTCTCCACGAACGAGCGGTCGATCTTGAGCTGCGTGATCGCGAGCCGCGCGAGATACGAGAGCGACGTGTAGCCGGTGCCGAAGTCGTCGACGGCGATTCCGAGCCCGAGCTCACCCAGTTGACCGACGACGAGCGCGGTCTTGGCGGGATCCGAGACGATCGAGCTCTCGGTAATCTCGACGGTCAGGCGCTTGCCCGGCAGGTTCCACTTGCGCAGCAGCCGAGCGACCTGCTCCGGCAGCGCAGGATCGTGCAGGTTGCGCATGGAGAGGTTCACGGCGACGTCGAGCCGGTGGCCCTCGGCCTCCCAGCGCGCGATCTGCGCGAGCGCCTCGTCCAGCACGTAGCGGGTGAGCGCCTGGATCAGCCCGGTCTTCTCGGCCGCGGGAACGAAGTCGACCGGCGCGATCAGGCCGTGCACCGGATGATCCCAGCGCACGAGCGCCTCGACACCGGCCAGCTCGCCGCTCCTGACATCCAGCTTGGGCTGGTAGTGGAGCACGAGCTCGCGGTTGCGGATCGCGCGCGGCAGCTCCGAGAGCAGCGTCAGGCCTGCCGCATCGTGGCGATCGAGCTCCGCGGCGTAGAGCGCGTGGGGCGCGCCGGTCTCCTTGGCGAGGTACATGGCGACGTCGGCGCGCTGCAGCAGCAGATCGACGTCGTGGCCGTGCGCCGGGAAGCGCGCGACGCCGATGCTGGCCTCGACGTGGAGCGGCAGCCCGTCGACCTGGAAGGGCTGGTCCAGCGCGGCGAGGATGCGCTCCAGCGCCTGCTCGAGATCGGCCGGCGAGTCGGAGAGCTGGCGCACGAGGATGCCGAACTCGTCTCCGCCGAGACGCGCGACCGTGTCGCTTCTGCGCACCACCGACTCGAGCCGCCGCGAGAGCTCGACCAGCAAGAGGTCGCCGTAGCGGTGCCCCAGGGTGTCGTTGATCTCCTTGAAGCGATCGAGATCCATCAGCAGCACCGCGAGCTGCGTGCCGTCGGCGTCGGCGACCGCGATGGCATGCTCCACCTGCTGCCCGAAGCTGGCGCGGTTCGGTAGCCCGGTGAGCCCGTCGTGCAGGGCCTGGTGGCGGTTGAGCTCGGACAGCCGGCCAAGCTCGAGCTCGGCCTGCTTGCGAGCCGTGATGTCGCGGCAGATGCCCTGCACGCCGACGGGGCGCCCATCCTCCTCGATCAGCCGGCTCGACACCTCGAGGATCACGGCGTGGCCGTCCTTGGCCGTGAATTCCTGCTCGTACGTCGTCCCGGCCACCTTGCCGGAGAGCTTGAGCTCGGTCGCGCGCGCGGAGGCCTCGAGCGCGTCCGGCGTCAGGTAGTCGCCGAGGCTGGTGCCGATCAGCTCCTCGCGTGTGTAGCCCAGCACCCGCTCGAACGCCCGGTTGACCTCGATGATCCGCTCGTCGATCGCGACGGAGGCGATCGGCTCGTTGGCGTTCTCGAACAGGTCGCGGTAGCGCTCCTCGCTCTCGCGCGCGGCTTCCTCTGAGCGCCCGCGCTCGATCGCGATGCCGGCCACGTGCGTCGCGAGCTCGACCAGCTCGAAATCGCGGCTGCCCGGATCGCGGGGCTCCTGGTAGTAGAGGGCGATCGTCCCGAGCACGACTCCGTCCGTCGCCAAGACCGGCGTCGACCAGCAGGCCCGCACGCCCGCACCGCGCGCGAGCTCGCGGTAGTCCGCCCAGAGGGGATCTGCCTCGATGTCGGACACGCACACGCGCTCGCGCCGGAACGCCGCGGTGCCGCACGACCCGCGGTTCTCTCCGATCTCCAGACCGTCGACAGCACTGCAGTAGGCCTCCGGCAGGCTGGGCGCGGCGCCGTGCCGCAGGTGGATGCCGTCGCGATCCAGCAGAAGGATCGAGGCCAGGACCTCGTCGCCGTGCTCCTCCACGAAGCGGGCCAGCCGGTCGAGCACCCGCGGCAGGGCGGCGCCCGTGGCGATGAACTCGAGCAGGTCGGCCTGTCCCGAGACGAGCGCCTGCGAGCGCTTGCGCTCGCTGATGTCGCGGGAGATGGCCGAGACGCCGATGATCGCACCCGAGGCGCCGATGATGGGGGAGACGGTGGACTCGACCTCGACGAGCCGACCGTCCTTGCGCACGCGCACGGTCTCGAACCGCTCCACCACCTCGCCGCGGCGAACGCTCGCATTGACTTCGTCGAGTGCGAGCACGCCCTCGGGCGGCGTCAGGCGTGCGATCGACCGGCCCACCATTTCCGCGGCGTTGTAGCCGAAGATGCGCTCAGCGGCCGGATTCCAGCTCGTCACGATCCCGTCGGCCGTGCGGCTGACGATCGCGTCGAACGACGAGTCGACGATCGCCTCGCTCTCGAGCAGCGCGGCCTCGCGGCGCTTCTGGTCGCTGATGTCGCGGAGGTACACGGTGAAGACCGGCGCGCCCGGCACGTCGACCTCGGCAATGCTGAGATCCAGGGCGAATTCGCTGCCGTCGGCGCGCATCCCCACGGCCTCGATGCGCTTGCCGAACGCGGGTCCGGGCTCAGGGGCAGGGGACGGCCGGAAGACGTGCCCCTGCGTGGAGCGCTGGGATGGCGGCACGATCAGATCGGCCATCCTCCGGCCCAGGGCGTCGGAGCGCGCATAGCCGAAGATGCTCTCGGCGGCAGGGTTGAACTCGACGATCACCCCGTCGTGGTCGGTCGTGATGACGCCATCGAGCGACGCGTCCAGCATCGCTCGCTGACGCGCGTTGCTCTCGAGCAGCGCGGCCTCGCGTTGCCTGCGCTCGGTGATGTCGAGCATGTAGCCCTGCATGCACATGGGCTCGCCGGCCTCGTCGCGCACCAGCACGCCCTCGTCGCGCACCCAGACCACGCTGCCGTCGCGGCGGAGCAGCCGGTACTCGCTCTGCAAGCGCTCGCCGGAGGCGATCATGTGCGCCGTCTCGGCGACCACGCGCTCGCGATCGTCGGGGTGGAGGATGCGCACGAAGAAGTCGGGGCTCGACGCCCAGTCCTCCGGCGTGTACCCGAGGACCCCCGTCGTCTGGGGACTGACGTAGAGGCTCGGCGAGACCGGGTCGGGCGCGTCGATGTAGACGATCAGCGGCAGTCCCTCGACGAGGTGCCGGAAGTCGCCCGCGGTAGGCAGAGGCCGTTCCTCCGGGCGCCCGCCATCTCCGGCGCCCCGCACCGATTCGTCGCGGGCCTCCATCAGATCGGGCATCGGCACTTCCTGAGAGCTTCTAAAGTGCGCGGCATGCGGCTGCTGCTCGTATTCGGGGCGCTGCTGGCGGTGGTCGCCGCCGTCGCGGTGGTGGTCGCATCGAGCGGCTCCTCGAGCGGCGTGAAGGTGCCGACCATCCCGCCGGCCGCCGTCCGCAGCGGCACGCCGCCGCGGCCTCCGCGCGGTGCGCTCGTGCTGGCGCAGGGCCATGGCGACCTCGCCGTGGCACTCGCCGCGCGGCGAGCGGGATCGCAGCTACGGCTCACGGGCACCATCGTCGCCAGTGACGGGACGGGGCTCACGGGCCTGCGGGTGCGCTTCGCCGTCGCCGGGCGGCAGCTACCCGTGGCCGGCCCGTGCGGACCTGGCTGCTACGCCTCGTCGACACGCGCGAGCTCGCCCCCGCGGCGCGTCTCGCTGACGCTGAGCGGTCGCGGCCGCTCACCCTCGACGGTGGTCTTCGCACTCCCCGAGCACTGGCCGGTCTCGGCCGCGCCCCTCCTGCGCGGTGCCGAGCGCGTGTTCAGGTCGCTGCGCGGCGTCGTCTACGACGAGCGGTTGTCAAGCGGACCGCGCGTGACGGATACGAGTGTGTGGCGCACAGAGGCCCCGGATCGCCTCAGCTACCGCAGCTCGGCCGGCGACGCCGGCGTGGTGATCGGCAAGATGCGCTGGGACCTGGTGGTCGGGGGCGGCTGGAAGCGATCGCTGCAGAACCCTCCGCTGGTGATGCCCTCTCCGCCGTGGGGTGCCGGCGCCTACGACGTGAACCTGCTGGGCGGAGGCCGGCTGGGTGGACGGCAGATCGTGCGCTTCTCGATGTTCGAGCCGACGACCCCCGCCTGGTACACGGTCACGCTCGAGCGCAGCACGCTGCGCACGCTGAACGTCTCCATGACGGCCGCGGCGCATTTCATGGTGAACCGCTATGTCGCGTTCAATTCGCCGCGGCAGATCCGCCCGCCCGTCAGTGGGTAGCCCACTCGGGCGCTACCAGTCGGCGCGATTCTCCGCCAGGGCGGCGGCCTCGCGGTAGGGAGCCTGCTCTCGGCGGATCAGGTCGGGATTGACCCCTTCGAGCTGCGCGAGCGCGAGCGTGAGCAACTGCAGGGCCACGGCACCGGTCAGCAGCGCATGGGCCACGGGCTCGCCCTGGCCGGCCTGAGGCACGGTCAATTGTCCGACGGACTCGGGCAGTCCCTCCAGCGCCCCCTCGCCACCGATCGCGATCGTGGGGATGCCGATGACGCCTGCCGCGCCCGCCGCGCAGCCGAGACGCCAATCGCGGCGCTGTCCCGGACGGGGGTCGGCTGCGAACAGGACGAGAGCCGTCTTGCCGGCGTCGCAGCCGGCGAGATGGCCGTGCAGGAGCGACTCCAGATGCAGCGCCGTCGCGGGGATGCGCGCTCCTTCCTCGATCTTCAGCGCGAGCTCCCGCGCCGTGATCAGGTCCGTGCCGAGCCCGACGGCGAGGATGCGGGTCGCGCCGTGAACGCGTTCGGCGAGCGCGTCGATGCGGCCGCGCAGCGCCAGCGTCGCGGGGATGGCCGACCCCGCATCGGCGCCGCCGCCCGCAACCGCGCGCGCGATCGCCGCTCCCGCCTGGATGGCGCTCGTGTAGGCGACGGTATGGCACCAGGAGCCGTCCACCAGCGGGGTCGTGAGCGCGTGGTCGGCGCCGTGTGCGAGCGGCGAGTCCGCCTGCGCGCCGATGCTCGCCGTGATCGCTCCTGCGGCTCTGGCCGCCTCGAGCGCGAGCACCGTCGCCCGCGTCGTCCCCTCGTGCGAGACGCCGATGCAGATCCCGCCCTCGCGCGGATCGAAGGCAGCGTCGAGCGCCTGGCGCGGCTCCGCGCGCGCGGAGGAGCCGGTGGCGCGCAGCGCCTCGCTGATCTGCTCGGCGACCGCCAGGGCGCCGTGCTCCGAGGTGCCGCAGCCGGTGACCACGACTGGCGACCGGCCGTCCGCCGCCTGCGCGACCGCGGCGGCGATCTCCTCCGCGCCGGGCATGGCAATGCCGGCCAGGCCGACCTGGGCCTTGATCATCTCGTCCATGATCCACGGCGGCCCGCTGCGCAGCTCGGGGGTCATGCCGCCACCTCGGGCTGCAGGCCCGTGCCCACGCCCACGCGATTCCAGGCGTTGATGGCGATGATGACGCCCATCAGCTGTCCCAGTTCGGCCTCGGTGAACTGGTCGGCTGCGCGTTCGTAGGTCGCGTCGGGCACGCCGCCCTCGGGCATGCGCGTGAGCGCCTCGGTCAGCTCGAGCGCGGCGCGCTCGCGCTCGGCGAAGAACGGGCTCTCGCGCCACGTCGTCAGCGCGAAGATGCGACGGTCCTGCTCGCCGGCGCGCTGTGCGTCGCGCGAGTGGTAGTCGACGCAGTAGCCGCAGCCGTTGATCTGCGAGGCGCGGATGCGCACGAGCTCGCGCAGCGCGGGGTCGAACTGCGCGCTGTCGTCGAGCGACTCGATGGCTCCGTAGACGCCCGGAGCGGCGGAGTGGAGGGGAATGCGCGATGTGATCATGCGGGCAGCGTAGACTCGAAGTGATCCAGGAGAAAGAGCCATTCAGATGAAGCAAAACTGGACCACTTCGGGGCCCGACCTGCACCTCGCGCTGACCGCGTCAGGCTCCAGGCACGCCGCGCTCGAGCACGCTCTGCGCGCAGCGATCCGCGAGGGCCGGCTGGCCGCCGGCACGCGGCTGCCGTCCACGCGCGCGCTCGCGGGCGACCTCGGACTCTCGCGCGGGACCGTCGTCGAGGCCTTCGCGCAACTCACGGCCGAGGGCTACCTCGATGCGCGGCACGGCGCCGGCACTTGGGTCGCCGACGTCTCGCTCGCCGGCGTGCAGCGCGTGCCGCCGCTCGAGCCGTCCGTGCGCGCCCCGCGCTTCAGCTTCAGCCCGGGCCTCCCCGACCTCACCTCGTTCCCGCAGGCGCTCTGGATGAGTGCGCTGCGGCAGGGCCTTCGCGGCCTGCCGGCCGCGAGCCTCGGCTACGGCGATCCGCGGGGTCGGCGCGATCTGCGCGAGCAGCTCGCCTGGTATCTCGCCCGAGCTCGCGGCGTGCGAGCCGACCCGGAGCTCGTGATCGTTTGCGCGGGCTTCCGGCATGGGCTCTCGCTGGCTGCCCGCGCCCTGCGGCTGGAGGGGGCGCGCACGATCGCGATGGAAGATCCGTGCGCGGAGCAGCACCGCGCCGTGGCCATGGCGGCGGCGCTCTCGCTGCAGCCGCTGCCGGTCGATGCGCGCGGGGCGCGCACGGACCTGCTCGACGCGGGCGCCGCGGGCGCGGTCCTGTCCCCGTCCCATCAGTTCCCCATGGGCGTCGTCCTGCATCGCGAGCGCCGCGCCTCGGCGATCGCCTGGGCCAACGAGACCGGCGGCCTGATCGTCGAGGACGACTACGACGGCGAGTTCCGCTACGACCGCCAGCCGGTCGGCGCGTTGCAGGCGCTCGCGCCCGAGCGCGTCGTCTACGGCGGCACGTCGAGCAAGACGCTCGCGCCCGGCCTGCGGCTGGCCTGGATCGTCGTGCCGCCGAGACTGCTCGAGCCGATCGTGAGCCTCCGTAGCGCCGAGGACGTGCACGTCTCCGCGCTCGAGCAGGTCGCGCTCTGCCAGTTGCTGCGCTCGGGCGGCTACGAGCGTCACGTGCGCCGCATGCGGGCTCGCTATCGCGCACGTCGCGATCGCGTGCTGGAGATGCTGGCCCGGAGTGCGCCGGTCCTGGCGCCGGCCGGGATCTCCGCGGGCCTGGGAATGCTGCTGGAGCTGCCGGAAGGAGGTCCGAGCGCCTCGAGCCTGGTCGACGAGGCCGCGCGCCGATCGATCGAGCTCCACTCGCTCGCATCTGCGTATGCCGGCGGCCGCGCTCCCCGCGAGGGCATCGTGCTCGGGTATGGCGCCTTGCCCGAGCACGATTTCGAGGCCGGCCTGAGCGCGCTGGGCGAGCTGCTCACCGAGCTGCTCGGCGCCTGACGCCCCCGGCGGGACGCGATCGATAGGTTGCAGGCGCAACGGAAGCGGCCAACTCGGAGGTGGGCATCCAATGATCGAGCTCTTCCAGATCACAGGGAGCGCGTCGTTCGCCGCGCGCATGGCGCTCGAGGAGTCGGGGGCGGAGTACGAGGCCGTCAACATCCATCCCCGCCGCCGAGACGAGCCGGCGAGCTTCGCCGAGGTCAACCCGCTCAAGCGCGTGCCCGCGCTGCGTGAGGGCGACGTGAGCGTGTACGAGACGGGAGCCGTGCTGCTCTATCTCGCGGATCGCTTTCCTGCTCTGGGTCCGGTCGCCGGCACTGCCGGGCGCGCAGACTTGTATCGCTGGATTCTGTGGCTGGCCGACACGTTGCATCCCGCCTGGTGGCCGATCATGAGGAAGCCCGCCCAGGACCCGGAGCGAGAGGCCGAGGCGGCCGTGCGCGCTCGCGGGCGCGAGCAGATGGACGCCAACGGCGCGTACCTCGAGCGCGAGCTGGCGCTCGGGCCCTGGTGCCTCGGCGAGGCCTTCTCCGTCGCCGACCTCTACCTCTACATGCTGGTCGGCTGGGAGAACTACATTCGCGGCGGCTACCAACTGGGCGCCGCGCGCGTGCGCGAGCACTACGAGCGCGTGGGGGAGCGGCCGGCGGTCGTGCGCTCGCGCGAGCTGGACGACCTCGACGAGCGTCAGCTGCGCCACCACCCGGAGCTGCGGGCGGGCAAGCCCGTCTAGGATCAGCCGCCCTAGGTATCGTCGCGGCATGGCAGCGCCGCATCCTCTCGAGCCCCTGGCGCTCGGCGAGCTCACCCGCGCCGCCCAGCTGGCGCGCGGCCATCTGCCGGAGGCGCGCTTCGTCTCGATCGGTCTGCACGAGCCGGCCAAGGCCGACTACCTCGCATGGCTCGCTGGCGGTCCGCGCCCGGCTCGCTGCGCGCTCGCGATCGTCGTCGATCGCGAGCGCTGCCTGCACGAGCTCGTGTGCGATCTGGACGCCGGCGCGGTCGCCTCGCAGCGCGCCGTACCAGGAGCGCGCTCGCCCATCACGCCCGAGGACTACGAGGCGGCCGCGGAGGCGGTGCGCGCCGATCCCGGCTGGCGCGAGGCGCTCCGCCGGCGCGGGATCGACGACGTGTCGCTCGTGCAGATCGACGTGCTGGCCTCGGGCGGATTCGGGCTGGAGGTGGAGCGCGGGCGTCGCGTCGCTCGCGCAGTCGCGTACCTGCGTGAGCAGCCCGGCGACAACGGCTACGCGCGGCCGATCGAGAGCCTGATCGCGTACGTCGACGTGGACGAGTTCCGTGTGCTCGAGCTCGAGGAGACCGAGGTCAAGCCGATCCCGGAGGCGAACGGTGCCTATGCCACGGGCACCGTCGCCGAGCGCGACGACCTGCGGCCGATCGCGATCACGCAGCCCGAGGGCGTCAGCTTCACCGTCGACGGCAACGAGGTCCGCTGGTACCGCTGGTCGCTGCGCGTCGCCATCGATCCACAGGAGGGCCTCGTCCTGCACGACGTGCGCTTCGACGGGCGGCCGGTGCTGCATCGCGCCTCCTGCGCGGAGATGATCGTGCCCTACGGCGAGCCCCGTCTCGACCACGCCTGGCGGACCTACTTCGACGCCGGCGAATACGGCCTCGGCGGCTGCGTGAACTCGCTCGCGCTCGGCTGTGACTGCGTCGGCGAGATCCGCTACCTCGACGCACACCTGGTCGACCGGAACGGAGACGCGCGCACCGTGCGGAGCGCGATCTGCCTGCATGAGGAGGATGCCGGGCTGCTCTGGAAGCACAGCGACGAGCTCGCGGGCCGCGTGGAGGTCCGGCGCGCCCGTCGCCTCGTGGTCAACTCGATGGTCACGGTCGGCAATTACGACTACGCCTTTCGCTGGTATCTCCAGCTCGACGGCTCGATCGAATGCGAGGTGCAGCTCCACGGCATCGTCTCCACGATGGCGCTCGCTCCCGGCGAGCAGCCGCTCGGGAGCGCGCTCGTCGAGCGCGGTCTCGCGGCGCCCAACCACCAGCATTTCTTTTGCTTCCGCCTCGATCTCGACGTGGACGGAGCAGAGAACAGCGTGCGGGAGGTGGAGGCCGAGCGCGTGCCGCGCGGACCGCAGAACCCCGTCGGAAATGCCTTCCGCGCGCGCGTCACGCCGCTTTCACGCGAGTCCGAGGCGCGACGCGACAGCGACGACCGCGCCGCGCGCGTCTGGCACGTCGTGAATCCGGACCGGCGCAACGGGCTCGGCGGAGAGGTCGGCTACCGGCTGGTGCCGCTCCACGGTGTCGCCACGCTGCTGGCGCAGCCCGACGCGCGCGTCTCGCAGCGTGCCGGTTTCGCGCGGCACACGCTCTGGGTCACGCGCCACGACGACGAGGAGCGCCACCCGTCGGGCCGCTACCCGTACGGCCAGAGCGAAACCGTCGGGCTCCCCCAGTGGAGCAACGCGGATCGCGCGCTCGAGGGGCGCGACGTCGTGCTCTGGTACACCGCCGGCACGACGCATTTCGTGCGCCCCGAGGACTGGCCGATCATGCCGGCCGCGCGCGCGGGCTTCCGGCTCGAGCCCGTCGGGTTCTTCGACCGCAATCCTTCGCTGGACGTCCCGCCACCTCGTGCCTGCCACGGCGGACGCCCGAGCGGGGACTAGATGTCGGCGGTGACCTTGCCGAGCGCACCCCGGATGGAGCCGCCCAGGAAGCCGAGGAAAGCGGAAAGGGCGACATCCTCGGCCGAGGGACGGGGAGGGGTCCGTCGGAGCGAAGGTCTCAGGCCAGCCGGCCGACGCGCGGATAGCGCTCCAGGGGGAAGGTCTCGACCTGCGGCGAGCGCTGCTGGCTGAGCACGCCGCCGTCGACGTAGACGCACGATCCGGTCAGGTAGCTCGCGTCCTCGCTCGCCAGGAACACGGCGGCTCCCGCGATGTCGACGCCCGTGCCCTGCCGTCCGAGCGGCACCGTCGCGGCAGTCGCGCGCGCCCGCTCCTCGGCGGCGGGCCCCGTGCCGGAGGTCTCCATCAGGCCCGGCACGATGCACACGCAGCGCACGCCGTACGGCGCCAGATCGAGCGCAACGGCGCGCGTGAAGGCCTCGACGCCGCCCTTGGCCGCGTCGTAGGCGACCATGCCGCGATGTGCGCGGCTCGCGCCTCCGCTCGAGGTGTTGATGATCACGCCCGCGCCCTGCTCGACCATGTGGCGCGCCGCTCGCGCGCTGCACAGGAAGTGGCCCTTGAGGTTCGCGTCGACGACGAGGTCCCAGGTCGCCTCGTCGAGCTCGAGGAAGTGCTTCACGGCAGGGCCGACGACGGCCGCGTTGTTGACGAGGATGTCGACGCGGCCGAAGCGCTCGAGGCACTCGTCGAAGGCGCGCTCGACATCGTCCGCGCGCGCGACGTCGCACTGCACGCCCAGGCCGCCCTCGCCCAGTGCCGCAGCGGACTCGCGTGCGCGGTCGCCGTCGAGCTCCGCGATCGCGACGCGGGCGCCCTCGCGCACGTAGCGCTCTGCGACTGCGAAACCCAGCCCGCGGCCACCGCCCGTGACGAGTGCGACGCGACCGGCCAGTCGTCCGCCGTCGGTCATCGCTGCGCCTCCCGCTCGCGCTCGACGAGCACCCGCCGCAGCAACTTGCCGGAGGGCGACTTGGGGATGACGTCGATCAGCTCGCAAGCCCGCACCTGCATATGCGGTGCCACACGGCCGGCGACGAACGTCATGATCTCGCCCGGGTCGGGCGCCTGGCCTTCCTTCGGGACGACGAATGCCTTGGGCACTTCACCGGCCTCCTCGTCTCGGACGGGCACCACGCAGGCGTCTGCGATCTGCGGGTGCGTGAGCAAGATGCCTTCCAGCTGCGCGGGCGGCACCTGGTAGCCCTTGTATTTGATCAGTTCCTTGAGACGGTCCACGACACGGAAGCGCCCGTCCTCGTCGATCGTGGCGATGTCGCCCGTGCGCAGCCAGCCGTCGGTCGTGAGGGTCGCTGCGGTCGCGGCCTCGTCCCGGAGGTAGCCGAGCATCACCTGCGGCCCGCGCACCCAGAGTTCGCCGGACTGGCCCGGTGCTGCGTCGTCCCCGGTCTCGGGGTCGACGAGGCGCGCCTCGGTGCACGGCAGCAGGGTGCCGATCGTGCCGTGCACGTTCTCGTCGTCCTGGTGGGCGTGGTGGGTGACGGGGCTTGCCTCGGTCAATCCGTAGCCTTGCTGGACGCGGCAGCCCACGCGCCGCTGCGCCGCTGCCTGCAGCTCGGCGTCGAGCGGAGCTGCACCGCTCGTGATGAAGCGCAGGCTGGAGAGGTCGTACTCGCCGGCGAGCGAATGCTTGGCCAAGGCGAGCACGATCGGCGGCGCGACGTAGCACGCGGTGATCGAGTGCTGCTCGATCGCGGCCAGGAACTGCGCGAGGTCGAAGCGCGGCATGGTCACGATCCGGGCGCCGCGCCGCAGCGCGTCGTTGAGCACGAGCGTCTGGCCGTAGATGTGGAAGAACGGCAGTACCGCGAGCACGGCGTCGTCCTCGCCGACGTCCCGCACCGGCTCGTACTGGCAGAGATTCGCGACCAGGTTGCGGTGCGTCAGCATGACGCCCTTGCAGAGGCCCGTCGTGCCGCTCGAGAACGGCAGCGCGACCAGGTGGGTGGCCGGGTCGAAGGCGGGACGCGGAGCGGGCGTCCCGGGCTCGGCGAGCAGCGTCTCGAACGGCGTGGTGCCCGGTGCCTCGCCGATCGAGAAGACCTCCTCGACGCCTGCGTCGCGCGCGGCCTCGAGGGCGCGCTCGGCCAGCTGCGGGACGGTCACGAGGAAGCGCGCGCCCGCCATGCGTAGCTGGGATGCCGCCTCCTGCGCCGTGTAGAGCGCATTCACGGTCGTGTTCGTCCCACCGGCGCGGGCCGCGCCGTGGAAGGCGACGGCGTACTCCGGCACGTTGGGCGCGAGGATCCCGACGACCTCGCCCGGCTGGAGCCCTCGCGCGGCGAGTCCGGCCGCGCAGCGATCGACGTCGTCCGCAAGCCGGCCGTAGGTCAGGGTCGCGCCGGTGATGGCGTCGACGAGCGCCGGCCGGTCGCCTCGTGCCGCCGCGTGCGCGAGCACGTAGTCGGTGAGGGCGACGTCGGGCACGTGCACGTCCGGGTGCGGGCTGCGGATCGCCATCGGCCGCCCGGACTCTACGGCCAGGACCTGCCAAGTGACACACGCGGCGAGTGCCACTTGGCGCCCGCCGGTGCGATGATCCGCCCATGACCGCGACCCGCCCTTCGCGTCCGCGCTCGCCCTGGGCGAGCGACGAGCACGAGCTGTTCCGCGAGACGGCACGCGCCTGGATCGAGCGGGAGATCCTGCCGAACGACGAGCGCTGGCAGGCGCGCGGCTACGTCGACGCCGAGCTCTGGCGCAGCGCGGGGGAGGCGGGGCTGCTTGGTACGGACGTGCCCGAGGAGCACGGAGGGCTGGGCGGCGACTTCGGGTTCGAGTGCGTGGTCTACGAGGAGTTGCTGCACGCCGGGTTCGCGTGCTTCGGCAAGGGCGTGCACGAGATCGCCACGCATTACGTGCTGGAGTACGGCACGGACGAGCAGCGCCAGGCCTGGGTGCCGGCGCTCGTGCGGGGAGAGCTCGTCGGCGCGATCGCGATGACCGAGCCGGGGGCCGGCTCCGACCTGCGCGGCATCTCGACCTCGGCCGTGCGGGATGGCGATCACTACATCGTCAACGGCAGCAAGACGTTCATCACGAACGGCCTGCACGCGAACCTCATCGTCCTCGTCGTGCGCACCGACCCCGAGGCCGGCTCGCAGGGCTACACGCTGCTCATGGTCGAGGCCGACGGTCTCGAGGGCTTCACCCGCGGGCAGCCGCTGCACAAGCTCGGCCAGCATGCCCAGGACACGTGCGAGCTGCACTTCAGCGACTGCCGCGTCCCGGTCGGCGCGAGCCTCGGCGAGGGGCAGGGGCTCTACCACCTCATGCAGCAACTGCCGTACGAGCGCACGGTCGTCGCGGTGATGGCCGTCTCGGCGCTCGAGCGCGTGATCGCCGACACGGTCGCCTACGCGCAGGAGCGGCAGGCCTTCGGGAAGCCGCTGATGGCGCTCCAGAACACGCGTTTCAAGCTGGCCGAGGCGCACACGGCGGCGACGATCGGGCGCGTGTTCGTGGATCACTGCGTGACGCGCGTGATCGACGGCACGCTCGACACGGCCACGGCGTCGATGGCCAAGTGGTGGCTGACCGATCAGCAGTGGCGCCACATCGACGAGTGCCTGCAGCTCTTCGGCGGCTACGGCTACATGCTCGAGTATCCGGTCGCCCGCGCATTTCTCGACGCGCGCGTGCAGACGATCTACGCCGGCTCGAACGAGATCATGAAGGAGATCGTCGCGCGCTCGCTCGAGCGCGAGTAGCGTGCCCGGCGATGGCCGGACTTCCCGTGACGATCGACGACGTGCGCCACGCGGGCACCGTCATCCACGGGCGTGTCCGTCGCACGCCCGTGATGAGCTGCGCCTCGCTGGGCGAGGGCGTGTGGCTGAAGGCCGAGCTGTTCCAGCGCACGGGCGCGTTCAAGGTGCGCGGGGCGTTCTCGCGCATCGCGGAGCTCTCGCGCGAGGAGCGCGCCCGCGGCGTCGTCACCTGCTCGGCGGGCAATCACGCCGCCGCAGTGGCGCTGGCCGGTCGCGAGCTCGGCACGAACGCGCTCGTGATGATGCCGAGCTGGGCGAGCCAGGCCAAAGTGGACGCGACCCGCGCGTACGGGGGAACTGCCGACCTCGAGTCCGCCGACGCCACGGAGGCGTTCGCGCGCATGCATGCGGAGGCCGAGGAGAGCGGGCGCGTGATCGTGCACCCCTTCGACGACCGAGCGGTCATGGCGGGGCAGGGCACGCTGGGGCTGGAGCTGTGCGAGCAGGTCGGAGAGGTGACGCAGGTCGTGGTGCCCGTCGGCGGCGGCGGCCTCATCTCCGGCGTCGCCACGGCCGTCAAGGCCCTGGCGCCGAACGCGCGCGTGATCGGCGTCGAGCCGGAATCGATCTCCACGCTCGCGACCTCGCTCGCCGCCGGCCTGCCCGTACCGCGGCCCGCCGGCGTGTCGATCGCCGACGCGCTCGGACCGCCGAGCATCGGAGCCGGCCCGCTGGCGGTGCTGAGCGAGTTGCTCGACGAGGCCGTCCAGGTCAGCGAGGAGCAGATCGCCGAGGGCTTCCGCTTCCTCTACGCGCGCGCCAAGCTGGCGGTCGAGCCCGCTGCCGCCGCACCCGTCGCCGCGCTGCTCGCAGGGCTCGTCGAGCCGTTGCCCGGCACGGTGCTCGTGCTCTCGGGCGGGAACGTCTCCCCCGAGGTCGCCGCCAGGCTGCTCGCCGGTTAGAGCTGTCTACGCGACCCGCGTGGCGTGCGCGCCGGCGGGCTCGGAGGCCCAGTCGATCTCGACCAGCCGCAGCTCGGGCGCGCCGAGCTCGTAGGTGCGCGCGACCAGTGCCTCCATCAGCGCCGTTGCACGCGCCACGGACTCGCTGAGCGGTGTCCCGCGCAGGCGCAGCCCTGCCAGCAGGGCCGTGAAGACGTCGCCCGCGCCGGACCAGAACTGCGGGACGTGCGGGGCACGGGCGAGCCACGCGCCGTCGTCGTCGAGCCCGACGACGTGCTGCATCGGCCGGCCCTCGTGGTCGAGCACGAGCCCCTTGACGACGACCTCGCGGGCGCCGGCGGCGTGCAGCTCGCGCGCGGCACCGACTGCCTCGTCGACGCTGCGCACCGGCCGCCCGACGAGCCACTCGAGCTCGAAGCGGTTGGGCACGAGCAGGTCGGCGCGCGGGACGGCCTGCTCGCGGAACGTGCGCACGAGCTCCTCGGGCATGTACAGCTCGCCCTCGTCGCCGAGCACCGGATCGCATACGAACCAGGCGTCGGGGCGCTGCTCGCGCACGGCCGCGAGCGCCTCGAGCACGAAGGGCCAGGTGTCGGGCTGGCCGAGGTACCCGCTCAGCACGGCCTCGCAGCGGTCGAGCCGCCCGAGTGCCTGGAGCCCGGCGAGCAGCTCGCGCAGCGTCGAGACCGGGGTGCGGCTCCCGCGCACGCCCGGATAGCCCGCGTGGCTCGAGTAGACGACGGTCGGCAGCGCCCAGACGTCGAAGCCGAGCCGGTGCAGCGGCACGGTCGCCGCGGTCGAGCCGACATGGCCGTAGACCACGGAGGACTGGATGGACATCACGGCGCGCACCGAGCGCATGGTGCCAGTCGAGGCCGCGAGGGCGTGCTACCGCACGCGCAGGGCGAGCGCGTCTTCGGCGAGCAGCGCCGGAATGCGCTCCGGGAATGCGCGCCAGTCGTCGTTGGCCGCGTGGATGTAGCGGCCCGAGAGCGCGTCCAGCGCCCCCGTCTCGAGGAACTCGATGAGCTCGGCCGTGAGCTCGGGCGGCGACCAGAACTCCTCCTCGTCCCACTCGGCCTCGAAGATGGTGGCCGTCATCTCGGTCTTCACGGTCCCCGGCGAGATCGCGAACACGTGCACACCGCCGGGCCGGGCCTCGGCAGCGAGCGCGTCGCTGAAGCGGATGACCGCGGCCTTGCTCGCCATGTAGGCCGAGCCGATGCGCCCGTCGGACGCCTGCCCGAAGCGGAAGAAGGCCGCATTCGAGGCGATGTTGACGATGCGCCCGTGGCCCCGCGCGCGCATGTGCGGAAGTGCGGCGCGGCAGCAGAGGAACGTCCCGAGCACGTTCACCTCGAAGACCTCCCACCAGCGATCGGGCGACTGCTCCCAGCTGAAGCCGCTGTCGCCGGCCGTGCCCGCGTTGTTGACCAGCAGGCTGAGCGGTCCGAGCTCGCGCTCGACCGTCGCGATCGCCTGCTCGACCGCGGCGCTGTCGGCGACGTCGAGTGTGAGCGCGTGCGCGCCGAGCTCGTCGGCCACCTGCGCGATCTCCGATTCGGAGCGGGCCGCGATGGCGACCCGGTAGCCCGTGTCGGCGAGACGCGTCGCAACCGCGCGGCCGATGCCCCGGCTCGCGCCGGTCACCAGCGCGACTCGCGCGCCCGGACTCATCGAGCGACCGCAGCGGGCGAATGGATGGAGATCACGGAGCGCATGGTGCCAGGGCGGGCCGCCGGCGCAAGCGGCCCTGGCTGGCAGCGACGCCGAACAGCACGAGCAGACCGCCAACCGGCTCGTTCCAGGTCAGGCGCTCGCCGAGCAGCGCGACGCCCGCAATCGTCGCGAACACGGGGACGAGATAGGTGACGGTCGAGGCCGCGGTCGCACCGGCGTCGCGGATGATCGAGTAGTTGAGCAGGTAGGCCGCGCCGGTCCCGGCGGCGCCGAGCGCCGCGACCGCCGCAAGCGGTCCGGCGGGCACAGCGCCAGGGAGCCCGCCCGCGAACGGCAGGATCAACGCCAGCTGCAACGTGCCCATCGCGAGCTGCCCGAACGCGAGCACCGGCACCGTGAGGCCGCCGGTGGCGAGATGGCGGCGGAGGTACGGGAAGCCGATGCCGTAGAGCACCGCCGCGGCCAGGCAGGCGGCGCTGCCCACGAGCTCGCCGCGCCCGATCCCGCGCCAGGCGCCCAGCACGACCAGCACACCCGCGAAGCCGAGCGCAAGGCCCAGGGCGCGTTCGCGCGTCGGACGCTCCTCGGGCAGCGTCACCAGCACGACGAGCAGCACGAAGAGCGGCGTCGTGCCGTTCCAGATGCCGGCGAGCACGGACGAGACGTGCTGCTCGCCGAAGGCGAAGAGGGTGAACGGGGCGCTGTTGACGAGCACCGCGGCGACGCCGAGGTGGAGCCACGTGCGCGCGTCGCGCGGCAACCGCCCGCGCTGCGCGAGCAGCACCGGCGTAAGCGCGAGGAGGCCGAACAGCATGCGCCCGAACGAGACCTGCACCGGCGTGAAGCCGCGGTTGCCGACCTTGATCAGAACGAAGGACATGCCCCAGATCGCACCCAGCAGCACGAGCCGCGCCGGCCAGGCGGTCGCGCGGCTCCTCACTGCGGCGAGCGCTCGAGGTCGAGCAGGGCGCGCTTGGCATCGAGGCCGCCGCTATAGCCCGTGAGCGACCCGCTGGAGCCGATCACGCGGTGGCAGGGGATGATGATCGAGACGGGATTCCTGCCGTTCGCGGCTCCGGCGGCGCGGATCGCCGTCGGTCGCCCGACGCGGGCGGCAAGCTCGGAGTACGTGATCGTGTCGCCGTAGCCGATGCGCTGGAGCTCGTTCCAGACGAGCTGCTGGAAGGCTGTGCCGCGGGGCGCAACCGGCAGGTCGAACGCGCGCCGCTCTCCGGCGAAGTACTCCTCGAGCTGGCGTCGCACGGTCACGAAGGCGCCGTCGTCCCTTGCCATGCCGGCCGGCGGCCCGTGCACCTCGACGGGCAGGTAGAGCCCCGTCAGCCGGCCGTCGGCAGCCGTCAGCAGCAGCTCTCCGATCGGGCTCGGCATCGTGCTGTACGCCTCAGTCACGTCGCACCTGCGCCTTCGAGCGCGCCCCACAGATGCAGGACCGTATAGGCGCGGAACGGCCGCCAGGCCCGTGAGTGGCGCTCGGCGTCGCGCGCGTCGGCCTCCACGCCGAGCGCGCGCAGGCCGTGCAGCACGCCGAGGTCGCCGGCCGGGAAGGCATCGGGATCGCCGAGCGCGCGCATCGCCACGTACTCCACCGTCCAGGGGCCGATGCCGGGCAGCGCGAGCAGCTCCCGCCGGGTGCGCTCGCGATCCGCGCCGGCGTCCAGGTCGACGATCCCGTCGCGCTGCGCCGCGCAGACGCCGCGCAGCGTCGCCTTGCGGCGCTCGGGCAGCGCGAGCACGTCCTCGTCGGCCTCGGCCAGTGCGCCCGCCGTGGGGAAGACGTGCGTCAGCGTGCCGTCGGGCACTGTCAGCGGCTCGCCGTGGCGCTGCACGAGCCGGGCGGCGTGCGTGCGCGCCGCCGCGACAGAGATCTGCTGGCCGAGCACGGCGCGCACGGCGATCTCGGTGCCGTCGACGCAGCCGGGCACGCGCAACCCGGGACGCGCGCTGACGAGCGGCGCGAGCAGCGGATCGGCTCCCAGCACTGCAGAGACCGCGGTGGGATCGGCATCGAGGTCGAGCAGCCTGCGGCAGCGCGCGACGGCAACGCCGAGGTCGCGCACGTCTGCGAGCCGCAGCATGCACTGCACGCAGCCGTCGCCCGGAGCGAGATCGACGACCGCCGTCCCGTGCGGCAGCCGCAGCGTGCGTCTGTAGGCGCCACCGGGCGTCGCCTCCTCGACGCCTGCGATCGCACGCGAGGCGAAGAACGCCATGAGCGCGTCGAGCTCGATCGGCGCCCGGTAGGGGAGCCGCAGCGCGATCGCCCCGGCACCGGCCGCGATCGGCTTCCCGCGGCGCTGCCGCAGCTCGCGCGGCGTGAGCGCGAAGACCTCGCGCACCGTGTCGTTGAACTGCCGCACACTCGCGAAGCCCGCCGCGAACGCCACCTCGGCGAAACCCAGCTCCGTGGTCTCGATCAGCGTCCGCGCCGTCTGCGCCCGCTGCGCGCGCGCGAGTGCGAGCGGTCCCGCGCCGAGCTCGGAGGAGACGAGCCGGGTGAGCTGGCGGACGCTGTATCCAAGGCGCATAGCGAGCCCCGCGACGCCCTCGCGGTCGACCACGCCGTCGCCGATCAGCCGCATCGCGCGCGCCACGACGTCGGCGCGCCCGTTCCATTCGGGCGAGCCCGGCGAGGCGTCGGGGCGGCAGCGCTTGCAGGCCCGGAAGCCGGCGCGCTGCGCGGCTGCGGAGCTGCGGTAGAAGCGCATGTTGGAGCGCTTCGGATTGAGTGCCGGGCAGCTCGGGCGGCAGTACACGCGGGTCGAGGTGACGCCGAGGTAGATCCAGCCGTCGAAGCGGTTGTCACGGCTCTCGACGGCGCGGTACCAGTGCTCGCTCGCCGCCTCCACGCAGGCAGCATGCCAGGCGAACTAGCGGAAATCGGACAGCACGATCGGCCGCGCCGGTGAGTGTCGCGACCTGGGCCCTCGTCGGGCGCGCCGACTCCGTACCCCGACGGCTGGTTGCCCGGGGGCAGGGAGCGTTTACGAGCGCCTGAGTGCGCCGAACGACCCCTGCGTGCGCTCCGGCAGGCCGTCCACGCCCGACGGGAAGGCGCCCTCGGCGAGGAAGCGCCCATGGCAGCGGGCGAGTGCGCCGGGGTCGAGCGTGACGCCCAGCCCGGGGCCGTCCGGCACCGGCACGACACCGTGCCGCGGGCAGAACGGGCCCTCGGCGATGACGTCGTCGCCGTACCAGTGGAAGAGCGCCTGGCTTGGCTCGCGAATCGGCTCGAGCGCGGCGGAGACCTGGAGGTAGGCAGCGCTCGCGACGCCCGTGTCGCCCGAGTGGAACCAGAAGCCGATGCCGAACTGCTCGCAGGCGCGCACGAACTCCACGGTGCGCCGGATGCCGCCGAGCTCCACGAGGTTGAGCACGTAGAAGTCGGGCACGCCGAGCGCGACGGCTCGTCGCAGGTCCGGCGCGTGCGCCGAGAACGCGATGTCGGTGAACGGCCGCAGCCGGGCCAGTTCCTCGTGAGAGCCGACGGGCTCCTCGATGCAGCGGATGTCGTAGGGCGCGAGCCGTCGCAGCACCTCGCGCGCGGTTGGCACCGTCCAGGCGTGGTTCGCGTCCAGACGCAGCGGGCGCTCGCCGATCGCGGCGCGCACCTCCCGCACCAGCTCGAGCTCCTCCTCGAGGCCCACGGTCGCGAGCTTGCCCTCGAACGTCGGCGAGTCGTACTGCTCGATCATGCGCGCGCAGTAGCGGGCGACCTCGAGCGGCGTCGACTCGCCGGGATGTGACGCGCCGGGATGGCGCAGCGCGAAATACTCGGTAAACGCGATCTCGCGTCGCACGGCCCCGCCGAGCAGGAGGTGGAGCGGTCTGTCCTCGGCCCGTCCGCGCAGATCCCAGAGCGCCATCTCGATCGCGCCGAACGCGCGCCGCAGCGTCGTCACGTTCTCCCACAGCGAGTGCTCGAACGCCGGTACGCAGCGCCGCTCGCACTCGTTCAGGTCGAGCGGGTCGAGCCCGGTCAGGCGCTCGCCCAGCAGCGCGACATCAGCGCTGCGATCGCCGTCGGCGCACTCGCCGATGCCCGTGATGCCCTCGTCCGTCTCGACCTGCACGATCGTCTTCGTGACCGATGCCGTCGACCCGAGCGAGAAGCGGTAGGGAGCGTGGAACGGGATGTTGACGGGCGTCGCCCGCACAGCGGCGATGCGCATCGGGGCTCCTAGGAGAGGTCCGCGACCAGCGGTGCGTGGTCGGAGGGCTTCGAGCCCTTGCGGAAATCGCGTGCGATGTCGCAGGCCGTGAGCCGTGCGGCGAGGTCGGGCGTCAGCAGCACGTGATCGATGCGCATGCCGAGGTTCTTGTGGAAGTGCCCTGCGCGGTAATCCCACCACGTGAAGCGCTGACCCTCCGGCGAGACGACGCGGTAGGCGTCGAGCAGCCCGGCGTCGAGCAGCGCGTGGTGGGCCGCTCGCTCCTCCGGGGTCACGTGCGTCGAGCCGGCGAACGCCGCCGGGTCGTAGACGTCGATGTCGGCGGGCGCGATGTTGAAGTCGCCCGCGAGGACGAGTGAGCCGGCCGGAGCGAGCTCGGCGATCCGTGCTCGCGCGGCCTCCAGGAAGTGCAGCTTCTGCTCGAACCACGGCGTGGCCGGCTCGCGGCCGTTGGGCACGTAGGTGGAGACGAAGCGGATGCCCACGACCTCGGCCTCGATCCAGCGCGCGTCTTCCGGATCGGGCTCGCCCGGCAGCCCGCGGCCGACCTCGACCGGGGTGGTCTCGAGCGGCGCGAGTACCGCGACGCCCGCCCAGCGACCGCCGCTGTGGTCGACCGCCGCGTAGCCTGCCTCGCGCAGCTCGTCGTGCGGGAACGCAGCGCTCTCGACCTTCGTCTCCTGCAGGCAGAGGACGTCGGGCGCCAGCTCGTCGAGCAGCTCCAGCACGCGCGGCAGCCGTACCTTGAGGGAGTTCACGTTCCAGGTGACGATGCGCACCCCGGTAGCCTAGGAGCATGCGCATCGTCCGCGTCGCCGCCTACCGGCAGCAGCAGCCGTTCCGCGATGGCGCGTACATCTGCAGGGGTCGGTCCGAGGACGGCACGGACTCCACGATCGTCGTGCTGGAGAGCGACGACGGCGCCATCGGCGTGGGGGAGATGGCGCCACTCGGTGCGTTCTACGCCCCGGCGTTTGCGGCCGGAGCGCGCGCCGGCGTCGCCGAGCTCGCGCCCTCGCTGATCGGCCTCGACCCGCGTGAGCCGCGGCGCGCGCGGTGGCTCATGGATCGCGCCATGCTGGGCCAGCCGTACGCGAAGTCCGCGCTCGACATGGCCGTCCACGACCTCGCGGCCAGGGCAGCCGGCGTGTCGCTCTGCGTGTACCTGGGCGGGCGCTACGGCGAGAGCGTCGAGCTCTACCGCTCGGTCTCGCAGGACGCGCCCGCCGCGATGGCACGGGCCGCTGCGGCCTACGTCGCCGCGGGCTACCGCCGCATCCAGGTCAAGGTCGGAGGCGACCCCGCGCAGGATGTCGAGCGCGTGCTCGCAGTGCGCGAGGCGGTGCCCTCGGGCGTCGTGCTGTTCTGCGATGCCAACGGCGCCTGGACGACGGGACAGGCGCGGGCCTTTCTGCGCGCGACGAGCGAGCTCGAGATGACGCTCGAACAGCCGTGCATGACGTATCACGACTGCCGCACGGTGCGCCCCCACTGCCCGCATCCGCTCGTGCTGGACGAGTGCATCGATTCGCTGCCGGCGTTACTCGCCGCCCATCGCGACGGCGTGGCCGACGGCGTGACGATCAAGATCGCCCGCGTCGGCGGCGTGGGCCCCGCGGCCCTGCTGCGCGACGTCGCGGTGGAGCTCGGCCTGCCCGTCACCGTTGAGGACACCGGCGGCAGCGACATCGACACCGCCGCCATGGCCCACCTCTCGCTCTCGACGCCCGAGGAGCTGCGCGTGCACACGGTCGACTTCAACGCCTGGGTCACGGTCGGCAACGCCACCGGCATGCCGCCCGCGGAAGGCGGCCGGCTGCGTGCTCCCGCGGGCCCGGGACTGGGCGTGGAGGTTCAGCTGGACGCGCTGGGCGAGCCATTCGGGGTCTGGAGGTTGTAGTTCGATCTCGACATAGATAGACTTAATTCGTGACGCGCTCGCGGCGACCCTCCCGCCAGACGCTCCGTGTGCTTCGGGCGCTCATGGCCGACCCATCGGCATGGCGCTATGGCTACGAGCTGGGCGCTGAGATCGGGCTCCGGTCGGGATCGCTGTATCCGATCCTCGTCAGGCTCTCCGACCGCGACCTGCTCGAAGCGACGTGGGAGTCCCGAGAGCCGTCCGGGCGCCCTCCGAGGCACCTCTACCGATTGACCGCCCGCGGGCGGGAATACGCAGCCGCGCACGCCGTCACCCCAGCCAACGCCGTCCCTCGCTCGCAGCGCCGGCCGCAGCTCGGGGGCGCACCGTAGGCGGCCTCTTCGTCCTCGCGGTTCTCATCCTCGTGATTGCCCGCGGGATCCCGGCCGTCGTGCGCGCGCACCGGTTCGTGCGCGCCAGGGATGGCTGCGATCGCGTGGCGCGCCTGCTCTCCCTCGCGGTTCGTGATCTACCGCCGGACCGTGCCGAGTGGGGAGCCGCAATGTGCGCAGAGCTCGCAGGCGTCCGGGGCCGGCGAGCTCGCTTGGCTTTTGGCCTCGGCTGTGCCAGGACAGCCGTGACCATGCGGATGCGCACGGCTCTCGGCGCGCCCGATCGTGGAGGGAACGCCGTCCGCGCCTCGCTGCTGGCGGCGATCGCCGCGGCCGTCGCGCTCGCCGTCTACGGGCTCGTGCGCTACCCCGGGCTCCGCGAGGATGCCGGCACGTGGCTCGCGCTCGCGACGTTCCTCGGGATCGCGCTGGTCTACGTCGCGGCTGCGCTGTCGCTCTCGCGTGGCCGGACTCCCGCAGCCGCAATCGCGCGCGGCTTCGGGTGCGCCGGGGGGCTCGTGGTCGGAGCCGGCTGGCTGCTGATCGTCGCGCCGGTCTCGAAGACCTTCGTCTTCGTGCCGCTGGCTCTTGCGCTCACGGCACCGGTGGCCACAGCGGCGCTCGCGGGTCGCGCGAGCGGCGATGCCCCGACGGGCCGGGCCGCCGCGCTCTGGAGCGGCCTGGTCGGAGGCCTGTGTGCCTTCATCATCTTGGCCGTGGTCGCCTATTCGGGCGATGGCCGCCCCTACGACCCTCAGCTGATCCGCGACTTCCAGGCAAGTGGCTCACACGATCTCGCCGCCTACGCGGTCGGCGACAGCCTGGGAGGCGCGCTCGGCATGCTGCTCGTCATTCCGGTGGTCGCCCTGGCGCTTGGATCCCTGGCGAGTGCATGGACGGCGGCCACCAGGCGCGCGCCGCAGCGGCGCTGACGGCCGCCGCGAGCGGCGGCGTGCGTGCCCGCCGCCTGGACGACCACGACGTCGCGCGCGTCGTGCACGAGGCCGGGAACCGTGTGCGCGCCGGGCCCGCGGGCACGGCCGGCAGGGCCGCCCCCACGAGCAGCGGTGGCAGGCGCCGCGTCATTCCTTCGGGAGGGCCCGGTACCAGCCGATTCCGGTCGTGGCCGCGAGCGCAATCCAGATGACGGCGCTGCTGAGGCACCAGGCGCAGTACGCGTGGATCTGGAACGCCTGCAGCCCTGCAAGGTAGAGCGAGAAGAGCGCACCGGTGACCGCGATGATGAGCGCCGCCGTGCGCGCGCGGGCGTCGTCGATCAGCGTCGTCGCCAGCATGGCAGCGGCGCCCGCCAGTCCGAGCACCGGCAGCGGGATCCCGGCGAGGTGGCTGTAGCGGCTCTGCTGCACCGTCTCGCAGCCACCGCCGCCGATGGGACAGGCGACCGAGCGGCCTCGCGCGCGCTCGATCTCGAGATAGGCCGCCACGGCGAGCTCGAGGACTGCGAGCAGCGCGGCCAGGCGGCGCGTGCTCACCCCGCGCTGCCGCTCACCTGCTGGACGCCGTTGGCGATCGCGTCATAGGTCGCGTTCACGGTGACCGTGCCCTTCGGCCCCGCAACGCGGATCGTGGGCGTGCCCTGAAAGCCGAGCCGCGTGGCCTCGTTGGTGACCTGCGTGATCGCCTTCGTGGCTGCGGCGCTCGCGCGGTCCTTCTCGAAGCGGGCCAGGTCGAGGCCGACCCCCTTTGCGAGCGCGCGCGCGACAGCCGGCGTGAACCACTCGATGTTCTCGTCTCCCTGATTCAGGTACGCCAGAGAGGCATAGGGCCAGAGCGCGTTCTGCTGGCGCGCGGCATACGCGGCCTTGGCGGCCTCGACGGAGTTCGGGCCGAGGATCGGCCAGGTCTTGTACTGCAGCTTCGCGGTGCCCGGGCGCACGATGTCGGAGATGACCTGCGGGGCGACGTCGTTGTCGAACGTCTTGCAGATCGGGCAGCGCAGGTCGCCGAACTCGGTGATCGTGATCTGCGCGTTGGCGTTGCCGATCGTTCCGGCGCGCTCGTTGAGGCCGGCGAACTCTGCCTTCACGGTGGCCACCCCCTGAAGGTTTCTCGCGTCCGGGCGACCGCCGGAGCTGCTCGTCACCTGCTGGATCACGACCAGCGCGACGACCAGCAGCACGGCCGTGCCGCCGGCGACCAGCATGCGCCTCATGCGCGCGCGGCGGCGCTCCTGCTCGCGCAGCGCGCGTGTCCTGAGGGCCTTACCCATTGCCGCAATCTATCGGGGCGGGTGCCGCACGCCGGCTGCGATTAACCGACGCGCAACGTCCTGCCCGGGCTCTACGGCGCGATCCGCCGCGTCTCCAGCCCCGGCTCGAGACGGGCCGTCCATCGCTCCTCGATCCGCCCGAAGTGCCACACGGCCAGGGCGATGGCCCAGGTGGCGACGAACAGCCCGACGATGAAGTAGCCGACGAGATTCAGGTCGAGGTTCGAGACGTAGCCCCAGATGCCGCCGTTCAGGCTCAGCTTGTCCGCGAAGACCGCAAGCAGCTCGACCGTGCCCACGATCAGCGCGACCGCCACCGAGAGGGCCGTGATCGTGATGTTGTAGAAGACCTTGCGTACCGGCTTCGAGAAGGCCCAGCCATAGGCGAAGTTCATGAACGCGCCGTCGATCGTGTCGAGCAGCGACATGCCGGCCGCGAACAGGATCGGCAGGCAGAGGACGGCCGACAGCGGCAGGCCGCCCGCGGCGGCCGTGCCGGCGGTCGCGAGCAGGCCGATCTCGGTGGCGGTGTCGAAGCCGAGCCCGAAGAGCAGCCCGAGCGGGTACATGTGCCAGGGCTTCTTGACGGCCCGCGTGGCGCGCCCGTAGAAGCGGTTCATGAAGCCGCGCGAGTTGAGCTGCTCGTCGAGCCGCTGCTCGTTGAACTCGCCGTGGCGCATGCGCATGAACACGCGCACGATGCCGAACAGGACGAGCAGGTTGAGGACGCCGATCAGCAGCAGGAACGTGCCCGAGATGGTCGGGCCGATCAGCCCCGTGGCCTGGTGCAGGCTCGAGTGCTCGTTGCTGACGCTCCCGCTGAGCCCCCGGATGCCCACGGCCAGTCCGATCGCGAGCAGGAAGACGATCGACGAATGCCCGAGGGAGAAGAAGAAGCCGACGCTCAGCGGCCGCTGGCCGTCGCTCATCAGCTTCCGGGTCGTGTTGTCGATGGCGCCGATGTGATCGGCGTCGAAGGCGTGGCGCATGCCGAGCGTATAGGCCGTGATACCGACGCCGATGCCGAAGATGCCGGTGCCGAGCTTCAGGTGCTGCGGCGCCACGAAGCCCAGCAGCAATCCGAAGCCGATGACGTGCAGCGCGAGGATGACGAACGCGAGCAGCCCGGCGCGCCTCCACTCGGCGGGAGTGAGCGAGCGCGCGATCCTCGTCCAGCGCGTGACCCCTGCCGGTAGCGCCGTTGTGGCCATCGGACCGTTCCCCCCGGATCCTCGCCTCCCGCCGAGCCGGCACGAGGCGCGATTGACTGTCCCGGATGTCCTGCTGCGAGCTCCTCGCAAGAGCGAATCGCTCGCATCAGACCTCCTCCACGCCTCCATTCGGCCGCTGCCGCCGGTCGGTTCGATGACGTGTGGGAGGCCTCGTCCAGGGGCGAGGCTAGCGGGTCGGAGCGCTTATTGCGAGGAGTTCGCGGTTAGGGTGTTCCTGCTTACCTCGGCCGCCGGTCCACTGCTTGCGCCGCAGGCGGGGGTCGGCCAGACTCGGAGGGGTGAAGACCACTCCTCCCGACCTGCCGGTCGCCTTCGTCGAGATCCCCAAGGGCAGCCGCAACAAGTACGAGTACGACGCCCGGCTCGAGCGCGTCGTGCTCGATCGCACGCTCTACGCGAGCGTCGTCTACCCCTGCGACTACGGCTTCCTGATGGAGACGCTGGGCCTCGACGGCGATCCACTCGACACGCTCCTGCTGGTGACCTCGCCGACCTTTCCGGGCTGCCTCGTGCCCTGCCGGCCCGTGGGCGTGCTGGAGATGCACGACGAGGGCGGGCAGGATGAGAAGATCCTCTGCGTCCCGCACGACGATCCCACCTGGACGCGCGTCTCGGATGCGAGCGACGTGCGGCCCGAGCTACTCTCGGAGATCAAGCATTTCTTCGAGGTCTACAAGGACCTCGAGGAGGGCAAGCACGTGACGGTCGGCGACTGGGAGGGGCGCGAGCAGGCCGTGGAGGCCTGGGCGCGCGGCCACGAGCGCTGGCGTCAGGCGCGGGCGGCCTCTGCCTGAGCGAGCGGCTGAGTGAACGGCGCCTCGGGCTTCTTGTCGAGGCCGGTCAGCTGCGCAAGGCGCAGGCCCAGGGCCGCGATCACGAAGAAGAAGATCGAGCACTGCACGAAGGCGAAGGCGTCGAACGTCAGCATGGCCGCTGCGAAGCCCGCGACCGATGCCGCGCAGGCACTGAGCACGGGCAGCGAGCCACGTGCGCGGCGCGAGGCTCGCACGAGCGGGAACACCATCGCGCCGACGAGCCACAGCACCGCGCCCAGGCCGAACACGCCGTGGCCGACGAGCGAGGTCAGGTACTGGTCGTCGAAGATGATCGGATCGGGCGGCGTCGCGTCATTCGTCGTCGCGGCCTGCTGCACGAGATCGGGTGGCGGCGGCAGCGGATCGCCCGTGCCGAAGAACGCGTGCGACTGCACGAGCTTGAGAGCGGGGTTGAGGTCGGCGAGGCGGCCCGAGCCGACGCCGCCGGCGCGCCCCGACTGCTCGGCGGCGATGCCGCCCTTCGGGAAGAACGCGTGGTACAGGCGGCCGAGGCCGCCGGGGAGCACCGTGTGGGCCGCGATCAGCAGCACGATCGTCAGCGGCCACAGCCGGGTCAGCCGGCGGCGCTCGGTGATGAGGCCCACCAGCAGCATGACGGCCAGTGCCAGGAAGGCCGTGCGCGAGATCGTCGCCACCATGCCGATCACGAGGATCAGCGCGCAGCCGCTGAAGAGGATGCGCCGGGTCGTGTCGCGCACGCGCAGCATGAGGGCCAGCGAGAGTGGCAGGCAGAGCGAGAGCGCGACGCCCAGGGCGATCGGGTGCTGCGCCGAGGCCTCCGCGCGCAGCGCGCCGTTGCGCACTTCGGTGGCGCGCTCGCCCGTGTCCTGGAGGAAGGGGAACACGGTGCGCAGGTGGTTGAAGACGTTGTACGACGTGCGCGTCTCGACGATTGCGCAGAACGCGACGACGGCGCCGCCGACGACGATCGCCTTGATGCAGCGCTCCACGTCGGCGCGTGAGCGCACGCCCGAGGCGACGAGCACGAACACGATCGGGAACGTCAGCAGGTAGGTCGCGGCCTTCGTCGCCTCGGTGCCGAGCAGGCGCTCCGTGAACGACGAGTAGTTGACCGCGAGCGAGATGACCGCCGAGGCCGTGAGGGCCAGCAGCGCCCCGCGCAGGCCGCAGGTGCGGATTCGGCGCGAGCCGGCGATCGCGCCGAGCACGAGCGCGAGCGCGAGCAGGATCACCATCAGCCGGTACGGCTCGAGCTTCACCGGGCCTGGCGCGGGCAGCGTGTAGACGCGGATCGGGATGAGCCAGACGATGGCCACGAACGCCACCAGCGACGCCACGCGCGCGGGCGCCTCGGCGACGTCGAGCGCGCGATCGACGACGCGCTGGACAGGCACGCTGACGGCGGCCGTCGCGACCTGGATGCGCTCGGGCCGGGGGGCCAGGATCAGGCCCGCGATGCAGGCGCCGGCGAACACGGCGGCGCCGGCGGCGATCGTGGCGCCGCCCACGGGCAGCGTCGCGATCAGCGCCAGCAGGCCGAGCAGCGGCAGCGCGAGCGCAAGCCCTCGCCTGCGCGCCTCGCCCGCAGACGCCGGTCGCAGGTGGCCGGTGGAGGCGCTCACGAGCGCGGGCTAACTGGCGTCGTCGGTGTTCGGTGCGACGCGCGGGGCGGTGGAGGTGCGCCTGCGCCGCGGAACCGAGCCGTTGCCGTTGGTGGCACCGGCGGTTTGCTTGTGGGGACGCGGGGCGCGCTTCGAGGTCTCACCTGGCACGACGTCCTCGACCTGCGCACCGAGCGTCATGGTAGGCACCTCGAGCGCGGGCATCTCGGGCTCGGGCGTCGTGATCGCGCGCTCCGGCGCGGCGGGCATCGCGACGCGCACGGCCTTGCGCCTGGACCGCGGGATGAGACGGTCGAGGGCGAGTGCGAAGCCACCGGCGCCTGCCAGCACGAGCAGGGCGGCCGCGATGCCCAGGAGCGGCTTGGAGCCGCCGCTCGCGGTTGCGTGGTCGGCGCTGTTGACCTGCTCGACGACGACCCGGCTGTTCGTCGGGATCCTGTTGGCCACCTGCTTGCCCTTGAACCACGCGATGAAAGCGACGGCCGTCTGGTTCGTGATGGCGACGGCGTCCTGCGACGTGGCGGCCGAGCCGTTGATCTGGATGTAGGGCAGCGGGCCGGAGCGGAAGCCGCCGGCGCCGGAGAAGGCGTACGGGTTGACCGCGTTCACGCTGCCGTCGATGCGCCCGAACATGCTGTTGCGGAGCTTGACCACGGGATCGCTCGCCACGCGCGGGGGCAGGTTGTTCGCTATCTCGTCGAGCCGCTGCAGGTCGCCGTCCGCGCCGCCCGAGCTGTCGTAGGTGTATGCCGGCCCCGTGGCCGCCGTGCCCGTGGTCGTCGACGTGCCTGCCGTCGCGGCGGTTCCGTCGCCCAGCCGGACAACACGTGCGTTCACGTTCGCGGCGGAGAGGTTCGGATCGCGCTTGCTCGTCACGAGCATCTGCGTGGACGCGCTGTAGGTCGGCTGCGTCCGCGCCGTCAGCTTCGGCGGCAGGCCGAGCTTCACGCTGTAGGTCGCGAACGTGTAGGCGAGCCCCGCCAGCACGATTCCAAGCAGAGCCACCCACCAGAAGCGGACAAGGGCGCGCAGCAGCTGTTGGAGTGGCGTATCGCTCGTCACGGCGGCGTCAGTCCTTTCGGGAACTCTCGGTTGGCAGCACTCACAAGGAATGCGAGGGCACGAGGCCAGTGCTCGTCAGGCGCTCTCCAGCCATGCTACGGGGGGGGTGCGGGTGGCCTGTACCGGCGTTCGTTCAGCCAGACCCCACCCGGTTGGGGAGGGAGGGGCGGAGACCGCCTGCGATAGCTTGGATGCGTGGCTTCGCCCACCCTCACCGTCATCGGACTCGACGCCATGACGCCCCTCGTACTCGAGCCGCTGCGTGCGGCAGGCGCCATCCCGAACCTGGATCGCCTGCTCGGGCAGGGCGCCTCGGGGGTGCTCCGTTCCACGACGCATCCGCTCACTCCGCAGGCCTGGACCACCATGTTCACGGGCGTGGGCGCCGGCCGCCACGGCATCTGGGACTTCCACGAGCGCGACGAGAGCGGCTACGGCCTGCGCCCGGTCAACGGCTCCTACCGCCGCGAGCCCGCGGTCTGGCAGCGCCTCAGCGCGGCCGGCCGTCGCGTGGGCGTGATCAACGTGCCCTTCACCTGGCCCGTGGACGACGTCAACGGCTTCGCCCTCGCGGGCTTCGACGCCTATGGCCGGCGCGACGGCTTCGCGACGCCCTCCGGGCTGCTCGAGGAGCTCGAGGAGCGTTTCGGCCCGCTGGCGCAGGATCACGCGTTTCCCGTCACGCCCGCCGGAGGCATCGATCTCGACGCCGTGCGGCGCGTGGCCGAGCAGCGCGTCGAGCTCACACTCTGGCTGGCCGAGCGCTTCGACCCCGAGTTGCTGGTCGTCGTCTTCATGGCCGCCGACCACGCGCACCACCTCGGCTGGGACGAGTGGGAGCGCAGCGGCGCCGAGAGTCCTCTGGCGCACGTCTACCGGATCCTCGACGCGGCCGTGGGCGCGCTCGCGGGCGCGCTCGGGGGCGACATCATGCTCGTCTCCGATCACGGGGGCGGCCCGCTGCACGGCGTCGTCAACCTCAACGCCTGGCTCGCCGAGCAGGGCCTGCTGGAGTACGCCGGCGCGGCCGGGCTGGTGCGAGGAGGCCAGCTGAAGCGCATGGCCGCCGCTCGCGCGCTGGCCGCCTGGCGCCGCCTGCCGGTGGACTTCCGCACGCGCGCCAAGCAGCGCCTGCGCGGCCTGCGCGAGCGCAGCTACGAGCTGCAGAACTTCCACGTCGTCGACTTCGAGCGCACGCGGGCGTTCGCGTACGGCACGTTCGGCAACATCGTGATCAACCTGGAGGGGCGCGAGCAACACGGGATCGTCGCGCCCGGCGCCGAGTACGAGGCAGTGCGCGACGCGATCGTCCAGGGGCTGCGCGAGCTGCGCGATCCCGCGAGCGGCCGTCCGATCGTGGCTGCCGTGCACCGGCGGGAGGAGCTCTTCAGCGGTCCGCAGCTGGAGCGCGTGCCTGACCTCGTGGTCGAGTTCGTCGACTACGAGTGGCTCGGCAAGGGCAACCTCAAGAGCCGCACCGAGGGCATCTGGGACCGGGTCGAGATCTCCGGCACGAATGCCGCCTACGTCGGCAGCCACCGCCACGAGGGCATTGTCGCCCTGGCCGGGCCGTCGGCCGCGCCCGGCGGGCTGTTCGCGTCCATCGAGGACATCGCGCCCACGATCCAGTACCTGCTCGGCGAGCCCATTCCCGAGAGCATGGAGGGCCGCCTGATCGACGCCGCGATCGACCCGGTGCTGCTCGAGAGCCGTCCGCCGGCCTATGTGGCCGACGAGGTCGAGCTCACCAACGGCGTGCGCGCCTTTGCCGACGACGAAGCCGGTGACGTGCAGGATCGCCTGCGCGGCCTCGGTTACATCGAGTAGGTCGAGAGCATGCGGATCGCAGTCTTCGGACTCGGCTATGTCGGGATCGTCTCGGCCGCCTGCCTCGCCGAGCGCGGGCACGAGGTGATCGGCGTCGACCCGAGCGGCGACAAGGTCGCCATGGTCGCCCAGGGCCGGTCCACGATCGTCGAGGAGCGCATCGGCGAGCTCGTCGCCGAGGCGGTGGAGTCCGGGCGGCTGCGCGCCACGGCCGACGCCGGCGAGGCCGTGGCCGCGAGCGACCTCGCGCTGATCTGCGTGGGCACGCCCTCGAGCGGGAACGGCTCGCTCTCCACGATGTACCTCGAGCGTGTCGCCGACGAGCTCGGAGCGGCGATCGCGGGGCTCGGGCGTCGCTACACCGTCGTCTTCCGCTCGACGATGCTGCCCGGCACCTGCGAGGGCACGCTGATCCCGCGTCTCGAGGCGGCCTCGGGCCTGCGCGCGGGCGACGACTTCGGCGTCGCGGTCAACCCGGAGTTCCTGCGCGAGGGAACCTCGGTGCGCGACTTCAACGACCCGCCCAAGACCGTCGTCGGCACGGCGGACGAGCTGACGGCCGACACCGTGGCGTCGCTCTACGACGGGCTGCCTGGTGTCGTCCACCGCGTGCCGATCGCCGTCGCGGAGATGACGAAGTACGCCGACAACTCGTTCCACGCGCTCAAGATCGGCTTCGCCAACGAGATGGGCGCGATCTGTCAGGCCTACGGCGTCGACTCGCACGCGGTGATGGAGGTCTTCGCCTCCGATACCAAGCTGAACATCTCCCGCGCGTACCTGCGCCCCGGCTTCGCCTTCGGCGGCTCGTGCCTGCCCAAGGACCTGCGAGCGATCGTCTACCACGCACGGCGAGCCGACCTCTCGGTGCCGATCCTCGAGAACGTGATCAGCTCCAACGAGGCGCACCTGCGCCGCGTCTACGACCGCCTGGCCGAGGGCACGGCGCGCCGCGTGGCCTTGCTCGGGCTCGCCTTCAAGCAGGGCACCGACGATCTGCGCGAGAGCCCGATGGTCGAGCTGGCCGAGCGTCTGCTCGGTCGCGGCTTCGATCTCAGCATCCACGACGCCCATGTGCGCGTATCGCATCTGACGGGTTCCAACCGGGCCTATGTGGACGCACGCATCCCGCACCTCGCGCGACTCATGGTCGCCACGCCGCTGGCCGCCGTTTTCGGTGCCGAGGTCGTCGTGCTCGCGAGCAGCGAGCCCGAATCGGTCGCCGCCGCGGCGGGCGCCACCGATGCCTTGCTCGTCGACCTCGTGCGTCGTCCCGAGCTCGCCTCGCGTGAGGGCGGGTATCTCGGCGCGGCCTGGTAGAACGAGAGCCAGATGGCGCGCATCCTGATCCTGGTCGAGAACCTGTCCGTGCCGTTCGACCGGCGTGTCTGGCAGGAGAGCCGGGCGCTCGTCGCCGCAGGCCACGAGGTGACGGTCATCTGTCCGCGCGGGACCAAGCGCGACACCGAGCCCTACGCGCGCATCGACGGCGTCGAGATCCACCGCTACGCGCTCGAGGCGGCGACCGGAGGGCCCTCCGGGTACCTGCGCGAGTACGGCACGGCGCTCTGGCAGTCCTGGCGGCTCGCGCGCAAGCTCGACCGCCGGCGGCCCTTCGACGTCGTGCAGGCCTGCAACCCGCCCGATCTCCTGTTCCTCGTCGCGCTGCCGCTGAAGGCGCGGGGCGCGCGCTTCGTCTTCGACCATCACGACCTCGTGCCCGAGCTCTTCCGCTCCCGCTTCGGCAAGGGCGGGCCGCTGCTGTGGGTCAACCAGGTGCTCGAGCGGCTCACGTTCCGCATGGCCGATCACGTGATCTCGACCAACGAGAGCTATCGCGCCATCGCCGTCGGACGCGGTCGCGTCCCCACCGAGCGGACGACGGTCGTGCGCAGCGCGCCCGACCTGACGCGCTTCGTGCCGGTCGCACCCGACGTGTCACTGAAGCGGGGGCGCCGCCACCTGGTCTGCTACCTGGGTGTGATGGGCCCGCAAGACGGCGTCGACTACGCGCTGCGGTCGCTCGCGAGCCTGCGCGACGACCTCGGCCGCGACGACGTGCAGGCCGCCTTCGTCGGCCACGGCGATGCCTGGGACGACCTCGTGGCCCTGTCGCACGAGCTCGGTCTGGACGACCGCGTCGAGTTCACGGGGCGCGTCTCCGACGAGGATCTCGCGTGCTACCTCTCGACCGCCGACGTCTGCCTCGCGCCCGACCCGAAGAACGCCCTCAACGACATCTCGACCATGAACAAGATCGTCGAGTACATGGCGATGTCACGCCCGCTCGTCTCGTTCGACCTGGTCGAGGCGCGCGTCTCGGCCGGCGACGCGGCGCTCTACGCGACGCCGAACGACGAGCGCGAGTTCGCGCGCCTGGTGGCTGAGCTGCTCGACGACCCGGACCGCCGCGCCCGCATGGGAGCGATCGGCCGCCGGCGCGTCGAGCAGGAGCTCTCCTGGGAGCACTCCCGCCGCCACCTGCTCGAGGCCTACGACGGCCTGCTGGCCCGCAGCGGAGCGTTGCGCAGCACGGCGCAGGAGAGCGCGACGAAGCCGGCGTTTCAGTAGGGCGGGACACTTGGGGTCTGGCCCTTGATGTCCCGCGGCGGGTGCCCGTCGCCGTGACGCGGCGGGTGCTGTAAGCGACGAGACCCGCCCCGCTGCTCCTCCGGGTCGTGGGTTCGTGCGCTGGCGCAGGGGTCAGACCTCTGGTGGCCTGGGTGCCGGGTGCCGACCGTGCCCACAGGTCTGCCCCCGTCATACCTGCCGCCAGCTGCCCCGGCTGGGCTGCCACCACTGCCCCGGCTGGGCTGCCACCAGCTGGCCCGCGGGGATGGTGGGCGATCCAGGAAAGCTCCATGGGGTGCTCGCGGATACTCGCCACAAAACCGCCCCCTGTGCGTCCCCCCGCTGCGACTAGTACGCGCCGCGGCCGCGCGTTACCGCGGGCAGCGTGCGGGCGAGCAGCTTCAGGTCGCCCCAGAGTGACCAGTTCGTCACGTAGAGGTAGTCCAGCGTGACCATCTCGGCGAACGGGATGTCGCTCCGGCCCATGACCTGCCAGAGCCCGGTCAGGCCGGGGGTGAGGTCGAGGCGCCGGCGGCCGTGGCCGACGATGTGGCGATCCTCTTCGATGATCAGCGGGCGCGGGCCGACCAGGCTCATCTCTCCGCGCACGACGTTGATGAGCTGGGGCAGCTCGTCCAGCGACCATTTGCGGAGGGTGCGGCCGAAGGGCGTGATGCGCGGGTCCTCGGGGATCTTGAACATCGTCGGGCCGTTCTCGTCGTGCTTGTTGAGATGGCCGACGTCGGCCTTGCGCGCATCGGCGTCCATGTACATCGAGCGGAACTTGTAGATGCGGAAGCGCCGGCCGCGGTTGCCGATGCGCTCCTGCCGGAAGAACACGGGACCCGGCGCCTCGAGCTTGATGCGCAGCGCGATGAACGCAAACAGCGGGCTGAGCACGGCCAGCATGACCGCCGCGACCACCAGGTCGAGCACGCGCTTGACCAGGCGAGCGCTGCGCGGGAGGCGCGGCGCGTGCAGCGAGACGAGCGGTAGGCCGTCGAGCTCGTGGACCTGGGTCCTGGACCCCAGCACTTCGTACAGGCGCGGGACCACGTCGACCTGCACGCCGACCTGGTTGCAACGGCGCACGAGATCCACGCCGCGGCTGTCGCCGGCGCGCGAGAACGCGAGGATCACGCGGTGCACTCCGTACTCGGCAACGAGCCGCTCGAGCTCGTCCGTCTCGCCCAGGTAGGGCGCGTCGCCGATGTGGTCGGTGAGCGGGTCGTCGTCGACGAAGCCGACGACGCGGATGCCGTACTCGGGCCGCGCGGCGAGCTTCTCGACGACGCGGCGGGCGATGCGGCCCGTGCCCACGACGAGCGTGGGCTCCGTCGGCATCAGCCAGCGGCGCACGACCATGCGCGCGAACGCGCGCATCACCGTCGCCAGGATCACGAGCGCGACGAAGAACACCGCGAGCTTGCTGATCGGCGGCTCCTTCACGTCGAGCGCGGCATCGGCGAGCTGACCCGCCCAGGTCGTCGCGGCGGCCAGCAGCACCAGGCCGGGAACGTCGTCGGCAGTGCTGTGTGCCATGCGCAGCTCGTCCTGCGTGTAGTACCCGTAGAGCCACGCCAGCGCGATCCACGCGAACAGGCCGCCGAGCACGAGCGGCGGGTGCGAGAGCGTGTGCGCGCCGGTGTTGAGCGCCCCGACGCCGAGGGCCGCGAGCAGGAACGCGATGGAGTCGGCGACCACCAGGCTGCGGCGCAGGAACCAGCCGCGCCGGCGGTGCCTGCCGTGTCGCGTGGCGGGCGCGGGGTGCTCTGGGTGCAGGCCGGTCTCGTCGCACGAGACCGCCTCGTCGGCAATCAGCGAGGTAACGTCCGAACCTGCCTCGAGCGGCGTTGCCGACATGCGTCTCCCGTGCCTCCCAGTCCCAATAGCCCGCGGTGTGTTTTCCGCGGAAAGCTGCACCAATCTACGGGCGGCCCGGTGCGATCTGTAGGCCAGTCTGGCGCTTGAGCACGGGAACCCACCGAACCGGGAGGTAGGGGGCTAGCCACCCATTTCTCGCCACCCCAGGGTCCCTCGCCGGGCCCATGCGGGACTGGGCCTCAGGCTGCCGCTGTCGGTCAGGCCAGGCGGCAGGCGCCGCGCATCAGCGCGGTGCGGGCAGCGTCGTCGTAGCCGAGCTCGGCCAGCACCTCGTCGGTGTGCTGCCCGAGCAAAGGCGGGGCAGCGGCCGCAGTGTGGTAGGTGCCGTCGACCCCGATCGGCGAGCGCACGGTGCGCACCGTGCCGAGCGTCGGGTGTGCGTGCTCCATGACGGCGTAGGGTGCGTGCGCGAAGGCCTCCGGGATGGTGCGCACGGGGCCGCCGGGCACGTTGGCCTCCGCGAGGATCGCCAGCCATTCGGCAGTGGGGCGCTCCCGGATCGCAGACGCGAGGCGACCGACGAGCTCGAGCCGGTGCTCGACGCGCAGGGCGTTCGTCGCGTAGCGCTCATCGGCGGCCAGCTCGGCGAGCCCGGCGCCGCTACAGAAGCGGGCGTACTGCTCGTTGGTGCCGACGGCGACGATCACGAACCCGTCGCTCGTCTCGAAGGCCTCGTACGGGACGATCGCGGGGTGCGCATTGCCGAGCCGCTGCGGCTCCTCGCCCGCCACGAGCCAGTCGGAGCCGCGGTTCGCGAGCCAGGCCAGCTGGGAGTCGTAGAGGCTGACCTGCACGTGGTGGCCGCGGTCCGTCAGCTCGGCGGCTCGCAGCGCGGCGAGCGTCCCGATCGTCGCGAACATCCCCGTCGTGATGTCCGCGATTGCGACGCCCACCTTGAGCGGCGGCCCGTCCGGCTCGCCCGTGATCGACATGCCTCCCGCCTCGCCCTGAATGGCGAAGTCGAAGCCCGGCCGGCGGGCGTCGACGCTCTCGGGCGAATAGCCGGCGATCGACGCGTAGACGAGTTTCGGGCGCAGGGCGGACAGTGCCTCGTAGCCCAGGCCGAGCCGCTCCGCGCCGCCCGGCAGGAAGCTCTCGATCACGACATCGGAGCCGAGCGCCAGGCGTCTGACCACCTCGACGCCTGCGGGATCGGCGAGGTCGACCGTGACCGAGCGCTTGCCGCGGTTGATGCACAGGTAGTAGGCGGATTCGCCTGCGCGGAAGGGCGGCCCCCAGGCGCGCGTCGGGTCGCCCGCTCCGGGGCGCTCGATCTTGATGACGTCGGCCCCCAGATCGGCCAGGACCATGGAGCAGTACGGGCCTGCGAGCACCCGCGAGAGATCGAGCACGCGCACGCCGGCGAGCGGCGCGGCCGCGCTCATCCCGACAGTGCCGCCAGTGCCTCGGGAGTCGTCGCTTCCGGCTTCACGTCATAGGACGCGCGCACGAGGCGCCCGTCCGCGCCGACAACGAACGCGCTCCGCAGGATGCCCAGCTTCCCGTTCGGGCGCTCGCGCCAGACGTCGTAGAGCTCGGCCACCGCGTGGTCGGTGTCGACCAGCAGCGGGAAGGGCAGGCCGAACTTGGCACGGAAGCTGCGATGCGAGTCGCCGTCGTCCGGCGAGATGCCGTAGAGCGCCGCGCCGAGGGAGGCGATCTCCCCGTAGCTGTCTCGCAGCGAGCAGGCCTGGGCCGTACAGCCCGGCGTGTCGTCCTTGGGGTAGAAGTAGAAGACCACCGGACGCCCTCGTAGCGCGGAGAGCGTCACGATGTCGCCCTCGTCACTCTCGAGCGAGAAGTCGGGTGCCTCGTCGCCGGCCTGCAGCATCGCTCCTCCTCGGAACGTGAAACAGAGGGTCGCGCGCTCACGAGCCGACCGCGCGTCGTACCCCTGCCTCTCGGCAGGGCAGGCAATAGTCTACGGCCGTGCTGGAAGCCCACATGGCCGTCGGTGGCCTCTTCGTCGCCATCAACGTCCTCGTGGCCATCTGGGGCCTGTTGATCTGGCGTCGCGAGCGCCCGGTCTCCGGACTGTTCAGCCAGATGCTCGCGCTATCGCATACGCTCGCGTTCCTCCAGGGAGCCTTCGGCCTGTATCTGCTGGCGGGGGGCTACCGCGCACCGATGGAACTCCACTATGTCTACGGGCTCCTGCCCTCCGCCGCCGTCCTCTTCGGCTACTCCGCCCGCACCGCCGACAGCCGCCGCAACCTGCTGCAGTTCTCGATCATCGCGTTCGTCATCGCCGGCCTCGGGACGCGTGCGTTCATGACGGGGAGGGGCATGTGACGCTGCGCGATCCACTCTGGCGCAATCTCGGCATCCTGGCCGTCATCTCGGCACTGCTCACGGCTGCGGGCCAGGGAGGCCGGGTCGCAGGGATCCTGTTCCTGGTGCTGCGCGTGGTCTTCCTGCTCGTGCTCGCGGGAATCGCGTTCCAAGTCTGGCGTCAGAACCGGGGCACCTTCGGCCTCATGCCGCTGCGCAGCCGCGTGCTGCTGTACGGCTCGGCCATCGGCCTGGTGCTCCTGATCGCCACCGGCGATCTCTGGGCGGGCTCCTCGGCGCTCGCCGCGCTCGTCTTCTTCGCAGCCCTCTTCGGCCTCGGCTACGTGCTCTACCGCTGCTGGCAGGAGTCGCGGCGGTACTTCTACTGACGCTCAGGCTAGGCTTCGGGTTGCACCGCACGGCACGAGCACGGCGTCCGCCTGGCCGGTCGCGCACTCCCGAGACGGATATCCCCATGCCCCGACGCGCGCTCATCAGACTCGTGCGACTGCTTGCGGTCGCGTGCGCGTGCCTCGCGCCGGCCGCCGCGGCCCAGGCGCAGCCGCCGACGAACGACACGAAGACGACGGCGCAGGTGATCACGTCGCTGCCGTGGACGTCGCTCTCGCTGGGCCAGGATGTGCCGGTCGGCGCGGCGGACTGGACAGATGCGACGACGGGGCCCGAGGACGCCGATCCGCTGCCTTCGTGCACCGGCGCTGTCGGGTTCCGCAGCACGTGGTATGCCGTCCCGATCCCCGAGGCGGCAGTGCTGCGTGTCACGGTCAGCTCGACGGACACGTCCCGGTACCAGCCGGTCGTGACCATCCTCGACCCGTCGAACCAGGAGGTCGCCTGCGGCGTCGCGGCCATCGGCAAGGCGGGCGCGACCGCGAATGCGACCGCCTACGTCACGCCGGCTGCCGCCGGCCAGCCCTCGCCCGCCATGTACGTCGTACGGGTCGCCCAGATCCTCAACAACTCGGCCTCGGGCGGGCTGCCGAATGTGATCGTAAACTTCGCCGGCCGTGACGTGACGCCGCCGCACATCGTTGTGCACTCCCCTGGCAAGGTGCAGCCGAAGACCCCGGTCGAATACAATGCCGAGGACACCAAGGACTTGGCCTCCGGGGTACTGAGCGCGCACTGGGAGTTCACCGAGAAGCGCGACGGGCACAACGTCACGAGGCTGCGTGACGGCCCGCGCGTCAACTTCACGTGGCTGAGCCAGGGCGCCCACGACGTGACGCTCACCGTCACGGATCGCGCGCTCAACGAGAGCATGTACCGCTTCACGACGGTCGTGCAGGACACCGTGCGCCCGGACGTCAAGTTCAGTCTGCGGCCGCCCGCGCCCGGGGCGCACCGGCTGCGCATCATCGTCAAGGCCTCCGAATCCGTGCACGTCCGCCTGCTGGTCACGCAGGTCGGGCGCCGGAAGCCGCTCCTGCGCACGACGATCACCTTCTGGGGCGACTCGCCGCACTCGCGCTCGATCCCGCTCACCGGGGGCGTCCGCAAGGGTCTGCTCGTCATCGGCGGCGTCGCCCGCGACCTCGCCGGCAACGCGACGTCCCTGCCGCAGTTCGTGGTGGACCCGGTCACCGGCCAGGGCACCAGTGCCTCACCGTGACGCTCCCGTCACAGCTCGCCACAGACGCGTGACATAGCCCGCCCCTAGCCTCGCTGCATGGCGGGAGAGCGCGGACAGGCTGGGGTCGAACTGGTGGTGCTCCTGCCGTGCCTGCTGCTCGTAGTCGCGGCGCTCGCGCAGGCGTGCCTGTTCGCCCTGTGTGCCATCGCGGCCGAGCGCGCGGCCGGCGCCGGTGCGCGCGCCGCCGCCAGGGGCGCATCGCCGGGTGCTGCCGTGCGCGCGGTTCTGCCGGGTGCACTGGCGCGCAGCGTGATCGTGCGCGTCGGTGCCGACGGCAGCGTCGGTGTGACGCTTGCCGTCCCGCGCCTCCTGCCCGTGCCCGCCCTCACGGTTGACGCGGTGGAGCGGTGATCCGGCCGCAGTCGGGGCAGGCTTCGGTCGAGCTGGCGGCTCTCGCGCCCGTGCTCGCGCTCGCCGTGCTCGCGTTCGCGCAGCTTGCGCTGGCCTTTCGCGCGGAGCTCGCGGCCGAGCGCGCGGCCGGTCGCGCGCAGGCCGCATCCGCACTCGGGCTTCCGGTGCTCGCCGCCGCGCGGCGAGGCGCTCCCGCCGGCACGCGCGCGGCGCTGCGCGCCGGCGCACTCGAGCTCTCCGTACCGAGCGGGCTGCCGCTGCCGTTGCCGCAACTCGCGCGTGTTCACGTCTCCAGGCAGCTCGCGTCGTGAATCCCCGTGGTGAGCGCGGCGCGGTCGCGATCGCCGTCGTGGCCCTGCTCCTCCTGCTCGCGCTGGTCGCCGGCGCAGGTCTGCGCGCGGGGCGGGGCCTCGTGCTCGACGAGCGCGTGCACGGCTCGGCCGACGCGGTCGCGCTGGCTGCGGCGAGCGTCCTCGACCGAGGCTACGGCGATGCCGTCGACGCCGGCGGGTCGCCCGCTGCTGTCCGCGCCACCGAGCAGGCAGCGCGCGTCGCCGCTCTGCGCGCGGCCGGGCGACTCGGACTGACGCTCGAGTCGATCTCGTTCGAGCGGGGTGCGCACGATGCGTCGCCGCTGGCCGTTCGCATTCGCGTGGGTGACGGCTCCGCCGGTGCCGTGGCTCGCGCGGGCATCGCGTTCGCGCCGTCGGTGCCGGCGGCCGGGTTCCGCATGGCCGACGTGCGCGGCCTCGACGCGGGCGGCGCCGTGGTCGCTGCCGCACTGGCGCAACTCGGCTGGCCGTACGTGTGGGGCGGGGAGAGCCGGGCCGAGGGCGGCTTCGACTGCTCGGGCCTGATCGACTACGCATTCGCAGCGGCAGGCATGCCGGTCGGGCGCCTGACGGCAGCCGGCCTCCAGCAACTCGCCCGCCCGCTCGCTGCCGGCACGCGGATCCAGGCGGGAGATCTCGTGTTCGTGGGTCTCCCGGCGCACCACGTGGGCCTGGTCGTGGCGCCCGGGCTCGCGGTCGAGGCGCCGCACCGTGGCGCGCTCGTCCGCGTCGAGCCGCTCAGTGCCGGTGGCTGGACGGGCGCCGGAAGGCTGGTGTCGGGTGGCACTCCCGCGCACAAGGAGGGAGAGGGCAGGCTCTCGGTGCCGGCGTACGCCCCGGAACCGCTGCGCCTCGTGATCGCGCAGGCGGCCCGCGCCGAGCAACTGCCGCCCGCGCTGCTGGCGGCGCAACTCGAGGCCGAGAGCGGCTTTGACGCCTCCGCGGTCTCACCGGCAGGGGCCCAGGGCATCGCGCAGTTCATGCCTGCCACCTGGGCGGGCGACTGGAACCACGAGCGGGAGCGCAGCCCGTTCGATCCGGCTGCCGCGATTGCGGCGCAAGCGCGCCTGATGCATGTGCTGCTCGAGCGCGCAGGCGGCGACATCGCGTCGGCGCTCGCGGCCTACAACGCGGGACCGGGTGTCCTCGGGGGCGCCTGGCCGCACGAGACGCGGGCGTATGTCGCGCGCATCCTGCGCCGCTTCGGCGGGCCTGGAACGCTTGGCGTCGGCTTGTCTCCGGACCTCATCGACGCGGGCGCGATCCCGCCGTCCGGCCGACTGGAGGTGCGCCTGCTCCCGGATGGCTAGAACGCGACGGCGACCTCGCCCGCGGAGATCACAGGCGGCGCCATCGACAGACCCGGGAGGTTCTCGGCGATCCATGCGGCCGCAACCCGATTGGACTCCCCGGTACCCGCCTCATCGTCGCAGACGGTGATCGAGCTGCCGTCGCCGTCGGGCGTGGCGATGAAGTAGTAGGAACGGAATCCGGGGACGGCGCTCATCAGGCTCCTGACCGAGTCCTGATTGCGCGTCAGCGCCGCGAGCAGGTCGCCTGCGCCCGTGTAGGTGCGGATCGTGGCGTACATCGAGCGCTCCGTTCCTCGCGTTGTCCCGGCCGGGGCTCGAGCCTAGAGCATTCGCGGCGCACGTGCTTTTCGACACGAAGCCGCCCGCGGCCTCGGCCCGGATCGCTACAGTTGTCTCATGCGCCGGACTGCACGCCCATGAGCGACACGATCGGCCGCGTGCCGTGATGTTCCGGCACGCCAAGGCGCTCGGGTGCCTCGTCGCGGCGGAGGCGGCGCTGCTGGCGGTGGTCGTCGCGTTCGCGCTGCACAGCGATCGCCACACGAGCTTCCCCGCCGCGGTCGCCGTGGTGACCCCTGCGCACACGACTCGCCTGAGTCCTCTGCCGATCGCCGTGGACCTCGGGCCGTTCGGCAGGACGCGGACGACGCGGGCCGTATTGGTCTCGAGGGGCGGCTACGCGGCGTCCCGCGCAACCTCGCGGGACTCGGGCGCCGTCGGATACCGGCGCCTGGCCGGAGTGGCGACATCGGCGAACCGGCGTGCCGCCCGTTCCGCCAGCGTGACCACAGCGACGACCCAGCGACCCCGCTCCGCGGCCGGCTTTGCAACCTCGACGCCGCAGCGCCCCCGACACCCTTCCTGAGCGCTCGCTGCCGGTCACCGGCCCCGAGGCACCGATCTGAGGTGAGGAGGCGAGATCGTCCCGTTGGGGGACACGGAGACGTGTCGCCCTGCCGATGCGGCCCGTATGGAGTCGTCCGCTCGGGCGGCTCGGGAGAGGACGCAGGAGGAGAGGGATGGCTGAGGACACCGGATCTGGAGACCCGCGCGAGCGCCCTAGCGCGAAGCGCTCTGCGGGCGTCGCTGCCCTCGTCGCAGCCGGCCTTGCGGCAGGCGCCCTCGCCGCAGGCACGCTCGCAAGTGGTGCCACGGCCGACACCGGCGATCCCGGGACGACGACGACCAGCCCGGATCCGGGCGTCCCCACCACGACCGACCCGGCGGATCCCGGCACGACCGGGACGACGACGGTCACGACCACGGATCCGGCGACTCCGCCGCCCGACACGACCCCGACCGGCACGACGCCGACAGATCCGCCGCCCGTGACGGATCCGCCGCCCGTCACGGATCCCCCGACCGACCCCGCGCCGCCGGTGGACACGACGCCCCCGGCACCCGAGGCCGCGGCTCCCGCCGATCCGGCTCCGGCGACTGCGCCCGCTGCGCCGAGCGAGCCGGCAGCCCCGGTTCAGGCACCCGCGGCGCCGCCTGCGGCGCCCGAGGCCGGCGGCGACACGAGCTCGGGTGGCGGCCGCGTCGATCCGCCGTCCACGCACACCGGCTCCGGCCAGTCCGCGGCCGTGACACCTCAGCCGCCGGCGGCTCCGCCCGTGCCGGCGCAGCCCGCGCTGAGCGCGCGCCTGCTGCCCACGCCCGCGCAGATCCGCTTCTACGTGCACGCGACGACCACGCCGCCGCTGCCCAAGCTGAAGACGATCGATCACGCCCTCGCGCTGCGTCTCTCCACGATCGCAGCCGACGAGCACGTCCACTGGGCTCTGCTCGCCGCGGTCGCCCGCGTCGAGTCCCGCCTGGGCAAGGCCGACGGCCCGATCGCGGGTCGCAGGCTGCCGGCCGTGCCCGCAGGCGAGGCCGATCAGCTGCGCGCGCTGGCCGCGTTCCTCAAGGAGAACGGTGCCAGCCGCAACCTGAGCGCCACGTCCACGCAGGACGCGCTCAAGCAGTACTTCGGCTCGGAGCAGCGTGCCAAGCGCGTCGGCGCCCTGGCCGCGTTCTACGGCGCGCTCGGCCTCGGGCGCATGCAGCACGGCCTCGGCTGGCACGGCGGGCAGCTGCGCAAGCGGGTGCTGCACGACAAGCGCCTGCACATCTACCCGGGCGGCCGCGCCGACATCCGCGGGCGCCGCGTCGACCCGCGCGTGCTGATCACGGTCGAGTACCTCGCGAATGCGACCGGCTCCGTGCGCGTCTCGAGCCTCGTCAGCGGCCATCGCCTGTTCACCGCCTCCGGCGGCGTCAGCGCCCACGTCTACGGCCGCGCGGTGGATGTGACCGCCGTCGGCGGCGTCCGCATCAAGAACCACCAGGGTCCCGGCAGCGTGACCGAGCGCACGGTGCGGCTCCTGCTGCTGCTCCCGCAGCGCATGCGCCCGCGTCAGGTCGTCTCGCTCATGGATGTCGACGGCCCGACGGGCAATCACGGCTCTTTCGCGCTGCCCGACCACACCAACCGCATTCAGATCGGCTACTAACGCGCCGCCGCGAGCCGGGCTCGGGCATCCGCCTCGACGGATCCCGGGCCCGGCCCGCTTTTCCGTTCAGCCGCGGCGGACGCGCACGATCACGGAACGCCTGAGCGACTTCCCGCCGGCGCGAACGTGCGCCTGCACGCGTACGACGATCTCCTGCATGCCGGCCAGCCGCTTCGGCGGCAGGCGCAGGCGCACGGTGCCGGTGCCCGTGTGTGCCCTGAACGTCCTGCGGGCGAGCCGGCCGCGGGCAGCGTGCATCCGCGTCGCGTGCCGGCCGCGAGCACGCTGCAGCGTGGCGATGAGTGTCCACGTCGCCGCAGTCGAGCCGCGGAAGCGGATCACGAGGCCACGGCTGCGCACGCGACCGAGCTTCTGCGGGCTCTTGGCGGAGAGCGTCGCGCGCAGGCCGGCCGCGGCGTCTGGAGTGCCGGGCGGCGTCGTCTTGCCGCCGACGTAGACAGGCAGCGTGCGCGAGGAGTGCGCGCCGACTGCATCGGTCACCGTGAGCGTGATCGCACGGGCGCCCGCGCTCGCATATTTCACGTCGAACGTGACGCCGTGACCGTCGATCTTGCCATCGCCGTCGGTGTCCCATGAGTAACTGAAGATCGGGCCGTCGGGGTCGGTCGACCCCGAGGCGTCGAGGTGCACGTTCGCGCCCACGGCCGGCGTGCTGCTCGAGAGCGTGAAGACGGCGACCGGCGGCCTGTCGGCCGCGCCGGTGCCCGTGATTCTCCACACACCGCCCTTCAGCGAGGTCACGTAGAGGTGGCCGTCGGAGTCCTGCCCGAAGCCTGCGATCTGGGGCGCCGTTCCGAGCTGGTCGATGTCGGGCGGCGAGCCGACCGGCAGTAGCACGGCGTTTGCGCCCGTGCTGCAGTAGTCGGCGTAGAGGTAGCGGCCCGCGATAGTGGGCACCGTGGGGTCGCGCGCGACGAAGCCTCCGCTGATCGAGCAGTGGGTCGCGTCGTGCGCGTACTCGAGGATCGGCGGAACCGACGGCACGCTGCAGTGGCCGCCCGGGTTCGGGTGGGTGCCTTCCCAGCAGTTCCAGCCGAGGTTCGCGCCGGGCAACTGACCCGCCGGCAGCTGGTCGATCTCCTCCCAGTTGTTCTCGCCCACGTCGCCGATCAGGAGGTCGCCCGTGAGGCTGTCGAACGAGAAGCGCCAGGGATTGCGGAAGCCGAAGGCCCAGACCTCCGGGGCCGCGCCCGCGGCGAACGGCTGGCCTGGCGGGATCGTGTACGCCTGCCCTCCGGAGGCGCGCGGGTCGATGCGCAGGATCTTGCCGTAGAGGACCGCGGCGTTCTGTCCGTTCGCGCCCGTCGCGTTGTCGCCGACGCCGATGTAGAGATAGCCGTCGGGCCCGAACTGCAACTGGCCGCCGTTGTGGTTGGTGGCGGTGTGCGGGATGCTCAGGACGACGCGATGCCCGGCGTCCGCTGTGTTGGCGCCGGCGGCCGCGTGGAACTCCCAGATCACGATCGTGCCGTTCGTGAGGGTCGCGTCGGCGTAGAGGAGGCCGGAGATCGCGAAGTCGGGTGCGAAGGCGATCGAGAGCAGGCCGCGCTCGCCGGAGAAGCTGAGCTCGCTCGACACGTCGATGAACGGGGCCGGCAGGACAGCGCCGTTCTGGACGACGCGTACGGTGCCGCCGCGTTCGACGACGAACAGCCGCGTCGGGTCGCCTGGGGGCGAGGTCACGGCCACGGGCGCGGAGAAGGTGCCGATGGACGTGAGGGCGACGTCGGGGACGTCCGCCTCGGCGCGGCCGGGGGAGTCGTGCGCGAGCAGGAGCGCGGCGACCGCGAGCAGGACGAGCAGGACGCTCGCACGCAATTGCAATTCTTGGCACGATGAGGAGGTTCGATGCAGCACGAGCGCCACCGTACCCGTCGCTCCTGCGGCTGCAAACCCCCGGTGGCGGCGCAACGGGCTGGGATCCTCCCCATCCGATGGGGAGTCCTGGCTTGACCTGCGCCAGAACCACCCATAGCTTGGCGGTGATGTCGACGGCCGCGTTTGCAGGAGATCCGCTCGCGCCCGTGTTCACCTACGCAGACGGGCCAGACGATGCCGCCCTCGCGCTGCTCGTCGTGTCGCCGCTCGCCAGCGAGGCGGTGGGCTCGCGCCGCGCTCTGGTGCAGCTCGTCCGCGCGCTGGCCGCTCGCGGCCACGGCGCGCTGATGCTCGACCCGCGGGGCACGGGGGAGAGCGCGGGCGAGCCCGAGGACGCGACCTTCGACTGGCTCTGCGACGACGTCCGGCTCGGCCTCGCCGAGCTCGGCACGCGCTTCCCGGCGGCCCGGCGGCATGTGCTCGCGTTTCGCTACGCGTCGGCTGCTGCGCTCGCCGTCGCCGACGACGAGGCGCTCGCGCGCGTGTTGCTGATCGACCCCTGCCTGGATCCGCAGGCCGCCCTGCGCCAGGATCTGCGTCACGAGATCGCGCGCAGGGTCATGCGGCGGGGCAGCGCGGGCGAGAGCCGCGAGGATCTGCTCGCGCAGCTGCAGCGCGGCGAGGCCATCGTCGTCGACGGCCAGCGGCTGTCCCCGGCGCTCATCGCCGGCCTCGTGGCCGCAGCTCCGGCGCAGGCGCTGGAGCGCCGCGGTGAGCGCGCAACGGTGCTCAAGAGCGGCCGCACGACCTTTCCCGCCGTGCATGCCCATGCCAACCTCGGCGCGTTCTTCGACAGCGTGCCCGAGCTCGAGAGGGTGGTCTCGGAATGGCTGGAGGGATGAGGCGCAGCGTGCTCACCCTGCCCGGCGCCGACGGTGCCGAGCTCGTCGCCGTCGTGCACGAGCCCGAGGGCCCGCCGCTCAGCGTGACGGTGCTGCTGGCGGGCGGCGTGCTGCCGCGGATGGGCGTCAACCGCGTGCTGGTGCGCATGGCCGATCGCCTGGCAGCCGCGGGCCACCGCGCGGTGCGCGTGGATCCGGGCGGACTGGGGGAGTCCGGCGGAACGCTGCCGGAGGAGCCCTTCTTCGACCTCCTCCGCCGCGTCGAGTCGGGCGCATTCGTCGGCGACGTGCGGCTGACGGCCGAGGCCGTCGCGCCGGCCGATGACGCCGTGCCGCTCGTCCTCTTCGGGACCTGCGGCGGGGGCATCACGGCGCTGCGCGTCGCCGAGCAGCTCGAGCGCGTGACCGGAGTGATCGCCGTCGGCGTGCCGCTCAAGCGCAGCGGCGCGCGCATCCCGCCCGGCTACGCACGCCGCACCGAGCGGCGACGCGCGCTGCGGCAGCTCGCGGAGCTGCGCCACCGCACCGGCTCGGGCCGCGTGCGCCGCGTGATCCGGCCGCTCGTGTGGTCGCTCATGCCCCGCCTCTCGCGCCGCCTGCCCGACGACGCCGACCGCTGGCTCAACACGCCGCTGCTCGGCTCGATGCGCGCGCTCTACGCTCGCCGCCTCCCCGTCTCGCTGCTCTACGGGGAGAACGACATCGTGCGGGACGAGATCGAGGAGCTCTTCCTGGGGCTGCACCGCCTCGGCGAGCGCCCCTGGTTCGAGCTCGGCCTCATCCCGGCCGTCGGGCATCAGCTCGACGACCCAGACGAGGTCGACGCCGTCGCGGAGCGCATCCAGCGCTTCGCCGAGCAGCTGCGCGCTCCCGCCGGGCGCACGGCGAGCGCCGCGAGCGCTGTGCTGCGCCCCGCTGGTGATCCGGCTGCTTCGTAAGCGCCGCGTCGCGGTCGCGGGCGCGGTCCTGCTGTGCGTGCTCACGGCAAGCGCCTACGGCGCGCACCGCGCGCTCGAGGGCGGCACGCACCGGCAGTACGCGCTCTACCAGTTCGCGCAGAACCCGCCCTGGTTCAAGGCCGCGCTCAAGCGCGTCAACGTGAGCGGCGGAACGATCCGGCTGCCCGCCGGGCGCGTGGCCCCGCTGCAACTCTTCGATCTGACGCCGAACAGGCCGATCCGCCTCGTGGGGAGGCCGTCGACGAGGCTCTCCGGCATCAGCATCAAGCGCTCGAAGCGCATCGCCGTGAGCGGCCTCCGCATCACGCCGGACGGTCAGCCCGCAATCGCCGACGTGAGTGCCTCGAGCGACATCTCATTCCGCAACGTGCGCTTCCTCGGCACGCAGGAGGACCTCGGCGTGGCGCTGCAGCTCGACCCCGACGACCAGAACATCACGGTCGCCCAGGCCGAGTTCGCTCATTGCCAGCACGGCCTCGCGTGCATCCTGGCCCAGGGCCGCGGGCTCGTCATCGACCACGTGCGCTTCCACGACGTGCGCGACGCCGATGTCATCCGCGGGGCGGCCGACGACGTCACGATCAGCGATTCCGACCTGCACGACGCGCTCGCCGGCACGCACTCCGACAACCACAACGACCTCATCCAGATCCTCGGCGGCGGACCCTGGACGATCGTGCGCTGCCACTTCGGTGTCCGCTCCAACGGCGCCGCACAGGTGTACGTCGACCCGCGCTCCGGCCCCGCCGGCGACGTGCACGACGTGCACGTCGAGTCGAGCCTCTTCACGGGCTCGAACGAGGACATGTTCTTCGCGATCAACGTGCGGGAGCCGGCGCAGTCGTCGGTCCCGCTCGCGAGCGGCGTGGAGTTCGTCAACAACACGATCGTCTCGGCGAACATCGCTGCCATCGTCCTGGCCGATCAGTACGCGCAGGTCTCGAGCGGCCGGCGCCCCCTCGTCCAGAACAACATCCTCGGACGCCAGAAGCACCCGCTCTGCGACGTGGCTCGCATGGTCACGAACGTGATCGGCAGCGGCGCCTCCTGCCCGGGAGATCACCGCGGCTCACCGGGCCTGGACGGCAAGGGGCGGCCTGCCGCGGCCTCGGCCTCGCTGCTCGGCCATGGCACCGCGGACGGCGCGCCCGCGACGGACCTGTACGGCCGCAAGCGGGCCGACCCGCCGTCCATCGGCGCCGTCGAGTTGCCCTGAGAAGCTCTAACAGAATCAGCGCGGCGACTAGCACGGCGGCGCGGGGCGATCGTCTACGGTCACGCGCCATGGAGATCTCCAGCGGCGTTCGGGCGCTCACCCTCAGCGAGACGTTCACGATCGCGCGCGGATCGACTGACACCGAGGAGGTCGTCTGGGCGGAGATCGCCCACGGCGGCCAGGTCGGCCGCGGCGAGGGCGCCCCCGACGACCGCTACGGCGAGTCGGTCGACGCGGCCCGGCAGTTCATCGACGGCGCCGGGGATGCGCTCGGCGACGATCCCTTCGCGCTCGAGGCGATCGAGGGCCGAATGCACGCACGAGGTGGCTCGGTCGTCGGCCGCTGCGCCGTCGAGTGCGCACTGCACGACCTCGTCGGCAGGCTCGTGGGACAGCCGACCTGGCGCCTGCTCGGGCTGGCCGATCGCACACCGGAGACCTCGTTCACGATCGGCATCGACTCGGTCGAGGGCACGGCCGACCGCGCTCGGCGGGCCTCCGAGGCGGGCTACCGCCGGCTCAAGGTCAAGCTCGGCGGCGCGGCCGACCTCGAGCGGCTGGAGGCGATCCGTGCCGTCTGCGACCTCCCGCTGCGCGTGGACGCGAACGAGGGCTGGGACCTCGACGAGGCGCGCGACCTGTTGCCGGTGCTCGTCGGGCTGGGCGTCGAGCTGATCGAGCAGCCCTTCCCCGCCGGAGAGCGGGATGCCTTCCGCGCTTTGCGCGCTGTTGGCAGCGGCATCCCGCTGGTCGTCGACGAGGGCTGCCACACGCTGCGCGACGTCGCCGACGTCGCGAGCTATGCGGACGGCGTCAACCTCAAGCTGGCCAAGACCGGCGGCATCCGCGAGGCCGTGCGCATGGTGCATGCGGCACGCGCGCTCGGACTCGTCGTCATGCTCGGCTGCATGATCGAGAGCTCGCTCGGCATCTCGGCGGCCGGCCAGTTCGCGTCGCTCTGCGACTTCGTCGATCTCGACGGCCATCTGCTGATCTCGGACGACCCCGTGGAGGGGCTCGGCCTCGAGGACGGCCGCATCGTGCTCTCCCGGCGTCCGGGCCTGGGCGTGGAGCCCGTGGCGTGAGCGAGCGCGTCGCGGTCTTCGCCGAGGCGTTCCTCCACACCTCGAACGGGAAGGCCGCCCACGGGCTGATCCGCTACGGCGAGCGCGAGGTTGTGGCGGTTGTCGATTCGCTGCACGCCGGGCAGAAGGTCGACGAGGTCGTGCCCTATGCGGGCAAGCCCGTGCCGGTCGTGGCCACGGTCGCCGAGGCGGCCGCGCTCGGGGCGCAGTGCCTGGCGATCGGCGTCGCGCCCGCGGGCGGCAAGCTGCCGCCCGAGTGGAAGACTGCGCTGCTCGAGGCGCTCGCGCTCGGGATGCACGTCGAGGCGGGGCTGCACGACGAGCTCGGCCGCGACCCCGAGCTGGTCGCCGCGGCCTCGGCGCGAGGGCTCGAGCTGCGCGACCTGCGGCGCGTCCCCGAGGGCCTCTCGACACCCAGCGGTGCGGGTCTCGCCGTCCCGGCACGCATCGTGCACACGGTCGGCACGGATTGCGCGATCGGCAAGATGACGGTCACCCTCGAGCTCGCTGCGGCCGCGAAGGCGGCGGGCGAGCGCGCCGTGTTCGTGCCCACCGGGCAGATCGGGATCTCGATCGCCGGCTGGGGCATCGCCGTCGACCACGTGATCGCGGACTACGTGGCCGGCGCCGCCGAGCGGCTCGTGCTGGAGGGCGCCGAGCGCGGCGAGCTGCTGCTCGTCGAAGGGCAGGGGGCGATCCTGCACCCGCTCTACTCCGGTGTCACGCTCGGGCTGCTGCACGGCAGCACGCCGCACGCGCTCGTACTGGTGCACGAGGCCGGGGCGGAGCGCATCGATCTCGAGGACCGCGGCGGCCCGCCCGGCCCCCTGATCCCGCCGCTGTCCGAGCTGTCGGATCTGCTACTGCGCCTGACCTCGCCGTTGCGCGCGGCCCCGGTCGTCGCGATCGCCCTCTCGACCAGGCGCATCGCAAGCGACGACGAGGCGCGCGCTGCGATCGCGGCCGTCGCCGACGAGACCGGTCTCGTCTGCGACGACCCCGTCCGCTTCGGCGCCGAGCGCCTGTGGCAGGCCGTGGCGGGTGCGCTGGCGTGACAGACCCACGGCTCACGCGCTACGCACAGCTGATCTGCGAGCACTCCCTTGGCATCGACGAGTCCCACCGGCTGCAGATCCGCACGCCGCGCGAGGGCTCGGCGCTGGCGGTCGCGACCGCGCGCGAGGCCTGGCGGCGCGGCGCGCGCGTCAGCGTCGCCATGGCGCCCGACTGGGCAGTCGGAGATCTGCTGCGTTACGGCAGCGACGACCAGGTCTCCTACCTCGACCCAGCCGAGCTCGAGGCCGCAGATCGCTTCGACCGCTGGCTGTTCGTGTGGCCGGGAGGCAACACGGCTGAACGGGCGGGCATCTCGGGCGAGCGCGACGCCGCGCTGGATCGCGCGTTCGCGCCGGTCATGGCCCGCCACGACGAGCGCGAGGCCGCCGGCGAGCTGCGCTGGGTGGGTGCGGCGGTGCCCACCGCGCTCGGCGCGCAGACCGCCCGCATGGGGACTGCGGCCTGGGAGCGCTTCGTGTACTCGGCGTTGCTGCTGGATGAGCCCGATCCGATCGCCGCCTGGCGCGCCCTGAGCGGGCATCACGCCCGCCTGATCGAGCGCCTCGCGAGCGTGCGCGAGCTGCGGGTCAGGGCGGCGGGCACCGATCTCCGCGTCGACGTGGAGGGGCGCGCCTGGGAATCCTGCGCCGGCGAGGCGAACCTGCCCGACGGCGAGGTCTTCTGCGCGCCGCCGCAGGGCGGGGTGGAGGGCGAGATCACCTTCGGCGTGCCCTCGCTGCAGGACGGCCGCGAGTGCCGCGACGTGCGCCTGCGCTTCGAGGCGGGCGTGGTCACCGAGGCCTCCGCGGCCTTCGGCGAGGACGTGCTCCTGTCGCGCCTGGACACCGACGAGGGCGCGCGCCGCGTCGGCGAGTTCGCGATCGGCACGAACGAGAAGATCCAGCGCGCCGTCGGCGACACGGTCTTCGACGAGAAGATCGGCGGCACGTGCCATCTCGCGCTCGGCCGCTCGTTCCCGATGCTCGGCGGCGACAACGTCTCGGCGATCCACTGGGATCTGGTCTGCGATCTGCGGGCGGGTGGGCGCATCGAGGCCGACGGCGAGCCCCTGCTGCTCGACGGGAAGCTGCTGGTCTGATGGATCCCTTCGACGACCTCTATGCGCGCGTGATCGTGGAGCACGCCCTCGCGGTGCGCTCCGGGCAGAGCGTGCTGGTCGAGGCGGGCGAGCTCGCGGAGGCGCTCGCGCGTGCAGTCCATCGCCGTGTGCTCGAGGCCGGTGCCCACCCGACGGTGCAGATGCTCCCCGACGGCTGGATCGAGGCGAAGGCCGAATCCGCCGCCGAGGAGGTGCTCGCGGAGCCCGATCCGCTCAAGCTCACCTGGTACGAGCGCGTCGATTGCCGCGTGACGCTGCTCGCGCTGGCGAACGTCGACCAGCTCGCGCACGTCGATCCTGCGCGCGCCGCGGCATCCGAGACGGGGCGCCTGCGCGCCGTGCACGTGCTCGTCGATCGCGACGCCCGCGGCGAGGCGGCGTGGTGCGGCGCGCAGTACCCGACGGCCGCCTACGCGCAGGCCGCCGGCCTCTCGCTGGACGGCTACCGCGACCTGCTCGCGAGAGCGCTCAAGCTCGACCAGCCCGATCCCGTGGTGGCCTGGCGTGCGCAGGGCGATGTGCAGGCGCGCCTCGTCTCACGGCTCGAGAACGTGGACGAGTTGCGGATCGTGGCGGAGGGCACCGATCTGCGGCTGCGCGTCGGGGGCCGGCGCTGGATCAGCGCCTCCGGCCGGCACAACCTGCCCGACGGCGAGGTCTTCACGGGCCCGCGCGAGGACGCCACGGAGGGCGTGGTCGCCTTCGCGATGCCCTCGTCGTGGGGCGGGCAGCGCGTCGAGGGCGCGCGCCTGCGCTTCGAGGGGGGCCGCTGCGTCGAGGCCGACGCCGAGAGCGGTGCGCCCTTCCTGCGCGCCGCGCTCGACACGGACGAGGGCGCCCGTACGCTCGGCGAGTTCGCTTTCGGGCTCAACGAGGCGATCACCTCTCCCACGCTCGACACGCTCCTCGACGAGAAGATCGGCGGCACGGTGCACATGGCCCTGGGGGCCTCGTACGCCGTCACCGGCGGCACCAACGAGAGCGCGCTGCACTGGGACCTCGTGTGCGACCTGCGCCGGGGCGGCGAGGTGTACGCGGACGGAACGCTGATCCAGCGCGACGGCCGGTTCCTGGGCGGTTTCGCCTAGCCGCGAGCGCTTGCACGCCGTGCGTGCGCCCCTGTAGGCTCGGCCGCGACTCGAGGGGGGAACATGCGCGGAATGCGACGGCGCGGAATGCGCGCGGCGATTCTTGGTGTGCTCGGGGTGGTCGCGATCGCGCCTGCAGCGCACGCGGCAACCTGTGTGCGGGTGCTCGGCGGAGGCGGAACCGCCGTGCTCACGTTCGGGGCCGCCGACGGGACCGTGACGCTCTCCAACGACGGAACTGCCGTGACGTTCGCGGTCGGCGCCGGCGCGCCGCAGAACTGTGGCACGGCCACCCTCGCGAACATCGCGCAGATCACCGTGACCGGAAGCGCGTCGGCCGACACGCTCGTGGTCGACGTGAGCGGCGGCGGGTTCGTCGATCCGGTGGCAGGCGGCCTCTGGCCGATCGCCGCCGACCTCCTGGCCGGCGCGGACATCATCTCACTGCGTCTTCCGGATGACGACAGCACCGTGATCGGCGGCAGCCTCGGCGCCGATCTCGACGGCGATGCGGCGCCCGATCTGACCTGGGCCGGGACCGAGCGCCTGTCCGTGACGGGCGGCGCCGGCTCCGACGACCTCGAGCTCGGGGGCGACGGCGCCGCTCTCGGAGGCCCGCTGGGCTTCCCGGCAACGCTCGCCGGCGGCGCGGGCGACGACACGCTGCGCGGTGGCGCCGCGGCGGACATCTTCGCCGGCGGCAATGGCGAGGACGTCGTCACCTACGACGACCGCAGCGTGGCCGTCACCGCCAGCCCCAACGGCCTGGCCGACGACGGCGCGAGCGGCGAGGGCGACAACATCGGCACCGACGTCGAGGACCTCACCGGGGGTGCGGGCAACGACACGCTGACGGGCAATCTGCGCGCCAACACGCTGGATGCCGGCGCCGGCAACGACGTCGTCACAGGCGCGCGCGGTGACGACACGCTTACGGGCGGCCCGGGCAACGACACGGTCTCGGGGGGCGACGGCGACGACACTCTCGACGAGGCGGCGCCGGCCGACGGCTCGGACGTGCTGAGCGGCGGGGACGGCAGCGACACCGTCGACTACTCCGGCCGCACGGCCGGCGTGACGGTCGTGCTCGACGGCAGGAGCAACCAGGGCGAGGCCGGGGAGAACGACACGGTCGGCGCCGACATCGAGGGCGCGACGGGCGGAAGCGGCAACGACGCCCTGACCGGCGGAGCGGCTGACGACACGCTCGACGGCGGGCCGGGCAACGACGGCATCAACGGTGCGGCCGGTGCGGACACCGTGACGGGAGGCCCCGGCGCCGACAGCATCGACGGCGGCCCCGGCGACGACACGATCGATCCGGGCGCCGGCGACGACAACGTCACGGGCGGCGCCGGCGACGACGAGATCGACCAGCCCGGCACGGCGTTCGGGCTCGACGACGTCGCTGACGGATCCGACGTGATCGACGGCGGTGGCGGCGGCTTCGATACGGCCTCCTACGCCGGGCGCACGTTGTCCGTCAACCTGTCGCTGGACGGCGTCAGGAACGACGGCCAGGCGGGCGAGCTCGACAACCTGCTTCAGATCGACGATATCGCGGGCGGCCTGGCCAACGACGTCCTGCAGGGCGGCCCGGGTGACGACACGCTCACGCCCGGGCCCGGCAACGACTCCGTCGGCGGCGGTGCGGGCGAGGATGCGGTCGACTACTCGGATCGCACGTCGCCGGTCGGCATCACGCTGGGTGCCGCCGGCGCCGGCGGCGTCGCGGGCGAGCACGACACGATCGCGGCGGATGTCGAGGACGCGACGGGCGGCGCCGGCAACGACGTCATCACGGGCGACGGAGGGGACAACTACCTCGTGGGCGGCGCCGGCAACGATGCCATCAACGGAGGCGCCGGTGACGACGACATCGATCCGGGCGACGGCTCGGATCAGATCGACGGCGGCGCGGGCGAGGACACGGCGGACTACTCGCTGGTCTCGCACAGCCTCGACCTGCCGGGCGTGACCGGCAACCTCGCGACAGGTGTCGCGACGTCCTTCGACACCGGTGGCGGTCTCGGCACCGACAAGCTGACGGGCTTCGAGGACCTGCTCGGCTCCGACTACGCCGACGCGCTCACGGGTGACGGCGCCGCCAACACGCTCGACGGCGGCAAGGGCGACGACACGCTCAACGGCGCTGCCGGCAAGGACGAGCTGCGCGGCGGACCAGGCGACGACACGCTCTCGGGCGCGGCGGGGGCCGACAAGCTCGACGGAGCCGACGGGGCCGACGCGCTCAACGGCGGCGACGGCGCGGACGAGCTCAACGGCGGCACGGACGACGACACGCTCGCGGGCAATGCCGGCGCCGATCGGCTCGCCGGTGCGGCGGGCGACGACACGCTGGGCGGAGGCACCGGCGACGACTCCCTGGCCGGCGGCGCCGGCGACGACACCGAGGCCGGCGGCGCCGGCAAGGACCGCTTCGACCAGGGCCCGGCGGCCGACGGGGCGGATCGTCTCGACGGCGGCGCGGGCATCGACACGGTCGACTACCGCGGCCGCCACGCCAAGCTGACGGGCACCATCGGCAACCGCGCCAACGACGGCGAGAAGGGCGAGGGCGACAACCTGACCAAGACCGTCGACGTCGTCTTCGGCGGAGCGGGAGCCGACAAGCTCACCGCGGGCGTGAAGGCGGCCGTGCTGCACGGCGGCGGCGGCAACGACACCCTCACCGGCGGCAAGGGAGCGGACTACCTCGACGGCGGCGGGGGCGCCGACAAGGCGCGCCGCGTGGGTCGCGGCGACGGCGTCGTCTCCTGCACCGTCGTGTGACGCACCTCCGCATCGTGGTCACGGGCGACACGCACCTCGGCCCGCGCCGGCGCGGGCCGTTGCCCGCTGCCCTGCTCGCGGCCTGTGCCGGCGCCGACCACATCCTGCACACGGGCGACGTGATTGACGCCGTGCTGCTCGACGAGCTCGCGGCACTGGCTCCGCTCGACGGAGTCGCCGGAAACTGCGACGGCTGGGATGTGGCTGCGCGGCTGCCGGCCGAGCAGGTCGTGCAGCTCGGCGGCGTGGGCGTGGGCCTCGTGCACGACCCCGGCTCGGAGCGCGGTCGGCGGGAGCGTCTGCGTGCGCGCTTCCCCGGCGCCCGCGCCGTCTGCTTCGGCCACACGCATCTGCCCCTGTGCGACGACCGCGACGGGCTGCTGCTGCTCAATCCCGGCTCGCCGAGCGAGCGCCGGCGCGCCCCGTGGCACTCCTACGCCGAGCTTACGATCGGCCCGGAAGCTGTGCTCGAGGCACACATCGTGCGGCTCTGACCTCGAGGGTCAGGGCCCGCGTGCCCACCAGCCCGGGTCGTTGTCGATCGAGTGCCGGATCTCCGCCTCGAGGGGATCGGGCGGGGGAGGCGGCGGGTGGGCGGCGATCCAGCGGCGGATCACGGCGTTCCAGATCCGCGTCATCACCTCGTCGCCGACGGACAGCAGCGAGCGCCAGAAGATCATCACCCAGAGCACCGTCGAGAGCTTCTGCGCCACGATCACGAATGCGTCCCGCGGCGGTTCGTACTCCTCCGCGCCTCGCAGTCTTGAGAGCCCATAGGGCACCGTCATCAGGGAGCCGGCGAGCAGCAGCAGGATCAGCCAGCTGGAGACCAGCAGCTGGAAGGGCGCCGATCCGCCCAGCACCCAGAGCGCGCAGCGCAGGCCGACTGCGACGCCCGCCAGGCCGATCAGCCAGCAGCCGACGCGCCAGAGCGGGCTCTTGGTGGCGGGACCACGGCCGATGTGCCAGGCCTCGGCCTCGGGCTCGCCCGCATCGGCCGGGCGTGCTGCGGCGCGTCCGAACGGACTCGCCATGCGGATCAGGGGGTCGTGTGCGTGACGGTGTCCGGCGAGTGGAACACGATGCCCCCGCCGTTCGCCCCGACGCAACCGACGTTCGAGAGACAGGCATCGCCCTTCACCACGCCCGTGGACGCGAGCAGGATCATCACCACCACGAACCCGACGAAAGAGAAGATCGTCTTCATCGGGAAGGGCGTTCGCTGGCCGCGGGCGTTCTCCTTTGGAAAACGCACTGCGCCCCCGGGGTCGAACCCCGGGGGCGCAGTGGTCGTCGCTAGGCGATGGCGGCGGGCGCCGGCTCGAGCGCGACCGCCAGGGCCTCGTCGACGTGGTCGACGAGGTGGAAGCGCACGGCCTCCAGGACGCTCTGGGGAAGCTCGTCCAGGTCGCCGCCGTTGCGGGACGGCAGGATCACGTCGGTGAGCCCGGCGCGATGCGCCGCGAGCACCTTCTGCTTGATGCCGCCGACCGGCAGTACGCGGCCCTGCAACGTGACCTCACCGGTCATCCCGACGTCGGAGCGCACCGCGCGGCCCGACATCAGCGAGACCAGCGCGACCGTCATCGTGACGCCCGCGGACGGCCCGTCCTTCGGGATCGAGCCGGCCGGCACGTGGATGTGCACCTCGCGGTCGGCGAGCGCCGCCACATCGACACCGAGCAGGTCGCCGTGCGAGCGCACGTACGAGAGTGCGATCGTCGCCGACTCGCTCATGACGTCGCCGAGCTGCCCGGTGAGCGTGAGCCCCTTGCCGGCCATCTCGGTGGCCTCGACGACGAGCACGTCGCCGCCGCTGCCCGTGACCGCCAGGCCCGTCGCCACACCGGCGACCGGCTCGCGCGTCGCCATGTCGACGTCCGGCCGCGGCCGCCCGAGCAGCTCGCGCAGGTCGCCGGCGACGATCGTGATCGGCGTTTCGGCTCCCTCGGCCAGCTTCTTGGCGGTCTTGCGCAGCACCTTCTGGATCAGGCGCTCGACGTTGCGGACGCCGGCCTCGCGCGTGTACTCGGTGACGATGCGCCGCAGCGCCTCGTCCTCGATCACGACCTCCTCGGCCCTGAGCCCGTTGCGGCGCTCAGCCCTGGGGACCAGGAACTTGGACGCGATGGCGACCTTCTCGTCCTCGGTGTAGCCGTCGATGCGGATGACCTCGAGGCGGTCGTACAGGGCCTCGGGGATCTGCTCGGCGAGGTTCGCCGTGGCGATGAAGAGCACCTTCGAGAGGTCGACCTTGAGGTCGAGGTAGTGGTCGCGGAACGTCGAGTTCTGTGCCGGGTCGAGCACCTCGAGCAAGGCGGACGACGGGTCTCCGCGCCAGTCGGCGCCGAGCTTGTCGACCTCGTCGAGGAGGATCACCGGGTTCATCGTGCCGGCGTCGCGCAGGGCCCGCACGAGGCGGCCAGGCAGGGCGCCGATATAGGTGCGCCGGTGACCGCGGATCTCGGCCTCGTCGCGGATGCCGCCGAGGCTCATTCGCACGAACTCGCGTCCGAGCGAACGCGCGATCGACTCGCCCAGCGACGTCTTGCCGACGCCGGGGGGTCCGACGAGGCAGAGGATGGCTCCGCCGCCCTCGTCCTCGATCTCGCGCTTGCGCCGGAAGCTGCGCACGGCCAGGTACTCGAGGATGCGGTCCTTGACCTCTTCCAGGCCCGCGTGATCGGCCTCGAGCACTGCGCCCGCGGCGGCCACGTCGTCCTGGTCGTCCGACTCCTTGCCCCATGGCAGGGACAGCAGCCAGTCGAGGTAGGTGCGGATCGTCGAGGCCTCGGGATGGCTCGAGCCGACGCTGTCGAGGCGCTTGAGCTCACGCTCGGCCTCGTTGCGGGCCTCGTCCGAGAGCGCAGTCTCGGCGATGCGCTCGCGATAGCGCTCCGTGTCCTCGGGACCGTCCTCGTCGCCAAGCTCCTTGCGGATGGCGTCGAGCTGGCGCCGCAGCACGTACTCGCGCTGCGACTTGTCCATGTCCTCGGCGACGTCGTCGCGGATCTTGCGGCGCAGCTCGATCTCGGCCAGCGTGTCGCGTGCCCAGGAGAGGGCGCGCTCCAGGCGAAGCTCGACGTCGAGCGTCTCGAGCAGCTCGATCTTGTGCTCGAGCGAGAGGTCGGGCGAGTAGCCGGCGGTGTCCGCCAGGGCGCCCGGGTGATCGATGGTGCGCAGGAACGAGATGATCCCGCCGGCGCCGCGCGCCTCGAGGATCTCCTCGATCACGATGCGGTACTCGCGGGCGAGCTCCTGTGCGTGCTCGCTCACCTCTTCGGGGTCCGGGTGCTCGGTCACGGAGATGCGCAATGCACCCCCGATGCCCTCGCCCTGACCCTGGCCGAGCTCGGCGCGATGCAGAGCGCGGATGGTGGCGCCGCGGTGGCCGCCCGGCAGCATCGCCGGCTGGCCGTCGAGCTCGGCGACCACGCCGATGGGCGAGAACCGCCCGTCGCGGCGAGTCGCGATCACGAGGCGCGGTGGGCCGTCGGTCGCCAATGCGTCATCGAAGGCGGCGCGAGCCTCGTCACTGGCGATCGCGATCGCGATCGCCATGTTCGGGAGGATCACACCGTCGTCGAGAGGGAGTAGCGGGAGAATGGTGGTGCTGATATCTGTGCTCATAGCGAAGATGTAAACGCACCCGGGGCGTTGCGCATTCCCTCTTGACACGAACATGCGTTCGTCCTATCATCGAACACATGTTCGCTTCGCCCTATCTCCGCCGCCGAGCCTCCGCGCTGGCCATTCTCGTCATTCTGGTCGCCCTCGCGCTGCTCGCACTGCCCGGCTCCTCCTCGGGCGCACGCCCCGCCCGCCAGCACATCGTGATGCCCGGCGAGACGCTCTGGCAGATCGCCGGCGACGCCTATGGCGGCGACACCGATCCCCACGTCCAGGCGATCGCACACGCGAGTCACCTGCAGAGCGCCTTGATCGTGCCCGGCCAGCGGCTGGTGCTGCCGTGAGCGCCCTCAGCGTGCTGCCGGGCGGCGCCGAAGGGGGAACGGCGCCCTGGACGGGGAGACTCGTCGCCCTCGACCTCGTCGATGCGCTCGCGGACAGCGCGGGCAGCTACGACGGCGACGTCGCCGGCTTCGTCGGCCGGGCGCTTCCGATCGTCGCCTCGATCCAGCCGCCCCTGCCGGCGTCGGCCAGCGCGCTTCGCCGCGCGCGGCTGCACGCGCTCAGGGGCGGGGGCGAGGTCACGGACGGCCGGGCCGTCCTGCGCGTCGCCGGCTGACCTCCGCTTCCCACGGTGGCCCTAGACTCGGCACGGTGGACCTGGACGTCGTCTTCCTGGGCACCGCCGGCTCGACCCCGACGGCGCGGCGCGCTCCCGCGGCGACGCTGATCAGGCGGGGCGGGGATCGCATCCTGCTCGACTGTGGCGAGGGCACCCAGCGGCAGCTGCTGCGCTCCCAGATCGGGCTCGTCGACCTCAACGTCGTGCTCTTCAGCCACTACCACGCCGACCACGTGCTCGGGCTGCCGGGCCTGCTCAAGACCTATGACCTGCGCGGCCGCGAGCAGGGGCTCGAGCTGTACGGGCCGTCGGGGTTGTCCGACCTGCTCACGATCTTCGCGCCGATCGTCGGGCGCCTCGGCTTCCCGCTGCACGCGCGCGAGCTCGGCAGCGGCGACGAGGTGCCGGGCGACGGCTACCGGCTGATCGCGCACTCCGTCGACCACCGCGGGCCCGCGGTGGCGTGGGAGCTGCACGAGGACGAGCGGCCGGGGCAGTTCGACGTCGACGAGGCGCGGCGCCGAGGCGTGCCCGAGGGCCCTGCCTTCGGTGAGCTCCAGCGCGGCGGATCGGTGACGACCCCCGACGGCTCGGTCGTCACGGCCGACGCGGTGCTCGGCCCGGCGCGGCGAGGCCGGACGCTGGTCTTCAGCGGCGACACCCGGCCCAGCACGGCCGTGCGCCGTGCCGCGCTGGGGGCCGACCTGCTCGTGCATGAGGCGAGCTTCTCATCGGAGGATCTCGCGCGCGCGCGCGAGACGCGTCACTCGACGGCTGCAGAGGCGGCCGAGCTGGCGGCCGCGAGCGAGGTCAAGCTGCTGGCCCTCACGCATCTCGGCCAGCGCGCGACGCCGCGCATGATCAAGGACGAGGCGCGTGCGATCTTCGCGGCCACCGTCGTGCCGCGTGATTTCGATACGATCGAGCTCCCGCTGCCGGAGCGCGGAGCGCCGGAGCTGCGGCGCGGGGGCGCGCATCCGGACGAGGAGAAGGCCCCATGAGCGAAGGATTGGTGACGATCGCCGTCGCAGGCGACGCGGCCGAGGCCGACCTGATCCTGCGGACGCTGGCCGACGTCGGCATCAACGGCCGGCTGGAGGGCGCCGAGGGTGTGCTCGGCGGGGTGCCGCACGACGGCCCGTGCCGCGTGCTCGTCGAGTCGGCCCTCGTGGCCGCGGCCGAGGAAGCCCTGCTCGAATCCGCCGACGATTCCGAGGACGACGATTACTGACCCGGACCGCACGCCGGCCGCGATCTTCGATCGCATGGCGGAGCGCTACGACGAGTTGCGCGCTTCGGAGGAGCAGCTCGCGGCGCAGTTCGAGTTCACGATCGCGGAGGGGCTCGGGGCCGCGACCAGGCTGCTCGACGTCGGCTGCGGGACGGGAGCGCTGGTCGAGACTGCCGTTGAGCGCCTGGGCGTGAAGGCCTGGGGCGTCGACGCCTCGGAGCCAATGCTCGCGAAGGCGCGCGAGCGACAGGTGCGCGGCGCGGCCTTCAAGCTCGCGCAGGCCGACGACCTCCCGTTCCGCAAGGGCTGGTTCGATGCGGTGACGATGCGCTTGGTCGTCCACACCCTGGGCGATCGCAGGCCCGCCGCCCTGACCGAGGTGCGTCGCGTGCTCGTCTCGGGAGGCCGGCTGTTCGTCTGGACGTTCGCACCCGACCACTTCACCGGCCACCATCTGAGGGCGTACCTGCCCGATCTCCCCGCGCTCGATCTGGCTCGCTTCCCGTCGGCCGAGGTGCTCGAGCGCGAGCTCGCGAACGCCGGCTTCGGCGACGTGCGGCTGCGCTGGTTCGAGCAGAGCGGTTCCGTCACGCGCGAGCGGGCGGCGGAGCAACTGCGGGCGCGCCATCTCTCGACCATCCACCTGCTGCCGCCCGAGCAGGTCGTCGCTGCTGCCGAGCGGCTGGAGGCCGAAGCCAGGTCGGACGACCCGCCGCTCGCGACGGTTCTGCGCTGGCAGCTCCTAGTCGCGCACGCGGCGTAAGCCGAACCAGCGGTAGCGCACGTACGGCCTGAGCGTGGCGCCGAGCGCCGCGCGGAACCGCTCGATCGTCTCGTCGGGCAACGAGAGCGCGAGCAGCACGGAGCCGTCGCCGGCATCGTGCGCCCAGAGCAGCACCTCATCCTCCCGGTAGACGGCGAGGTGGAACGCGATCTCCGGCGACGCGCACCCCTCGGCCACCTGCAGGCGCAGCCGGCTGAGGTTGCCGTGTGCCAGCGGCAGATGGAAGACCTGGACCTTCCCCGGGGAGTTGGGCACGAGCTCGCGCCTGTCGGCCGCCTCGTGCTCGCGCAGGAAGGCCGCGACGGCAGGAGCTGTGGCGTCGCCTTCGAGTACGAGGATCGCGTCCTCGGGCATCGCCTCGTCGATCGCCCGCAGCAGGATGTGGAAGTCGGTCGCGTACCCGAGGTCGATCGCATCCTCAGGGCGTAGGTCGAGCGGCGGTGGGCGATCGCTCGCCATCCCACGGCAGCCTAGTCTCCGGGCCATGGAAACACGTTCCCTCGACGCCGCGACGGCGTTCACGACGAAGGACGGCTCGACGATCCGCGAGCTCTTCGGCCTGCCGACCGGCGGCACGGCCCTGCAGAGCCTCGCCGAGTCCCGGCTGCCCGCCGGCCGCAGCACCCAGCGCCACTACCACGCCGTCACCGAGGAGATCTACTTCATCCTCGAGGGCAGAGCCGACATGGAGCTCGACGGCGCGCACGCCGAGCTCGGCCCGGGCGAGGCAGTCGCCATCCCGCCGGGCGCCTGGCACGAGATCACGGCGCTCGGTGACGACGAGCTCCGCTTCCTCTGCTGCTGCGCGCCGCCCTACACGCACGACGACACGTACTTCGACTAGCCGCCACCCCGGGCGGCGATCGGCCGCTGGAGGCGACACGGCCAAGTGGCACCCGCGGCGTGTGCCATTTGGCCTCCGCCCTCCCAGGCCGCGCCGATGGCCCTCGGGTGACCTCCAATCGCCCTGTCAGACCCGAATCGGCAACCTGTGCCCCGGCTGTAACGGCCGCGGCCGCCGGCGTCGCGAGTGCCACTTTGCGCCCGGTCAGAGCCGGCGGGTCATCACGTACTCCTGGAGCGTGCGGCCGTCGCTGCTCCACGTTCGTCTCGCCGTGGACGACGAACCCGGCCGACTCGAACACGCGGCGTGCGCAGTCGTTCCCGATGACCACTCCAGCCTCAGCTCGGGGAAGCTCCGTTCGGCGGCCCAGGCAGCTGGCGCACGCGCAGCTCGCCTGCTTGCTCCAGGGACATCCGCGCAGTCTCAACGCCGTGCCTCCGGCGGCGCGGCGACCCCTCCTGCTAGCCTCCGTGAGCGGCGCGTTGCGCCGCACCGCAGTCCCTTTAAAGCCGCGGCCAGAGAGCCCGGGAAGGAGCTGAACGAATGACGACCCCTGCCTCCACGGCGCCCACGGTGCTGCTGGACGCCGAGCAGATCGGCCGCACGCTGCGCCGCATGGCGCACGAGATCGTGGAGCGTGAGGGCGAGTCGCTCGACCGCCTTGCGCTCGTCGGCATCTACACGCGCGGCGTCACGCTGGCACGGCGGCTCGCCACCCTGCTGGCCGAGATCGCCGGCGTCGAGGTGCCCGTTGGTGCGCTCGACATCACCTTCTACCGCGACGACATGGGATTGCGCGGCGGCGAGACGCGCGCGCATCCGCAGCCGATCGTAAAGGCCTCCTCGCTCGACTTCCCGCTCGACGGCGCGACCGTCGTGATCGTGGACGACGTGCTCTACACCGGCCGCACCGTGCGGGCTGCCATCGAGGCGGTCTTCGACTACGGCCGGCCGGCCCGCGTACGGCTGGCCGTGCTCTGCGACCGCGGGCACCGCGAGCTGCCGATCCGCGCCGACGTGGTCGGCAAGAACCTGCCGACCTCGCGCGCCGAGCGCGTGCGCGTCCACCTGGGCGAGGACGACGCGGCCGACGAGGTCGTGCTCGAGACGGGCGCGCGATGATTGCCGTGCTGACCGAGCCGGCCCCGGTGCGGGTCACCGGCACCCGCCATCTGCTCTCCAGCGAGGATCTCGACCGGGCCACGGTGGAGCGCCTGCTGGGGCTGGCCGCCAGCTTCGAGGCGGTCGCCGAGCGCGAGGTCAAGAAGCTGCCGACGCTGCGCGGCCGCACGGTCCTGAGCGTCTTCTTCGAGGCCTCGACGCGCACGTCCTCCTCGTTCGAGCTCGCGGCCAAGCGGCTCTCGGCGGACACGATCGCGCTCAAGTCCAGCGGGTCGTCGGTGGAGAAGGGCGAGACGCTGAAGGACACGCTCCTGACCCTCGACGCCTACGGCCCCGACGTCGTGGTGATCCGCCACCCGCAGGTCGGTGCGGCGGCGCTCGCCACGCGCTACACGCGCGCCGCGGTGGTCAACGCCGGCGACGGCGCCCACCAGCACCCGACCCAGAGCCTGCTCGACCTCTACACGATGCGAGCGGCACTCGGGCGCGTGGAGGGAGTGCACGTCGCGATCGTCGGCGACGTGCTGCACTCGCGCGTGGCGCGGTCGAACCTCGCGCTGCTGCTGGCCTGCGGCGCCCACGTCACGCTCGTCGGCCCGCCCTCGCTGATCCCGCGCGACATCGACGCGACCGGGGTGTCGGTCTCCCACGACATCGCCGACATCGCCTCCGCGGACGTCGTCTACGTCCTGCGCATGCAGCGCGAGCGGATGCTGCCCGGCGAGGCCTACGTACCGAGCCTGCGTGAGTACACGCTGCGCTACGGCGTCACGTCGGCCCGCCTGCGCGAGGGACAGGTCGTCATGCACCCGGGCCCGATGAACCGCGGCGTCGAGATCAGCGACGAGGTGGCCGACTCGGCGGCCTCGCTCGTGACCAGGCAGGTGCGCGCGGGGCTCGTCGTGCGCATGGCCGTGCTCTACGACCTGCTCGCCGGGCCGGAGGCGGCGGCGTGAGCGGACGCGAGCCCGGACGGTTGACGCAGGCGCCAGGGCGCGCTGCGGACGTGCTCGTGCGCGGCGCGCGCGTGCTCGACCCCGGCGAGGGCATCGATGCGGTTCTCGACGTGCTCGTGCAGGGCGGGGAGATCGCAGGGCTCGGCGAGGCGCTCGACGCGCCCGCGGGCCTCGAGGTGATCGAGGCCGGCGGCTGCACGCTGCTGCCCGCGTTCATCGACCCGCACGTCCACCTGCGCACCCCGGGCCAGGAGCACAAGGAGGATGTCGCGACCGGCACCGCGGCCGCCGCCGCCGGCGGCTACTGCAGCGTGCTGGCGATGCCCAACACCGACCCGGTCGTCGACTCGCCGCAGGTGCTCGACTCGCTGCACGAGCGGGCGGCGGTGGATGCGCGCGTGCGGGTGGGCTTCCTGGCCGCCATCTCGCTGGGTCAGGCAGGAGAGCAGATGGCGCCGCTGGGAGAGCTCGCCGACTACGGCGCCTGCGGCTACTCCGACGACGGCCGGCCCGTGCTCTCGGCCTCGCTGCTGCGCCGCACGCTGCAGTACGCCGCCACCACCGGGCGCGTGCTCTCGCTGCACTGCGAGGACACCTCGCTCTCGCGCGCGGCCGACATGCACGAGGGCGCCGTCTGCGCCCGGCTCGGCCTGGTGGGCTATCCCGCCATCGCGGAGTCGACGATGATCGCCCGCGATCTGCGCATCGCCCAGTACGAGAGCCGCCCGCTGCACATCTGCCATCTGCACGTCGAGCAGTCGGTCGAGGAAGTCCGGCGAGCGCGCAACTGGGGCGTCGACGTCTCCTGCGAGGCCTCGCCTCACCACCTGCTGCTGACCGACGAGGAGGTGCTCACGCTCGATGCGGCGCGCTTCAAGATGAGCCCGCCGCTCGCGGCCGAGCCGCACCGGCAGGCGCTGATCGAGGGCTTGCGCGACGGGACGATCGATTGCATCGCGACCGACCACGCGCCGCACCACCCGGCGGAGAAGGAAGTCCCCTTCCCGGCGGCGCCGAACGGCGTGATCGGCCTCGAGACGGCCTTCCCGGCGCTCGTGCACGGACTGGTGGAGAGCGGCGTCGTACCGCTGGAGCTGATCGTGCAGCGCATGACCGCGGGGCCTGCCCGCGCCTTCGGGCTCGAACGCCCGCGGATCGCGGTCGGGGCGGTCGCGGATCTCGCGCTGTGGGACCTGCGCGAGCGCTACACGGTCAGCGAGGACGATCTCCGCTCGCGCAGCAGCAACTGCGCATTCCTCGGACGCGAGGTGCAGGGGCGCTGCCTCCTGACGCTGGCCGGCGGGCTGACCGCGCACGCCGCCAAGGCGGGGGTGGCGGCATGAGCGCGGTCGGCCTCTACCTCGAGGACGGGACCGCCTGGCCCGGTGTGAGCGTGGGCGCTCCTGGCGCGGCCGTCGGCGAAGCCGTGTTCACGACCGCCATGACGGGCTACCAGGAAGCGCTCACGGATCCGAGCTTCGCCCGTCAGCTGCTCACCTTCACCGCGCCCATGATCGGCAATTACGGCATCGAGGACGCATCCTCGGAATCGCGCCGCGTGCAGGCCACCGCGCTGGTCTGCCACGAGGCGCGCAACTACAAGCCGAACGGGCGCGAGGGCCTGCTGGACTGGCTGCGCGAGTCCGGCGTCGTCGCGCTCTCGGGCCTCGACACGCGTGCGCTCGTGCGGCACCTGCGCGACCGCGGGGCGATGCTCGGCGTGGCCTGCGGCGAGGGCGTCGGCCGCGAGGAGGCGCTCGCGCTGCTCGCCGCCGAGCCGCCGATGGCGGGGCGGCTACTGGCCGGCGAGGTCTCGGGCGAGCTGGACGGCGTCCCCAACGCGGGCGCGCGCTGTCACGTGGTCGTGCTCGACTACGGCGCCAAGGCCTCGATCGTTCGCCTGCTGGAGCAGGCGGGCGCGCTCGTCACGGTGCTCCCGCACGACGCCACGGCGGCGCAAGTCGACGCACTCGCACCCGACGGCGTGCTGCTCGCCAACGGGCCCGGCGACCCCGGCTCGATGGACGCCCACGTGGCCGAGGTGCGCGCGATGGTGGATCAGGGTCGCCCGCTCTACGGCATCTGCCTGGGCCACCAGTTGCTCGGCCGGGCGCTCGGGCTGGAGACGTTCAAGCTCCCGTTCGGTCATCGGGGCGCGAATCACCCCGTGCTCGAGAGCGCCTCGGGGCGCGTGCTCGTGACGAGCCAGAATCACGGCTTCGCCGTGCGCGCGCCCGAGAACGGCGACGGCGCCCTCGAGGTCACGCATCGCTCGCTCTACGACGGCACCGTCGAGGGCTTGAGGCTGCGCGGGCGGCCGGTCTGGAGCATGCAGTTCCACCCCGAGGCCTCGCCCGGGCCACACGACGCGCGCGAGAAGCTGGCCGAGTTCGTGGAGGCCTGCGCCGGGCAGGCAGGGGGAACCGGCTGATGCCGCGCCGGGACGACCTGAAGTCCATCGCGATCATCGGCTCGGGCCCGATCGTGATCGGCCAGGCCTGCGAGTTCGACTACTCCGGCGTGCAGGCGCTCAAGGTGCTGCGCGAAGAGGGCTACCGCACGGTGCTCGTCAACTCCAACCCGGCCACGATCATGACCGACCCGGACTGGGCGGACGCGACCTACCTGGAGCCGCTCGACCTGGACGGCGTGAGTGGCGTGCTGCGGCGCGAGCGCCCGGACGCGCTGCTGCCCACGCTGGGCGGCCAGACGGCGCTCAACCTGGCCATGGAGCTCGAGCGCGCCGGCGTGCTGGAAGAGCTCGGGATCGAGTTGATCGGGGCCTCTGCCAAGGCGATCCACACCGCGGAGGACCGCGAGGCGTTCGGGCAGGCCATGGCCTCGGTCGGCCTGCGCGTGCCGCGCTCGGCGATCGTGCGCACGCCCGAGGAGGCGCGCGCGGTCATCGGAGGCGACCTGCAACTGCCCGTCGCGATCCGCCCGGCCTTCACGCTCGGCGGCCACGGCGGCGGCTTCGCGCGCACGGCCGGCGAGCTCGAGGCCATCGTCGCGCGCGGACTCAACGAGAGCCCGATCTCGCAGGTGCTGGTCGAGGAGTCCGTGGAGGGCTGGGGCGAGTTCGAGCTCGAGGTGATCCGCGACCGCCTCGACAACGTCGTCATCGTCTGCTCGATCGAGAACCTCGATCCGATGGGCGTGCACACGGGCGACTCCGTCTGCTGCGCGCCCGCCATGACGCTCTCGGATCGGGAGTACCAGGCGCTGCGCGACGCGGCGGCCAAGGTGATCCGCGCCGTCGGTGTCGAGACCGGCGGCTCCAACGTGCAGTTCGCGGTCAACCGCGAGAGCGGCGAGATCGTCGTGATCGAGATGAACCCTCGCGTGTCCCGCTCGTCCGCCCTGGCCTCCAAGGCCACGGGCTATCCGATCGCGAAGGTCGCCACGCGCCTGGCCATCGGCTACACGCTGGACGAGATCCCGAACGACATCACCGGTACGACCCCGGCCTCCTTCGAGCCGACGATCGACTACGTCGTCGTCAAGGCACCGCGCTTCGCGTTCGAGAAGTTCGCAGGCTCCGACGAGACGCTGACCACGCAGATGAAGTCGGTGGGCGAGGCGATGGGCATCGGCCGCTGCTTCAACGAGGCCTACGGCAAGGCCATGCGCTCGCGCGAGCTCGACCGCGATCCCCGCGAGGAGGGCGAGCTCAGGACGCCGGCCTGGGATCGCTTCGATGCGCTGCTCGGTCGCCTGCGCGAGGGCGAGGATCCCGACGCGCTCTCGGCCGAGAGCAGCGTGCACCCCTGGTTCTGCCACGAGCTCGCGCGCCGGGTCGCACGCGAGGACGATGCGGCCGCGCGCGGCCTCGAGGGCCTCGACGCCGAGGCGCTGAGGCTGCTCAAGCACGAGGGCGTCTCGGATGCCCGCATCGCGCGCCTCTGCCGCTGTGGCGAGGAGGCGGTGCGCGCCCGGCGCCTGCGGCTCGGCGTGCGCCCGGTATTCAAGACCGTCGACTCCTGTGGCGGTGAGGTCGCGGCCGAGACGTCGTACCTCTACTCGAGCTACGACCGCATCGACGAGCCGCTCGAGGACGACCGCCCGGTCGTGCTGATCCTGGGCTCGGGCCCGAACCGCATCGGCCAGGGCATCGAGTTCGACTACTGCTGCGTCCAGGCCGTGCGCAGCTACCGCGCGCAGGGCTACGCGGCGGTGATGGTCAACTGCAATCCCGAGACCGTCTCGACCGACTACGACACGGCCGACCGCCTGTACTTCGAGCCGCTCACGGCCGAGGACGTGCTCGAGGTCGTCGAGCGCGAGAAGCCGATCGGCGTCGTCGTGCAGTTCGGGGGTCAGACGCCGCTCAAGCTCGCGCGGCGGCTCGTCGAGCACGGCGTGCCCATCCTCGGCACGAGCCCGTCGGCCATCGACCTCGCCGAGGATCGCGAGCGCTTCGGCGACCTGCTGGCCGAGATCGGGCTGCGCGCGCCCGATTGGGCCATCGCAGGCGACGCGGAGGAGGCGGTCACGGCCGCCGAGCACATCGGCTACCCGGTGCTCGTGCGCCCGTCCTACGTGCTCGGCGGGCGCGCCATGCGCGTCTGCTACTCGGCCGACGACGTGCGCTCGGGGCCGATCGCTCCCAACACGCTCGTCGACCGCTTCGTGGAGGACGCGATCGAGGTTGACGTGGATGCCATCGGCGACGGCACCGACGCGATCGTGGCCGCCGTGATGGAGCACGTCGAGGAGGCCGGCGTGCACTCGGGCGACTCCGCCTGCGTGATCCCGCCACTCTCGATCGGGCCCGAGCTCGAGTCGGAGATCCGCCGCCAGACCGAGCTGCTCGTGCGCGGGCTCGGCGTGCAGGGCCTCTGCAACGTGCAGTTCGCCCTGCACGAGGGCACGATCTACGTGCTCGAGGCGAATCCGCGCGCCAGCCGCACCGTGCCCTTCGTGTGCAAGGCCATGGGCATCGATCTCGTCGACCTGGCCTGTCGCGTGACCACGGGCTCGCGCCTCGCGGAGATGGACGTCGTCATCCCGGAGCCGCGCGTCGTCGCGGTCAAGGAGGTCGTGCTGCCGTTCGCGCGCTTCCCCGGCTCCGACCCGGTGCTGGGCCCGGAGATGCGCTCGACGGGCGAGGTCATGGCACTTGCGCCCGACTTCGCCACGACCTACGCCAAGGCCATGCGGGCGGCGGGGCTGCGCCTGCCGGAGCGGCCCAACGGCCACCGCGCCGTCGCGTTCCTGTCGGTCTGCGACCGTGACAAGCCCGCCGCGACGCTCCTGGCACAGCGCCTCGCCGACCTCGGGTTCGATCTGGTCGCGACGCCCGGCACGGCCCGGCGCATCGCGCAGCTGGGAATCGAGGTGACCGAGGTCGCGAAGGTGGGGGAGGAGGACGGGAACTCCGTCGTCGACCTCGTGCGCAGCGGCAAGGTCGATCTGATCGTCAACACGCCCGTCGGGCGCGGCGCCCGCACCGACGGCTACCAGATCCGGCGCGCAGCGATCTCGGCGCGCGTCCCCTGCATTACGACGCTCGCAGGCGCGAGCGCGGCCGTGCAGGCGATCGCCCGGGCCTGGCAGGTCGAGCCCAAGAGCCTCCAGGAGCTGCACGCTTGAACTCGCGCGTCGCGGCCTGCGAGCCGCTCGGGCCCTACACGCAGGTCCGGCTCGAGCGCACGTTCGAGCCGGGGGAGCCCGGGCAGTTCCACATGCTGCGCGCGCTCGCGCACGACGGGTTCCTGGCGCGCCCGCTGTCGGCGGTGGCCGCCGACGAGGCGGGCGTCACCTTCCTCTGCCAGCCGCGCGGCCCGGCGCTCGAGGCACTGGCCCGGGTCGGTGCGGAGGTCGAGGTGCTCGGGCCCTTCGGCCGCGGCTTCGAGACGGGTGCCGCCGGGCCCGCCCCGCTGCTGGTCGGCGGTGGATTCGGCGTCGCCCTGCTCGCCCCGCTCTCGCAGCGCCTGCCCACGGCGGAGCTCCTCGCCGCCTTCCGCGACGAGGACGCGGCGCGAGCCGCCGAGCTGGTGCCGGCCGCTCGGCGCGAGATCGCGCTGCCGCCCGTGAACGTGCTCGACCTGCTGAATGCCCGGCTCGAGGGAGCCTCCGGCGTGTTCGCCGCCGGGCCCGACGGTCTCGTGCGCGCCGTCGCCGGGGCCTGCGCCGAGGCGGGCGTGGCGTGCCAGGTCGCGCTCGAGGCGCCGATGGCGTGTGGTTACGGCGCCTGCTACGGCTGCGCGGTGAGGCTCGGAGGGGAACTCGTCCGGCTCTGCGTCGAGGGTCCGGTCGTGCCCGGCGAGCGTGTGGCGGCGTGAGCGCCGACCTCGCCACGCGCGTCGGCGCGCTCGAGCTGGAGCATCCGGTGATGAATGCCTCGGGCACCTACGACCCGCTGGCCGCGCGTGCGGCGGGCCTCGCGATCGAGAGCGAGCTCGCGCTCGTCGTCACCAAGACCGTGACGCCGCTCGCGCGCGAGGGCAACCAGGCGCCGCGCGTGTGCGAGGTGGCGGGCGGGATGCTCAACTCGATCGGCCTGCCGAATCCCGGGCTGGCGGCCTTCGCCGAGACGGTGCTCCCGGTGGTGCGCGCGCTGGGGCGGCCGCTCGTCGTCTCGATCGGAGGCTTCGAGCACGCCGATTACGAGCTGGCCTGCCGTCGTCTCGCTGCCGAGCCGGGCATCGCCGCGCTCGAGCTCAACGTGTCCTGCCCCAACGTCAAGAGCGGTTGCATCTCGATCGGGAGCGACGCCGACGAGACCGAGGCCGTGGTGCGTGCCTGCCGCGCGGCCACGCGGCTGCCCCTGTGGGTGAAGCTCTCTCCGAACGTGGCCGACCTGGGGGCGATCGCGCGAGCGGCGGAGCGCGGCGGCGCCGCTGCGCTCGTGCTCACGAACACGCTGCGCGGGCTGGCGATCGATCACTGGTCGCTGAAGCCGCTGCTCGGAGGCGTCACCGGCGGGCTGTCAGGCCCGGCGCTGAAGCCTGTCGCGCTCGCAGCGGTGCACACCTGCCGCGCCGCCTGCGAGCTCCCGCTGGTGGGGGTCGGGGGGATCGCGAGCGGCTGGGACGCCCTCGAGTATCTCGCTGCGGGCGCGAGCGCCGTGCAGGTCGGAAGCGCCGCGTTCCGCGAGCCGCTGCTCGCCCGCCGCGTCCGCGACGAACTCGCCACCCTACTCGCTCAGCGCGGACTTGTGCGCATTGGGGCATTGAAAACAACAACACTCGACTAGAGGTTCACGTTTTTCCCGCTCTCGAGCGGGTTTTCTGCCCTCAACCGCTTGCGCCGCACCTCATGGGGTGCCTACGATCAGCCGACAATGACGACCGGCCAGAAGATCCCGACACAAGCACCGCTCAGATCGCTCGACCAGCGCATGGAGGCGCTGCGCCGCGCGAACGCGGTGCGAGTTGAGCGGGCGCGGCTGAAGCGCGAGTTGAAGGCCGGCGACGTCTCGGCGCGCGAGGTGCTGACGAGACCGCCCGAATACCTCATGACCGCGAAGGTATTCGATGTGCTGCTGTCGTTGCCGAAGTTCGGCCGCGTCAAGGCGACGCGCTGCCTGAACCAGTGCCGGATCAGCCAGTCCAAGACGGTGGGTGGTCTTTCCGAGCGCCAGCGCGACGAGCTCGTCGCGCTGCTCGGGGCACGCTGAGCTGGATTCCGGGGCTCGACTGCCCAGGCTGTTCGTCATCTCCGGCCCTTCGGGGGCCGGCAAGGGCACGCTCATCAAGGGGCTGCTGCGGCGCTGCGACCGCTACGTCGTCGCGATCTCCGCGACGACGCGCCCGCGCCGGCCGGGCGAGGAGGACGGGCGCGAGTACTACTTCCTCAGCGACTCCGAGTTCCAGCGCCGCGTCGACTCTGGCGAGTTCCTCGAGTACGTGGCCTACGCGGGCGGCCGCTACGGCACGCTCGAGGCCGAGGTCAACCGCCTGCTCGCGACCGGGAAGGGCGTGATTCTCGAGCTGGAGGTCGAGGGCGCGTTCGCCGTGCGCCGCCGCAGACCGGACGCCACGCTAGTCTTTGTCTGTCCCCCCTCGTTCGAGGACCTCGAGCGGCGGCTTCGTGCGCGGGCGACCGATTCGGCCGGAGAGATCGAAGTTCGGCTCGCGATCGCGCACGAGCAGTTGCGAGAACGGGACCAGTTCGACATCGCAATCACCAACGACGACGCTGAACGAGCGACCCGCGAGCTGCAGGAGCAGCTCGACGCGCTGCTCGGTGCCGACTCCGTGAAGGGCTCCGAATGATTCACCCGCCCATCGACAAGCTGCTCGAGCGCATCGACTCGAAGTATGCGCTCGTGATCGTCGCGGCCAAGCGCGCGCGGCAGCTCAACACCTACCACCACCAGCTCGGCGAGGGCAACATCGACACGTTCGCGCCGCCGATGGTGGAATCGCGCTCGAAGAACTACCTGACGATGGCCCTCGAGGAGATCGCCCAGGGCAAGCTGCACTGGGAGCTCCCCGAGCGCACCTCCTAGCCCGGTCGACCGGACCGTGCGATGCAGGATGCGCCACCACTCGTGCTCGTCGGCGTCACGGGCGGTGTCGCCGCCTACAAGACGTGCGAGGTCGTGCGGCGTCTGGTCGAGTCGGGCCGGGACGTCCGCTGCGCACTGACCGCTGACGCCGCGCGCTTCATCGGTCCGCAATTACTCGGGGCACTGACCCGGCAGCCGGTGCTCGACGATCGCCCGGTGCTGGACGGCACCTACCCGCATCTCGACGCCGCGCGCGCCGCGGCCGTGATGTGCATCGCGCCCTGCACTGCCAACACCCTGGCGAAGCTCGCCTGGGGCATGGCCGACAACATCGTCACGCAGAGCGCGCTCTCGACCCCCGCCCCGCTGCTCGTCGCTCCGGCCATGAACGTGCGCATGTGGCAGCACCCCGCGACGCAGGCCAACGCCGCGACCCTACGTGCACGCGGCGTTACCTTCGCCGGGCCGGCCGAGGGCGCGCTGGCCGAGGGCGAGCAGGGCATGGGGCGCATGGCCGAGCCGGCCGAGATCGTGGCTGCCATCGAGGCACTGCTTGGCCGTTCGAGCGGCGCGCTGGCCGGCCGCCGCGTCCTCGTGACCGCCGGCGGCACGCGCGAGCCGCTCGACGCCGTCCGCTATCTCGGCAACCGCTCCTCGGGCCGGATGGGCGCTGCGCTGGCCGCCGAGGCGAGCGCGCGCGGAGCCGAGGTCGTCACGCTGCTCGCCAACGGCACCGTGCGACCGGAGTCTGGATCTGTGGTCGAGGTCGAGACCACCGAGGAGCTCGAGCGGGAGGCGCTGGCACGGGCGGAGTGGGCCGACATCGTGCTCATGGCGGCGGCCGTGGCCGACTACCGGCCCGTCCAGCGCGCGTCGGGCAAGCGCGAGCGCAGCGGCGGCTGGTCGCTCGAGCTCGAGCCCACGGCCGACGTCCTCGCCGCGCTGGCCGCGCGCCGCCGGCCCGGCCAGGTGCTCGTCGGCTTCGCCGCGGAGGCCGGCGCCGACGTCGAGCGGGCAGAGGCCAAGCGGGTGCGCAAGGGCGTCGACCTGATCGTGCTCAACGACGTCTCGCGCGCCGACATCGGCTTCGACGCCGACCACAACGAGGTCGCACTGGTGGCTGCAGACGGCGTCGTGCAGGTACCGCGCGCGCCGAAGCGCGCGATCGCCGCCGTAGTGCTCGACCGAGTCGAGCAGTTGCTCACACCACGCTGAAATCCGCCCGACCGGGCGTACGATGGTGCGATGGAAGCCGCACTCGCCGAGCCGCATCCACTCGACAGCGCACGTGACGCTGCGCTGCGCGTGATCGCGAACGTGCGGCTCGCCGTGAGCGGCGAGGCGGCGATCGTCGAGCGCGCGGTGGTGGCGCTGCTGGCCGAGGGGCATGTGCTCGTCGAGGACGTGCCGGGCGTCGGCAAGACGACGCTGGCGCGTGCGCTGGCCCGCTCGCTCGACTGCTCCTTCGCCCGCATCCAGCTCACCCCGGACGTGCTGCCGAGCGACGTCACCGGCGTCAGCGTGTTCGATCAGCGGACGAGCGAGTTCGCGTTCCGGCCCGGGCCCGTGTTCGCGAACATCGTGCTGGCCGACGAGCTCAACCGCGCCTCCCCGCGCACGCAGTCCGCGCTGCTGGAGTGCATGCAGGAACGCCAGGTCACCGTCGACGGGGTGGGGCGGCCCCTGGCCGCGCCCTTCTTCGTGATCGCCACGCAGAACCCGATCGAGCAGGACGGCACCTTCCCGCTGCCCGCGGCACAGCTCGACCGCTTCGCGCTGCGGCTCGCGCTCGGCTACCCCGGCCCGGGGGCCGAGGCTCGCATGCTGGCCGATCAGACGGCGCCCGAGGGCTCGCCCCTGGAGACGCTGTCCCCGGTCGCGGACGCTGCCGAGCTGATCGCCGCCGTGCACGCCTGCCGCAGCGTCCACGTGGCGCCCGTCTTGCACGACTACGTCGTCGCGCTCTGCGCGGCGACGCGCTCCGACGCGCGCCTGTCCCTGGGAGCGAGCCCGCGCGCGGGCGTCACGCTCGTGCGCCTCGCGCGTGCGCACGCGCTCGTGCAGGGCCGCGACCACGTGCTGCCCGACGACGTCAAGGCGCTGGCGCCCGATGCGCTCGCGCATCGGCTGCTGCCCGCTGCGGGCGCCCCCGCAGACGTCGCGTCGGTCGTGGACGAGTTGCTCGCGCGGGTGCCCGTCCCGCTGTGAGCGCCGCGGCGCGGCTGACCGCTCGCGGCCGCGCCCTGCTCGGCTGTGGTCTCGCCGCCCTGGTCTTCGCCCGGCTGTTCGGGAGCCAGGAAGTGGCGCTTCTGGGCGCGGTGCTCGTGGCTGCGGTGGTGGTCGCGCGCGCGTGGATCGCCCTGGCCGGCGGTCCGCATGTCGCACTGCGCACGCTCCCGCCCTTCGCGCACGCGGGTGAGCACGTGCACGTCGCCGTAGAGCTGCGCCCGCTGGAGGGGGCTCGCAGCGGGCGAGCCGCCTTCCGGGAGGCAGGCGCCGGGCCCGTCTGCGCGCTGCGGCCGGTCTCGGCGGGCGGCCTGCGCGTCCTGCGCGGCAGCTACGAGCTCGGCCCGCTCGAGCGCGGCCTGCTCGAGCTCGGCGCCGCGGAGCTCGTGCGGGAGGATCCGTTCGGCCTCGCCCGCCGCGTGGACGCCACTCGCGGGACCACGGCGCTGACGGTGATCGCGCCGCCGCTCCAGCTCCACGACGTCGCCCTCGGCGCCGGCGGTGACATCGCCGCCGCTCGCCGGCGGCTGCGCGGCGGCGGCCACGAGCTGCACGGAGTGCGCGAGCATCAGCCCGGCGAGTCGCTGCGCGGCGTGCACTGGCCCGCGACCGCGCACCGCGGCCGCCTGATGGTCAAGGAGCTCGACGACCCCGGAGGGGACGAGCTCGCCGTCGTGCTCGACGCGCGCGCCTCGGCCGATCTCGGCACGGCCCCCGACTCGAGCTTCGAGCTCGCCGTCGCGGCGGCCGGTGCCCTCGTGACGCAGGCCCAGGCCGACGGGCGACGTGTGCGCCTGCTGGTGGCGGGGCCCGAGGGCGAGCCGGCGAGTGCCGCCGAGCGCGCGGCGGTGCGCCGGCTGCTGGCTCGCGCGCGGCCCGCCGGGGAGCGGCGACCGGGCGACCTGCTCTCACGGATCGCCGCGGAGCGCATCGAGGTCGTGACGACGCGTCCCGCAGATCTGCTGGGAGCGGTCAGCGCGCGACGGCTCGGAGTTGTTGCGATCGACCCCTCGAGCTTTGACGAGGCGGTGCCGCGCGATGCGCACGCGCTGGCCGCGCTGCAGGCGGCCGGTGCCCGCGTGCAGGAGCTCCGGCGTCCCGACAGCCCCTCGGCGAGCGAGCCGGAGGCCCGGCCCGAGCGCCCGGTCCGCTGGCCCGCGCTGCTCACAGGTTGCGCGGGCGCCTTCGGCCTCTGGCACGTGCGCGACCTGCAGATTCCGGCCCTGTCCACGTCGAGGCTCGCGGCGATCGCCGCGCTGGCCGTTCTGCCGGCGGTCGTCGCCCTGCGGGCCGGACGGCGGCTTGTGCTGGTCGCACTCGCGCCGGCCGCACTCGTGGCGGCGTGGCTCGCCGCCGGGCATTGGCCGTCTCCCGGTGCACCGCTCGGCGGCCTCTCCGGGCTGCTCGCCGATGCGCCCTCGGCCTGGGTGCAGGTCGTGTTGCCGTTCGCCGCGGGCGAGCGGCCCGAGTTGCGGGCCGCCGTGCTGCTCGCGCTCTTCGGTTGGCTCGCGCTTCTCGCGTGGTTCGCGCTCGCACGCCCGCGCCCGCTGGCCGCCGCGCTCCTGGCGGTCGCACCGTTCGTCCTCAGCGCGACCGTCTACAGCCTGCCGCAGTACCCGTGGCGAGCATTCGCAGCGGGCGCCCTGCTGCTCGCCTTCCTGTTCACGGGCCTCGCCGCCGGCGGCGGCCGTGCGATTGCCGTCGTGCTCGGGACGCTCGCGCTGCTCGGCGGCGCGGCAGCCGCTGCGCTGCCCGCGGCCTCCGGACCGGCGCTGCTGCCCTGGACGACCTGGACCTTCTCGCACGAGGGCGGCGACAGCGCCGGCGTCAACCTGGTCTGGGACATGCGCTACCAGCCGCTCTCGTTCGGACCAAAGCCGGTGGAGGTCTTGCAGGTGCGCTCGAAGCGCCCCTCGTACTGGCGCGCGCTCGTCCTCTCCGACTTCGACGGCCTGCGCTTCGTGCGGCAACCGCAGGCCAGCATCGCCACGCGCGAGCGCGGCGGCGTGGTGCGAGTGCCGGGGGCGCCCGCCGGGACGGCGCTGCGGGCGCAGGTGCAGGTCGAGGCGCTCGCCGGCTCCTTCCTGGTCGCTCCCGGTCAGCCCGTGCGCTACGAGTTGCCCGCGGAGGCCGGGGCCGTCGATCTCTCCGAGGATGCGACCGCAACGCTGCGCGTCGCCCTGCCGGAAGGACTCGGCTACGTGTCCGAGGGCATCGACCCCAACCCGTCGGCACAGGCGCTGCGCAGCCTGCCCGCGCGCTATCCCGAGAGCCTGGGCGTCAGCGATCTGGGCTTTGCCGGCCAGGTGTTGCCGGCCTTTGCGACGAGCGACCGCGAACGCGACCTCGCGGCCCTCTTCGCCTCGCACCGCGGCGATCCGGTCTGGGACACCTGGCGGGTCGCCTACGCGAGGGCCCGAGCGGTCACCCGGGGCTCCGCGTCCCCGTACCAGACCATGGTCGCGCTCGAGGCCTGGCTGCGCACGACGCGCGCGTACGACGACCAGGTGAGCCTGCCCGACCGGCCCGACGCGCTCGCGCGCTGGGCGGCGACCGGCACCGCCGGGTACTGCCAGATGTTCGCCGCCTCGCTGGCGGCGCTGGCGCGGCTCTCCGGCATCCCGGCCCGCGTGGCCGAGGGCTTCGCGCAGGGCGACCTGCGCGGCGGCGTCTACCACGTGACCGACCGCGACGCGCACGCGTGGGTCGAGGCCTGGTTCCCGGGGTACGGCTGGCTGCCGTTCGACGCCACGCCCGGGCGGGACCTGCCGCAGCGCGCGTCCTCGTCCTCGGCCGCATTCGACGGTGCCGCCGCGCAGGCGCCCGCGGTGGGGAACTCGGGGAGCAGCGGGCAGCTGCAATTGCCGCTGACGCGTCTGCGCACCGTGCTCGCAACGGGCGCCTCCGGCCGAACCTCGAGCGGACGCTCGCCGTGGTGGACGCGGCTGGCTCTCGTCCTGGGCGCCGCCGCGGCGCTTTTCGCCGCGCTCGTCCTGCTCAAGCGCGTGCTCCTGCGGCTCTCCCTCCCGCGCGATCCCGTGCGCCGGGCGAGGGGGAAGGTGCGTGCCTTCGCGGCGGATCAGGACGTCGAGCTCGGGCCTGCCCTGACGCCGCGCGAGCTCGCCGGCGCGGTCGAGCGCCGCTTCGGGGTCGGGACGGAAGCGTTTGCGGCTGCGCTCGAGCGCTCGGCCTACGGACGCCCCGGGGGACGCGACGACGTTGCGCTGACACACGAGACGAACGGGCTGCTGCGCGCGCTTCGCAGGGCGATCGGGCGCCGTCGCCGCCTGCGCGGCCTGTTCTCCGTCAGCGCTTTACGAGGTCGCGCGCGATGACGATCCGCTGCACTTCCGTTGTGCCGTCGACCACCTGAAGCATCTTGGCGTGCGCCAGGAAGCGCGCCAGCGGGTATTCGTGGAGCAGCCCGTAGGCGCCCAGCACCTCGCTGCACGCGATCGCGGCGCGCAGCGCTGCGTCGGGGTTGAAGCGCTTCGCATGCGCGGCCAGAACGCTCCCGCGCCCCTCGTCCAGCGCGGCCGCTGCGGCGCGGTAGAGCAGGCGCCCGGCGACGACGTCGGTTTCCACGTCGGCCAGCGCGAACTGGATCGCCTGCAGGTCGAGCAGCGTGCCGCCGAACGCCTCGCGAGCGCGTGCGTAGTCGAGCGCGACCGCGAGCGACTCCGCCGCGAGGCCCGTCGAGATGGCGGCGATGTCGACGCGCGCGACGTCGATCGCGCCGAGCGCAGCGCGCATGCCCTGCCCGGCCGGCGCGAGCAGCGCGTAGGAGGGGACGTGCACCTCGTCGTAGGAGACCTCGCCGATCGGCAGGAAGGCGGCCGCCGCCTTGTCGTACAGCCGCTCGACGCGCACGCCGTCGGTGCGCGCGTCGACGGCGAGCATGAGCACGTCCCCCGTGCCGCGCTCGGTGCCCGTGCGGCAGACGAGCACGAAGACGTCCGCCTCGCCCGCAAGCGAGACCCAGGCCTTGCGCCCGCTCACGCGCCAGCCGTCGTCGACCGGGACGGCCCTCGTCGTGATGCCCGCCGCGTCCGAGCCGGCGTGCGGCTCCGTGAGCGAGAAGCCGCCCAGCAGCTCACCGCTCACGAGACCCGCCGCGTAGCGGTCGCGCAGCTCGGGCTGGCCGAAGCGCGCGATCGCGCTGGCGACGGCGTTGTGCATCGACAGCGCGAAGGCGTAGGCCGCGTCGCCTCGCCCGAGCTCCTCGAAGACGTCCATCGCCTCGGCCAGCGAGGCGCCCTGCCCGCCCACGCTCTCCGGAGCGAAGAGGCCGAGCAGACCGTCTGCGGCGCCAGACGCCGCGGCCTCGCGCGGAAACGCCGCCGCGCGCTCCCAGTCGCGCACCTGGGGCTTGATGACGTCGTCGGCGTGGCGGCGCGCGGCGAGCGCGAGCGGCGAGCCGGGAGGGTCGGCGAGCATGCCGGGCAATCTACCCTTGCCCCATGCGGGCAGTCGTCCAGCGCGTGGCGCGCGCCGAGGTGCACGTCGACGGCGCCGCCGTCGGATCGATCGGCGCGGGCCTCGCGATCCTGCTGGGTGTCGGGCGGCGCGACAGCGGCAGCGAGGCCGACCGCATGGCGGCGCGCCTGGCGCGCCTGCGGATCTTTCCCGATGCCGAGGGCCGCTTCGACCGGAGCGTGCTGGACACGGGCGGCGCCGCGCTCGTCGTCAGCCAGTTCACGCTCTACGGCGACACGGCGCGCGGCAACCGGCCGAGCTTCAGCGAAGCCGCCCCGCCCGAGCAGGCGGAGCCGCTCTACGAGCAGGTCTGCGAGCGCCTGCTGGAGGAGGGCGTGAGCGCGGTGGAGCGCGGGCGCTTCGGTGCCCGCATGCAGGTGGAACTCGTCAACGACGGGCCTGTCACGATCGTCGTCGAGGTCTGAGCGCGGCTTCGCCCGGCCTGCCGGGCGTGCTACCGTGCAGGAGGTTCGCTCGTGTCCGCAGTCGGAGGTGTAGGTGCTGGAAAGGTGGGTTCTCCGACCCGCCTTTTTTGTGCCCCGGCCCGGTCAGGGCGACCGGCCAGGAGGACACTGACATATGGCTGTGCGGCACACGGAAGCGATCGCAGAGGACGTCGAGCGCGTGCTCGGCGCCGCCCTGCCCGCAATCGACGTGGTCGATGTGCGGGTCCTCCCGGGAGGAGTGCTGCGAGTGCTCGTCGATCATCCCGAAGGGGTGGATCACGAGCGCTGCGTCGAGGTCGGACGCGCACTGGTCGCCTTCCGCGAGCGCTTCGCGCTCGAGGTCTCGTCCCCCGGCATTCCGCGCCCGCTCACGAAGCCGGCGCACTACGAGCGTTTCCGCGGCCGCGAGGTCGATGTGCGCCTGCACGCCCCGCTCGAGGGCCGTCGCCGTTTCCGCGGCGAGTTGCTCGAGAGCGACGAGCGGCGCGCCGTCGTGCGCGACGAGGACGGCGCACTTATTGAGATTCCGTTTGCGGCGATCAGCCGCGCTCATCTGGTTGAGGAGTTGTAGATGTCCAAGGAGATCCTCGACGCCATCGGCGTCGTCGCATACGAGAAGGGGATCGACCCCGAGATCCTCTTCACCGCGCTCGAGGATGCGCTGCTGGCTGCGTACCGCAAGACGCCGCACGCCAAGCCGTTCGCGCGCGTCGAGTTCGATCGTGAGACGGGGGATATCCGGGTGTTCACCCTGATGCTGACCCCGGAGGAGCTCGAAGGGCATCCCGGCGTGACCTATCCGGAGCCGGAGCCACCGGCCGAGGGCGAGCCCGTGCCGTTGGAGCCAGTGGAGCCCGAGGCGGTGATCGACTGGGCGCAGTTCCCCGACAGCCAGATCGAGTCCGCCGACGTGACGCAAGCCGACGACTTCGGCCGCATCGCCGCGCAGACCGCCAAGCAGGTGATCCTGCAGCGCATGCGCGAGGCCGAGCGCGAGATCATGTTCGAGGAGTACAAGGACCGCGTCGGCGACATCGTCACGGGCGTCGTCCAGCAGGCCGATTCGCGCGCGACGATCGTCGACCTCGGGCGTGGCGTCGAGGCCCTCCTGCCCGGTTCCGAGCAGGTGCCCGGTGAGCGCTATGAGCACGGCGCGCGCATCAAGGGCGTGATCATCGAGGTGCGCACCGGTACGCGCGGTCCTCAGATCGTGCTCTCGCGCCGCTCCGACGAGTTGATCCGCAAGCTGTTCGAGATGGAAGTGCCCGAGATCGAGGGCGGGCACGTCGAGATCCGCGCGGTCGCCCGCGAGCCTGGCTACCGCTCCAAGATCGCCGTCGAGTCGCACATCCACGGCGTCGATCCGGTCGGCGCCTGCGTCGGGCCCCGCGGCTCGCGTGTGCGCATGGTCGTGTCCGAGCTGCGCGGCGAGAAGATCGACATCATCCCGTGGAACAACGAGCCCGCCCGCTTCCTGGCCAAGGCGCTCTCGCCCGCCCGCGTGCGCGAGGTGCTCGTCGACGACGAGCTCCAGCAGGCGACCGTCGTGGTGCCGGACGACCAGCTCTCGCTGGCGATCGGCCGCGAGGGCCAGAACGCCCGCCTCGCTGCCCGCCTGACCGGCTGGCGCGTGGAGATCAAGGGCGAGACCGAATTCGCGGAGGAGGAGGCCGAGATCGCCTTCTCCGGCGGTGAGACCGACGACGTGCTCGGCGGTCGCTGCGCCGCAGTGATGGCGTCGGGCAAGCGTTGCCCGAACAACGCGATCCCCGGCTCGCGCTTCTGCGATCTGCCGGCGCACCAGGCCATGGCCGAGGTCGCCTGATCACGAGTGCCATTCGCACGTGCTGCGGGTGCGGGAGCAAACGCCCGCAGCACGACCTCGTCCCGCTGCGCGCCGATGCGAGCGGCGTGCTGGTTACCGGACGCGCCCACGGACGAGGCGCGTACGTCTGTCCCGACCACTCCTGCGTGATTGCGATGAGCGCCCGCCGAGGGCTGCTCAGCCGCTCCTTGCGCGCGCGCGTGAACGTCCCCGACGGGCTTTGGCAAGCCGTCCAGCGCGCGGCGGGGAGCGCACCCTCCCCCTGATACAGTCCCCTTCCAGATGCCAAGAAAGCGTGTAGCCGATATTGCCCGCGAGCGCGGGCTCGATCCCGGTGAGGTGGCCCGCCGCCTCGCCGAGGCCGGGGTGCGCCTGCAGGGCGACACCGTCGACGAGGCCGCCGCAGCGCGCGCCCTCGGTGGCGGCCGTTCCAATCGCGCGGCCAGGCCCGCGCCGGCGACGCCGGGTCCGGCCGCCACGCCTGCGCGCCCGGCGGCCCCGGCTGCTGCCGCTCGCCCGGCCGGCTCCGGCCCGCCTCCGCGCCCGGCCGGCCAGCGCCCCGCGGCCGGAGGAGCCCGGCCGCCCGCGGGCGGCAACGGCGCCGGCGCCAACCCGCCCGGCGGCTCGCGCGTGGCACGCCCGCAGCGCGGGCCCCAGCTCGGTGGCCGCCGCCGCGTCGTGATCGACACCGCCGCCTCGCGACCGCAGCGCGACACGCGCCAGCGCGGACGCCGCGGTCGCGGTGAGCACCGCACCGAGCGCCGCGAAGAGGCACCGGCGCCCACGGGTCCCGCGACCGTCCGCTCCGGCGTCACGGTCAAGGACCTGGCGGCGGCGCTGAGCATCTCCACCGCGCAGATCCAGAAAATCATGATGGGCCTCGGCGAGCTGGTCGGCATCACGCAGACGCTCACGAACGAGGCCGTCGAGATGATCGGCGCCGAGCTCGAGCGAGAGATCACGATCACGAGCGCGGCCGACGAGGTCAAGGTCGAGGAGACGTTCGACGACGCGCCCGAGGATCTCGTCCCGCGCGCGCCCGTCGTGACGATCATGGGCCACGTCGACCACGGCAAGACGAGCCTGCTGGACGCGATCCGCGAGACGAGCGTCGTCTCCGGCGAGGCCGGCGGCATCACGCAGCACATCGGCGCCTACCAGGCGGTCGTCGGCGACGACGGCCGTGCCGTGACCTTCCTGGACACCCCGGGCCACGAGGCGTTCACCGCCATGCGCGCCCGGGCGGGCCGCGTGACCGACGTCGTGGTGCTGGTCGTGGCCGCCGACGACGGGGTCATGCCGCAGACGGTGGAGGCGATCGACCACGCCAAGGCCGCCGAGGTGCCGATCGTGGTCGCGGTCAACAAGATCGACCGCCCCGACGCCAACCCGGAGCGCGTGCGCACCGAGCTCACGACGCTCGGGCTGCAGCCGGAGGAGTGGGGCGGCTCGACGATCTTCGTCGACGTCTCGGCCAAGGAACGCACCGGTCTCCATCAGCTGCTCGAGATGCTGCTGCTGCAGGCCGACATCCTCGAGCTCAAGGCCAATCCCAAAGCCGACGCGCAGGGCGTCGTGATCGAGTCGCGGCTCGACATCGGCCGCGGACCGATCGCCACCGTGCTCGTGCAGCGCGGCACGCTGCGCGCCGGCGTCGCACTCGTCGCAGGCGACGCGTGGGGCAAGGTGCGCGCGCTCGAGGACGATCACGGACGCAAGGCCAAGGAGGCCGGTCCCTCGGTTCCGGTCGAGGTACTCGGCTTCGATCACCCGCCGCCCGCGGGCGAGCGCTTCCGCGTCGTCGAGTCCGAGCGCGTGGCCCGCCAGGAGGCGCAGCAGCGCGCCCAGCGCCTGCGCGAGGAGCAGCTGGCGGCGCGTCAGAAGTCCGTCTCGCTCGAGCAGCTCTTCTCGCAGATCAAGGAGGGCGGCGCCCGCGAGCTCAACCTCGTGATCAAGGCCGACGTGCAGGGCTCGGTCGAGGCCGCGATCGGCGAGGTCGAGAAGATCAAGCATTCCGAGGTGTCGGTGCGCGTCATCCGCACGGGCGTCGGCGGCATCGCCGAGTCCGACGTCATGCTGGCGGCCGCCTCCAAGGCGATCGTGGTCGGCTTCAACGTCCGGCCCAACGCCGAGGCCAAGGCGGCTGCCGAGCGCGAGGGCGTCGACGTGCGCACCTACCGCGTGATCTACCAGCTGACCGAGGACATCCAGAAGGCGCTTGTCGGCATGCTCACCCCGGACCAGGTCGAGGAAGTGCTCGGCGAGGCCGAGGTACGCGCCACCTTCCGCGCCTCCCGGCTCGGGGTCATCTGCGGCTGCATGGTCACGAACGGCGTCATCCAGCGATCCGGTCGCGTGCGCCTCGTGCGTGAGGGAGCGGTCATCTGGGAGGGCAACATCGCCTCGCTGCGCCGCGTGCAGGAGGACGTCCGCGAGGTCTCGCAGGGCCTCGAGTGCGGCATCCTGCTCGAGAACTACAACGACGCCAAGGTCGGCGACACCATCGAGTGCTTCGTCACGCGGCAGGTCGAGCGCACCACGCTCGACGAGCCGGCGACCACCTCCTCGTAGAAGCTCAAAGGCCGGCGCGCCCGCCTCAGGCGGGTGAGCGGGAGGCCAGCGTCACGCGCGTGGCGCCGTCGGCGCTCTCGCTGACGTGCCGCTCGACGAGCGGGTGGCGGTCGAGCTCCTCGCGCACGGCGCTGCGCACCGCGCCGGTGCCGCGGCCGTGCACGATCTCGACCTCCGGCAGCCCCGCGAGGTAGGCGTCGTCGACGAGCTGGCGGACGGCCTCGCGCGCCTCGTCGGCGCGCTGGCCGCGCAGGTCGAGCAGGCTCGGCGCGTGTGACATCGCCGCCGCCCGCACCTGCACCACAGGCTCGGCGTTGCGCGCGGGGCCGCCCTGGGGGTCGGGCTCGAGCTGCTCCACGGGCAGGTGCACGCGCATGGCACCGCCCTGGACGAGCGCCACGCCGTCGACGATTTCCCCGATCACGCCGCGCAGGCCGAGCGCACGTGCCCGCACCGGATCGCCGGGCTCGAGCGCTCGCGTCTGCCGGATGGGCTCGTCCAGGCCCGCGTCGATCGCGCGGGCCGCAGCGCGGACATGCACGTCGGCGGCGCCCAGGCGGCGGTCGCGGTCCGCCTCGGCGGCTCGTTCCTCGGCACCCGGGGCCTCGCGCCGGCGGCGCTCCTCACGGCGCGCGGCACGCACCTCCTCGCGCAGGGCCTCGAGCTCGGCGCGGTGGGTTGCCAGGTCGTCCCGGGCCTCTGCGCGGGCGCGCTCGCGCTCCTCGGCGATGGCCGCCTGCGCCGCCGTGGCCGCGGCGCTCTGGGCCTGCTCGTGGCGCTTCGCCTGCTCGCGCAGCGCCGCCGCCTCGTCTCGCTCCATGCAGGCCTCCGCGCGCAGCCGCAGGGCCGCCTGCTCGGCGCGGGCGGCCTCGCGCAGCAGGCGCTCCGTCTCGACGCGCTCGGGCGCGAGGCCCTCGCGCGCGCGCTCGATCACGCGCTCGCCGAGTCCGAGCCGCCGCGCGATCTCGAGCGCGTGGGACGGGCCCGGGCGCCCCAATGTGAGCGTATAGGTGGGCGCCAGCGTCTCCTCGTCGAATCCGACGGCGCCGTTGAGGGCGCCGGGCGTCGCGCTCGCCCACTGCTTGACCTCGGCGTAGTGCGTCGTCGTGACCGTCAGCGCGGCGCGCTCCGCGAGCTCGCCGAGTAGCGCACGTGCCAGCGCGGCGCCCTCGATGGGGTCGGTGCCTGCGGCGACCTCGTCGAGCAGCACGAGCGTCTGCGGGGTCGCTGCCTCCAGTACGTGCACGAGGTTGCGCACGTGCCCGGAGAACGTCGAGAGCGAGGCGGCGATCGACTGCTCGTCGCCGATGTCGGCCACGACGTCCGCGAACACCGGCAGGCGCGCGCGCTCGGCCGGCGGTTGCAGCCCGGACTGGTGGAGCAAAGCGCACAGGCCGAGGGTCTTCAGCGCCACCGTCTTTCCGCCCGTGTTGGCGCCGCTCAGGACGAGCACTCGCACGCCTGTCAGGGGCAGATCGATGGGCACCACGGTCTCGGGGTCGAGCAGCGGATGGCGCGCGGCGACCAACTCGACGTCGTCGCCGGGCGTGACCGCACATCCGCGCCAGCTGCGCGACAGCGCCCCGCGCGCGAGCGCGAAGTCGATCGTGGCGAGCACATCGACCGCGGCCGCGAGTTCGTCCGCCTGGGCGCCGACGGCCCGCGAGAGCTCCGCCAGGATACGCGCCACCTCGTCGCGCTCCTCGCCCTCGAGCTCGCGCAGCCTGTTCGACAGCTCCACGATCGCGAACGGCTCCACGAACAGCGTCTGCCCCGAGTTGCTCGTGTCGTGCACGATCCCCGGTACGGCGCTGCGCGCGCTCGCACGCACGGCGATCACCGGCCGCCCGCCGCGCTCCGTGACGAAGTCCTCCTGCAGGTGGGGCTGCAGATCGGGATCGGATGCGAGCGACCGCAGCCGGTCACTCGCCCGCCGCCGTGCCGTCGCGAGTTCCGACCGCAACGTCTTGAGCTTGGCCGAGGCCGAATCCTTGACACCCGGAGGATCGAGCTCGAGTGCCCGCTCGAGCTGATCGGCGACCGCGGAAAGCGTCTCGGCGATCTCACACGCACGCCCGGCGAGCAGCGGAGCGATCTCCAGGCGCTCGCTGAGGTGCCCGCGCACCCCGAGCGCCGCGCGCACGGTCTCGGCGACCTCGACCAGCGCGTCGACCCCGAGCGCACCGCCGCGACCCGCGTGCTCGGCCTCCGGGCGCACGTCGTGGGCTCCTGCCATGTGCGGCGCTCCAAGCGCGATCAGCTGCAGCGCCTCCGCGCAGAGCGCCTGCCGCGTGGCCACCTCCGCGGCGTCGGGCGACGGCAGCAACGCCTCGGCCAGCGCCCGCCCGGCCGAGAAGGACGTGTGGTTCGCGAGCCGCTCGCGGATCGCGGCAAGCTCGAGCACGTCGAGCGCGTGACCGTCCATCACGCCGCAGGATAGGGGGCGGGGGAGTCCCCGAACGGGACGGTTGCTCGCGTCGAGCAGTCCGGCGGAGGCCAAGTGGCACACGCCGCGGGTGCCACTTGGCCTCCGCCGGGCGCTGGGCGGCGTGGATCTCGGCCTCGGCGGGCATATCCGAACCATGAGCACCGGCGAGGGCACGTGGTTCGAGCTTCAGCCCGAAGGCGAGCGCCTCGGGGGCGCCGAGCGTTATCGCGGCAGGCCCGAGGCCGAGCAGGCCGCCACGGCGATGCTGATCCGCCGGCCAGAGCTGCAGTTCGTCGAAGTCGCGGAGTACGAGACCCGCGATGGCGTCGCCACCCCGGCGCAGACGATCAACCGCATCGAGGGGGCACATCCGCCGGCCCCCTCGGAGGCCGAGGTGGACGACCTGCACAAGCTCCCTCGGGGCGACCCCGAGTGTTGAGCGCAGCCGGGTAGCGGCCAAATGGCACTCGCAGCGAGTGCCACTTGGCCGGCCAGGGCCGTGGGCCATGACTGAGAACCTTGCGCTGATCCTGTCGCTCTGCGTGCTCGCGGCCGCGCTCGCGGCTGCGGTCATGCGGCCGCGCCTTCTGCCGGAGGCGCTCGTCGCCACGCTCGGCGCGCTGCTCCTCATCGCCGTTGGCGCGACCAGCGCCGCCGACGCCCGGCACGCGGTCGGCGGTCTCGGATCGACCGTGTGCTTCCTGGCCGCGCTGCTCGTGCTCGCGGAGGGCTGTCGCCGGCAAGGGCTGTTCGACGCGATCGGGTCGCTCCTGGCGCAGCGCGCCCGCGGGAGCGCGAGGCGGCTACTCGCACTGGTCTTTGTCGTGGCCGCGACGGTGACGGCGGTGCTCAGCCTCGACGCCACGGTCGTCCTGCTCACGCCGATCGTGTTCGTGACGGCAGCCCGCATGCGCACGGATCCGAAGCCGCATGTCTACGCCTGCTCGCACCTCGCGAACTCGGCGTCGCTGCTCCTGCCGGTCTCGAACCTCACGAACCTGCTCGCCTTTCACGCCAGCGGGCTGTCGTTCACGCGTTTCGGAGCGCTCATGGCGCTGCCGTGGCTCGTCGCGCTGGGCCTCGAGTGGGCCGTGCTCTCGCGCTTCTTCGGGCATACCGGCCGCGGCAGCCCGCCGGGCGCCCAGCCGGCGATCCGCGCTCAGCACTGGCCTCGTCTTCCGCTCTCGATCCTCGCGCTGACGCTGGCCGGCTTCGCCCTGAGCTCCGTTCTCGGTATCGCGCCCGTCTGGATCGCGGCTGCGGGAGCAGTCGCGATCACGGCGCCTGCACTTGCGCGTCGCACGGCCTCGCTCCTCGACATCGCCCGCTCGGCCGAGCCCGGATTCCCGCTCTTCGTCCTCGCGCTCGGCGTGATCGTCGGGACGGCCAGCGACAACGGGCTCGAGTCGGCCGCCCGCGCCGGTCCTGCCCAGCGGTGGCGGGCTGTTCGACCTGCTTGCGATCGCGGCCGCCTGCGCCGTGCTCGCGAACGTCGTCAACAACCTGCCGGCAATCCTCATCGCCCTGCCCGCGCTCGCCGGCTCCGCAGGCCCGGGCCCCGTGCTGGCGGCGCTGATCGGTGTCAACGTCGGCCCGAATCTCACCTACGTGGGCTCGCTGGCGACCCTGCTCTGGCGGCGCGTGCTCCACGCCGAGGACGTCGACGTCGAGCTGGGCGAGTTCCTGCGCCTCGGAGCGCTCACGGTCCCGCTCGTCCTGGGGAGCTCCACGGTCGCGCTCTGGCTGAGCGTGCGATGGTTCGCGTGATGCGCGCCCTCGTGTGGATCACCGAGGACAGCTGGGAGGCGACGATCGCCGCCGCGGCCGAGCTCGTTCCGGAAGCCGCGGAGATCACGCTGCTGCACGTGACCGGGGGCGATGCAGAGGCACTGGCCCGCGGAGCCCGATCGGGGCTGCTGGGCCGCGGGCGCGGCCCCGAGGGCCCGCCCGAGCTGATGCGCTCCATCTCGGAGGATGCCGCCCGCGCCCTGCTCGGCGACGCCGCGACGTTGCTCGGCCGCAGCGCCGAGCAGGTGGCGCTGCGCGGCCGCGCGGAGCAGGAGGTCGTCGCTGCCGCGGCGCGCGCCGACCTGCTCGTGCTCTCCCGCGACGGCGACCCCAGCCGCCCGGGCCCGAAGAGCGTCGGCCACGTCGCCCGCTTCGTCCTGGACCACGTGACCTGCCGGGTCCTGCTCGTCTGAGCGCCACGCCAACTGGCACGCGCGGAGAGTGCCAAATGGCACTCTCCATGGATGGCCGTATCTGCACCAGTCAGTACGGTCGATCCTCCTGACCTGAGCTTCGGCCCGACCGCCCGCCATTTGACGCGGGAGTGGTGGGTGGAGCGGCGTCTCGTCGGCATCGGCCTGCTGTGCGCGCTTGCGACGACCGCATTCGGCATCGCGATCCCGGTGCTGGTCCAGCGCGTGATCGACAACTCGATCGTCGCCAAGGACCACTCGGAGCTCGCGCTCTACCTGGTGCTTATCGCAGTTTGCGCCTGCCTGCGCTTCGCGACCAACTCGACGCGCCGGGCGATCACCTCGCGCATCGGCATCGTCATCGAGAACCGCCTGCGCGCCACGCTCTACGACGCCTATCTCACCTATCCGCGCGCGTTCTACGACCGCCACGCCACCGGGCAGGTGCTCTCGCGCGCGACCAACGACCTCTATCCGATCCGCTACTTCATCGGCTGGGGCGTCGTCCAGGTCTGCTCGAGCATCATGATGATCTGCGGCGTCACGGTCGTGCTGCTCAGCGTCAACGCGCGCCTGATGCTCTACGCGGGCCTCACGATGCCGCTGATCATGCTGCTGACCTGGCGCTTCGCGCGCCTCGTCACGCCGCTCTCGCGCATCGTCCAGCAGCGCAAGGCCGACCTCACCGAGGCGGCCGACGAGTCGATCGTCGGCATGGAGATGGTGCAGGCGTTCGGGCGCGAGGCCGAGGTGCGCGAGCGCTTCCGCGAGCGCGCTCAGGGGGTGCGCTCGGCCTCCCTGCAAGAGGCGGGTGTCGAGGCCCGGTACCTGCCGGGCCTGACGTTCCTGCCCTCCATGGCCATCGCGAGCGT
>DASRQS010000051.1:0-11073 GCA_035696365.1 Gaiellales bacterium | reverse complement strand
CCGACGATCTTCACCGGCGTGACCCAGGCCCACCGGATCGCCCGCGAGGAGATCTTCGGGCCGGTGCTGTCGGTGCTGACCTTCCGGACGCCCGACGAGGCGATCGAAAAGGCCAACAACACGCCGTACGGTCTCTCGGCCGGCATCTGGACGGAGAAGGGCTCGCGCATCCTCTGGATGGCGCACGCCCTGCGCGCGGGCGTGGTCTGGGCGAACACGTTCAACCGCTTCGACCCCGCCTCGCCGTTCGGCGGCTACAAGGAGTCGGGGTTCGGTCGCGAGGGCGGCCGGCACGGGCTGGAGGCCTACCTTGACCGCCGCTGACGGCAACGCGCGCCTACGCGTGCGCAAGACGTACAAGCTCGCGATCGGCGGCGCGTTCCCGCGCTCCGAGTCGGGCCGCTCGTATCCGATCGAGGACGCCTCCGGTGCGCTGCTCGCGCAGGCCGCGCAGGCCTCGCGCAAGGACGCCCGCGACGCCGTCGTCGCCGCCCGCAAGGCCTTCCCCGGCTGGGCTGCGGCCACGCCGTACAACCGCGGGCAGGTGATCTACCGCATCGCCGAGATGCTGGAGGGCCGGCGCGAGCAGTTCGCCGCCGAGATCGCCGCGGCCGAGGGCGTGACGGCTGAGGCGGCGCTCGAGAGCGTGGACGAGTCGATCGACCGCGTCGTCTGGTACGCGGGCTGGGCCGACAAGTTCACCCAGGTGGCGGGCTCGGCCAACCCGATCGCGGGCCCGTACTTCAACTTCTCCCTGCCGGAGCCGACCGGCGTCGTCGCCATCCTCGCGCCGCAGGCTTCGAGCCTGCTCGGCTTCGTCAGCGCACTCGCCCCCGTGCTCTGCACCGGCAACACGGCCGTGATCGTGGCCTCTGAGCGGCGTCCGCTGCCCGCCGTGTCACTGTCCGAGGTGCTCGCCACCTCCGACCTGCCCGGTGGCGTGGCCAACCTGCTGACCGGCTTCACGAGCGAGCTTGCGCCCTGGCTCGCGAGCCATCGCGACGTCAACGCGATCGACCTCACCGGGGTGGCGGCACCGGACCGCGCCGAGCTGCAGCGGGCCGCGGCCGACAACGTCAAGCGGGTCTATATCCCCGCCGGCGAGGACTGGGCGGCCGAGCCCGGTACCGAGCGCCTCACGGCCTTCGTCGAGACGAAGACCGTCTGGCATCCCATCGGCGTCTGACGCCACCCTTCCGCGGCGCGCCGCCACTCTGGGCCGAACCCCAGGTTGCCGTGTGCAAGCGTCTCGGGCGGGGACGCTCAGCGCTTGCGCGTGGCGATCTGCAGGGCCTGCGGCGGTTGCGCGTGGTCGACCTGCAGCGTGGTGTGTCCGATGCCGAAGCGCTCGTCGAGCACGACGGCGAGGCGCCGCCGGGTCGCATGGCAATCGCAGTCCCGTGAGACCAGCACGTGGGCGGTCAGCGCGGGGAAGCCCGACGAGATCTCCCAGACGTGCAGGTCGTGCACCTCGCTCACGCACGGCTGTGCCACCAGCAGGCGGCCGATCTCCTCCGGGTCGAGCCCGGACGGCGCCGCCTCGAGGAAGATCCGGCCCGAATCGCGCAGCAGGCCATAGGCCGCCCGCAGCATGAGCGCGGCCACGAGCAGCGAGGCGATCGGGTCGGCCCGCAGCCAGCCCGTCCAGAGCACGATCCCGCCGGCGATCGCGGTCGCGACGAAGGCGTAGAGGTCGGTCAGGAGGTGCTGGAAGGAGCCCTCGATGTTGAGGCTCCGGCGGTTGGCGCGCGAGAGCGTCCACGTCGCCGCGAGATTGACGACCACGCCCACGAGCGCAACCGCCAGTACGACTCCGCCCTCGACGCCGGGCGGGTCGATAAGGCGGCGCACGGCCTCGAAGACGATCAGCAGCGCGAGCACGAGCAGGGTCACGCCGTTGGCCTGGGCCGAGAGGATCTCGACCCGTTTGAGCCCGTAGGTCATCACGCCCCGCGCCGGTCGCGCGGCCAGCCGGATCGCCACCAGGGAGAACGCAATCGCGGCCGCGTCCGTGAGCATGTGGCCCGCGTCGGAGAGCAGCGCGAGCGAGCCAGCCAGCAGCCCCGCGACGACCTCGACGAGCATGAAGCCCAGGATCAGCGCGAGCGCGACGCCGAGCTTGCGGCTATCGGCGTCGGCGGACACGCCGTGCGCATGCCCGTGGTGGCTCCCGTGCGCGTCTGGACTCACGAGCATCACTTTAGGCGAGTCCCCCGTTGGGGTGAGTTTCCCGGCTCTGTGCAGCGGGAATCACCGTTCACGACCCTCTCAAGGAGCGGCTCGATGGACTACTTCGTGCAGTGCGGTACGACGGCCATCCTCAACAGGAACCTGCCGAGCCTTGCCGACGAGTTGCGGGGTGAGCTCCAGCACACCGGGTACGTGCGCGAGCCGAGCGTCGTCAGCAACCTGCTGACCTGCCGCCTGACGCTGACGGCCCGCATCGAGGCGGGCACGCCGCAGACGGCCATCACCGTGGCCGAGACGGCCCTTCTCACGCACCTGCGCGGGCACGGGCCCGAGTACCGCATGGTCGGCATCCAGCACGCGGACGCGCAGGCTGCGCACGACGGAGCAGCCGGCAGCGCCTTCAGCGGCGGCGCACGCCCATCGTGATCGAGCCGGAGTAGCCCTTGCCCGCCGAGCGCATGCGCAGCAGCGAGCGGCTGCCGCCGGCGCCGTAGATCGAGTCGTCGGCATTGCGCACGTCTCGCGCGGAGCGGGCGCTGTAGGGCGCCCGCCGGTAGACCGCGTCGGTGAAGCTGTCGCGGAAGAAGAGCTGCCCCGTGTGCACGACGTTGCCGCCGGTGTGCACCTTCACGTGGATGTGCACCGCCCGGCCGGGATACCAGCCCGGATAGACAGTCGTGAACAGCGCGAGGCCGTTCGCATCGGTGCGCTGGATGCCGCGCAGGAATGTGAGACCGGCGGTGCCGTTGTCCTGCTCTCCCGAGTACTTCCCGCGGGGGCTCGCGTGCCAGATGTCGACCGCCGCTCCCTCGATCGGCTTGCAGGTGGACGCATCGACGACGCCCAGCCGCAGCGCCAGCGGCGCCCCGGGCAGGCCTTCCGTGATGTTGCGGCGGACCTTCTCGCCCGGCACGTAGTACGGGCCGTCCGTCACCTCGGGCGAGAGCACGCACGCCACAGCATCCGCCGGGAGGCTCGCCGCGCGGAGCGCGACGGCGGCCAGGCCCCCCGCGCGCGCCAGTGTGGTCCGCCGGGTCAGCCCGGCGCGTTCTTCGCGATTCTCCGTCGGGCGTGGCATGGTGAAAGTGTGCACGCGGCAGCTCCACGTAGTCTCAGCCCATGACCGTGGCAAGCGAGGGTCTGGACGCTCGCCCCGCACGGGCGGCGGGGATCGGTGAGCGCGGCCGCCGGATCGCCCTCTGGCTGGCGCGCCCGGCCTACGCCCTCTATACGCATCGCCTGCGAGGCCACGTGCGGGCGGCCGAGGCCCCGCGCCACCTTGCGGTGATCCTCGACGGCAACCGGCGCTGGGCGCTCGGCGAGGGCTTTCACGAAGCCGGTGCGGGCCATCGCCGGGGGGCCGACAAGATCGACGAGCTGCTCGACTGGTGCGCTCCTCTGGGGATCGAGGAGATCACGCTCTGGGCGCTTTCCAACGAGAACCTCGGACGACCCGACTCGCAGCTGGCCGCGCTCTTCGAGGTCGTCTGCGACAAGCTCGACGCGCTCGAGCAGCGGGCTCTCGTGCCCGAGACCGCGATGCGCGTGCGCGTGATCGGTCGCTCCGACGAACTGCCCGAGCGCGTGTGCGAGACGATCCGTCGCATCGAGGCCTCCACCGCGTCCCAGCCCGGCCCGAGCCTGACGATCGCCCTCGGCTACAGCGGCCGCGACGAGCTGATCGATGCGTGCAAGGCGCTCGTCCTGTCGCTGGCGACCGACGGCGTCCCGGCCGCCCGCATCGCCCAGGCGATCACGCGCGAGTCGCTCGCTGCCCGCCTCTACACGGCGGGGGCGCCCGATCCCGACCTGATCATCCGTACGAGCGGCGAGCAGCGGCTGAGCGGGTTCCTGCCCTGGCAGAGCGCCCAGAGCGAGCTCTACTTCACGGACGTGTACTGGCCGGCCTTCCGCGAGCTCGATCTGCTGCGCGCGCTGCGCACCTACCAGCAGCGCGTGCGCCGGCACGGCCTCTAGATGGAGTAGACACCAAGCTGAAGGACCTGATCGGCGGCCGGCGCGCGCCGGCGCGCGCAGGTTTCGGGCAGAATGGCTCGGGGCTTGGGGGAGCGCCGAGCACGAACGGCGGCTGACCGGTCGAGCAAGGAGCCACCCGCGTGAGTAACGCCCAGGACGATCCCCGCCGCGACCTCGCGCCAGCGCACGAATCGCTGGTCGAGGCCGCCCTTGACAGCTTCGACAGACCGTCACGCGCAGCGGTGTGGGCGCAGTTCGCCGCCGCAGCCCTTGCGGTCGTGCGGGACGGCTCACCGCTGGGCGCGCCGGACGCGGCGGCCGTGGCCGACGCGCTGCTGGCCGAGTACGACACGCGCTTTCCGTAGTGCACGCACTGGGTCAGGCGCGCACATGTGCGTTTCTGGGCCCCAAAGGGTGCCGGGCTTGTGCGATGAATAACTTGGGGTCAGACCCCAAGTTATTCATCGCACAAACCTCGGTCGCGGCCCACGTCATGCGCTGCCCTGGCTTGTGCAGCGCGACCGTCAGAGCAGGCGGCGGAACCAGGCCAGCGAGAGCAGGCTGCCACCGGCGACCAGGGCCATGGCGCCGCCGACGAACGCGAAGCTGATGTCGCGCTTCTTGCGCTGCGGCTTCACGGCGCTGCCGATGTCGCCGTAGGCGTGCTCGAGCGCCTTGGCGTCCGTGGCGCGATAGAAGCGCCCCCCGCTGACCGCTGCGACGCGGCGCAGGGTCGTCGGGTCGGGGGGCACGCTGACGGTCTTGCCCTGCTCGGTGACGGTGCCGCCCGCGGTGCCGAGCGAGACCGTGAAGACGCGCACGCCTGCGGCCTTGGCGGCCCTGGCGGCCGCGATCGGCGAGCGCTTGCCCTCGGTGCTCTTCCCGTCCGAGATCACGATGATCGCCCGTCCCTTGAGTGACGGGTGCGCGGCCTTGAGCGAGGCGACCGACCGGTCGATCGCCGTTCCGAGCGTGGTGCCGCCGCGCAAGGTGAGGTGCGTGAGCGCGTTGTTGAAGGCGGCGCGGTTGTCCGTCGGGGCCTGCAGCACGCGCACGTCGCGCGCGAACGAGACGAGTCCGAGCTTGGCGTTCTTCGGCAGACCCGCGATGAGGTCGCGCGCGGCGCTGCGAGCGGCGGCGATGCGGCTGGGCGTGACGTCCTTGGCGGCCATCGAGTTGGACGAGTCGACCGCGAGGACGACCGTCGTCTCCTTCTGGTCGCTCGCCATCATCCTCTGCGGCCGGGCAGCACCCACGACGAGCGCCGCGAGGGCCAGGAGCAGGAGCACGGGAGACACGTGACGGCGCCAGCCCGGCCGGCGGGGCATCAGGTTGGGCCAGAGCGCCGGGTTGGCCGCGCTGCGCGCCGCGCTGCGTCCGCGACGCGCAAACACGACATAGGCGATGAGCCCGAGCGGCACCGCGACGAGCGCGATCAGGAGATATGGGTCGGCGAAGGTCATGTGATCCTCAGCGCCCACGACGAGGCGGCGGCCGCGGCCAGCAGGACGGCGGCGAGGCCTGCGGCGACGAACGTCAACTCCTTCTGCTCCTTCGTGGAGCTCACGCGGGTGCCGATGTGGTCGTAGACCTTCTTGAGGGTGGATTCGTCAAGCGCGGTGAACGACTCGCCGCCGGTCGCGCGGGCGATCGCCTTCAGCGCCTCGGGATCGGGCGGTACGGGGATCGTGCCGTTGCCCTGGCCGATGGCCTGCAGGTCGAGCACACCGTTTGGTGTGCCGAGCGCGATCGTGTAGACGGGCACGCCAGCACGCCTGGCGGCTTCGGCAGCCGTCGAGATGTCGATGCCCTCGGTGTTCGACCCGTCGGACAGGAGCAGGATCGCGCGTCCCTTGACGTTCACCTTCCTTGTCGCGGTGGGATTCACGCCCAGCATGCCGAGCGAGCTCTCGATCGCATCGCCGATCGCCGTGCCCCCGCCGGCCTGGATGCCGGCGATGGCGCGCCGGGCAGCGGTGCGGTCGAAGCTCGGCGCGGCCACGGCGTTGGCCGTGTCGGAGAACGTCACGACACCAACCCGGAAGCCGTCCGGGATGTTCTTGACGAAGCGCTGTGCCGCGGCACGCGAGGCAGTGATGCGGTCGGGAGGCACGTCCTGCGCCAGCATCGAGCCCGAGCGGTCGAGCGCCAGCACGACGGTCCCCTGCTTGCGCTCGGCCGAGACCGACACGCTCGGTCGAGCCAGCCCGACCGCGAGAGCGGCGAGCGCCGCGCACAGGAGCGCCGGGGGGACGTAGCGCCAAGGCGAGCGCGTCGACTGGACGACGCCGGCCAGCACGTCGACGTTGCTGAAGCGGATCGCGTAGCGCGAGCGGCGCCGGCGCGCGAGCCAGAGCAGCCCGAGCAGCAGCGGCAGCAGCGCAAGGGACAGCAGGGCGATCGGCCACTCGAACGTCATCGCAGTGCGGGCCGGTTCGCCAGGCCGATCACCAACGGGCGGAGCCAGTCGCCGCCGGTGGACAGCAGAAGATGATGGGCGCCGGCGGCGCGGATGTCCCGGGCCACCAGCTCGCGCTCCTCGGCGGCCGCGGCGGCATAGCGCTCGCGCAGTCGCTTGCGCCCGGTGTCGACGCGCACCTGGCGGCCCGTCTCGGGATCGACGACGACGACCTCGCCGATGTCCGGGAGGGCCTCCTCGACCGGGTCGCGCACCTCGCACACGATGATGTCGTTGCGCACCGCGAGCTCACGCAGCCCGCCCGCCCAGTCGCGTGGCCCGCGCAGGTCGCTGACGACCACGATCAGCGCGCGGTCGCGCGCATGCCGGCGCGTCCGCGAGAGCACGTCGCCGAGGCTGTCGGGCGACTCGGGAATCGCGCGGTCGTCGGGGAGCGCGGCCACCTCGCGCAGCTGCAGCAGCACGCCGACCAGCCCCACGCGCCCCTGGCGCGGCGGAACGAAGAGCGGGTCGGGGTGCCCGTAGGTCAGCAGGCCCAAGCGGTTGCCGCGGCGGCTTGCGACGTGGCCGACCGCCAGCACGACGCCCTCGGCGACGTCCGCCTTGCGGCGCAGCGCGGTGCCGAAGCTCATCGAGGGCGAGGCGTCGTACACGAGCCACGTGGTCAGTGCCCGTTCGGCCACGTGCAGTCGCACGTGCGGCTCGTTCATGCGCGCAGTCGCGTTCCAGTCGATCAGGCGGACGTCGTCGCCCGCCTGGTACGGCCGCACCTGCGCCAGTTCCATCGCGATGCCCAGGGAGGCGGAGCGATGATCGCCCGCCAGCAAGCTCTCGATCCGGCGGCGGACCGTCAGATCGAGCGCGCGCAGGGCGGTCTCGGGCACCTCGCCCGGACCGGGCCTCGCCGGAGTCGGCGGCGCGGAAGCGAGGGAGAGCTGGCTCACGCCACCTCGCTGACGAGCTCGACCCGCGGCATCGGCACGGTCTCGAGCACGGGGCCGATCACGGCCTCGGAGCTGACGCCCTCTGCCAGCGCGCGATACGAGAGCACGAGGCGATGGCGCATCGCGTCCGGTGCAAGCTCGTGGACGTCGGAGGGGAGCACGTAGCGGCGACCGCGCAGGACGGCGAGTGCGCGAGCGGCGTGCAGCATGCTGATCGGACCGCGCGGGCTGACACCGAACGAGACGAACGGGTCCAGGCTCTCGAGGCCGTGGCCGGCCAGATCGCGCGTGACCGAGGCGAGGCGGACGGCATAGCGCGTGACGGCCGGGTCGACGTAGACGCTCTGGACGGCGGCCTGCAGCGCGATCAGCTGGGGAAGCTCGATCACGCGCTGGACGTCGACCGGCTGCTGGAGGGCGCGCTGGGCGACCGTGTGCTCGTCCTCGATCGCCGGATAGTCGACCAGCACCTTGAGCATGAAGCGGTCGACCTGGGCCTCGGGCAGCGGGTAGGTGCCCTCGGACTCGATCGGGTTCTGTGTCGCCATGACGAGGAACGGCCGTTCGACCACGTGGGTCGTGCCGCCGATCGTGACGGTCTGCTCCTGCATGACCTCCAGCAGGGCGGACTGCACCTTCGCGGGCGCGCGGTTGATCTCGTCCGCGAGCAGGAAGTTCGTGAAGACCGGCCCGAGCTCGGTCTCGAAGGTGCCGGTGTTGGCGCGGTAGATGCGCGTGCCGACAAGGTCGGCCGGCACGAGGTCGGGCGTGAACTGGATGCGCTGAAACGTGCCGCCGAGCACGCGCGCGGCGGTGCGGATCGTCAGGGTCTTGGCCAGGCCCGGCACGCCCTCGATCAGTAGATGACCGCCCGCGAGCAGGCACACGAGCACGCGCTCGAGCATCTCGTCCTGCCCGGCGATCACGCGCTTCATCTCGAACAGGGCTGCCTCGACCGTCTCACGGCCTTCGCCCGCGGCGTCGAGGCCGGTAAGACGGCGCTCCTCTGGCATGTTCTGCTCCCTCGTTGGTTTCGGCTGTGCGCTTGCAGCAATTGAAGCGGCTTCTGCAGGAGACCAGTCGTTCCTTAGAGGAGGCTTAACGTGACCTGGGCTCGCGCTGTGAGGCCATTCACGCCGTGTTAAGGCCCGGCTCGGGGAGCGCCGGACCGCGCGGTGGAACGGGCGACGACTGGATGATCGAGGTCGTCGTCTGTCCATACGGCGTGAAGCGGTCGATCAGTTCTTCGAGATGCTCGATGGAGCGGACGTGCGCCTTCATGAAGAAACAGTCCTCGCCCGTGATGCGATGGCACTCCACGACCTCGGCGCTCGCACGCGCGATCTCGGCCACGCGCTGCAGTTGCCGTGCAGCCGGCCGTACGCGCACGACCGCGCTGAGGCTGTAGCCGAGCGCTCGCGGATCGATGTCGGTGCGGTAGCCGGTGACGACGCCCTGGCTCTCGAGGCGCTGGAGTCGCTCTGCCACCGCAGGCGAGGAGAGGCCGACGCGGCGGCCGAGCTCCGCCAGGCTGAGGCGCGCCGCGTCCTGCAGCTCCGCCAGCAGCCTGCGATTGGTGTCGTCGAGTGGGGCGTCATCGGCCATCTGCCGGAAATCCCGTTGTTTCACAAGCATGTCGCCGAGTCTACCTTCGATAGCTGGTGGATTTGCCGACGGTGCCCTACGACACTGAGGAAGATGGAAGCGCAGCGCGTCCCGCCGCACTCCTACTTCGTTGTCAGCGCCGTCTTCCACTACCTCGGCCCCTCCTTCGCGGTGCTGCTGTTCGCGCACGTGGACGTGCTTGGCGTCGCCTGGCTGCGCATCGCCTCGGCTGCGCTGATCTTCGCCGCCTGGCGGCGCCCGTGGCGGGCGGTTGCGCGGCTCGATGGAGACGGCCGCCGGCTGCTCCTGGCCTGGGGCTGCGTGCTCGCTGTCATGAACTGCTGCTTCTACCTGGCCATCAGCCGCCAGCCGCTCGCGACCGTCGCGGCGATCGAGTTCCTGCCCGTCGTGGCGCTCGCCGCTCTGGGGGCGCGCAACCGCCGCAACCTCGCCGCTCTCGCGCTCGCGGCGGTCGGCGTCTACCTGGTGACGGACGTGCAGATCTCGGTGGAGCCCGTGGGCGTCGCGTTCGCATTCGCGAACGCCGTGCTGTTTGCGCTCTACATCGTGCTCGCCGACCGCGTCGCCAAGCGGGGCGCGCTGAGCGGCATCGATGGGCTGGCGGCCTCCATGCTGATCGCCGCGGTGGTTGTCACGCCCCTGGCGGGCTGGGCCGCGTTCCCGGTGCTCGGCGACCCCGTCGCGCTTGCGGCCGGCGCCGGCGTGGGGGTGTCGTCGTCGGTCATCCCGTACGTGACCGACCAGCTCGCGCTCGCGCGCCTCGCGCGCGCCACCTATGCGCTGATGGTCTCGCTCCTGCCCGCGATCGCCACGGTCATCGGCGTGATCGTGCTCGCGCAGATCCCGAGCCGCGCAGAGGTCGTGGGCGTCTGCCTGGTGATCGGCGGCGTCGCGTTGCACCGGGCCGAGCGACGAGATATGGTTGCGATAGACAACTAATCTCGTTGATTAAGGCAGGTATTCGCCTTGGACTCGCTCGTCGCCCCCGCAGATCGTGCCCGCCGCTTCAGCCGCTTCTGGACACGCGAAATCGGGCTTCTGCATGAGGGTCTGTTAAACACCGCGCACTCCCTGACGGAGGCGCGCGTCATCTACGAGCTCGGGCAGGTGCGCGAGACAACGGCGTCGGCGCTGGCCCACACGCTCGCGCTCGACCCCGGGCACCTGAGTCGCGTGCTCGCAGGCCTGGAGTCCGCCGGCCTCGTTACGCGCAAGCGCTCGCTCGCCGACGGCCGCGTGCAACTCGTCTCGCTCGCCGCCTCCGGCCGTCGCGCTTTCGCCGAGCTCGACCGCCGCTCGGCCGAGCAGGCGTCGGAGCTGCTGGAGCGCCTGCCTCCAGGCTCGCAGGCGAGCCTGCTCAGAGCGATGGCCACGATCGAGGAGTTGCTTGGCGGCGAGAGCCTCGCCCCGTCGCTCGTGATCCGGCCGCCGCTGCCCGGCGAGTACGGCTGGGTCGTCCAGCGCCACGGCGCGCTGTACGCCCGTGAATACGGCTTCGACACGAGCTTCGAGGCGCTCGCGGCGCAGATCGTGGCCGACTACCTCGAGCACCACGACCCGGCCCGCGAACGCTGCTGGATCGCAGCCCTCGACGGCGAGCCCGTCGGCTCGGTCTTTTGCGTCGACGCGGGCGAGGGCAGCGCGAAATTGAGACTTCTGATCGTCGAGCCCGCCGCGCGGGGCCTGCAAATCGGCACGCAACTGGTCGAGGAATGCATCCGCTTCGCGAGAGCGATCGGCTACCGCGAGCTGACGCTCTGGACCCAGCGCCAGCTGGTGCCTGCCCGCCGGATCTACGAACGTTGCGGCTTCGAGCTCGTCGCTGCGGAGCGGCCGGCCAAGGTGTTCGGGACCCGGCAGGTCTCGGAGACCTGGTGGCTACCTCTGGAATAAGCCATCTAGCGGCCATGCGCGGCA
>DASRQS010000050.1:0-193141 GCA_035696365.1 Gaiellales bacterium | reverse complement strand
CCCGTGATCAGGAAGCCCGAGATCACGTAGAACACGTCGACGCCGACGTACCCGCCGCTGATGACAGGCACCCCCGCGTGGAACGCCACGACCAGCAGGACCGCAATCGCGCGAAGCCCCTGGATGTCCGGCCTGAACGGCGAACCGCGCGCGGCGCTCGCGAGGGCTGCCTCGCGTTGGGCCGCCGGCGGCTCCTCCGAGCTGCGCCTTCCACCCCCCGGCCAGACCGGCCTTGAACGGTTGCGTTCCTGGACCGCCGTCATCCAGGAGCACCATCGCTAGTCCTCGCCGCTCTGTCATCACGGCGAGCGGGCGCCTCGAATGGCGGCTACCCGGAATCCGGTCTGGCGCACTCTCGGCACGCCACGCACCCACGCGTCACCTCGCGCGTGCCAGGCTGGCTTCCCAGTGCCGAGGCGAGAGGAGAGCGCATGACGGGCAAACAGGTACAGCTGCCGTGGGGCCGCGCGACGGTCGAGGAGGAGGCGACGATCGCCGCCACTGCGAGCGAGCGCGATCTGGAGCTCGGCGTCGCGCGCCTGAGCGGGGCCGACGGCGAGCAGCTGCTGCGCTTCTTCTACCGCTCCTCGGGGCGGACGGCGCGCGGGCCTCTCACGCTGCGCCCCGCGGAGGTCGCCGCGCTCGCGCTCGCGCTGCGCAAGCAGCCCGAGCTCCGCAAGCTCGTCGCGGGCCTCGGCGCGTGAGCCGGGTCAGTCCTCGCGCAGATCGCGCGCGAGCCCGGCATCGCGGGCCGCCGCGATCTCCGCGAGCTCGGCCTTGTCGGCCCAGAGGGCCCGTTCGAGGTCGCCGGCGTCGCGGGCGTTCGAGAGCACCGGGAAGAGCTCCCCCGCGACTCGCTGCCAGGTGCCGATACCGCCCAGAGCCGCTGCGGCGAATGGCCCGACGTGCTCCCAGCGGCGGGCGTTGCCGAAGCGCACGACCTCGTCGACCGCCTCGGGCGTGGCGACGCCGTTGTCGATGATCCAGAGCGCCTCGCGCAGAAGCGCGTGCTGCAGGCGGTTCCAGATGAAGCCGGGCACGTCGCGCTGCACGAGCACCGGGCGCTTGCCACAGCTGGCGACGGCCGCGCGCGCGAGCTCGACCGCCTCGGGACGGCTCTGCGGGCCCGCGATCACCTCGACCAGGGGCATCAGCAGGGGCGGATTCCAGTAGTGGGTGCCGACGGTGCGCTCGGGCGCCCCGCAGGCCTCGCCGATGTCCTCGATGGAGAGCGAGGAGGTGTTGCTGGCGATCACCGCATCCGGGAACTGCGCCGCGATCGGCGACAGGACCTCGCCCTTGAGCTCGAGCTCCTCGGGCACCGACTCGACGACGAGGTCGCAGCGCTCGATCTCGGCCAGCACTGCCGCGACGCCGATGCGCGCGGTGGCGGCAGCCGTGGCGGCCTCGTCCCGCAGGCCGAGACGGAGGGCGGTCGCGAGTGCCGTGTCGACACGCTCGCGAGTGACGTCGGGGTGCCGCGCGAGGCAGCGCACGCCGTGGCCGGCGAGCGCGTACTCGGCTGCGATCTGCGAGCCCATCAGCCCGGCACCTACGACGACGACGTCCATCAGCGGCGATCATAGGGCGATGCGCATCGTGATCACGGGAGGTCTGGGCATGCTCGGCATCGAGCTCGCCCGTCATCTGCGGCGGACGCGTCCGGGCGACGAGCTGCTGCTGCTCGACGTGCCCGCGGCCGTCGCCCCGCCCGACGACCTCGCCGACGTCCTGGAACTGCGCGGCGACATCCGCGACGCAGAACTGCTCGGAACGGCCCTCGACGCCCCCGAGGTCGCAATCGTGCACCTCGCGTCGATCGTCAGCGGCGGCGCCGAGCGCGACTTCAACCTCGCACTCGACGTCAACCTGGACGGCGGGCGGGCACTCGTGGAGGCCTGCCGCGCCCACGGCAGCGCGCCCCGCCTCGTGTTCACGAGCTCGCTCGCGACCTTCGGGGGGGAGCTCGCGCTGGGAACCGTCGACGACGGCACACGCCAGACGCCGCTCACGACCTACGGCGCGACCAAGGCCATGCTGGAGCTGCTCTTCGCCGACGCGACTCGCAAGGGCTTCCTCGATGCGCGCTCGGCGCGGCCGCCGACCGTGGTCGTGCGGCCCGGCGCGCCGAATGCGGCCGCCTCGGGCTTCGCCAGCGCGGTCGTGCGCGAGCCACTGGCCGGGCGACCGACGACGCTGCCCGTCAGCCTCGACCAGCCGGCGGTCGTGATCGGCGTCGACACGACGGTCGGCTGCCTGGCGCGCCTGCTCGAGGTCGACGGCGGCGACCTGGGCGACGGGCGGGCGCTCAACCTCCCCGGCCTCCTGGTCACGCCTCGCGAGCTGCTGAGCGCGCTGCACGGGCTCGTGGACGCCTCGACGCTCGCGCCCGTCACCGTCGAGGTCGATCCCGCGACCGAGGCGATCGTGCGGACGTGGGCGACCGATTGGCGCTCGACGCGGGCCGATGCCCTCGGCCTCCCGCGCGACGAGGACGCGGACGGCATCGTGCGCGCCTACCTCGCGCGCATCGGCCGGTGAGCCCCGAGCGCAAGGCCGTGCTCGAGGCCTGTGCGCGCCAGGCCGGCGCCGAGCTCTGCCACCCGTTCCGCCCCGAGATCGCGGTCTTCAAGGTCGCCGGCAAGATCTTCGCCGTCGTCGGCCCCGAGGACTCGCGGCTGCAGCTCACCGTCAAGTGCGACCCCGAGCACGGCGAGGTGCTGCGCGCCGAGCACGGCGCGATCAAGCCGGGCTACCACATGAACAAGCGCCATTGGATCACCGTGACGCTCGACGGCAGCCTCGCGCCGACGATGATCGAGGAGCTGATCGAGGACTCGTTCGACCTCGTCGCTCCGTTCAAGAAGCGGTGACACGCGGCTTCAACGAGGCGCCCGCCCTGCGCCCGTCGTGAGCGCGAGCGAGATGGCATCCGCCTCGCTCATCGCCTTTCCCCTCGGGGAGGGCGATCACATCGCGAGTGTGACATCTCGCGGAGTTGTCCGGTTCTCGCCACGGCGGCCTCCGCTCGGGACACACGGCCCCCACCCTTCCTCGAGGGGAGCGCGCGAGACGGCACGAATCAGGCCGTGATGCGCGTCCGCTTGCGGGCGCGCGCCAGCGTCAGGAGGCCCTGCAGCAGCGGGCGCCCGCCCACCGGCCCGAGTGCCGGGTCGACGGCATGCTCGGGGTGCGGCATGAGCCCGCAGACGTTGCCGGCGGCGTTCGTGACGCAGGCGATGTCCGCGAGCGCGCCGTTCGGGTTGTCGGCGTAGCGGAGAGCCACCTGGCCGCCCGACTCGACCCGCTCCTGCTCCCCGGGCGGCGCGTACCAGGCACCGTCGTGATGCTTGACCGGCACGCGCAGGACGTCGCCCGGCTCGAGGCCCGCAAGCCAGGGGGAGCCGGCGCGCTGGACGACGAGGTCGACGTCGCGGCACACGAAGCGCCCGTGGTGGTTCGGCCGCAGAATGCCGGGCAGCAGGCCGGCCTCGCACAGCACCTGGAAGCCGTTGCAGATGCCGAGCACGGGACCGCCCGCCGCTGCGAAGGCCTCGACCTCGCGCATCATCGGCGCGAAGCGGGCGATCGCGCCGGCGCGCAGGTAGTCGCCGTAGGAGAAGCCACCCGGGATGATCACGCCCGTGCAGTCCTCGAGGTCGGCTGCGGCGTGCCAGAGCGCGACGGCCTCGCCGCCGAGGAGCTCGACGGCGTGCAGCGCGTCGCGGTCGTCGCAGGTTCCCGGGAACGTGATCACGCCGATGCGCGGCTTCATTCGGGCACTCCGTGCTCGACGACGACCACCTCTTCGACGACGACCTCCTCGACGACGGCGCCCTCGACGAGCACCTCGTAGCCCTCGATCAGCGCGTTCGCGAGCAGGCGGTCGGCAGCTTCCCGTCCCACCCGCGCAGCCTCGGCCGGGTCGCTCACGTCGAGCTCGACGTCAAACAGCCGTCCCGCCCGCACGGAGCTCGCCGGATAGCCGAGCGACGAGAGCGCCTGGCGGATGACCTCGCCCTGCGGATCGAGGATGCCCTCCTTGGGTCGCACCAGCACGGTCACCCTCACGCGTCGCTCGCCCCCAGCTCGTCGAGGAAGCTCGCGAACGGGCGTCCGGCGAGTCGTTCGTAGGCCTCGCGGTAGCGCGCGGCCGTGCCGTCGCGCACCTCGGCGGGCAGCTCGGGTCCGGGCGGCGTCTTGTCCCAGGGCTGCGTCTCCAGCCAGTCGCGCACGAACTGCTTGTCGAAGGACGGCGGCGAGGCGCCGGGCGTGTAGCTGTCGGCCGGCCAGAAGCGCGAGGAGTCGGGCGTCAGCACCTCGTCGCCGACGACCAGCGAGCCGCCGCTGTCGATGCCGAACTCGAACTTCGTGTCGGCGAGGATGATGCCGCGCTCGAGCGCCGAGGCCGCGGCGCGCTCGTAGAGCGCGATCGAGGCCCGCTCGACCTCACGGTAGCGCTGCTCGCCCACGAGCTCGATGCCCTGTTCGGCCGTGATGTTCTCGTCGTGACCGCTCGTGGCCTTCGTGGACGGAGTGAACAGCGTGCGCGGCAGGCGGTCGGCCTCGCGCAGCCCGGCCGGCAGCGGGATGCCGCAGACGGCGCCGGTGCGCCCGTAGTCCTTCCAGCCGGAGCCCGCGAGGTAGCCGCGCACAACGCACTCGAGCGGCAGCATCTCGAGCCGCCGGACGAGCAGGGCGCGACCGGCGAGGCTCGGATCGCGCGCGCCCTCGGGAAACTCCTCGAGCCTGGCCGAGATGACGTGGTTGCGCACGATGTCGGAGGTGAGCGCGAACCAGTGCAGTGAGAGCGCGGTGAGCACGCGTCCCTTGTCCGGAATCGGCGTCGGCAGTATGACGTCGAAGGCGGAGATGCGATCCGAGGCGACGAGCAAGAGCCGGCCGTCGCCGGCGTCGTAGAGCTCCCGCACCTTGCCGGAGGCGAGATGGTCGAGCGCGAGCGAGCTAGACATGAGCTGCCTCCAGGCGGTCGAATGCGACGCCCGCGTTGCGCAGCGCGGCGTCGAGGTCGAAGATGCGATCGAGCGTAGCGGCATCGAGCAGCGCCGTGGCCTCGGAGTCGGCCTCGAGCAGTTGCCGCAGCGGCCGCTCCTCCTCGAACGCGCGCAGCGCATTGCGCTGGACGATCGCGTAGGCGGCCTCGCGCGAGAGGCCGGCCTCGACCAGCGCGAGCAGCACGCTGCCCGAGAACGTCAGCCCGTGCGCGGCGTCGATGTTGCGGCGCATGCGCTCGGGATAGACCTCGAGTCCCTCCGCGACCCAGGCGAAGCGGTCGAGCAGGTAGTGCGCGAGCGTCGTCGAGTCGCCCAGCACCACACGCTCCGCCGAGGAGTGGGAGATGTCGCGCTCGTGCCACAGCGGGACGTTCTCGAAGCCCGCGAGGGCATTGCCGCGCAACACGCGCGCCAGCCCGCTGATGCGCTCGCACGTGATCGGATTGCGCTTGTGCGGCATCGCCGAGGAGCCCTTCTGGCCCCGCGCGAACGGCTCTGCCGCCTCGCGCACCTCGCTGCGCTGCAGGTGGCGGATCTCCGTCGCGAAGCGATCGAGCGAGCTGCCGAGGATCGCCAGCGACGCCAGCAGCTCGGCGTGGCGATCGCGCGCGACCACCTGCGTCGCGACGTCCTCGCGCCCCAGGCCGAGCTCGGCGAGCACGAGCTCCTCGACGCGCGGATCGACGTTGCCGTACGCGCCGACCGCGCCCGAGAGCTTGCCCACGGAGACCCCGGTGAACGCCCGCTCGACTCGCGCGCGATCGCGGCCCAGCTCGTACCACCAGCCGAGCAGCTTGAGCCCGAACGTCGTCGGCTCGGCGTGCACGCCGTGGGTGCGCCCCATGCAGGGAGTGGCGCGGTGCTCGAGCGCGCGGGCGAGCACGGCCTCGAGCGCGCGGTCGCAGCCGGCCAGCACCTCGACCCCGGCAGCCCGCAGCTGGAGCGCGAGCCCGGTGTCGACGACATCCGAGGAGGTCAGGCCGTAGTGGAACCAGCGCGCCTCCTCCCCCGCCTGCTCGGCCACGGCCTCGGTGAAGGCGATCACGTCGTGCTGGGTGCGGCGCTCGATCTCCTTGGCGCGCTCCACGAACGCCGCATCGACACGCGCGCGCGTCCGCACCGCGGCGACGGCGCCCTCCGGCACGACACCCAGCTCGCTCCACGCCTCCAGGGCGGCAAGCTCGACCTCGAGCCAGCAGCCGAGACGGCCCTCGTCGCTCCAGATGGCTGCAAGCCGTGGGAGCGAGTAGCGGGCGATCACATTGGCAGCATAGGAGTTGCGGTGGGCGCCGAGCGCGCTCCCGCGATACTCCCAGCGTGTTGGGCGAAGCACCCGGTCCTGGTGCAGGCCGCGGGCCGCCCGGCGTAATCGGGCGAGACGCATGCAGGAGAACCGCTGACAGGCATCGCCGCGGGGATCACCCTTGCAGCATCGGAGCTGCGAGCGCGGCACCGAGCTCGCTCGCCACCTCGGCGAGCGCGAGCACGTCGGCGTCGCTCGAGCGGTGGTGGGTCATGCAGGGCCGCAGCGCGAAGGCCCCGCGAACGGTCGTGCCCGAGGTCAGCACGCGCCCGTCACGCTGCATGGCATCCAGTAGCGCGCGGTTGTGGACGTCGAGCGCGGAGGGATCGTCGAGCCCGGGCGGATGGTGGCGATAGACCACGACCGAGAGCTGCGGCTCGTCGAGCAGCTCGAGGTCGGGCGCGGCGCGCACGGCCTCGGCCAGCAGGCGCGCGAGCCGCACGTCGTTCTCGACGGCTGCGACCATGGCGTCTGCACCGTAGGCGAGGAATGCCATCCAGGGCCCGAGACCCCGGAACGGATGCGTCACCTCGATGCCCTGGAAGACCGGCCACACGGGCCCGGCGTAGGGGCCGTCCCCGACGTTCTCGAGGTACTCGGGCTCGTCGGCGAAGGCATCGCCGAGCACCGTGGCGTCGCGCAGGAGCACACAGCCGACCGCCTTGGGCAGGTAGAGCCACTTGTGCGGGTCGATTGCGACGGAATCGGCCCGATCGAGGCCACGGAAGAGCGCAGCCGTGCTCGGCGCGGCGGCGGCGGGAGCGCCGTAGGCGCCGTCGATGTGGAACCACACGCCGTGCTCGGCGCAGACGTCGGCCAGTGCGTCGAGCGCGTCGACCGCGCCCGTGCTGGTGGTGCCGGCCGCGCCCACCACCGCGACCGGAATCACACCGGCGGCGCGATCGGTCTCGATCGAGCGAGCCAGCTCGTCGGGACGCACGCGAAATGCACTGTCGGTGCGGATCGGGCGCAGCGCGCGCCGGCCGAGGCCGAGCACGTCGCAGGCCCGCGCAATCGAGTTGTGCGCCTGCTCGGACGCGTACACCGCCGCGGAGCCTGGAGTCACTCCGTGCTCGCGCGCCGCCGGCAGCGCCCGTGCGCGAGCACACGCGAGGCCCGTCAGGTTGGCGTGCGTGCCGCCGCTCGTGAAGTGGCCGATGCCTGCGGGGAACCCGATCAGCTCGGCCAGCCAGCGCCAGGCCACGTCCTCCACCTCGGAGGCTGCGGCGGCGCCACCGCCGAGGTTGGCGTCGAGGGCGGCCGCGAGCACCGCGGCGGCGACGCCCGCCTCGAGCCCGGAGCCGTCGATGAACGGGAACGACCGCGCGTGGGAGTGCGAGAGCGAGCGCGGCAGCACCTCGCTCGCGACGCGCTCGACCACGGCCTCGAGCCCGACGCCGGTGCGCGGAAGCGGCGTGCGATAGCACGCCCGCTCCTCGTCGCTCAGCACCACGGCCGCGGGCAGGTCGCTCGCCTCGCGGCGGAAGGCCGCCGCTCGCTCGCCGGCCAGCGCGATTGCCCGCGCCGCCTCCTCGGGTGTCCCGAACGCGCTCATTCGCCTTCGGCGATCGGCGTGCCGCCCTGAGCGAGGATGCGCGCGGCGAAGATGGCGGCGTTGCGCGCGCCGCCGATCGCCATGCACCCGACGGGCACGCCCGGAGGCATCTGCGAGATCGCCAGCAGGGCGTCCATGCCACCCAGCCCGCCGGATGCGATCGGTACGCCGATCACCGGGAGGTCCGTGTAGGCCGCGACCACTCCGGGCAGCGCGGCAGCCATGCCGGCGCCGCAGATCAAGACCCGGATGCCGCGCAGCTCGGCATTCTCCGCGTAGTTCGCGACCTCCTTGGGGTTGCGGTGGGCCGAGATCACGCGCAGCTCCCAAGGGAGCGCGCGGGCGTCGAGCTCCGCACACGCCTTTTCCATGATCGGGCGGTCGGACTCCGAGCCCATCAGGATCCCGACCAGCGGGCCCTCGGACTCGACGCCGGGAAACAGCTCCTCCATCTCGGCAGGCGAGGGGGTGGGGCTGGGGATGTCAGACACGTGCTTCCTCCTGTGCTGCGCGCAGGGCGATGTCGCTGCGCACCTGCTTGCCGTCGAATTCGATCTCCAGCGCGCCCGCCATGGCGCGCTCGCGCGCGAGGTGGAGCGTGGGCGCCGTCGCGGTGACGCCGAGCACGCGCCCGCCGGCGACCACGAGCCGGCCATCCCGCGAGGCAGTCCCGGCGTGTTGCACGCTGACTCCCGTCAGCGCCTCGGCACGCTCGATGCCCTCGATCGGCTGACCGGTGCGAGGAGCCTCCGGGTAGCCGGGCGCGGCGAGCACGAGCGTGACGGCCGCGTCGTCGCGCACCCCGAGGTCGACCTCGTCGGGGGCGCCGTGCGCGATCGCGGCGAGTGCCAGGGCGAGGTCGCCGTCGAGCCGTGCCACGAGCGCCTGCGTCTCGGGATCGCCGAAGCGCACGTTGTACTCGAGCACGCGGGGCCCGTCCGCGGTCAGCATGAGACCGGCGTAGAGGCAGCCCGAGAACGGGATGCCCCGGCGCGCGAGCTCCGCCAGCAACGGCTCGTGCACCAGCCGCGCGGCGTCGGCCGTGGCGGCGTCGTCGAACCACGGCACGGGCGAGTACGCGCCCATGCCGCCGGTGTTGGGCCCGCTGTCGCCGTCGCCGGCGCGCTTGAAGTCCTGCGCGGCGGTGAGCGGGCGCGCCGACTGGCCGTGGCAAAGGGCGAGCAGCGAGACCTCGTCGCCGACGAGCAACTCCTCGACAACGACCGTCCGCCCCGCCTCGCCGAACGCGCCGCCGACCAGACACGCCTCGATCGCGGCCAGCGCCGACTCGCGATCCGGGCACACCGCGACGCCCTTCCCCGCGGCGAGCCCGTCGGCCTTGACAACGCACCCACCGCCCAGGTCGTCCACGGCGCTGCGCGCGGCATCGATGTCCGTACAGGTCATCGCACGCGCGGTCGGCACGCCCGCGGCCTGCATCAGCTTCTTCGAGAAGGCCTTCGAGCCCTCGACGAGCGCGGCGCCCGACGATGGCCCGAAGACGGGAATGCGCGCGCGCCGCAGGGCATCCCCGAGGCCGAGCACGAGTGGCAGCTCGGGCCCGATCACCACGAGCCCGACCTCGAGGTGGTGGGCGAGCGCGACCATCGCGCCCACGTCCTCGACGGCGACCTCGTGGCAGGTCGAGATGCGCGCGATGCCCGGGTTGCCAGGGGCGCAGTGCAGGTCGTGACAGGTGGGGCTCGCGGCGAGCGCCTGCGCAAGCGCGTGCTCCCGCCCGCCCGAACCGACGAGCAGGATCCTCATCGCGCCGAGTCTACTGAAGAGCTGGTGTCACGATGAACACGCCGCGCTGATCGTGGTATCAGCCCGTCGCGACGGGTGCCAGCGGCGGAGCGATCTCCGCCGGAGGCAGCAGCTCGAGCTCGCCGGCAGTCACGTCGTCGCCGCAGCGCAGGCAGCGCCAGGCGGTCGGGGGCACTCGGCCACCGCAGCCGATGTGCGCCGCGAGGTAGTCGGGCTCCGCCCGGCCGAGCTGATCGATGCCGAAGCGCCCGAGCGTCACGATCACGGGCGCGAGCGCACGGCCGCGCTCGGTCAGCGCGTAGCTCGCTCGCAGCGGTCGCTCGCTGTAGCGCTCGCGCGTCACCAGCCCGAGATCCTCCAGCCGCCGTAGGCGCCCGGCCAGCAGGTTGGGTGCAATGGGATCGAGCGAGCGCGCCAGATCGCCGTAGCGCGTGATGCCGCGCAGCAGGTCGCGGACGATCAGCAGCGTCCAGCGATCGCCCACCGCATCGAGCGTCGCGGCGACCGGGCAGTCCTGGGGATAGGTGGACATGCAGACACTTTACATCGTATAGTCACTAGATTCTGTCTAGTCGCTCTTGGAGGTGAGGTCGTGATCGCGTACGTCGATGGGAAGTGGACGCCTGCCGAGGAGGCCCGGATCTCCGTGCTCGACCACGGCCTGCTCTACGGGGACGGGGTGTTCGAGGGCATCCGCGTGTATGCCGGCCGGCCGTTCCTGCTCGAGGAGCACCTCGATCGCCTCGAGGCGTCGGCGCGGGCGATCGTGCTCGACCTTCCTGCCGGGCGCGCCGAGATCGCGGCGCTCTGCGCCGAGGCTGCGGAACGCGCGGGGCTCGACGAGGGTTACCTGCGACTCGTCGTCACGCGCGGCGAAGGTGCTCTGGGAGTCTCGCCGCACACCTGCCCGCACGCGAGCCTGATCGTGATCGCGGCACCGCTCACGCTATACCCCGCGGAGCGCTACCGCGACGGCGCGCGGCTCGTGACGTCCAGCCTGCGCCGCAGCGCCCACGACGCGCTGCCGCCGCAGATCAAGAGCCTCAACTACCTCACGAGCGTGCTGGCCTCAATCGAAGCGCGCAGGCAGGGCGCCGACGAGGCCGTGCTGCTGAACGCGCAGGGCCTGATCGCCGAGTGCACGGCCGACAACCTCTTCCTCGTCAGCCGCGGGCGCGTGCTCACGCCGGCCGTCGCGAGCGGTGCGCTCGCCGGCATCACGCGCGCGCTCGTCATGCAACTCCTGGCCGAGCAGGGCATCGAGTCGGCCGAGGCCGCCCTCACGCCCGCCGACGCCTGGACGGCCGACGAGCTGTTCCTCACGGGAACCGGCGCCGAGATCGTGCCCGTGTGCGAGATCGACGGACGGCCCCTCCCGCTCGAGCGCCCCGTGACCGAGCGCGTGCGCGCGGCCTTTGCCGCCTACGTCGAGGCGAGCGCGCGGGCCGCAGCCGTGGAGGCGCCGGCCGTCAGCACCTGATCGCGGCGGGGCCCGACGCTGACGAGGCCGACCGGCACTCCCAGGCGCTCGGCGACGAACGCGACATAGCGCTGCGCGGCGGGTGGAAGCTCGCCGAACGTGCGCGCGCCGTCGATCGGCACCCCCCAGCCCTCGAGCGTCTCGAAGACCGGCTCGGCGTGGTGGAAGTCGGACTGGTGCGCCGGGAAATGCTCGCTCACGCTGCCGTCGCGCAGCCGGTAGGCCACGCAGACCGGAATCTCCTCGACGGCCGAGAGCACGTCCAGCTTTGTGAGCACGAGCTCGGTGAAGCCGTTCACGCGTGAGGCGTAGCGCAGCCCGACGAGGTCGAGCCAGCCGCAGCGCCGCGGGCGCCCCGTGACGGTGCCGAACTCCCCGCCCGCCGTGCGCAGCGCAAGCGACTCGGCGGGGCCGGCCTCGCTCGGGAACGGTCCTTCGCCCACGCGCGTGAGATAGGCCTTGGCCACTCCGGCGACGTCCCCGATGCGCGTCGGCCCGATGCCGAGCCCGACGCAGGCCGCGCCGGCAATCGGGTTCGACGACGTCACGAACGGATAGGTGCCGTGGTCGAGGTCGAGCAGCGTGCCCTGCGCGCCCTCGCAGAGCACGCCGTCGCCGCGGTCGAGCGCCTCGTTGACGAGCCGCGAGACGTCGGCGATGAAGGGCGCGAGGCGCTCGGCGTGGCGCACGGCCGAGGCCTGGATCGACTCCGCGTCGAGCCGGCCGATGCCATAGAGGAAGCCGAGCTGCTCGTTCTTGAGCTCGAGCGCCGTCGCGATCTTCTCGCGCAGGATCTTCGTGTCGAGCAGATCCTGCACGCGGATGCCGACGCGCGCGGCCTTGTCGGCGTAGGCCGGCCCGATGCCGCGCCGGGTGGTGCCGATCTGGAGCGCTCCGAGATGCACCTCGGAGGCCTGGTCGAGCACGCGGTGCCAGGGCATCACGAGGTGCGCGTTGCCCGAGATGCGCAGGCCGGCCGCCGAGCGGCCACGCGCCTCGAGCTCGTCGAGTTCCTCGCACAGCACCTCGGGATCGAGCACGACGCCGTTGCCGAGCACGCACTGCACGCCGGGGAAGAGGATGCCGCTCGGCAGCAGCCGGAACTTGAAGGTCTCGTCGCCCACCTGCACGGTGTGCCCGGCGTTGTTGCCGCCCTGGTAGCGGGCGACGACGGCGAACGACTCCGCCAGAAGGTCCACGATCTTCCCCTTGCCCTCGTCGCCCCACTGGGCGCCGACGACGACGGTTGCGGTCGCTGCTCGCCTGCTCACCGCGGCAGGGTACCGGCGGCGTGCCTACGCACGCGTCGCGGCGTAGTCGTCCACGAACCGCGTGTAGCGCGACTGGAAGCGCAGGTTGATCGTGCCCACGGGCCCGTTGCGGTGCTTGGCGATGTGCACCTCCGAGAGATCGTTGGACGGATCGTCCGGTCGCACCTCCTCGCCCTCGGACTTGCGGTAGTAGGCGTCGCGGTAGATGAACATCACGACATCGGCGTCCTGCTCGATCGCGCCCGACTCGCGCAGGTCGGAGAGCACGGGGCGCTTGTCCTGGCGCTGCTCCACCGCGCGCGAGAGCTGCGACAGCGCGAGCACGGGGACGTCGAGGTCGCGCGCCAGCATCTTGAGCGAGCGCGAGATCTGCGAGATCTCCTGCACGCGGTTGTCCGTCGGGATCGACGCCTGCATGAGCTGGATGTAGTCGACCACGACAAGCGCGAGACCGCCCTTCTGCCGCGCCGCGAGCCGCCGCGCCTTGGCACGCATCTCCATCACTGTCATGGCGCCCGAGTCGTCGATGTAGAGCGGCGCGCTGCCGAGCGTCTCCATCGCACCCGTGACGCGCATCCAGTCGCCGTCCTCGAGCTGGCCCTGCTTGAGCCGGCTCTGGTCGACCTTGCCGACGGAGCAGAGCAGGCGCTGGGCGATCTCGGCCTTCGACATCTCGAGCGAGAACAGCGCAACCGGCTTCTGCAGCGTCACCGCGACGTGCTCGGCCACGTTCAGCGCGAGGCTCGTCTTGCCCATCGAGGGCCGGGCGGCGAGGATCACGAGGTTGGACTTCTGCAGGCCGGAGGTCTGGCGGTCGAGCTCGCCGAAGCCGGTCGGCAAGCCCGTCACGCCGCTGCCATCGCCGTTCTCGAACAGCAGCGTCAGCCGGTGGAAGGCCTCGTCGAGCGGCCCCTTGATCAGCGTGAAGTCCTCGGTCGTCCCGTTCTGGGCGATCTCGTAGACCTTCTGCTCGGCCATGTCGAGCAGCTCGCGCGTATCGCCGGGCCGGTCGTAGCCGAGCTGCGCGACCTCGGTGCCGACGCGGATCAGGCCGCGCAGCATGGCCATCTCGCGCACGATGTCGGCGTAGCGCCGCGCGTTCGTGACGACGGGGACGGCCTCCGCCAGCGCGAACACGGCCGGCCGGCCGCCGACCTGGTCGAGCGACCCGCGCTGGTCGAGCCGGTCGCAGACGGAGACCTGATCGACGGGCTCGGACTTCTGGTACAGGTCGAGCATCGCGGCGAAGATCTCGCCGTGCCCGCCGCGGTAGAAGTCCTCGGCCTTGAGCACCTCGGTGGCCTCGGCGACCGCTGCCTCCGAGAGCAGCATCGCGCCGAGCACCGACTGCTCGGCGTCGAGGTCCTGCGGCGGCAGGCGCCCCGAAACATCCTCCCTCTCGGGCGCGCTGCTCATAGCTGTCCCCTCACCGCGGGCAGCCTAGCCGTGGCGTCCGGCGTCCGGCGTCCGCGCAGCGACTCATATCCGCTCTTTGCGCCGAGAACGCACGGCGTACCGGCCGGGAGCCGGTCAGTCTTCGGGAACGGGCAGGTCGAACGTCGAGCCCTCGGCGGGCACGACCATCGTCTTGACGGTCGCGATGACCTCTGGAAAGACCTCGATGTCGACCTGGTAGGTGCCCAGACGGCGGATCGGCTCTTCGAGTTGCACCTTGCGGCGGTCGACGCGGATCTTGCGCGCGCGCCAGATCTCGTCGGCGATGTCGGCCGGCGTGACGGAGCCGTAGAGCCGGTCGCCGGCGCCCGCGAGCACCGGGATCGTCAGGATCGTCGTCGTCAGCGTGCGCGCGATCTCCTGCGCCTGGTCGGTCGTGCGCGCCTGCTGCTTCGCGCGTACCGACTCGGTCTGCTTGATCTCGGCGATGCGGGCCTCGGTCGCCTGCTCGGCCAGCCGGCGCGGGACGAGGTAGTTCCGCAGGTAGCCGGACTTGACGGAGACGACGTCGCCGCGCGCGCCGAGATGATCGACGTCCTGCAGCAGGATCGCCCTGTGCTGCTTGCGCGCCATCGGCTCAGGCCCCCGTGTAGGGCAGGAGCGCCATCTCGCGGGCGCGCTTGATCGCCACGGCCACCTGGTTCTGGTGGCGGCGGCAGGCGCCGGTGATGCGGCGCGAGCGGATCTTGCCCTTCTCGGAGATGTAGCGCCGGAGGCCGTTCGCGTTCTTGTAGTCCACCTCTTCGACCTTGTCCTTGCAGAAGTGGCAGATCTTGCGCTTGCCGCCGGTCTTGTCGCCACCGGGGCCGCGGCGCTTCGTGCTCGTCTTGCTCGTTGGTCGGGCTCGGGCCACGTCGATCAGTCCTTACTTCTCAGAACGGGATGTCGTCGTCGTCGGCGATGGAGGCCGACGTCGGCATGGGGGCGTTGCCGGCAGGGGCGAAGTCGCCGGCGGGGCGCTCCGCGCCGCCACCGCCGCCACCGCTGCCGCCGTCGCGTCCGCCCATGAACTGGGTGCTGTCCGCGATGATCTCGACCGCCTGGCGCTTGGTGCCGTCCTGCGCATCCCACTCGCGCCATTCGAGCCGGCCGTCCACGATCAGCCCCGAGCCGCGTTGCAGATACTTGGCAACGTTCTCGCCCTGGCCGCCCCAGACGGTCACATCGAAGTAGTTCGGCTTGTCGGTCCACTGCCCGCTGTCGCGGTCCTTGACGCGGGTGTTGACCGCCATGCGCAGCTTGCACACCGAGTTGCCGCTCGGCAACTGGCGTAGCTCCGGGTCCTTGGTGAGGTTGCCGGAGATCACGACGCGGTTGATATTCGCCATCGTCTCGCCCTTCTCAGCTCGTCATCGAACGTGTGTTCGTGAGTGTACGAGCGCGGCCGGCGCGGCGCCAGGCCGAACGGCGGGTTGGCGCAGCTGCGTGACGGTCCGCGACGTTCACGACACGGGGGCCTGATCCTCGGCCTGCTTGCCGTGCGAGCGGCCCGTACGGCGCACGACCATGAAGCGCATGACGTCGTCCGTGATCCGCAGGACGCGCTTGACCTCGTCGAGCGTCTCGGGCGAGCTCGCGAAGTTCACGATGTAGTAGAAGGCCTCGCCCTTGTGGCCGATCTCGTAGGCCAGCTTGAGGCGGCCCCACGCATCGACGGACTCGAACGTTCCGCCACCCTGCTCGACGATCTGGCGTATCCGCTCGATGACCTCGTTCTGCCGCGCCTCATCGGCGTCGGCATCGAGCATCAACATCACCTCGTACGGGTGCACGGTTCCTGTCTCCCCTCTCCGGACTCAGACGGCTGCGTCGTACGGTGTGAGCACCGCTTCCACCCCCGGCCAGGAGACAGGGGCGACGCCGCAGCAGAAGGCGTTGTGGTTTTCGAGCAGGATAGCCGACTCCGACCGGAAACCTCCCCGGCGACTTCGACTAGCCTGAGAACCGACTCGACGGAGGAGGTGGCACGATGGCAAAACGGTGGTTGATCGGCGGACTGGCCGTCGGAGTGGGTGCGCTGGCGGTGACACCCGAGGCCCGCACCTGGCTTCGCCGCCGCCTCGGTCTCGAGCCCGAGGATCGGCGCTGGTTCGAGGAGGAGGAAGCGACCGCGCCCGAGTACGAGGGCGACGAGCCGCTCGACACGCGCGAGGCGCGCTTCTCCCTGCGTGCGCGCCTCTCGGAGGACGCTCCGCCCGCCGAGGCGACCTCGGTCGACCCGCCCGCGGCGTTCGCACCCGAGGCCTTCGCCGCTCCCGAGCCGCAGGTCACGTCCGAGTCAGAGGCTGCGAGCACGCCGGACCCGTTCGCCGCGCCGGAGCCCGAGGTAACCCCCGAGCACGAGCCGCCGCTCGCCGAGGCCCCGCCCGAGCCCGCGTCGTACATCACGGCCGCCCCCGAGCCGGAGCGCACGCCCTTCGGAGCCGTGTCCACTCCGGAGCCCGCCGTCGAGCCGGAGCCCGAAGCGGACGAGCCCGAGGCCGTGGAGCCCGAGCCGGAGCCCGAGCGCGAGCCCGAGCCCTCGGTGGAGCCACAGCCCGAGCCGGCGCGCTCGTTCGAGCCGGAGTCGACGCCCTTCTCGCCGCCCGGGCGCGACCGCGGCAATTCGCCCTTCGAGTCCCTGCCCTCGATCGTGCCCGAGGCCGACGCGCCGAAGTCGCCTGGGGAGGACACCGACGAGGTCGCCCCGCTGCCTTCGCCCGGGACCTGGGAGCCGCCCGCGGCACCCCCGCCCCCGCCCCCGACCGAGCTCCACCCGCAGTCGCCGCCGCCGAGCCGCCCGTTCAGCGGCGAGGGCACCAGCTTCCGCTCGGCGATCGACGCCGCACGCGAGCGCGTCCACGGCGCCGCCCGAGAGGCCACGCCCCAGGAAGAAAGCACTGAGCCGATCGACAAGGACGCCTAGTCAGCCGGCCCGCCCGCGGTGTCGCAGCGGCGACAGCGGGCGGTGTAGCCGTCGGGGAGCACCTGCACCTCGAGCCGGCGCCCGCAGCGCGTGCAGTAGCGCGGCGGGTCGAGAGGGCCGCCCCGCTCGCAGGCCTCGTGCTCGTCGCTGCCGCAGCGCGCGCAGAAGGTCACAGCGCTTCGGCGAGCGGGCGCAGCGGCATGCGCAGATCGTCGAGCATGCGCAGGTCGTCCTCGACGCTGCGCCCGAGCGTCGTCAGGTAGTTGCCGACGATCAGGGCGTTGATGCCCGAGACGAGCCCGAGCGCCTGCAGTTCGCGCAGCGTCACCTCGCGCCCGCCCGCGTAGCGAAGGGTCGCGCGCGGCAGCACGAGCCGGAACAGCGCGATTGCCTTGAGCGCTTCGAGCGGCTCGACGAGCTCGCGCTCCTCGAGGGGCGTCCCGGGGCGCGGGTTGAGGAAGTTGAGCGGCACCTCGTCCGGGTCGAGCGAGGCGAGGTCGTAGGCCAGCTCGACTCGCTGCTCCCAGGTCTCGCCCATGCCCACGACGCCGCCCGAACAGAGCTCCATGCCCGCCGCGCGCGCGCGCAGGCAGGTCTCGTAGCGGTCGTCGAAGGAATGGCTCGTGCAGATCGACGGGAAGAAGGAGCGCGAGGCCTCGAGGTTGTGGTTGTAGCGGTCGATGCCGCCCTCAGCGAGGCGCCGCGCCTGCTCGTCGTCGAGCAGGCCGAGCGAGCAGGCGACCTGCATCTTCGTCTCGCGCTTGATCGCCTCGGTGGCCTGGAGCGTCCGCTCGAGCAGGCGCTCGTCCGGGCCGCGCACGGCCACGACGATGCAGAACTCGGTCGCCCCGGCGGCCTGCGAGCGGCGCGCCGCCTCGACCATGCCGTCGACGTCCAGCCAGGCGGCGCGCACCGGCGTCGGGAAGCGCGCGGATTGCGAGCAGAAGGCGCAGTCCTCGCTGCAGCCGCCGGTCTTGGCGGACACGATCGACTCGACGGAGACCTCAGGCCCGCAGTGCGCCAGCCGGACGCGGTGGGCGAGCGCGCACAGCTCAGGGACGCGATCCGGGGGCAGCTCGGTGATGCGCAGTGCATCCTCGCGGACGAGGGGCTCCGCGCGGTCGAGCATCTGCTCCTCGAGTGCGCGGAGGTCGATCACGCCGGGACCATAGCGGGCGCCGGCCAGCCCCCGGGGTCGTGCGGCAGGGCGCCCAGCAGCGGCGCGAGGCGCCGCAGCTCGGTCAGGTTGGTGCGCTCGGCCACATCGGGATCTGCGCTCGTGCCGCACACCACCACCCCGGCCACCGCGAGCCCGCGGGCGCGGGCGACCTCCAGCGTGAGCGCCGTGTGATTGAGCGTGCCGAGCCCTGGGCGCGCCACGATCAGCAGCGGCAACCCCAGCGCGAGCGCGAGATCGGCGAACGTCTCGCGCTCGTTGATGGGCACGAGCAGGCCGCCCGAGCCCTCGACGAGAATGCCGTCGGTGACGGTGCGCAACTCGCCCGCCGCGGCCAGGATCGGCTCGAGGCCGGGCTCGGGAGCGCCCTCCAGGCGGGCGGCCACGACCGGGGCGACCGGCGCCTCGTAGCGCAGCGCCGTGCGCGCGACGATCCCGGGCACGCGCGCGGCGATCCATGCGGCGTCGTCGTCGGGCCCGGTCTGGGCGGCCTTGAGCACGCCCACGCGCTGCCCCGCCTCGATGCAGGCGGCTGCGAGCGCGGCCGTCACCCACGTCTTGCCGACACCCGTGTCGGTGCCGGTCACGAGCAGGTCGCAGAGTGGCGGCAGCGAGGGTGCGCTCACGCCACGTCGGCGTAGGCGGCAAGCAGGGCGTCCGCGAGCAGATCCGCCTCGTCGTCGGAGAGCGACAGCGGCGGGCAGATCACGACGGCCTCTCCGAGCGGGCGGATCACGAGGCCGTGCCGGCGCGCGGCCCGGCAGACATCGGCGCCTCCGCCGGCGACTGCCAGCAGCAGGCCGTGACCGCGCACCGGATACGGCGCGGCCGCGAGCCGTGCCCGCAGCCGCTCCGACTGGCGGCCGACGTTGGCGAGCGTGCCGTCCTGCTCGTAGAGCGCGAGCGAGGCGCACGCGGCGGCACAGGCGAGCGGGTTCCCGCTGTAGGAATGCCCGTGGTAGAAGGTGCGCTCCGGGCCGCCCAGGAAGCTCTCGTAGAGCTCCTCGCGCACGAGCGTGGCCGAGAGCGGCAGGTAGCCGCCGGTCAGCCCCTTGCCGCAGCAGAGGATGTCCGGCGCGACGTCCTCGCGCTCGCTCGCCCAGAACGTGCCGGTGCGCCCGAGGCCCACGGCCACCTCGTCGCAGATCAGCAAGCAGCCGGCGCCATCGCAGAGCGCGCGGGCGCGGGCGAGCCAGCCGCCGGGAGCGACCAGGACGCCCGCCGCGGCCTGGATGAGCGGCTCCACGATGACGGCGAAGACTTCGTCGCCCTGCTCGGCGAGCAACTCGGCAAGGCCGTCCGCCGACGGATCGTCGATCGGGCTCGGGGCGTGCAGTGCCGGGCCGAGCAGCGGGGCGAAGGCGGCGTGGAACGCGTCGATGCCCCCGGCCGCGACGGCACCGAGCGTGTCGCCGTGGTAGCCGTTGCGCAGCCCGACGATGCGCGTGCGGCGCGACTCTCCGCGCAGCTGGGCGTGGCGCAGGGCGAGCTTGATCGCGACCTCGCAGGCACTCGAGCCGCTCTCCGAGAGGAACGCGCGCGTCAACCCGGCGGGCGTCGTCTCGAGCAGCGCGTCGGCGAAGGCCACAGCCGCGGGGTTGGTGAGACCGAGGAACGTCGTGTGCGCGATGCGCTCGAGCTGCTCGCGCACGGCCGCGTCGATCTCGGCCCGGCGGTGGCCGTGGACGTTCACCCAGAGCGAGGCGTTGCCGTCGAGATAGCGCTTTCCGGTCTCGTCGATCAGCCAGGAGCCCTCGCCGGCGGCGATCACGAGCGGGTCGTCGCGCGCCCAGTCGGCCTGCTGGGTGAAGGGGTGCCAGAGCCGCAGCCGGTCCAGCTCGGCGACAGAGGAGCGGACGCGGGACATGGCCGCCGATTCTGTCAGACGCGGGGTGTCCTAACCCGCGGGACGCCCTGCCGTCCAATCGTTGCAGGCGAAGCGCGCTCCCACCCGTCGCGCGTTGGCTAGATTTGGGCCCGTCAACCATCCGGGGGTACACGTGAAGAAGATCGTCCTAACGCTGGCTGCGGGGGTGCTCGCGCTCAGCCTCACGGCCGCAACGGCCGGGGCCAAGCACACCGCCGCACCTCCGACGCTGAAGCCCGGCACGCTGATCGTCGGCATGACCCCGCCGGCACCGGGCTTCGAGGTCGGCACGTTCAAGGGCACCACGGTAGTGAATCCGAAGGGCATGGAGGTCGACCTGGGCCTCGCGATCGCCAAGAAGCTCGGCCTGAAGAAGGTCCAGTGGTACTACCTGTCGTCGTTCCCGAAGTCCTACGCGCCCGGCCCCAAGCCGTACGACATGTACTTCGGCCAGGAGACGATCACGCCTGAGCGCCAGAAGAATGTCGACTTTTCGAGCCCGTACATCGAGGCCGATCAGGGCGTCATGATCCGCAAGGGCCTGAACCCGGTGCCGAAGTCCATCGCCGACCTCCGCAAGCTCAAGCTGTGCGCCGCCTCCGGCACGACCGGCGCCACCTACATCAAGGTGCACATCAAGCCGACCAAGCCGGTGCTCAACCCGAGCCAGACCGCGGTCATGTTCCAGGAGCTGCAGTCGGGCCAGTGCGACGCCGTCGTCTACGACATCCCGATCATCGGCGCCCAGCGCGCGTCCTCGCCCGGCAAGTTCGGCCCGATCGTGGGCCGCATCGTCACGCACGAGCAGTACGGCATCGTTTTCCAGAAGGGCAGCAAGCTGCGTCCCATGGTGAGCACCATCGTCAAGGGCTTCGTCGAGGACGGCACGATCGGCAAGATGCAGAAGAAGTGGTTGTCTGCGGACTTCGCCAAGTTGCCCGTCTTCAAATAGCGCCGGTGCTCGCCTTCAAGTAGTAGGGTCGCGCGACACATGCACCGCATTCTCGACCTGTTCTTCTCGCCGCATGCCTTCCGGGACGTTCTGCCGGATGTCTGGATCGGATTCCAGACGAACATCCACATGATGGTGATCGCGGAGATCCTGGTCCTGATCTTCGCGCTGGGGATCGCGGTGGTACGAGGACTCCCAGGGCGCGCAGCGAGTCCGCTGCGCGCCCTGGCCATTCTCTACGTCGACTTCTTCCGCGGGACGCCGCTGATCATCGTCGCGCTCGTGATCGGCGTCGGCGTTCCCTCGGCCGACGCCGGCTGGATCTCCAGCCAGAGCGCGACGACCTACGGCATCGCATCCATCGCGATCATCTACTCGGCCTACGTCGCCGAGGTCTACCGTGCGGGCATCGAGTCGATCCACCAGAGCCAGCGCATGGCAGCTCGCTCGCTCGGGCTGAGCTACGGGCAGACGATGCGCTACGTCGTGCTCCCCCAGGCCATCCGGCGGGTCATCCCGCCGTTGCTGAACGACTTCATCGGGCTCCAGAAGGACACCGCGATCGTCTTCGTGATCGGCATCGGCGAGGCGGTGCTCGCGGCACAGAACTACTCGACCGCGTACACCAACTTCACGGGCTACACGGTGGCGGCCGTCTTCTTCGTGATGCTGACGATCCCGCTCGCGCGCTTCACGGACAACCTGATCCGGCAGCGCGAGCTACGTGAGCGCGCCGCCGGATGAGCGACGAGAGCTTCGTCAAGGTCGAGAACGTCTCCAAGTCGTTCGGCGACAACCAGGTGCTGACCAACGTCAGCCTCGAGGTCAAGGCGCACGACGTCGTGTGCCTGATCGGCGCCTCGGGCTCGGGCAAGTCCACGCTGCTGCGCTGCATCAACCTGCTCGAGAAGATCGACGCCGGGCAGATCACGTTCGACGGGCAGAACCTGACCACCGGCAAGGTCGACGTCAACGAGCTGCGCCGGCACATCGGCATCGTCTTCCAGGCCTTCAACCTCTTCCCGCACATGACGGTGCTGCAGAACGTGACGCTCTCGCCGCGCAAGACGCTCGGCCGCTCCAAGAAGCAGGCCGAGGCGCGCGCGTTCGAGCTGCTCGACCGCATCGGACTGCGCGAGAAGGCCGAGGAGTTTCCCGACCGCCTCTCGGGCGGCCAGCAGCAGCGCGTCGCGATCGTGCGCGCGCTCGCGATGGATCCCAAGCTGATGCTGCTCGACGAGATCACGAGCGCGCTCGATCCTCAGCTCGTGAGCGAGGTCCTGCAGCTCGTGCGCGACCTGAGCGAGATCGGCATGACGATGATCATCGCCACGCACGAGATGAGCTTCGCGCGCGAGGTGTCGAGCAAGATCTGCTTCCTGGACGGCGGCCTGATCCTCGAGGAGGGCCCGCCGAGCCAGCTGTTCGGGGACCCCAAGGAAGAGCGGACGCGCGCGTTCCTGAGCAGCATCCTCGCCGCGGGGCGGATGTGAACACCTTCCTCAAGCGCCTCGCCGCGCGCAAGCGCACGCCGCTGATCGTCGCGAGCATCCTGGCCGCGCCGCTCTACTTCCTCTCGCTGATGCTGGCCTCGCTGGCGCTGGATCGCCCACACGTGATCGCCTGGACGCACAACGGGCACCTGATCCTGCGCTTCCACCCGACGACCCCCGGGCTGGAGGCCAAGATCTGGCTCGCCGCGCTGATCCCGTCGGCGCTGCTGATCGGGATCGGCGTCGCCGCCGTCTTCATCCGTTACGGCACCTACATCGTGTGCGCGGCGATGCTCGTGATCTCGGCCGCGCTGCCGCACAAGCTCGACACCTGGCAGCGGCATCACACGGCTCGCTACCCGCGCGGCCAGGATCTCATCCGCGACACATTCCCGACGAACCTGCTCAGCCAGGGCGAGTGGGAGCAGAGCGCGCGGGACACGATTCTCAGCCTGCGCGAGTGGATGATCGGCCTCGCGATCCTGTTCGCGCTCGGCTTTGCGCTCGCCGACCTCCTGCGACGGCGTCGCGGCAACCGCGAGGCGCCCTCCCTCGGACTGCCTGCTGGGCCCGGAGACGTCCCCACCCTCGGACCGCCGGGCGCGATTCTCGGAGCCGAGGCGGAGAGTCAGCTGCTGCGCGACCGCGGCCTCGCGGGCGGACGTCCCACCTGAGCGGCGGGCGCTCGCCCCGGCAGCGGCCGGGGCGAGCCTTGGCCCACCCGCTCTCCCGATCGATCAGTCGATCCGGCAACGCCTGTCGTTGCCCAGCAGTTCCGTCTGCGCGGCGTTGGCCGCGGCGTCGACGTCGGGGCTGTACGGGCCGGGCGGCGAGAAATGCACCTGCACGAGCGGGGACACGCCCGGGCCGATGGCCGTTGCGCGATAGGCGTCGCCCGTGCCCTGGCCGTTCCAGGCCGGCGAGCTGGCCGGGTGGTTGGCGAACGTGTAACAGAAGCCGGCGGTCGGCGGATGCGTGAGGAAGCTGTTGACGCGGCGCCACGTCGGGCCCTTGAGGAAGTCCACGTAGATGTTGCGGCCCTGCCTGTCCTTGGGCACGCCCGCCTTGGTCCAGCTGGTGCCGAAGACCGGCTTGTCGTGGAACGTGAAGTCGCCCCAGAGATGCTGGTGCTTGCCGTGGTAGCTGTAGTCGGTGGAGATCTGGAGGACTCCGATATTGCCGCGCCAGTGCGAGATGTAGAGCTCGGCGGGAGCCGAGTCCCCGCCGTAGTTCTTCCACAGGCGCGACCACTGCTGGAGCGCCCAGTGCGAGCCGTCCGGCGCGTCGCAGGCATAGATCATGAAGGCCAGCTGCGGGCCGGTGTAGGCCTTGCAGCTGTTGCTGAAGCGCTTGAAGTCGGCGACCTTGCTCTTCCAGCCGCCCGAGTAGTCGCGGGCGAACTTCGTGCCCCAGTCGACGGCGCCCCAGTAGAGGACGTGGCGCTTCACGCCGTGCGCGGTGTAGGTCACGAGCGCGACGTTGTTTCCGTTGACGGCGAGCGTCGGCGAGGAGACGCCGCGATCGACGATCTCGGCCGCGCCGGCGGCTGCGGGCAGCAAGAGTGCACAGAGACAAGCAAAGAAGGTTGCGAGCAAGCGAGAGCGTCCGTTCATGCTCTCCGTATCGGAGGCGCAGCGCATTTCCGATATCACTCGCCCGGAACAACGTTGTAGCGGTCCCACCCTGGAGCGGACGGCGGGGCCAGTGGCTCTCAGCAGCTACCCTGCGCGCTCGATGAGTGAGCAGATCATCCTCACGCTGCGCCGGCTGGTGAAGCGCTATCCGCCCGACCGCACTGTGCTCGACGGGATCACGCTGGCGTTCCTGCACGGCGCGAAGATCGGCGTGCTCGGCGCCAACGGCTCGGGCAAGAGCTCGCTCCTGCGGATCATGGCGGGCATCGACACGCACGTCGGCGGCGACGTGCTGCTGGCGCCCGGCGCTACCGTCGGGATGCTGGAGCAGGAGCCGCAGCTCGACGAGACGCGCACCGTGTACGAGAACGTCGAGGACGGCATGCGCGGCACGCGCGACCTGCTCGACCGCTTCAACGCGATCTCCGCGCGCCTGGGCGAGCCGCTCGACGCCGACGAGATGGAGAGCACGCTGGCCGAGATGGGCGAGGTGCAGGAGCGCATCGACGCGATCGACGGCTGGAACCTCGAGCGCACGCTCGCGACTGCCATGGACGCGCTGCGCGTGCCGCCCGGCGAGGCCGAGGTGAGCACGCTCTCGGGCGGCGAGCGTCGCCGCGTCGCGCTCTGCCGGCTCCTGCTGCAGGCTCCCGACCTGCTGCTGCTCGACGAGCCGACGAACCACCTCGACGCCGAGTCGGTGGCGTGGCTCGAGCGCTTCCTCGCCGACTACCGCGGCACCGTCGTGGCCGTCACGCATGACCGCTACTTCCTCGACAACGTGGCCGGCTGGATCCTCGAGCTCGAGCGCGGCAAGGGCATCCCGTATCAGGGCAACTACTCGGGCTGGCTGGAGCAGAAGCAGGCCCGGCTGGAGCTCGAGGAGAAGGGCGAGTCGGCGCGCCGTCGCGCGCTCGCGCGCGAGATGGAGTGGGCCGGCATGTCGCAGAAGGCGCGCCAGTCCAGGGGCAAGGCGCGCCTGCAGCGCTACGAGTCGCTGCTGGCCGAGGAGGCGAACGTCCAGATCGACCGCCTCGAGATCCACATCCCGGCGGGCAACCGCCTGGGCGACGTGGTGGTCGAGGCCTCGGGGCTGAGCAAGGGGTTCGGCGACCGGCTGCTGATCGAGGATCTCGACTTCTCGCTGCCGCCGGGCGGGATCGTGGGCGTCGTGGGGCCGAACGGGGCCGGCAAGACCACGCTCTTCCGCATGATCGCCGGGCAGGAGCAGGCCGACAGCGGGAGCCTGCGCCTCGGCGACACGGTCGAGCTCGCCTACGTCGACCAGTCGCGCGCGGCCCTGGACGGCGAGAAGTCGGTCTGGGAGGAGATCACGGGCGGCGTCGATCGCATGCGGGTCGGACCACGCGAGGTGTCGTCGCGCGCCTACGTCTCCAGCTTCAACTTCCGCGGCGGCGACCAGCAGAAGAAGGTGCGCGACCTCTCGGGCGGCGAGCGCAACCGGCTGCACCTGGCCAAGCTGCTGCGCACGGGCGCGAACCTGCTGCTGCTCGACGAGCCGACCAACGACCTGGACGTGGACACGCTGCGCGCGCTCGAGGACGCCCTGGAGCGCTTCGCGGGCTGCGCCGTCGTGATCAGCCATGACCGCTGGTTCCTCGACCGCGTCGCCACTCATCTGCTGGTGTTCGAGGGCGACTCGCACGTGCGCTGGTTCGAGGGCTCGTTCGACGAGTACGAGCGCTGGCGCCGCGAGACGCTGGGCGAGGAAGCGGCAGGCCCGCACCGCCTGCGCTACAAGCCGCTCGTCCGCAACTAGAACACCTCGCGCCTGCACGAATCGGGGCTCATGTGCGCCTCGGGCACGCGAGTGCGCGCATTGGGCCAGGCACGCAAATTGCGTGCCTGATGCCGGCTTGTGCAGGGCGGCGACAGCCGACCGCAGGATTAGGCTGCGACACCCATGCTGCGGATCGTCCATACCGCCGATTGCCATCTCGACGCCCCGTGCGCGAGCCTCGACGCCACCGTGCGGACGCGGGTGCGCGCGGCCGAGCGCGAGGCCTTCGCGCGCGTCTGCGAGCTCGCGATCGAGCGCAGCGCGCACGCCCTCGTGATCGCAGGCGATCTCTTCGAGCGCAGCGAGGTGGGGCCGGCCGCGCTGCATCACGCGCTGGCGCAGCTCGCGCTCGTGCTTGAGGCGGGCATCGAGGTGATCCTGGCGAGCGGCAACCACGATCCCGGCCGGGCGCTGGCGCCACTCGCGCAGGCCGGCTGCACGCTCGCCCTGACGCACGAGCCCGTGACCGTCGAGCTCTCCGGCCCCGGGGGCGAGCCGCTCGGGCACGTCGTCGCGATCGGCCACGCGGGCGGCGCCGAGGGCGCCAACCTGGCCGTGCTGATGCCGCCCGCGCCCAGCCCGGCCTCCATCGCGGTGCTCCACGCGCAGGTCGACGGGGCGGCGGCCGCGCGCGAGCGTTACGCGCCCTGTGCAGCGGAGGATCTCGACCGCGGCTACGCCTACTGGGCGCTCGGCCACGTGCACCTGCGCCAGCAGGTGCGCAGCGACCCGCCCGCGTGGTATCCCGGCTGCCTCTCGCCGCACGATGTAGGCGAGCCGGGCGCCAAGGGCGCGCTCGTCGTCGAGATCGACGCCGCCGGCCGCGCGCAGGTCGAGTTCGTGGCACTCGCCCCGATGCGCTTCGAGCGGCTGCGACTCGACGACGTCACCGCCGCCGGCCTCGCGGGCCTCGCCGGCGACGCCTTGGTCGCCCTGGAGGCGACGCAGCCCGGCGCCGCGAACGAGGAGCTCGTCGTGCGGTTGGAGCTGCGAGGCCGTTCCCCGCTCGCCTTCGCGCTGCGCGATCCCGAGGAGCGCCAGGGGTCCGCCGAGGAGCTGGCGCTCGCGCTCGGCGCGCTCAGCGTGGACCTGCGCTGCGAGCATCTGCGCCCGCCGCTCGATCTCGAGCGGCATCGCGGCCAGCCGCACCTGCTGGGCGCCGCGCTCGAGATCGCGAGCCGGGCCGACTCCGAGGAGGCGCTGCTGGACGAGCTCGCTCCGTCCGTGCTCGCAGGCGAGGACTCCGGCGACCAGGCGACCCGGCGAGCCTACCTGGCTGACCTGCTGAGCGACCTCGACGAGACCCTTGCCGAGGCGCTGCTGGCGGAGTCCGCTCCGTGAGGATCGACCGCCTCCGCGTCGGCGCCTACGGTCCGCTGGCCGAGCTCGAGCTCGAGGGCCTCGCCGAGACCGACCTGCTCGTCGTCTACGGGCCGAACGAGGCGGGCAAGTCGACGCTGCGCTCGTTCGTCGCCTCGATGCTCTACGGCTTCTCGCCGGCGGCGCGCGAGGATCATCCGGCGACGCCCGCCGACGGCCATGCCCACGGCGAGCTCGACCTCCTGCTGCCCGATGGCGCCCGCGTGCGCGTCGAGCGCCACCTGCGCGCGCGGCCGACGGGCCGGGCCTGGCGCGGAGATGCTCAGGAGGAGCTGGCAAACCGTCCCCTGGCGGAGGTCGCCTGGCTCGAGCGTGGCACCTACCTGGCCCTCCACGCGTTCGACGCGGACGAGTTGCGCGGGCTGGACGCCGCGACCTGGCGCGAGATCGAGCAGCGGCTGCTCGGCGGGGCCTCGCCCGCGTTCCTGCGGCCCGCCGCGCTCGCCGCCCAGGATCTCTCCACTGCCGCAGACGCGCTCTGGCGGGCCGATCGCCGCGGCAAGCCGCGCTCGGCGGACCTCTCGGCCCGGCTGAGCGCCTTGCGCGAGGCCCGCCGCGAGGCACTCGCCGGGGCGCAGGCGCACGCGCAGGCGGCGGCCGAGCTGGCGCGCGTGCGGGAGCAGCTGGCGCTCGCCCGCCGTGAGGAGGCCAGGCTGGACGGCCGCCGCGACCTGCACGACCGCCACGCGCCCGCCCTGCGGGCCTGGCAGGAGCTCGAGCGCCTGCGCAGCGAGGCCGAGGAGCTCGTGCCCGAGCCACTCGCTGCGCGGGTCGGAGCCCAGCCCGGCGAGCGCGTCGAGGGGCTACGGGCAGAGCTCGACGAGCGCCGGCGCGAGCTGGCGGCCATCCGCGCCGAGCTCGAGACCGCACAGCTGGCCTCGCGGCTCGGCGACCGAGACCAGGTGCTGCTTCGGCACGCGGCAACGATCCGCGAGGCGGCCCTGGCACGCGCCCGCGACGAGGGAGACAGGGATCAGCTGGCGGTCGAGCGCGCGCGCGCCGCGAGTCTCGCGACCCGCTGCGCCGACCTCGGGCTGCGTGTGCTGGGGCATGCCCCGCGCGCGGCCGACGAGGCCGCGCTCGAGACGGTGCAGATCGCCGACCTCCAGGCTGCCGCGGTGCGCTGCGAGAACGCCGCGCGCGGCGCGACGGCTCCCGTCATGCACGTCTCGGGGGCTGCGGTCGTCGCCACGGCGGTGCTGTCCGTGGTGCTCGCCGCCCTGGCGCTCGCGCTCCCGGGCCCGCGCCTCGCGCTGCTGGCGGGCGCCCTGCTGCTGGCCGCGGCGGCGGGCTTCCTCGCCTACAAGCGCAAGGGCGCCCGCAGGATGCGCGTCGCCCTCAAGGAGCACTCGGCGGCCTCGAGCGAGCTCGTCACGGCGCTCGGAGACCTTCACGTTGCCGAGTCGCGCAAGGAGCGTCCCGATCAGACGCTCGTCGGCGACATCGAGCAGCTGCGGGCGGCGACGCGCGATCAGGCGCTCGCGACCGCGCGCCTCGCGCAGCTCGTCGAGGCCGAGCTGCGGGCGACCGAGCGCGGCGCGGCGCTCGCGGCCGTGCTCGGCACGGACGACCCCGAGCGGCTCTCCGAGGAGCTCGAGGCTGCGCAACGCCGTGATGCGCAGGCGACCGCCGCGAACGAGCGGGCCGGCGAGCTGCTTCCGCGCGCGGCGGCTGCAGCGGAGCGGACGCAGAGCGTCGGCGAGCGGCTCGCGGAGCTCGAGGCCCTCGTGCGCAGCGCATCGCCGACGGGCGACGAAGCCGACGCGCTCGACCGGCTGCACGCAGCGGCGACGCGACGCGTTGCCGCCGACCAGCGAGAGCGCAGCCTCGTCGAGGGCGTGCCCGAGCTCGACGCCTTGCTCGTGACCGCGCGCGAGCGCGAGGCGCGCGGAGAGCGCCTGCTGCTCTCCGACGACGAGCACGCGACGCTCGTCGCCGAGCTGCGCGAGGCGCGCTCCCGTTCCGAGGCGCTGATGCTACGAGAGCAGGAACTGGGCGCAGAGCTCGACCGCCTGGGCGCGGCGCGCACGATCGGCGACGTCGAGGGCGAGTTGCGAGCGGTCGAGGACGAGCTCGCGCAGGTGCGGCGCGGGCGCGATCGGCTCGCGCTCGCGGCGGCGGTCGTGCGCCGCGCCGAGCGCGAGGTGCGCGAGCGCTACGCCCCGGCCTGGCTGCAGGCCGCGAGCCGCTATCTGGAGGCCATCACGCATGCCCGCTACACCGGCGTCGCGATCGTGGAGACGCCGGGTGGGGAGCCGGTGCTCGAGGTGACCCGCGAGGGCGAGCCCATGCCGCTGCGCGTGGGACCGCCGCTCTCTCGCGGCACCCTCGAGCAGGTCTACGTCGCCGTGCGGCTCGCGCTCGTCGACGCGATCGACGCCGAGGCCCGCCTCCCGCTCTTCCTCGACGAGTTGTTCGCGCACTGGGACGCGCACCGGCTGGATGCCCTGGTGCGAGTGCTCGGAGCGGTCGAGGGGCGCCAGGTCGTGGTCTCGACCTGTCACGCCGCGCTGGCCGATCGGCTCGAGCGCTCGTGCGGCGCGCGCGTCGTCGAGCTGGCCGGCCCCGGAGGCGTCGTCGTCCAGCGCCCGCCGCGCCGGCTGGCAGTCGCCACGGCCGCGCCCGAGCAGGAAGGACCGACGCTGCTCGACCTGCTCGAGGGCTGAAGCACCTAGGGTTCAGGGCGTGGCAGCGACCGCCGAGCGAACGACGATCGCCACCACCGGGCTGACCAAGCGCTACGACGAGATCGTCGCGCTGGACGACGTCAGCCTGGAGATCGCGGACGAGGCGATCGGCCTGCTGGGCGCCAACGGCGCCGGCAAGTCCACGCTGATGCGCGCCTTGCTCGGGCTGGTCGAGCCCGATGCCGGCATGGCGCAGCTGCTCGGCATCGATGCGGTCGCGCGTGGCCTGGAGCTGCGCCGGCGCATCGGCTACATGCCCGAGCACGAGTGCCTGCCCAGCTGGATGACGGCGCGCGACCTGGTCGTCCACCTCGGCGAGCTGCGCGGGCTGCCGCGGCGCGTGGCGGTGCTGCGCACGAGCGAGGTGCTCTTCCAGGTCGGCCTCGAAGAGGAGCGTATGCGCCTGATCGGGACGTTCTCGACCGGCATGCGCCAGCGCGTCAAGCTCGCCCAGGCGCTCGTGCACTCGCCCGAGTTGGTGGTGCTCGACGAGCCGACGAACGGCCTCGACCCGCAGGGGCGCGAGGAGATGCTGGAGCTCGTGCGCCGGCTCTCGCGCGACCTCGGCATCCGCGTGCTCTTCTCCTCGCACGTGCTGGAGGACGTCGAGCGCACCTGCGACGCCGTGGTCGTGCTGCGCGACGGACGGGTCGCGGCCCAGGGCCGGATCAGCGATCTGCGTGGACGCGAGGCCGGCAGTGCGCGACTCAGTGCCGTCGGCGACCTCGGCGCGCTGCGTGCGGCCCTGATCGCTCGCGGCGTGCGGGTCGATGACGGCGAGGAGGGCTGGCTGGCCGTGCACGGCGACCCGGGCATGCTGCCCGACGCAGTCCGCGACGCCTGCGCCGAGGCGGAGGTCAGCGTGCGCGCCCTGCTGCCGGGGGACCGCACACTCGAGGACGCCGTGATCGGGGCGATCGCATGAGCGCGCGACTCGAGGACACCCGCTACGCGCGCTACGACGGAGTGCGCCGACCGCCCTGGTTCGCGCTCATCTCGCTGGCGCGCTGGAGCGCGTTCGGCGCGCTCGGGGCGCGCAAGAGCTGGCGCGCGAAGTTTCTCCCGATCTCGCTGACCCTGGTCGCCTTCCTGCCCGCGTTCGCCGTGCTCGCCATCCGCGCGATCGTCGGGCAGAGCTTCGCCAACCGCTTCCCTGAGCTGATCCCGTATCGCCAGTACCTGACCGAGATCGGACTGGACGTGACGATCTTCGCGGCCATCCTGTGCCCCGAGCTGCTCTGTCCCGACCGGCGCGACAACGTGCTCTCCCTCTACCTGTCGACGGCGGTCGGGCGCCTCACCTACGTCGCCGGCAAGTTCTTCGCAGCGCTCGTGCCCCTGCTCTGCCTGACGTTGCTGCCGGTGCTCCTGCTGTTCGTCGGCAACGCGTTCTTCGCCGATTCGGCCGTCGGCTACCTCGGCGACCACTGGCACGACTCGCTGCGCATCCTCGCCTCGGGCCTGTTGCTGGCGTCGTACGTCAGCCTCGTCGGGCTGGCCGTCGCGTCCTTCACGAGCCGGCGCGCGTTCGCCCTCGGCGGCTACGCGGCGCTGATGCTGATCCCGACCTACGTCGGGGGCGCCCTCGTCTACGGCGCCGGTCTCGATCGCCATCTGCAGCTGATCATGCTCGGCCGCCTGCCGATCGCCGCGGCGCGCTCGCTCTACCCGGGCGAGCAGGATCAGGCGCAGGCGCTCGCCGGCTGGTGGTGGTGGGCGGCGTGTGCGGTGGTAATGAGTGTCTCGGCGGCCTGCCTGTGGTGGCGCTACCGGAGGGCAGACGCCTGACGCTCGTCTTCCAGGGCGTCTCCAAGTGGTACGGCGACACCGTCGCGCTGGCGGAGGTCTCGTTCGAGCTCGCACCCGGCGTGACCGGCCTGCTCGGCCACAACGGCGCCGGCAAGTCCACCGCGCTCGCGCTCTGCGCGGGCTTCGCCGATCCGAGTATGGGCACCGTGCGCGTGCTGGGTCACGACCCGCGCCGCGAGCCCGAGGTCTATCGGCGAATCGGCATCGTGCACGACCGCGACGGGCTCTGGCCCTTCCTCACGGCGCGTGAGCTGGTCGAGCTGATGGCCGGCCTGCGCGAGGTCCCCGATCCGGCGCGAGCCGCCACCGAGGCGCTCGCGAGCGTGGGCCTCGAGGACGCCGCCGAACGCCAGGTCGGAGGGTTCTCGAAGGGCATGCGCCAGCGCGTCAAGCTGGCGCAGGCGCTCGTCCACTCCCCGGAGCTGCTGCTGCTCGACGAGCCGCTCAACGGCCTCGATCCCGTTCAGCGCCGCCACGTCGTCGAGCTCATCCGGAGACTCGGCTCCGAGGGCCGGACTGTGCTCGTGTCCTCGCACGTCTTGCACGAGGTGGAGCGCATGGCGCCTCGCGTCGTCGTGCTCGTCAACGGGCGCCTCGTCGCAGAGGGCGAGACGGGCGCGATCCGCGACCTCATTCGCGACCGTCCGCGCACGCTGCGCATTGCCGCCGGGGGCGACGCCCAAGCGCTGGCGCGCGAGCTCGTCGGCGAGGGCCTCGCGAGCGGCGTTCGCATCGACACCGGCATGCTGGTGGTCGAGACGGGCGACATGGACGCGCTCGGCCGACGCCTGATGCCCCTCGCACGCGACCTCGGCGCCACGGTCGATCGCGTCGAGCCGCTCGGCGACGACCTCGAGAGCGTCTACACCTACCTCACCGATCACGCGCGCGGAAGGGGACGCTGACGTGAACGGCGCGCTCTTCCGCCTGGCGCTCCGGCGGTTGCTCCTGCGGAAGCGCTCTCTGCTGCTGGCGTTCGCGCCCCTGCTCGCGGCGCTCGTCGCGGTCGTCCAGGCGGCGGACGGCACGGCCGACGCCGCGGCGTTCGCGTCCTTGATGGAGCAACTCTTCCTGCCGACCGTCCTGCCGTTCCTGGCGCTCGTGATCGGCTCGAGCGCGATCGGCGAGGAGCGCGACGACGGCACGATCCTGTACCTGGCCTCGACCCCGCTGCCCCGGCTCGCGATCGCGCTTCCCGCCATCGTCGCCGCCGCGCTGACCACGGTCGTACTGTGCGTGCCGGGCCTCGCGATCGTGATCGCGCTCTCGCCCGGCTCCGATTTCAGCGTGACGTCGGCCCTCTGGGCGGTCGCGGCCGTCGCAGTTGCGGCCTGCGCGTACGCCGCGGCGTTCGGCGCGCTCTCGCTGCGCGTCAAGCGGCCGGTCGTGATCGGGTTGATCTACGTGCTCTTCTGGGAAGGATCGATCGCGACGTTCGCACCCAGCGCGCGCTGGCTCTCGCTCGGCGCATACGCACGGGCCATCGTCGCGGGCGGTCTGCCCTCCTCCACCGACTTCAACGTGCCCGCGATCGGCGGATTCGCGGCCGTCGCCGTGCTCACGGCCGTGGCGGCACTGGCGACCTGGTGGTGCGGCCGGCGACTCACGCGCATCGAGTTGCCCTAGCCGGATCATCTGGATATCGTCGGCCCGTGGCCTACGTGCTCCCGTATGAGGCGCTGTAGATGACCGCCCCGCGCGCCCGTGCGCCGCAGTCGCGAGTCACGGCCGCCACCACCGGACGGCCGGTCATGCTGCTGACGCTGGACGTGCCGCTGGACGCGCGAGCACAGCGCTTCGCACTCGAGACCGTACTCGGGGCGGGCTGTGCGCTCGTGCTCTGCGACGCCGTGCCCGTGGGGCCGAACTCGGCGGCGGCCGTGCTGCGCATGCGCGGCCGGCCCGACGCTGACCGCTCGCTCGCGGCGGCAGCCGGCGAGGCGCGCTCGCTCGGCGTGCAGGTCGACGAGCTCATCTTTCACAGCCCCCGCCCACTGGCGGCGGCCGCCGCGCTGTGCTCCGAGCGCGGGGTGGGGCTGCTCGTCTTCGGTCCCTCCCGTGCAGCCGCGGGCCGCTGGCGCTACCGCGCGTGGTCGCGCCGGGTGCGCCGCGATACGCCCTGCTTGGTCTGGCTCCCCGAAGACTGAGACGCCGCCTCCCTGATAGCGTTGCCTCACCTGGACAGTTTTGTGGCAGCTTGGCGACCAGGGGGATAAACGCCTAAACAGCCTCGTGAGCCTTCGGGCTCCCGATCCGGTGGCGGCATGTTGGAGAGGCTGCCGGAGGGGAGTGAAGGTGAGCTCGGTGCCGGCTCTTGAGGCGTTGATGAGGGAGCGGATCGTCCTGCTCGACGGCGCCTGGGGGACGATGATCCAGGCTCGCGGACTCGCCCCGCCGGACTACCGGGGGACGCGCTTTGCCGATCACGAACGGGATGTCGCGGGCGACCCCGACGTGCTCAACGTGACGCGGCCGGATGTGGTCTCCGAGATCCACCGGGCGTATCTCGCTGCGGGGGCCGACGTGACGACGACGAACACGTTCACGGCGACGCGGATCGGCCAGGCGGACTACGGCCTCGGAGACTTCGTCCACGAACTGAATGCCGAGGGAGCGCGGCTTGCACGGCAGGCCTGTGACGAGGTCGCGACGCCGCAGCGCCCGAGGTTCGTGGCCGGCTCGGTCGGACCGCTCAATGTGACGTTGTCGATGTCGGCGCGTGTGGACGACCCGGCGTTCCGAGCTGCGAGCTTCGACGAGGTCTACGACGGGTACGCCGAGCAACTGCGGGGCCTCGTGGATGGCGGAGTCGACCTCTTCCTGATGGAAACGGTGTTCGACACGCTCAACGCGAAGGCCGCCATCGTGGCGGCCAAGGACGTCGCCCCGGAGATCCCGATCGTCATCTCGCTGACCGTCGTCGATCGCAGCGGCCGCACCTTGTCGGGACAGACGGTGGAGGCGTTCTGGGCGTCGATCGAGCATGCGCGCCCGCTCGCGGTCGCGATCAACTGCTCCTTGGGCGCTGCGGAGATGCGGCCGTGGCTCGCCGAGCTCGCGCGCGTGGCCTCGGTGCCCGTGTGGTGCTATCCGAACGCGGGTCTGCCGAACGCCTTCGGCAGCTATGACGAATCACCGCCGGAGACCGCCGGCCTCCTGCGCGAGTTCGCCGAGAGCGGGCTCGTGAATGGCGTCGGCGGCTGTTGCGGCACGACGCCGGAGCACATCGCCGCGATCGCCGAGGCGGTCTCCGGACTCACGCCTCGAGACGTGCCCGCCAGGCAGTCGACGCCGCGCTACGCGGGTCTGGAACCGTTCGCGGTCGAGGCCGAGACGGGGTTCGTGATGGTCGGGGAGCGGACGAACGTGACCGGATCCGCTCGCTTCCGCCGCCTGATCGAGGCAGACGACTTCGCCGGCGCCGTCGACGTGGCGCTGGAGCAGGTGCGCGGCGGCGCGAACGTGCTGGACGTGAACATGGACGAGGGCATGCTCGATTCCGAGGCAGCGATGACGCGCTTCCTCAACCTCGTGGCGACGGAACCCGAGATCGCGCGGCTGCCGATCATGGTCGACAGCTCGCGCTGGTCGGTCATCCAGGCCGGCCTCAGGTGCCTGCAGGGGAAGGGGATCGTGAACTCGATCTCCCTCAAGGAGGGCGAGGAGGATTTCCTCGCCAAGGCGCGCGAGATCCGCCGCTTCGGGGCGGCTGTCGTCGTGATGGCGTTCGACGAGAGGGGTCAGGCCGAGACCGTCGAGCGCAAGGTCGCCATCTGCGGTCGCGCCTACGACCTGCTGCTGGGCGCCGGCTTCCTCCCGGAGGAGATGATCTTCGACGCGAACATCCTGGCAGTGGCGACCGGCATGGAGGAGCACGATCTCTTCGCGCGCAACTTCATCGAGGCGCAGGCGCGGATCAAGCAGCGCTGTCCCGGCTCGCTGACGAGCGGGGGCGTCTCGAACCTCTCGTTCTCGTTCCGCGGCAACGCCGTCGTGCGGGAGGCGATGCACGCCGCGTTCCTCTACCACGCGATTCACGCGGGACTCGACATGGGCATCGTCAATGCCGGCCAGCTCGCCGTCTATGCCGAGATCCAGCCGGACCTGCTCGAGCACGTGGAGGACGTTCTGCTCGCCCGCCGGGCGGATGCGACCGAGCGCCTCGTCACGCTCGCCGACTCCGTCACGGGAGACGGCACCAAGCGCGAGGTCGATCTCGCCTGGCGGGACGCCCCGGTCGCCGAGCGGCTCGCGTTTGCGGTCATCCACGGCATCGTCGACTTCGTCGAGGACGATGCCGAGGAGGCGCGCCTGCAGGCGGAGCGCCCGCTGAACGTGATCGAAGGGCCGTTGATGGATGGCATGAAGGTCGTCGGCGAGCTGTTCGGCGACGGCAGGATGTTCCTGCCCCAGGTCGTGAAGAGCGCCCGCGTGATGAAGCGCGCCGTCGCCTACCTGGAGCCGTTCATGGAGGCGGAGGAGGTCGGCAGCGCGCACGCCGGCAAGATCGTGCTCGCCACCGTCAAGGGCGACGTGCACGACATCGGCAAGAACATCGTCGGCGTCGTGCTCGCCTGCAACGGCTACGAGGTGATCGATCTCGGCGTGATGGTGCATGCCGACACGATCCTCTCGACCGCCGTCGAGCAGGGCTGCGATGCCGTCGGGCTCTCCGGCCTGATCACCCCGTCGCTCGACGAGATGGTGTCGGTCGCGACCGAGATGCAGCGCCGCGAGCTCGACCTGCCGTTGCTGATCGGCGGGGCCACGACCTCGCGCCAGCACACCGCTGTCCGCATCGCCCCCGCCTACGCGCAGTCGACGGTGCACGTGCTCGACGCATCGCGCGTCGTCGACGTCGTCAACGCCCTGCTCGACGAGGACCGCCGCGGAACGCTCGACGCCGACAACCGCGCGGAGCAGGGGCGCCTCAGGGTCGTCCACGAGGAGAAGCAGCGCAAGCCCCTGCTGCCGCTCGGGCAGGCGCGCGCGAACCGCACCCCGATCGAGTGGGGGAGCAACGGGCTCGGCGCGCCGCCCTTCACGGGCACGCGCGAGATCTCGCCCTCCGTCGCCGAGCTGCGCAACTACATCGACTGGAGCTTCTTCTTCCACGCCTGGGAGCTCAAGGGCCGGTACCCCGCGATCCTCGACGATCCCCACAAGGGAGCCGCCGCGCGCGAGCTCTTTGCCGCAGCCAACGAGCTGCTCGACACGATCGAGTCCGGCAGCCTGTTCGAGACGAAGGGCGTCTACGGCCTCTGGCGGGCCGTCTGCGAGGGCGACGACATCGTCCTCGCCGACGGCACGCGCTTCCCGATGCTGCGCCAGCAAACCGATTTCGGCGACTCCCGGCCGAACCGCTCGCTCGCCGACTACATCGCGCCGGCCGACAGCGGCCTCGACGACGCCCTCGGCGCGTTCGCCGTCGCCGTGCATGGCGCGGACGAGCTCGCTCACCACTACGAAGCCGACAACGACGACTACAGCGCGATCATGGTGAAGGCGCTGGCCGACCGGCTGGCCGAGGCGTTCGCGGAGTTCCTCCACCTGCAGGTCCGGCGCGCCTGGTACGCACCCGACGAGCAGCTCGACGCGGACGACCTCGCGCACGAGCGCTACCAGGGCATCCGGCCCGCGTTCGGCTATCCCGCGTGTCCCGATCACTCGGAGAAACGCCGCCTCTTCGCGCTGCTCGAGGCCGAGGCCGCCGCGGACATCACGCTCACGGAGTCCTTCGCGATGCTGCCCGCGGCCGCCGTCAGCGGCATCTACTTCGCCCATCCGCAGGCGCGCTACTTCTCGGTCGGGCGCATCGCCCAGGACCAGGTGCTCGACTACGCCGGGCGCAAAGACATGACGCTCGAGGAGGCGGAACGATGGCTGCGCCCGCTCCTCTAGACACGCCGGGGTGGCGGCATGGCTGACTTCGCCGCGCGGCTGCGGAACGGCCCGCCGATCGTCGCCGACGGCGGGCTCGGCGCTCTGCTGGCCGAGGCCGTGCCCGGCCTTCGCATTCCGGAGGAGGCGAACCTGCGCGCGCCCGAGAGCGTGGTCGCGGTGCACGCGAGCTACATCCGCGCGGGCGCCGAGCTGATCGAGACGAACACCTTCCGCGCAAACCGCCGCAACCTCGCCACCTACCGGCTCGACGACGACTTCGAGCGGATCAACTCCGCCGCCGTGCGGATCGCCCGTGAGGCACGCGAGGTTTCCGGTCGCGACGTGTTCATCGCGGGCGCGATCGGCCCGCTGGGCGAGCTCGAGATGTTCGACGCGACCGAGCACGGATCGCTCTACGCGGAGCAGGCGCTCGTCCTCGAGGGGCGCGGCGTCGACCTCTTCATGCTCGAGACGTTCTTCGATCTGGACGAGCTCGTCGCGGCCGTCGGCGCCGTGCGGAGCGTCTCCTCGCTGCCCATCGTGGCGCTGCTCACCTTCGACGAGGACGCCGAGACGTCCGGCGGCATCGGCGCCGCCGCCGCAGCGGCCCGGCTGGAGCAGCTCGACGTGGCCGCCATCGGGAACAACCACGGCGCCGGTCCCCACGCAGCGCTGACCGCGCTCGCCGCGATGCGTGACTCGGGCCTGCCGCTCGCCACGCTGCCCAACGTCGGCCTCGCGAGCATCATCGGCGGCCGCGTCGTCTACCCGCACTCCTCCCCCGACTACTTCGCCGAGTTCGCCGCGCAGGCGAGCGCCCTGGGCGCCCGTCTGATCGGCGGCTGCTGCGGCACCACTCCCGCCCAGATCGAGACGATTCGATCCGCGCTGGATGAGGGGCGACGCCCGCGCGTGGCCTTCGAGGCCGGCGAGTCCTCCCTTCCCGCCGCCGTCGCCGCGACCCACGGGGAGACGGGCCTCGCCCGCGCGCTGCGCGAGGGCGAGTGGGTCGTGAGCGTCGAGCTCGACCCGCCGAAGGGCGGCACGAGCACGGCGATGATCGACGTCGCCCGCGCGCTGCGCGCGTCGGGCCACGTCGGCTTCGTCGACGTCAACGACAACCCCATGGCTCGCGCGCGGATGAACGCGCTCATGGCGTCGGTGGCCATCCAGCGGGAGACCGGGATCGAGACGATCCCCCACGTGACGCCGCGAGACACGTCGGTGATGGGCCTGGAGGGCGTGCTGCTCGGCGCCCACGCCGACGGTGTCCGCAACGTCCTCGCCGTCACCGGCGACCCCCCGCACGTCGGCGACTACCCCGGCTCGCGCGGGGTCTACGAGATCGACTCGATCGGCCTCGTGCACCTCATCTCCCGCCTCAACCAGGGTGAGGACTACGTCGGCAAGGCGATCGACCAGCCAACCTCCTTCTTCACCGGGGTGGCGGTCAACCCGACTGCCGACGACCTCGCCCTCGAGCTCGACCGCTTCGAGCGCAAGATCGCCGCCGGCGCACGCTTCGCGATGACACAGGCGCTGTTCGACGCGAGCCAGCTGCAGCCGCTCCTCGACCACTATTCCGGCTCCGTGCCGATCCCGGTGCTCGTCGGCGTGTGGCCCCTGCGCAGCTACGCCATGGCGCTCCGGCTCCATAACGAGGTGCCGGGGATCAGCGTGCCGGAGCGAGTGCTCGAGGCCCTCCGCGAGGCCGGCTCCGATGCGCCGGCCATCGGCCTCTCACTGGCGCGCGAGCTCGTCGACGCGGTCCGCCCGCGGACGGCCGGGATCTACGTGATCCCGCCCTTCAAGCAGCCCGAGGCCGCACTCGAGCTCTTCGAGGCCTGAGTCCGCTCGTCAGGGCTCGGTGGCCAGCCGCTCGATCCGATCGGCCGCCACCACCGTGCCCGACCTGCTCTGCAGCCGGTCCGCCATCGCGGCGAGCCGCGCGTGCAAGGCTGCATCCGCGAGCAGCCGGTCGACGGCGCCGGTCAGCTCTTCGCCCTCGCAACCGTACGTCGAGAGCCGCACGCCGAATCCGGTCTCGTGGATGCGCTGGGCGTTGTCGTACTGATCCCAGAAGATCGGCAGCACGACCATCGGCTTGCCGTAGTGGAGCGCCTCGCAGGTCGTGTTGTTGCCGCCGTGCGTGATCACGAGGTCGACCTGCGGCAGGATCGCGGGTTGCGGCAGATAGCCTTCGCCGCACATGTTGTCGTGCAGGCGGATCTGCTCGGTCAGCGGCCCCTTGGAGACGATCACGCGATGCCCGGTCGCGCCGAGGATGTCGACTAGGCGCTGCATCAGCCCCACATCCGCGGACCCGAGTGACCCGAGTGAGAGGTAGAGCAGCGCGCCTGGCCCCTCACGCAGGCGCTCCGGGAGCTCCCAGGCCTCGCTCGTGCGCACGCTGGTCTGCACGTTGTGCCAGGTCGCGCCCAGCGGCTGCGAGCGGGCGTAGTCGACCTCGTCGGGGTAGCCGTACAGGTTGAGGTCGGGCGAGGTGTCCATGAATTCCAGGCCCGGGAGCGGCGGTGCCCCGGCCTCGCGGCGGAACTCGTCGAACGACGCGTGCAGCTCGGCGTGCGTGCGCCGGAACTCCTCTCGGAAGGCCGCCCAGTCCGAGCGATCGGCCTCCGGATAGCCCGAGAACACCGGCGCGAGCGCCGGATCAGGCACCTCGAGCGGGTTGCAGGAGACGATCCGCACCCAGCGGCGTCCGCTGGACGCGAGCGCCGGGAACGAGACGACGTTGTCCTCGACGATCACGTCGGGCGCGAGCTCGTCGATGATCTCCAGCAACCGGCCGTGGACGTAGCGCGCCCCGTCGCAGAGCGCCTCGAAGGTGGGCGCGACGAACTCGCCGAGCTGCTCGATCGTCGGCTTGCGGAAGACCGGAGCCGTGTCGCGGATGAAGTCGATCCAGAACTGCCCGGGCACCTCCTCCTGCTCCGGTGGCGGGCCGAGTCGCATCAGCCGCTCCTCGAAGCCGCGCGCCTCGAGCGTGCCCGCGAACGACTCCTCGAGGATGAACGCGACGCGATGGCCGCGCTCGCGCAGCACGGCGCCGATGCCCGCGCAGTTGTTTGTCGGCCCGTGCGCGCCCTCGGGGAAAAAAACGATCGTCGCCATCGAGCGTCAGGTGCGACGGGTCGCGAGGGTCATGCCCATGATGATCGTCGCAAAGAACGCGGCCGGCAGAGACGCGACGATCGCCCCCACCCCGCCGAAGAGCGCGTATGCGCCCATGGCGAAGGGAATTCCTGCGAGCACCCCAGGCGTGAGCAGGGGTCGGCGCTCGGCCATGAGGCGCGGCCCCGTGAGCCACGCGTAGAGGATGTTCAGCTGAACGAGCCCGGCGACGAGCATCGCGAAGAAGCCGACGATCGGGCCGGCGAAGAGACCGATGACACCGATGACAAGCGCAACGACGGCCATCGCCATGCCGCTGCGTATCGCCTTCGCATCGCGGCGGGCGAGCTCCCTGAACGGCTCATCCATGGGCGTTCCTGGCGGGGTGGGCGGACACGAGCGCCCGCCCAACCCGCGCGATCAGTCGCCTGCCGCAGCCTCGGCGCGGTGCTCCTCGAGCACCTCGCCCTTGTGCTGCTGGATGGCGTAGTAGTAGATCAGCCCGAAGCCGGCGAGCGCGATCGTGGCGACGATCGGGCCCCACTTGTACGTATCGTCGACGTACAGCGCGACACGCGGCCACTCGAGGTTGACGACCATGGACGCGCCGTAGAGGATCGCGATCGCGTTGATCGGAACGCCCCAGTTCCCCAGCGCGAACAGCCCCTCCTTCGAGTCTGGCAGGTTGCCGGGCCAGCCCTGACTCCGCTTGCGCAGAAGCGGGATCGTCACACCCAGATACGCGATGTACATGAGGATGATGCCCAGCGAGATGATGATCGTGAAGGCCGAGGGGTTGACGATGTTGAACGCGAGGATGATGAGCGCGATGACCCCCGATGTCAGGGCCGGGACGACCGGCACCCGGTGCTTGGCCGAGACGCTCGCGAGCTGACGCGCGAACGGCAGGTTGCCGTCGCGTGCCATGGAGAACAGGATCCGGATGCTCATGGCCTGGATCGCCAGGCAGCAGACGAAGATCGCGAGACCGACGTCGGCGAGCCAGACGTTGCCCCAGGTGTCGCCGAGAACGTCCTTCGTGATGGACGTCAGCCCGAAGCCCGTGGCCTGCTTGTCGACCGCCATGGTGCCGAAGCCGATCAGGAGGAACCCGAGCACGCCGGCCGTCAGGAGTGCGCGGATGAGCGCCTTCGGTGCCGTGCGCCGCGGATCCGCGGTCTCCTCGGCCAGTGAGCCCGCACTGTCGAAGCCGTACATCACGTAGAGCGGCATGATCGCGCCCAGCAGCAGCGCTCCGAAGTAGCCCCACTGATGCCCCGCGCCGGTGCCGTCGGTCTTGAAGAGCACCGAGGGGCCGTGCTTGATGTTGATCGCCAGCAGGAGGATGAGGCCGACCGCCCCCACGAGCTCCGCGATCACCCCGATGTTGTTGATCCTCGAGATGACGCGCACGCCCATGAGGTTCACGAACGTCGTCAGCAGGATCATGATCGCGCCGAGGATGAACGCGTTCTTGGCGAACGCGGGATCGAAGACGCCGGGGTAGTTCTTGTCGGCGCAGGTCGAGCCGGGGGCTGTCGAGACCGTGCATTTGACGAACTGGAACTTCGGCGTGATCTGCGGGAGGATCACCTGCCACGCCAGCGCCACAGCCGGAATGGTCACGATCTGCGCGCAGAGGTAGATCCAGCCCGTGTTCCAGGCCCAGGGCTTTCCGGCCAGGCGCTTCGACCACTGGTACACGGAGCCGGCGAGCGGGAAGTGGGCGGCCAGCTCGGCGAAGTTGAGCGCGACCGCCATCTGCCCCAAGAAAACGATCGGCCAGGCCCAGATGAAGGCGCGACCGGCGAAGAGGAAGCCCAGCGCGGCCGTCTGGAACATCCCGGTCAGAATGGAGATGTAGGAGAAGCCCGCGGCGAAGCTCGAGAACGATCCGAGCGAGCGGTTCAGCTCCTGCTTGTACCCGAACGACGCGAGATCGTTCGCATCGGCGTGGACCGGTTCACTCATACGAGCCCTCCTGGTGCTTGACTCCGGCGGCGGAAGAATGCGCCCGCGACTTTCTCACGCACACCGCTTTAGTGCAAGCGAGGGCTCATTCCTGCTCCGCGAGCACCCGCCCGGCAGGCGGTGCGGGAAGGCCTCCATGCCTGCGGGACGCGCTTGCGCATCTGGAGGCGGCGTTCGTCGCGATCGTCAGACGCGGAGCCGCTCACCGCTGGGGTCGTAGAGCGGCTCGTGCGTGACCGTGGCGCCGTGGTGATCGCCGAGGATGTCGACGTCGACCTGCGTGCCCTCCGCCGAGAGCTCCGGCGGCAGCCAGCCGAGCAGGATCTGGCGCCCGACGGTGTAGCCGAAGTCGGCGCTCGCCACGTAGCCGACCGCATGGCCGTCGCGCTCGAGCGGCTCGCCGCCGTAACAGGTGCCGTGCAGGTCGTCGAGCACGAGACAGCGCAGGCGCTTGCGCGGCCCACGTGCGCGCGCGGCGAGGGCCGCCTCACGGCCGTTGAAGTCGGGCTTGGTGAAATGCACCGTGAAGCCGAGGCCGGCCTCGAACGGCGTGTGCTCGCGCGTCATATCGACGCCCGCGAAGCGGTAGCCCTTCTCCATGCGCAGCGAGTTGAATGCGCCCGTGCCGCAGGCCACGATGCCCGACTCGGCACCCGCCTCGAACAGCTGGTCCCAGAGATAGCGCCCGTGCTCGGTGGGCGTGTACAGCTCCCAGCCCAGCTCGCCGGCGTACGAGATGCGCAGTGCGAGCGCCGGCACGGCGCCGACCCAGATCTCGCGCGCGCTCAGGTAGGGGAAGGAGAGGTCGTCGGGGCTGAGACGCGCGAGCACCTCGCCGGCGCGCGGCCCCCACAGCCCCAGCACGCCGAGCGACGACGACACGTCGCGCAGGCGCACGGAGTCCCCCTCGGGGAGTTCGCCGCGCAGCCAGGCGACGTCGCGCGGGCCGGAGCCGCCGCCCGTCACGAGCAGGTAGCGCTCGTCGGCCAGCCGCGTGACGGTGAGGTCACACACGCAGCCGCCGTCGTGATCGAGCACCGTCGTGTAGAGGATGCGGCCGACCGGCCTGTCCATCTCGCTCGCGCACACCCGGTTGAGCCACTCCGTGACGCCCGGCCCCTCGGCCTCGACCTTGACGAACGGCGTCAGGTCGAAGACACCGACGCCGGTGCGGGTCGCCACGTGCTCCCGGCCGATGGTCGGCGACCAGTGCCGCTGCGCCCAGGCCGAGCGATCGGGCATGACCTCGGGGAGCGGCAGCGCGTCGTTCGCGCGGAACCACTGGCCCCGCTCCCAGCCGGCGCTCTCGGTGAGCTCGGCGCCGTGATCGAGGAAGCGCTCGTGCCAGGGCGTGGTGCGCACGCTGCGCGGGTAGGCCAGCACCTGCCCGGGGTGGATGATGTCGTAGACCTCGTCGTACTGCGTGCGCCCTCGCGCATTCACATACAGCGGGCTGCGCTGGAACGGGTGCAGCCGGTCGGGGTGCATCGGGCCGAGGTCGAGCGCGCAGCGGCCCGTCGTCATGAGGTCGACCACGGCCTTCGCGGTGCCACCGCCGTGCGTGACCCAGATGCCGTCGGCCAGCCAGAGGCCGTCGACCTCCGTCGCGGGGCCCGCGAACGAGTTGTTGTCGACGGCGAACGAGAAGTGGCCGTTGAACGTCTCGGCGATAGCGACGTTCGCGAGCGGCGGCAGCAGCTCGTGCGCCCACGCCAGCGACTCCGGCCAGTGCTGCTCGGAGAACGGTCCGGTCGCGATCTGATGGCCGTCGGGATGGCGTTCGAGCTCGTGCGGCTCGATGGTGATCGGGTCGTGCCCGTAGGCGCCGATGCCGTAGCCCTCCCCGCGCTGGCGGAAGTACATCGCGCGATCCTGATGGCGCAGTATCGGATGCTCGATCTCGAGCATCGTCCCGGCCAGCTCGGGCAGCGGCTCGGTCCAGGCGAAGAGGTGCTGCATCGGCTGCATCGCGACCAGCGGCAGGCCGAGCGCGCGCATGAACTCGGGGCCCCACAGGCCCAGGCTCACGAGCGCCGTCGAGGTGCGGATCACGCCCTGGTCGGTCTCCACGGCGCGCACCCGCCCGCCGCTCAGGTCGATCCCGGTCGCGCGCGTGTTGCCGATGAAGGTCGCACCCCGGGATTCCGCCTGCTCCTGCAGCGCCTGGCAGATGTTGGCGCCCTTGGCGATGCCGTCGCTCGGCACGTGCAGCGCCCCATGCAGGAGGTCGCGGTCGAGCAGCGGGACGTGGCGCAGCGCCTCGTCCGGCGTGATCACGTGACTCGGGAGCCCCCAGGACGTCGCGAACGCATGGCGGCGCTTGATCTCGGCCAGGCGCTCTGGTGTGGTGGCGGCCTCGAGCGAGCCGACCTCCCACCAGGTGCGGCGCTCCGGCGTGTCGAGCTCGCGATAGAGCTCGCGCGACCACTGCGCGAGCGTGCAGGAGAGCTTTGAGCCGTTGGTCTGGAAGCAGAGGCCCGGAGCGTGGAACGAGGAGCCGCCCGTGTCGCCCAGGGGGCCCTGATCGACCACGACGACGTCGCGAACGCCGGCCAGCGTCAGGTAGTGCGCCGCGGCGCAGCCCACGATGCCGGCGCCGATCACGACGACCTCGGCGCGCTCCTTCATGCTCCTGCCGCGCCGCAGATCCGCACGAGCTCGCGCTCGAGGCCGCCCTCGCCGACGACGCGCTCGCTCAGTGGCAGCCCGAGCAGCCCGGCCGCGTGCTCCGCGGCCCTGCGCAGCGGCGGCGTGGGCCGCTGCGCGAGCCACACGCAGCGGCGATACGAGTGGAAGTAGTCATCGCGCAGCTCGGGGTAGCGGTCGAGGCCGAGCGAGCGCCAGACCGTGCGCTCGAAGGTGCGCGCGAGGAAGTCGGTGAGGAAGTACGTGCCGGGCTCCTCCGCGAGCGCCTCGTGCACCTCGTCGAAGCCGAACAGGTCGTAACACGTGTCGCCGGCCAGTCGCTCGATCCCCGTGCCGTCGAGCAGCGCGTCGAGGGCCCCGTAGCTGCCGCAGTCGGCGTAGGCCACCGCGACGCGCTCGTGGCGGCCCTGCAGCTCGGCCAGCTGCTCGGCCACCGCCGGCGCGATGCGCTCGGGCCGGTTGTGCAGCTGCGGCGGCAGGGCGTGCACGTCGAGGTCGAGCCCGCGCCGGCGGGCGATCGCCCGCACGTGCAGCGCCAGTGCCCCGCAGGCGACCACGCCGACCGTCATGCCGGGAAGGAGAGCTGGTCGATGAAGAGGTCGTTGAAGTCGGGCCGGTCCGACAGCTCGACGTACTCAACCTCGTGCACCAGGGCGGCCGCGGCGGCGCGCTCCTGCGCCGAGAGCAGGATCATCTTCGCCCCCTCGCCCGCCACGTTGCCGGCTGCCACGATGCGCGGCAACGCCAGCTTGGGCACGAGCCCGATGCGCACGGCCGAGGCGGGCGAGAGGTACGACCCGAACGAGCCGGCCAGCAGCACCTGCTGGATGTCGGACACCTTCACGCCGAGCTGCTCGACCAGCAGGGCCCAGCCGGTCGCGATCGAGGCTTTGGCGAATTGCAGCTCGCGCACGTCGCGCTGCGACAGGTAGACCGCGCCCTCTGCGTCGCCCGGCTCGCCGGCCCAGGCGAGCACGAAGATACGCTCGCCGTCGATCGCCACGAGGCGCTCGGCCAGAGCGGGGTGCAGCTCGGCCGCGGCCTCGTCGGGCACGAAGCGGCCCGAGTGATCCAGCAGGCCGCACTTGACGAGCTCCGCGACGGCGTCGACCAGGCCCGAGCCGCAGATCCCGAGCGGCGTGGCGTCGCCGATCACGCCGAGCGCGATCTCCTCGTCCTTGATGCGCACCGTCTCGATCGCGCCGTCGGCGGCGCGCATGCCGCAGCGAATCTGCGCGGCCTCGAAGGCCGGCCCGGCCGGAGCGGCGGTGGTGAGAAGTCGCTCCACGTTGCCGAGCGCGATCTCACAGTTGGTACCGACGTCGATGAACAGCCGGAGGCGCTTGTCGCGCGTCATGCCGGAGGCCAGCAGGCCCGAGACGATGTCGCCCCCGACGTAGGCGCCGAGCGCAGGGAAGACGTGCGCGTGCGCCCGCGGATGCACCGTGAGGCCGAAGTCGCCCGCGCGCATGAGCGGGTAGCTCGAGGCGGCCATGATGAACGGCGCGACGCCGACCGGCTCGGGGTCGATGCCGAGCAGGAGCTGCGTCATCGTGGCGTTGCCGGCGAGGGCGACCTCGTAGACCTCCTCGGGGGCGACCTCGCCCTGCTCCAGCACCTCGGCCACGAGGTCGGCGAGCGTCCCCTGCGCGAGCTCCTGCAGCTTTGGCAGCACGGTCGGATCCATCATGGTCGCGGAGATGCGGCGGATCACGTCGGCGCCGTAGGGCTGCTGGCGGTTGAGGATCGAGCGCACGGCCACGGGCGTGCCCGTCGAGAGGTCGAGCAGCGTCGCGACCACCGTGGTCGTGCCGAGGTCGAAGGCGATCCCGAACATGCGCCCGGTCGTGTCACCGGCCTCCACGCCGATCAGCTCGTCGTCGACGACCACGGCGGTGACCTTCCAGTCGCAGGCGCGCACGAGCTGGGGCAGCGTGCGCACGACGTCCACGCCGACGCGCAACTCGAGGTCGTCCATCGCGGCCACGATCCGCTCCAGATCGCTGGCCTGATCCTGCAGCGTCGGCTCCGAGAGCTCGAGGTAGCGCTTCTGCACGCTCGGGCGCAGGATCACCTGGCGCCCGACGCCCACCGTCGCCGCCTTGGGCCGCGTCTGCAGCGGCGGGACATCGATCACGAGGTCGCATGAGGCCTGCGCGCGGCAGGCCAGCCGCCAGCCGTCGCGCAGCTCGTCGGGCGTGAACGCCCGCGGGTCGACCGAGCTGATCGGCAGCTCGCCCTCCACGATCCGCACCTTGCACTTCTTGCACGTGCCGTAGCCGCCGCAGGTGGAGTCGATCGCGACCCCGTTCCAGCTCGCGGCGTCGAACAGGCTGACGCCCGGGGGAACGCGCACCTCAGGCCCGTCGGGGAGGAAGCGCAGCCGCACCCGGCCGACGCCCTCGCCGGTCATCGCCTCCTGGGAGGCCACGCTCACGAGGGAACGGCCGCCTGGCGCGCGCGGTGGGCCGAGATCCAGTTTGCGCCCCACTCGTCCTTGCCGAGCATGAGATCGCTCGCGCGCACGCTGCGCACGCACTCCTCCGAGAGCGCGTTCATGATCGCGCTCGTGAGCCCGTGAGCGGAGCCCATGGCCAGGAACGCGGCGTTCAGCGTGTGGCGCTCGGGCAGGCCGAACGACACGTTGGATGCCCCCAGGCACATGTTCACGCCGAGCTCGTCGCGGATCATCTCGATCGCGTCGAGCGTGATGCGCACGGCCTGCGGGTCGGCGCCCACGGTCATCGCCAGCGGATCGAGCACCACGTCCTCGGGAGGGATGCCGTGGTCGCCCGCGACCGAGACGATCTTGCGCGCGATCTCGAGCCGCTTCTCCGCGGTCTCCGGGATGCCCGTCTCGTCGTTCGTGAGTCCGATCACGGCCGCGCCGTGCTTGGCCACGATCGGCAGGATCAGCTCGAGGCGCTCGTCCTCTCCCGTCACGGAGTTGACGAGGGCCTTGCCCTCGTAGGCGTCCAGGCCGGCCTCGAGCGCCTCGATCACCGAGGAGTCGATGCAGAGCGGCATGTCGGTGTGGTCCTGCAGCAGCCGGATCATCTGGGCCAGCAGCTCGGCCTCGTCGACCAGCGGGATGCCGGCGTTGACGTCGAGCATGTCGGCGCCCATGGCGATCTGGGCGTCCGCGTCCTCGAGCACACGGTCGAGGTTGCCGTCGCGCAACTCCTGCGCGAAGGCCTTGCGGCCGGTCGGGTTGATTCGCTCGCCGATGATGCAGAACGGCTTGTCGATCGCGATCGTGACGGTCCTAGACCGTGACTGGAGAACCGTGTCCACTCGCGTCTCGCTCCTTGGTTGTGGGGATGCCGAGGCGCTCGCACAAGCGCCCGACCGCGTCGTCCTTGCGGAACGAGATGAGATGCAATCCGCGTACGCCCGGTTGCGCGAGGGCGTGCCGTGCCTGTTCGACGGCCAGCTCGAAGGCCTCTGCGCGCGGATCAGCGGCGCTCTTGACGCGCTCGATCGTCGTCGCCGGAACGGAGATGCCGGGGACGTCGGCGTCCATGAACTCCAGTGCCCGCGCACCCGACACGAGGCAGATGGAGGGCAGGAGGGCCGTGTGCCGCTCCAGGCCGATGCGCGCTCCTTCGGCGCAGAACGCCTCCAGATGCGCCGGCTCGTAACAGATCTGAAGCTGCAGGAAGCGCGCGCCGGCGCGCGCCTTCTTGAGCGCGCGGTCGGCACGGTAGGCCAGCGGCGGCGCGCCCGGGTTCTCGACGGCGCCGATGAAGAGGTGCGGCGCAGGCTCGATCTTGCGGCCCGAGAGGTACTCCCCCCGCGCGATCGCGCCGGCGGTGACGATGAGCTGCGGGCCATCGAGATCGAACACCCGGCGCGCTTCTTTCTCGTCGCCCGCGGTGACGTCGTCGCCCGTCAGGCAGGAGACGTTCTCGATGCCGTGCAGCGCCGCGCCGACGATGTCGGCCTGCAGCGCGAGGCGGTTCTTGTCACGGCAGACGATCTGCATGATCGGCTCGGCGCCGAGCGAGTGGAGCGCGATCGCGACGGCGACGTTGGAGGCGTGCGCATGCGCAGCCGTGTTGTCGGTCGCGTTGACCGCGTCGACCCAGGGCAGGTACTGCTCCAGCCCTCTGCGCACCGCGTCGAGACCGCCTCCGTCGACGCCGGGGAGCTCCCCGGTGATCACGAGGCCCGTGCCGGCCAGTTTGCGCTCGAGCTCCGACATGCCGCTAGCCGTCGTCTCCGGGCTTCCAGCCGTCGGGCACCTGGCGGTCGCGCTTGCTCAGGAAGTTCGCCCACGAGGACGTGTTCTTGAGCCGGTTGTCGACAGGCGGGCGCATGTCGTTGTACTCCTCGCGCCAGTGCCTCGGTAGCCCCGGCATGCCCTCGGCGCGCTCGTAGCCCTTCAGCCAGACGCAGCGCATCTCGGGTTTGACCTCGCAGTTGCCGTTCGCCCGCACACCACCGCAGGGCCCGTTGCGCAGCGTCTTCGGGCAGTTCATCGGGCAGGTCATGCCGGTCGAGTGCAGCACGCACTGACCGCACATCTGGCAGCCCCAGACCGGGCCCTTGACCGCCTTCTCGATGAGCGCGAGCGGCTTCACGCTGGTACGAGCGCCCGCTTCTTCTCGATCAGGTCCTTGGCCAGGCGCACCGCGGTGGACGCGTCGGCCGCATACCCGTCGGCGCCGACGGCGTCGGCGTACTCCTGGGTCACGGGCGCGCCGCCGACCATGATGATCACCTTGTCGCGCAGGCCCGCCTTCTCGATGGCATTGATGTTGGCCTTGAACATCGGCATCGTGGTGGTCAGGAACGCCGAGAACCCGACGATCTCCGGCTTGTGCTCCTCGATCTGCTCGATGAATTTCTCCGGCGGCACGTTCACGCCAAGGTCGATCACGGTGAAGCCGGCGCCCTCGAGCATGATGTTGACGAGGTTCTTGCCGATGTCGTGCACGTCGCCCTTGACCGTGCCCATCACGAACGTGCCGATCTGCTGCACGCCCTCGGCCACGAGCAGGGGGCGCAGGATGTCCAGCGCGCCCTGCATCGCCCGGGCGGCGATCAGCATCTCGGGCACGAAGTAGTCGCCGCGCTCGAAGCGCGCGCCCACCTCCTCGAGCGAGGGGATGAGCGCGTCGAACAGCATGGAGCTCGGTTCCATGCCATCTTCGAGGCCGAGGTTGACCAGGTCGGCGACCTCGGGCTTGTTGCCGATCAGCGTGTTGTCGAACAGGCCCTGCAGGATCTCCTCGTGCGTCATGGTCATCCTCGCTCCAGGGTTGGGTACCCGAGTCGGGTGGACAGGACGGCGGCCTGCTCGACGAGCAGCGCACCCATGTGGTCGAGCTGGGACGGCCCGAGGCGGAAGCTCGGGCCGGAAATGGAGAGAGCGGCGATGCAGGCCCCGTTGGCGCCGCGCACGGGCGCGGCCACCGCGGAGAGACCGACCTCGAGCTCGTCGATCGCCGTGGCGTAGCCGACGGCGCGAATCGTGTCGAGCGCCGCCACGATGCGTTCGCGATCGCAGATCGTGTGCGGCGTGAAGCGCGTCAGCTCCCCCTGTGGGAGCACGGCGGCCCCGAAGGCGAGGAACACCTTGCCGTTGGCGCCGGGATGGAACGCCACCGTGCGCCCGACCCAGTTGGCGGCGCCGATCATGTGGCGGGAGTCGACCTGCGCGAGGTGGTTGACGCCGGCCGGCGCCGGTACGCCGAGATTGATCGTCTCGCCGCTCTCCGTGGCCAGCGCGTTCAGCACCGGCTGGGCGAGCTCGATCAGGTCGGCGTCCTCGACTCCGCGCTGCGCGAAGCGCAGCAGCGCGGGGCCGGGGCGGATCGCTCCGCGGGCCGAATCGCGCTGCACGAGCGCGTTTCGCTCGAGCGCGGCGACGACGCGCGAAGCCGTGCTCTTGGGCAGGTGCGTGAGGCGCGCGAGCTCGCCCAGTGTCGTGGGATGCTCCTGGTCCAGCACGAGCACGAGCAACTGCGCTGCGCGCTCGATCGCCTGGGAACCACTCGGGCGAGTTGTCTCGCCTTGACTCAGCACGTGGGACTCATGTTTCCTATCGTGGAATCTAGCGCCGATTTACCGGTTCCGTCAATCACCCATCAGACCGGGGGCCGCATGTTCGTCAACAAGCTGCCGCGTTACGAGATCCTCTCGCCCGACGCGGTCGAGACCCTCGAGCGCGGCTGGAAGCGGATCGTCAGCGAGCTCGGAGTGGAGTTCCTGCTCCCGGAGGCGGTCGAGCTGTTCGCCAAGGAGGGCATGCGGACAGAGGGCGACTGCGTCTGGCTCGATCCCGACTTCATCCTCGAGCAGGTGGCCAAGGCTCCGCGCAATTTCGAGGTGCAGGCGCGCAATCCCGCGCACAGCGTGCACATCGGCGACGACCGCATGGTCTTCTCGTCCGTCTACGGACCGCCCTTCGTGCGCCAAGGCGACGTGCGCCGCGACGCGACCATGGACGACTACCGCAACTTCGTGAAGCTCGCGCATTCCTTCCCCGAGCTCGACATGACGGGCGGCACGATCGTCGAGCCGAACGACACTCCACTCGACTCGCGCCACCTCGACATGGTGCTCGCGCTGCAGACGCTCTCCGACAAGGCCTACATGGGCTCGGTGACGTCGGGCCCGAACGCGGCCGACACCATCCGCATGACCGAGATCCTGCTCGGCGGCCGCGCGGCGATCGAGCAGACGCCGGGGGTGATCTCCCTGATCAACGTCAACTCGCCGCTGCGCTTCGACGACCGCATGCTGGCGGCGATGTTCGAGTACAACCGCGCCAGCCAGCCGGTGATCGTCACGCCCTTCCTCCTGATGGGTGCGATGTCGCCGGTCTCGATCCCCGCCACGCTGGCGCAGCAACTCGCCGAGGCACTCACGGGCATCGCCCTCACGCAGCTCGTCAACCCCGGCTGTCCCGTGATCCTGGGTTCCTTCCTCTCGAACACCGACATGCAGTCGGGCTCGCCCGCCCTGGGCACACCGGAGTCGGCCATCGGCCTGCTCTGCACGGGCCAGATGGCGCGTCGCTACGGTCTGCCCTGGCGCTCGGGCGGCGGGCTGACGTCCAGCCAGACCTGCGATGCGCAGGCCGCCTACGAGGCGATGATGGTCATGACGCCGACCTTCCTCGCGGGCACGAACTACGTGATGCACTCGGCCGGCTGGCTGGAGGCGGGCCTCGTCTCCTGCTACGAGAAGTTCATCGTCGACATCGAGATCCTCCGCATGCTGCAAGTGCAGTTCACGCCGCTCGAGATCGACGAGGAGAGCCTGGCCTTCGGCGCGCACCAGGAGGTCGGCGCCGGCGGCCACTTCCTCGGCGCGGTGCACACGCTGGAGCGCTTCCGCGAGTGCTTCTACCGCCCGCTGCTCTCCTCGACCGAGAACTTCCAGCGCTGGGAGCGCCTGGGCGGCCGCGACGCGACCGAGCGCGCCGGCGAGATCTACAAGAAGACGCTGGAGGAGTACGAGGAGCCGCCGATGGACGACGGCATCCGCAGCGAGCTGAACGAGTACGTGACGCGCCGCCGCGCGGAGCTCGGCGACTGACGAGGCCGCCGCTGAGCGGGACACGCGGGGTCTGACCCTTGATGTCCCGCCGCGACCGGGACACGCGGGGTCTGACCCTTGATGTCCCGCCGCGCACTGCTGGGGTCGCACAGTTGGGCTTGCACCGCCAGGCGGGGCGTGGCCCCACGTGGCGGTCAGGCCCCGAGCGTCCCGCTCAGGAGTGGGCGACCTCGAGCTCGCTCCAGCGCGCGACGTGCTCCCACATGGCCGCTGCGGCCGCCTCGTCGTCGCTCACGTGAATCGCGTCGACGATCGTGCGTAGCTCGGGCGCGAGCTCACCGCGCAGCGGGGAGCCGGGAGGCACGGGCACGGCGATGAAGGCGCGCTCGAGCGCGTCGAGGATGGCGCTCATGATCGCCGCGCGCACCGAGTTGCCGGTTGCGCGGGCAACGGCGTCGTGGAAGCGCACCTCGAGCGCCGCGACCTCGGCCCAGGGGACGGCGTCGTCTCCCGCCAGCGCGCTGACGTCGCCGACGATGTGCTCCAGTTGCGCGAGGGAGGCCGGATCGGCGCGGCGGGCGGCCCAGGCGGCATTCTCGGCCTCGAAGGGCACGCGGAACTCGGCCAGCTCACGAGCCGTGGCCGCGCGGAAGCGCAGGAGGTTGCCGAGCGCGCCCGCGACGAGCTCGGAGCTCGGCTCGGCCACGAAGGCCCCGCCGCGCGAGCCGGTGCGGATCTCGAGCACGCCCTGGGCCTCGAGCGCGCGCAGCGCCTCGCGCAGCGTGGTGCGCGAGACACCGAAGGTCGCGCCGAGATCCCGCTCGCTCGGCAGCCGCTCGCCGGGCGCGATGCCTCCCGAGGCGATGGCGTCGCGGATCTGGCCGACGATATGGTCGAACGAGCGCACGCGCTGCGCCGGGACGAAGGCGGGGGCTGTGGGAGTGGGATCGGTCACGGCTTGACGAACTCCAGAGCGACAGCGTACCGTGCCTGCGGAAAGGTTCAACCATTCTCGGAGTAATCTGATGCAGCTCGCCGACAGCCTCAATCGCCTGGGGACCGAAACCGCCTTTGAGGTGCTCGCGCGCGCGAAGGCGCTCGAGGCGTCGGGGCGCCGGATCATCCACCTCCAGATCGGCGAGCCGGACTTCACGACGCCGCGCCACATCATCGACGCGGGCCGCAAGGCCTGGGCCGACGGCGAGACGCACTATTGCCCCGCGCCGGGCCTGCCCGTACTGCGCGAGGCCTGCGCCGCCCATCTCTCGCGCCACCGCGGGCTCGAGATCGATCCGGGCAACGTCGTGGTGGCCCCGGGGGCCAAGCCGTTCCTGTTCTTCGGCGTGCTCGCGACCTGCAACCCGGGCGACGAGGTCATCTACCCGAACCCGGGCTTCCCGATCTACGAGTCCGTGATCAAGTGGGCCGGAGCGACGCCGGTGCCGCTGCCGATCACCGAGGACCGCGACTTCGCGTTCAGCGTCGACGACCTCGCCGAGCGGCTCACGTCCCGGACGAAGCTCGTGATCCTGAACTCGCCGGCCAACCCGACGGGTGGCGTCGTGCCGCGCGAGCTCAACGTCGAGATGGCCAAGCTGCTGGCCGATCACGACTGCTGGATCCTCTCGGACGAGGTCTACTCCGAGATGCTCTACGACGGCGCTCACGACACGATCGCGTCGCACGAGGGTCTGCTCGAGCGCACGATCCTGCTCGACGGCTTCTCGAAGACGTTTGCGATGACCGGCTGGCGCCTCGGCTACGCGGCGCTCCCGAAGCCGCTCGTCGAGCCGATCACGCGACTGATCATCAACTCGGTCTCGTGCACCGCCCCCGCCGTGCAACTGGCGGGTGTGGCCGCGCTCGAGGGGCCGCGCGACGAGGTCAACGCCATGATGGCCGAGTTCACGAAGCGCCGCGAGTTCGTGGTGGACGGGCTGAACAAGCTGCCGGGTGTGAGCTGCATCGTCCCGAATGGCGCCTTCTACGCCTTCCCGAACGTCAAGGAGACGGGGCTCGACACGCGCGAGCTGGCCAACCGGTTGCTCGACGAGGCCGGTGTCGCCCTGCTCTCGGGCACGGCCTTCGGCGAGTACGGCGAGGGCTACCTGCGCGTGTCGTACGCCAACTCGCTCGAGAACATCGAGGAGGCGCTCGACAAGATGGGCAGCCTGCTCGCGCAGACGGCCGCGGCCTGATGCCAGGCCGGATCGTGGTGACGGGCCGGGTGCCCGAGCCCGCTCTGGAGCTACTGCGCGAGGCCGGCGAGGTGGATGCCTACCCGCAGGAGACGGCGCTGTCGGTCGAAGAGCTGCACGCGGCGATCGCCGGGGCGGACGCCGTGGTCACGCTGCTCAGCGACCGCGTCGACGAGGCGTTCCTGGAGGCCGCCGGCCCGCAGCTGCGCGTCGTCTGCAACGTCGCGGTGGGCTACAACAACATCGACGTCGAGGCCTGCACCGCGCGCGGCGTGCTAGTCACCAACACGCCAGGAGTGCTGACGGACGCGACAGCCGACATCGCCATGGCGCTGATCCTGATGGTCATGCGCCGCCTCGGCGAGGGCGAGCGCGTGATCCGTAGCCGCACGGGCTGGCGCTGGCACATGCACTACCTGCTCGGCACGAGCCTGCAGGGCAAGACGCTCGGCATCGTCGGCATGGGCCAGATCGGCACGGCCACGGCACGGCGCGCGCGCGCGTTCGGGATGAAGATCATCTACAGCGGCCGGCGGCGCGCCGACGACGAGCTCGAGGCCGAGCTCGGGGCCGCCTTCTTCGGCTTCGACGACCTGCTCGGCACGAGCGACGTCGTCTCGTTGCACTGCCCGCTGACGCCCGAGACGCATCACCTGATCACCGCGGCCCGGCTGGCGCAGATGCGCCGCGACGCCTACCTGGTCAACACGACGCGCGGGCCCGTGGTCGACGAGGCCGCGCTCGCCGCGGCGCTGCGCGACGGCGTCATCAGGGGCGCCGGGCTGGACGTGTTCGAGCAGGAGCCCGAGGTGCACCCCGGCCTGCTCGAGCTCGAGAACGTGGTGCTCATCCCGCACCTCGGCTCGGCGACGATCGAGACGCGCACGGCCATGGCCGTGGTGGCCGCGCGCAACGCCACGGCCGTGCTCGGCGGCGAGCCGCCGTTGACGCCGGTGAACGCCGGTTAGCGACCCCTAGTCGGTCTTGCTGTCCTTGGGCGCGGCCGCCTTGCGCGGGTCGGCGTCGCGCATCGTCTCCTTGATGGGCGTCACCGGATCGATCTCGCGCATGCCGCTCTCGAACTCGTCCTTGAACGTCCCGACGGAATCCTTGGTCTTGCGGAGGTGCTTACCGGTGCCCCGCGCGATCCTGGGAAGACGGGTCGAACCGAACAGCAACACGACGATGACCACGATGATCAGAATTTCGGTGGCTCCGAAATTGCCCACGGAGGCTCCCTTCGAAGGGTTCAGCACATGCTACCGCTCATTCGCGGCGCATCCACATAGGGTTCGCCGGTGAGCACCCTTCCACTGCGGCGGCTGGGCGCCGCAGGCCCAGCAGTCTCGGCCGTCGGCCTCGGCTGCATGAGCGCCTCGTGGGCCTACTACCTCGACAAGCAGGACGACTCGCTCTCCGAGCGCACGCTGCAGCGGGCGGTCGAGCTGGGCGTCACGCACTTCGACACGGCGACGCTGTACGGCCGCGGCCACAACGAGAAGCTGGTCGGCCGCGCGCTGCGCAGCCGGCCGCCGGGCGCGCTGATCGCCTCCAAATGCGGCCTCGAGAGCCGCGGCTTCCCTCGCCGCACGTCTGTCCGCGACGGGCGCCCCGAGACGATTCGCCGCCACTGCGAGGCCTCGCTGAAGCGTCTCGGCATCGAGTACCTCGATCTCTACTACCTGCACCGCGTGGATCCCGCGGTACCGGTCGAGGAGAGCTTCGGCGAGCTCAAGGAGCTCGTGACCGAGGGCAAGGTGCACCGGCTCGGCATCTCCGAGTGCACGGTCGATGAGCTGAACCGCGCCCACGCGACGGCTCCGCTGAGCGCGCTGCAGAGCGAGTTCTCGCTGTGGACGCGCGGGCCGCGCGATGACGTCATCCCCTGGTGCGCCGAGAACGGCGTGTCCTTCGTCGCCTTCGGCGTGCTCGGGCGCGGCTTCCTGACGGGGGCTCTGCCGCCCGGCCAGACCTTCCCGAATGGCGACTTGCGGGCCACGAACCCTCGCTTCCAGCCCGAGGCCATGCGCGCCAACGGAGCGATCCTGGACGGCGTACGCCGCGTGGCGGAGCGGTTGGGAGCGAGGCCGGCGCAGGTCTGTGTGGCGTGGGTCCTCGCGCAGGGTGAGCACATCCTGCCCATCCCGGGCACGAAGCGCATGGCCTACCTCGAGGAGAATCTGGGCGGCGCGACGCTCGTGCTGGACGCCGAGGCTCTGGCCGAGCTCGAGGCCCTGCCGGCCGCGGTCGGCGCCCGCTACGGCTGAGGCGTCCGAGGAGTCCCGCGCCGACCTACGGCGCTTGGCCTCGCGCTGGGGTCCTGGCGGGGCTTGACGACCGCCGCCATCGTCGAGGATGACCCGGAGCAGGAAGGCCACGCGTGCAGCTCGAAGCGACGCCCCGGCGGTTATCGCCGCGTGATCCTCATCTCCTCATCGACGGCCCACGTGGCGCCGCCGTCGCGGGAGATCTCGCCGCGCCAGGTGAACGCGTCGGGCGCGATGTCGGTGAAGCGCCAGCGGAGCTGCGGATCATCCTCGTCGCTCAGCAGCACGATCTCGCCGTCCACCGGTCGGCCGATGAAGCGCCGCACGCGGCCGTTGACGGGGTCGATCCAGGTCGATCGCCAGGCCTCGATGGACGCGTCGTAGAAGCGAATCGTCGAACCGTGGAAGGCGAGCGGCGGCACTCCCGCGCCGGGCTCGCCGCGACCTGGGACGATCCAGATGTCTTGTACGGCACGGCCGCCGAGCACCCAGCCGAAGTGCAATTCTCCGCGCGCGGCCTGCGTCCGGCCAGCGGCGTCGAGACCCGTCCAGGCGGTGTCCCAGGAGCCGATGAACTGCCCGAACAGCTGCAGTTGCTCGGAGTGCGGACCCACCGGTCCCGCGACGTGCAGAGCTTCGACGAGGCCATCGGCAGACATCGGCATCCCTCCAGGCTGGACGACAGCGCCGCGCGGAGCGCCCGCTAAGCCTAGATTGCCCTGGGGTGGCACCGGCCTGGTGGCCGATCCGGTCTTCAAAACCGGCAGGGCGGCGTAGCCCGTCGCTTGGTAGGTTCGATTCCTGCGCCGCCTCGTCAGGGCACGGAACCATGCGGTAACCCGCATTCCTCCATAGGTCAGACGTGCCGCAGAGGACAGGGATGCGCGCGCGGTGCGGTCCCCGTACATGCCGCGAGCCGGGGCAGTCGGCCCCGGCTCGCGGTAACACCTCAACTCCGAACGGGCTGCTGTCCTGGTCGGCGTCGCTCGCAAGATATGCGACGCGCCACCCGCTCTGAGAGTCCGGTCGCGGTGAGCGCCTAGACGTGCGGTTCCGGCCGACAACGCACCAGCAGCGCGGCACAGGCTGACGGGGCAGGAACGCGGGAGCGCCGGGGCATCGAGACTCACCAAAGCTGGGCGCGCGATTCGAACGGCACGTGAGCATTTTCGTGCAGCGTAGATCGCTGGGGCTGTCTGTTCCTAATGAGGTGGGAACTCCAGGGAGTGATCGCGACCGGTGCGAAACGGGTAGCGGGCAGGGGCCATCGACAGCGCGGCCGGGCCGGGCGGAATCCGTAGAATCCCCTGGCAGCGTCACGGGTCGTCAGTCTCCGCGGCCTCGATCGGCTGAGCCGCAATCCCTGAAGGGAGCCGCAGTATTCCCATCGAGTTGATCGGCATGATCGCGACGCGTGCCTCCTCGGAGACGCAAGCGGCTGGCGGGCCCATCGTCGATGTGCCATTCACGCGCGCGATTGCGCGCGTTCACGAGGAGTCCGGCTTCGACCGCGTGCTGATCGGCTACTACTCGGACGCTCCCGACGGCTTCGTGGTTGCGGCTGACGTCTTTGCGAACACGCAGCGGCTCGGAGTCCTCCTCGCCCACCGGCCGGGGTTCATCTCGCCAACGCTCGCGGCGCGCAAGCTCGCCACCCTCGACCAGTTCTCGGGTGGCCGGCTTGCGGTCCACGTAGTCTCGGGCGGCAGCGACGCCGATCAGCGACGCGACGGTGACTACCTTGACCACGACACGCGCTATCGCCGTACCGACGAGTACCTCGAGGTGCTGCGGGCGATCTGGACTGCAGAGGGACCAGTCGACCATGTCGGCGAGTTTTATCGCTTTGAGGGAGCCTCCCCGGCGGTGCGACCGTCACAGCGCCCATACCTGCCGATCTACTTCGGTGGGTCGTCCGACGCGGCCATAGCGGTCGCTGCTCGGCACGCCGACGTCTACGCGCTCTGGGGCGAGCCGCTCGACGCGGCGCGCGCTCACATCGAACGCGTGCGAGCAACCGCGAGCGCGAACGGCCGGCCGCTGCGTTTCAGCCTGTCGCTTCGTGCGATCCTCGGGGAGACTGAAGACGCCGCCTGGGAGCGCGCGCACCGGCTGCTAGCCCAGGCGCGTGCGCGCGCTGCCGGCGGCATCGCGTCTGATGCGCGCTCCGAGAGCGTTGGCTCGCGACGCCTGCTGGAGGCCGCTGCCGCTGGCGAGGTGCACGACGAACGCCTGTTCACGGCGATTGCCGAGGCGACCGGTGCGCGCGGCAACACGACGGCTCTGGTCGGGACGACCGAGCAGGTAGCGGAGTCCCTCCTGCGCTATGTCGACCTCGGCGTCACGACGATCCTCCTGCGCGGCTTCGACCCACTCGAAGATGCGCGCGAGTACGCCGGCATCGTGCGGCTCGTCCGGGCTGAGGTGGCCCGGCGCGACCAGATCTTGGCTATCGATCGATAGGTTCGGCAGGTCCGAGCAGGTCGGATTTGCCTCCTGGCAGCGCGGCGCTCTAACCTAGAGCGTGACTATCGATCGATAGAGGAGGCCGGTTGTGGGCATCGTGGTTTCGCGTGACGGAACGGTTGCAGTGGTGGAGATTGATCGCCAGGCAAGCCTCAACGCGCTCGACATCGACACCGTCAGCGAGCTCGAGGCGCGCATCTGCGAGTTGAGCCAGGATGCCGGCGTTCGCTGCGTCGTGCTGACCGGCGCCGGAGACCGGGCGTTCATCGGCGGTGCCGACCTCGAATACATGAGCCGGGTTACACCCGACCAGGCACGCGAGTTCGCGGCTGTCGGTCACCAGGTGGGACGCCTGCTCGAGACGATGCCGAAGCCCTCGATCGCAGCCGTCAACGGTTACGCATTGGGCGGCGGATGCGAGGTGGCGCTGGCGTGCGACATCCGCTACGCGTCGTCGAACGCCAAGTTTGGGCAGCCCGAGGTTTCCTTCGGCCTGATCCCAGGCTGGGGCGGCAGCCAGCGGCTGGCGCGCACGACGACGCTCGGCTTCGCCAAGGAGCTGATCTTCACCGGGCGCTACGTCGGAGCAGACGAGGCCCTGCGGCGCGGCCTCGTCGACGCCGTCGTCGACCCAGTGCTGGACAAGGCGCTCGAGAGCGCGCGGCAGATCGCACGCAACAGCCCGTCCGCGGTGGCAGCCGCGAAGGAGCTCTGCAATCGCTCCCTCCAGGGCCTGCACCCGGCCAACTTGGCGGCTGAGTGTGAGCGCATCGCCGAGGTGCTTGTCAGCGACGACGCCCGGGAGGGCTGCACCGCCTTTCTCGCAAAGCGAGAGCCGGCATTCGCCGCCCCTGGAATGGGCGGATGACGGCGTCGTCCGAGGAGCGATCGTCCCAAATCCGGCGCGCCGCGGCCGAGCTGTTCTTCAATCATGGCTTCGAGGCGACGACGACCCGCGGGATCGCGCAGGTCCTCGGCATCAAGTCGGCGAGCATCTACTACCACTATGAGGACAAGCAGGAGATCCTCTTCGAGATCATCTACTCGACGATGCGCGAGCTGATCGATCGCGTGCGCGTCGGCACCGAGCAGCAGACGGCGCCCGAGCGCAAGCTCACGACGCTGATCATCCACCACGTGCTGATGCACGCCCACCGGCCGAAGGAGGCGATCCTCGGAGACACGGAGCTGCGCAGTCTGACGGGCGAACGCCGCAAGGTCGTGCAGCGGCTGCGCGACGAGTACGAGCGGCTGCTCACCGAGATTCTCGCCGAGGGCCGGTACACCGGCGCGTTCGACATGCTCGATGAGAAGCTGACGGCCTTCGCGATCCTCGCACAATGCACACACGTCGGCACCTGGTACGAGCGCCGCGGCCGCCTCTCGCTGTCCGAGGTCGCCCTGGTCTACGTCAGCTTCGGGCTCCGGCTGGCCGGCGCTGGCGAGATCGCCCGGGACGAGTTCGACTCGCTGATGTCATCGGCCCAGGCGCTTGCCTGAAGGCGCGGCTCAAGGGCGCTCGAACACGGCGGCGAAGCCCTGGCCGCCGCCGATGCACATCGAGACGAGCCCGAAGTGCGCTCCCGCCCGCTCGAGCGCGTGCATGAGCTTCACCGTCAGGATGGCGCCGGTCGCGCCGACCGGATGGCCGAGGGCGATCGCCCCGCCGTCGGGATTCAGCTTCTCCTCCGGTAGCCGGAGCGTCTCGGCCACGGCCACCGCCTGAGCCGCGAAGGCCTCGTTCAGCTCGATGATGTCGATGTCGTCGAGCGTCTTGCCGGCCAGCTCGAGCGCCTTCGGGATCGACATCGCGGGCGCGTAGCCCATGATCTCGGGCTCGATGCCGGTGACCGCCCAGGAGCGCAGGAGCAGCCGCGGGGGGAGGCCGCGCTCCCGCGCCTCGGAGAGCCGCATGAGCAGCACCGCGGCGGCGCCGTCGTTGATGCCGGACGAGTTTCCGGCGGTCACGGAGCCGCCCTTCTGGAAGACGGGCTTGAGGGCGGCCAGTTGCTCCAGCGTGGTCGCCCGCGGGTGCTCGTCCCGGGCAAACGGCTCGCTCGCGCGCGGAGCCTCGATGGGCACGATCTGCTCGTCGAAACGACCCTGTTCGATCGCTTCCGCGGCTCGCCGCTGGCTTAGCAGCGCAAACGCATCCTGCTGTTCGCGGGAGACCTCCTGCTGCTCGGCGATTTTCTCGGCCGTGACGCCCATCTGATACCCACCGAACGGGTCGGTCAGCAGCGACAGCGTGCCGTCGATCGCCTCGCGCGAGCCGAGCCTCCAGCCGGCGCGCTCGCCGTAGGTGAGAAACGGCTGCCGACTCATCGACTCGTCGCCGCCGGCGGCCACAACCAGCGCCTGGCCCGCCAGGATCGACTGCGCGCCGCTGACGATCGCCTGCAGCCCCGAGGAGCAGAGCCGGTTCACATTCATCGCCGTCGACGACGGCGGAAGCCCCGCGCCGAGCGCACAGCGCCTCGCGTTGTAGGCATCCGGGCCCACCTGGGCGACCTGGCCCATCACGACCTCCTCGACCTCGCCGCCGTCGATGCCCACGCGCGCGATCAACTCGCGGATGCAGGCTGCGCCCAGGTCAGCCGCCTCGACATCCTTGAGCGCTCCACCGAAGCTGCCGACGGCGGTGCGCACTCCGCCGACGAGCGCGATGGGGTCGTTGTGCATCATCGGGCGTATTCGTAGAAGCCGCGGCCGGACTTGCGGCCCCAGTGCCCTGCCTCGACGAGCCGCTTGAGCAGCGGGGGCGCCGCGAAGTCCGGGCGCTTGAACTCGTCGTAGAGCGAATCGCACACGGCCTGCAGGACGTCCAGCCCGATGAAGTCGCAGAGCGTCAGCGGGCCCATGGGGTGCCCGGCGCCGAGCGTCATGCCGAGGTCGATGTCCTCGGCGCTCGCGAAGCCCTCCTCGAGCATGCGCACGCCCGCCATCAGATAGGGCACGAGCAGGAGGTTGACGACGAAGCCGGAGCGATCCTTGGTGCGGATGGACTGCTTGCCGATGGCGCCGACGAACTGCTCCGCGCGCTTCACGACCTCGCTCGCCGTGTCGAGCCCCACGACGACCTCGACGAGCTTCATGACGGGCACGGGTGAGAAGAAGTGCAGCCCGAGCACGCGCTCGGGCTGCCCGGTCGCGGCAGCCAGGCGGGCGATCGGGATCGACGAGGTGTTCGACGCCAACGGGACGCCCGCGGGGAGCAGCCGGTCGAGCTCGCGGAAGACCTTGGCCTTGACCAGCGAGTCCTCGACCACCGCCTCGATGACGAGCTGGGCGCCGCTCACAGCTTCCATGTCCGTCGCGGAGGTGATCCGAGCCAGCACCGACTCGGGGCTCGCGCCCTCGAGCTTGCCCGCCGTGGCCGCGCGGGCGAGGCTCTGCTCGATGCGCGCGCGCGAGCGTTCGAGCACCGCGGCGTCGGGCTCGCACTGGACGACGTCGTAGCCGCCAAGCGCGGCGCTCTCGGCGATGCCCGATCCCATGAAGCCTGCGCCGATGATTCCGACTGTCTCCGCCACGGCCGCCACCTCTCCCTAACGTGCGATAGGCAGGAGAATACTCCAGTCGCCTACCGTGTCAAGATTGCACTTTCCGGCAGATTGATCGCTTGCAAGGCACTGCTTGACACGCCCGCGAGTCGCTCGCTACCCTCATCTACCTATCGTTGGGTAGACAGATGAAGACGACTCGAATCCCCCTGCTTCCGGCCGTCGTTCGCGAGCGTGCCCAGTCGACTCCGGACGCGCCGGCTGTCGTCGCTGCCCAGAGCGGTGTCAGCTACGCGGACCTGGGGGCGCTCGTCGCCGCGTTCAACGGCCTGCTGCGGCATCACGGCGTGCGACCCGGCGATCGCGTCGCGATCCTCGGCCTCAACTCGCTCGAGTGGATCGTCGCGTTCCTGGCCTGCCTCGATACCGGAGCGGTCGCGGCGCCACTCAGCTACCGCCTCAGCCCCTACGAGCTGGAGCTGCAGATCGCGTTGCTGCAGCCGCGCGTCGTCCTCTCCGACGAGGAGTTCCTCGAGTCCGTGACCGCAGGCGCCCGGCGCGCGGGGTCGGCGCTCCTGCAGCTCACGGGCCTCGATGCCGGGCCGGGGTCGATCTGGGCCGGTCGCTCCGCGGGCGCCGTCGCGGAGGCAGTCACGCCCTCGAGCCACGCCCTGATCAGCTTCACGTCCGGCAGCACCGGCGTCCCGAAGGGCGCGGTGATCACGCACGAGGGCCTGGTGTCGGCGGCCGGCGCGTATGTCGAGGCCATGGGCACGGGTGCGGACGATCGCACGCTCGTGATGGTGCCGCTGTTCCACAACACGGGCTTCTGCGATCAGCTCGCGCACATGCTGCTCGTCGGCGGATCGGTGGACCTCCTGCCCGCGTTCGGAGTCGCCGCCGCGCGCGAGGCGCTGCGCCTGAGGCCCTCGACCTTCCTGATGGGCGTCCCGGGGATCCTGCGGCTGCTCGCGACGGGCGCAGGCGACGACGAGATCTTCTCGGCCTGCCGGATCGCGTGCTACGGCGGCTCGCCGATGCCCGAGGCCTGGATCGAAGACATCGCCGCCCGCTGGCCGCACCTGCGGCTCTACAACTCCTACGGCCTCACGGAGTTCACCTCGGTCAGCCACCTGCTCGACCCCGGCGACCTCCCGGAGCACGCCGGCACTGTCGGACGGCCGGTGCCGGGCGCCGAGCACAGGGTCGTCGGGCCCGACGACGAGCAGCTGCCGCCCGGCGAGGTCGGGGAGCTGCTGCTCGCCGGGCCGAGCCGGATGAAGAAGTACTGGCGCGACCGCGCGCGCACGAACGAGGTCATACGCGGCCGCTGGCTCGTCACCGGCGACCTCGGCAGCATCTGCGAGGACGGCTTCCTCACGCTCGTGGGCCGTGCGTCGGAGGTCATCAACCGCGGTGGCGAGAAGGTCAGCCCGCTCCAGGTGGAAGCCGCGCTCAGTCTCTTGCCCGAGATCGCCGAGGCTGCCGTCGTCGGCGCCCCGCATCCCGTGTTCGGCGAGCGCGTGGTCGCGTTCGTCGCGCTGCGGGGCCGCCACGAGCTCGATGCCGAGGCGGTGCGCGGGCACCTGGCGCGCGTGGTGGCGGACTTCGCCGTGCCCGAGCGCATCTTCGTCCTCGATCACCTACCCCGCGGCTCGACCGGCAAGGTCGACCGCCGCGCCCTCTGCGCGTCTGCCGAGGCGGCCGTCGCGGCCGAGCCGGCGCGCCCGTGACCCCGAACCGACAGGAGCCGTGATGGCGCTCTGCACACCCGAGGAACTGTCCAGGCGGCTCCTGCTCCGGAAGGCCGACTTCCGCTGGCGCGGGGAGGCCGTCGATCCGTCGCGTCACCCCGAGTTCGCCCCCACGCTGATCTCGTGGGGCAGTTGGTTGTACCAGGCGGCTTTCGATCCGGAGACGGCCGGGACGATGATCGCGAGCCCCGATCTGAACGGTGAGGAATGCCATGTCTTCTGGCACATGGCGACGAGCCAGGAGGACCTGCTGCAGAACCTCAAGGCGGCGCAGCTGCTGGCCGAGCGCTCTCCGCTGAGCGGCTACGCCAGCATCGGCCGCGACGAGCTGCAGGCGCTGATGGTCGCGACCATCGACGTCGACCGCGCGCACGGCACGAGCTACCACGAGCGCGTCGTCGAGTACGCGCGCCGCTTCCAGCGCGAGCAGATCATGGCGGCGGCGGCGGTCACCGACGTCAAGGGCGATCGCAGCAAGCGCCCGTCGGAGCAGGACGATCCCGACATGTACCTGCGCGTCGTCGAGCGCAACGACGACGGCATCGTCGTGCGCGGCGCCAAGGCGCACACGTCGGGCTCGGTCGGCGCCGAGGAGCTGATCGTGATCCCCACGCGCGCCATGCGCAAGGAGGACGCCGACTACGCGGTCGCGTTCGCGATCCCCGTCGACACGCCCGGGATCACGATGGTCGCGCGCGCGTTCAACGCGGGCAGCGACAGCGAGTGGGAGGCGCCGATCTCGTCCCACGACGAGCTCGCGGAGACCTTCACCGTCTTCAACGACGTCTTCGTGCCGCACGAGCGCGTCTTCCTGAACGGCGAATGGCAACACGCGGGCGACGTCGCCAACCTCTTCGCGAGCGTCAACCGCCAGGGCTACCTCGGAACCGAGTCCGGGCGGCTGCGCCTCTTCATCGGCGCCGCGGCGCGGATCGCAGAGCTCAACGGCGTGGCCGGCATCGGCCACATCCGCGAGAAGATCGCGCAGATGATCAAGATGGAGCGCTCGGTCTGGGCGCTCGGCGTCGCCGCCTCGGCCGAGAGCTACTCGCGCGGCGGCTACCAGATCCCCGATCCGGTGCTCACGAACGCCGGGAAGATCACCTGCATGGAATGCCACTTCACGGCCACGCGGCTGCTGCTCGAGATCGCCGGAGGCGCCGTCACGACGGCGCCGCTCGAGTCGGATCTCATGGCGCCCGACATCAAGCCGCTGGTCGAGAAGTACTTCCGCGGCGCCGAGCCCGGCTCGGCGTGGGAGCGGCTGCGCGTGTTCAAGCTCATCCGCGACCTGGCCGCGTCGGAGTACTCGGGCTACTGGAACACGGAGATCATCCACGGCTCGGGCTCGCCCGCCGCGGAGATCCTCGCGATGTACCGCGAGGCCGACCTGGGTCACTGCAAAGCGATCGTGGACCGGGCCCTCACGGGCCGCGCCGCAGTCGCCGCACCGGCCACCGCCTAGCAGGAAGGAGCCGGCCCATGTCCTTCAGGATCGCTGTTGACACTGGCGGCACGTTCAGCGACGTCGTGCTCGCCGACGACGACGGGCACTTCTCGCTGAGCAAGGCGCCCACGACGCCCGGCAAGATCTTCGACGGTATCTCCCACGCGCTCGAGCTCGCCGCGGCGGAGCGCTCGCTGGTCCTCCGCGAGCTGCTCGCGCAGACCGAGGTCGTGATCTACGCGACGACCCGCTCGACGAACGCGATCATCACGGGCTCCACGGCTCGCACCGCGCTGCTCACGACCAGGGGATTCCCCGACACGCTCGTCTTCCGCGAGGGCGGGAAGCTGGGGCCGTTCGACTTCCGGCAGCCGTATCCGGAGCCCTACATCCCGCGCCGGCTGACGTTCGAGGTGCCCGAGCGGATGTCGTCGGAGGGCGCAGTCGTGACGGCCCTGGCCGAGGCGGACGTCTGCCGGCTGCTGGAGGAGCTGAAGCGACTGGAGATCGAGGCGATCGCGGTCTCCCTGCTCTGGTCGATCGCAAACCCGGCCCACGAGGAGCTGATCGGATCGCTGATCGAGCGCGAGCTGCCGGGCGTCCCCTACACGCTGTCCTCGCGGCTCAACCCGATCATCCGCGAGTACCGGCGCACGTCCTCGGCTGCAATCGACGCGTCGCTCAAGCCGCTGATGCAGGCGCACCTGAGCGACATGGAGCACGATCTGCGAGCGGCGGGCTTCGCCGGCGAGCTTCTCGTCGTGACCTCGTTCGGCGGCGTGCTGCGGCTCAAGGACACGGTTCAGCGCCCGCTCTACACGGTCAACTCGGGACCGGCCATGGCGCCCGTCGCGGGCAAGGAGGTCGCGGCGCCGATCGACAACGTCGTCGTCTGCGACACGGGCGGGACGAGCTTCGACGTCGGCGTCGTCCGCCACGGCGAGGTGCAGTTCACGCGCGAGACCTGGCTGGACGGCGTCTTCACCGGCCACATCACCGGCCTCTCCTCCGTCGACGTCAAGAACGTCGGCGCGGGCGGTGGCAGCATCGCCTGGATCGACAGCGGCGGTCTGCTGCGCGTCGGGCCGCAGAGCGCAGGCGCCGAGCCCGGCCCTGCCTGCTACGGGCGCGACGGTGTCGATCCGACCGTGACGGACGCGGCCGTCGTGCTCGGCTACATCGATCCCGGCTACTTCCTCGGCGGCCGGCTCGCGCTCGACGCCGAGGCGGCGCGGCGCACGATCGCGAGCGCCATCGCCGAGCCGCTCGGCTTCAGCGTGCAGCGCGCCGCGTGGGCGATCCTGGCCGTCGCGAACGAGCACATGGTCGGCGCCGTCCGGGAGATCACGATCAACCAGGGCATCGACCCGCGCGAGTCCATCGTGATCGCGGGCGGCGGCGCGGGCGGGCTGACGATGGCGAAGATCGCCGAGGAGCTCGGCTGCGACAGGGTGCTCGTGCCGCAGACCGCGGCCGCGCTGTCGGCGACCGGCGGCCTGCTCGGCGACATCGTCGCCGAGTTCACCGTCAGCCGCCGGGCCGACAGCAACCAGTTCGACTTCGCGCTCGTCAACGACGGGCTGGAGAGCCTCGACCGCCAGATCGACGAGTTCTTCACGCAGATGGACGTCCCGGCCGAGGCCCGGCTGCAGGACTACGTCGTGGAGGCGCGCTATCCGTACCAGGTGTGGGAGCTCGACGTGGCGCTCCCCTGCAGGCGCTTCGAGACCCAGGCCGACGTGGACGCGCTCGTCGAGGCGTTCCACGAGACCCACGAGCGGGTCTTCGCGGTCAAGGAGCTCGGCCAAGCGGTCGAGTGCCTGTACTGGAAGGGCCGCGCGCGCGTGGCCCTGGCGAAGCCGACGCTGGCCAAGGCGTCCAGCGACGGGCGGGAGCCGCCGAGCGCCGAGCCGCGCCCGATGTGGTGGGGCGGGGACGACCCGCAGCAGACGCCCGTCCACCTCGGCTCGGCCGTCCAGCCGGGCGAGCGCATCCCCGGCCCGGCCGTCGTCGAGCTCCCCACCACGACCGTGGTCGTGTACCCGGGCTGGACGGCCACGGTCACCGAGCGGGGCGACTACCTGCTCGAGCGCGAGCAAGCACCTGCCAACTCTTCGCGAGCGGAGGCCACGCTGTGAGCAGCGCCCAGGAGCGCACGTTCGACCCGATCAGGCTGGCGGTCGTCGCCAACCGGCTCGACGGCATCTGCCGCGAGATGACGAACACCCTGCTTCGCTCGGCGCGTTCGTCGGTCATCAACCAGGCGCGCGACTTCTCGTGCGCCATCGTCACGGCCTACAACGAGCTGCTCGCCTCCGCGGAGGGCCTGCCCGTGCACATCATGGGCTCGCAATACCTCGCCGAGGCGATGACCGAGCTGCACGACGACCTCGCCGAGGGCGACGCGTTCCTCCACAACGACCCCTACCTCGGCAACACGCACTCGGCCGACCACGCCATCCTCATCCCCGTGTTCGTGGACGGCGAGCATCTCTTCACCGCAGTCGCGAAGGCCCACCAGGCCGACTGCGGCAACGCGCTGCCGACCACCTACGTGCCGGCCGCGAAGGACGTCTACGACGAGGGCGCGCTCACGTTCCCGTGCGTCCGCGTGCAGCGGGCCAACGAGAACGTCGAGGACATCATCCGCATGTGCCGGAGCCGGATCCGGGTGCCGGAGCAGTGGTACGGCGACTACCTCGCCGGCCTCGGCGCGGCGAGGATCGCCGAGCGCCGCCTCAAGGAGCTCTGCGCCCACTACGGCGCAGACGTGATCCGCGAGGTCATCCGCGAGTGGTTCGACTACAGCGAGCGGCGCATGGAGCAGGCGATCAAGCAGCTGCCCAGCGGCACGCTGCACGGGGGATCGCAGCACGATCCCTACCCGGGCCTGCCCGACGGCATCCCGCTCAAGATCACGGTGCACATCGACGGCGAGGCGGGGCGCGTCGAGCTCGACCTGCGCGACAACCCCGACAACTACCCCGGCGGCCTCAACGAGTCGCGCGCCTGCTCGATGGCGAACGCGATGATCGGGCTGTTCAACTCGATCGAACCGGACATCCCCCACAACGCCGGCAGCTTCCGCCGGGTCACGGTGCTGCTGCGCGAGGGCTGCATCGCAGGCATCCCGAAATTCCCCCACTCCTGCTCCATGGCGACGACGAACGTCGCCGACCGCCTCGTCTGCATCACGCAGGCCGCCTTCGCCGAGATCGGCGACGGCTTCGGGCTCGCAGAGGGCGGCATGGGCATGGGGCCGCACATGGCCGTCGTGGCCGGCGACGACGCGCGCCTGAGCGACCGGCCCTACGTCAATCAGATGTTCATCGGCTCGGCCGGGGGCCCCGGCAGCCCGACGGCCGACGGCTGGCCGACGTACCTGATCCCCGTGTGCGCGTCGCTGATCTACAAGGACAGCGTCGAGGTCGACGAGCAGCGCTACCCGATCCACGTCTCCGAGCAGTACCTCCTGGCCGACAGCGAGGGTGCGGGCCGGCAGCGCGGCGGCCTCGGCTGCAGGACCGTCTACGGCCCGACGCAGCGGCCGATGTCCGTCGCCTTCTCGCTCGAGGCGCGCGAGAACCCGCCGCGCGGCGTGCGCGGCGGCCTCTCCCCCTCGCAGACGGACGTCTGGATGATCGATGCGGCGGGCGAGCGGGTGGACGTGCCCCCCGTGGCCGCGCTCGAGCTCCAGCCGGGCGAGCAGATCGTCTCGATCTCGGGCGGCGGGGGAGGCTACGGCGATCCGCTCACACGCGACCCCGCGGCCGTCCTGCACGACGTGCTGGAGGGCTGGGTCAGCCGCGAGCGGGCGCTCGAGGTCTACGGCGTCGTGCTCTCGGCCTCCGGCGAGGGCGTCGACCTGCCCGCCACGGAGGCGAGGCGCACGGGCTCCTGAGCGAGCGCCGGCGCATGTTCTGCGACGATCGGCGGGTGCGGGTCTCGTCGCTCATCGCGGATGACCACCCGGTCTATCGCAGCGGGCTGGCCGCGCTGCTGCGCGGGCGCCCGGAGTTCGAGGTCGTCGACGAGGCGGGGGACGGCGCAACGGCGCTCGCCGCCATCCGCCGGCTCTCCCCCGCCCTCGCCGTCGTGGACCTGCAGTTGCCGGACATGGACGGGATCGCCGTGGCCGAGGCGATCAGGCGCGAGGGGCTTGCGACGCGGGTGGTCATCCTCTCGGCTTACGAGGACGGCGCGGTCGTCGAGCGCGCGTTCGCGGCCGGGGTGTGCGCGTACCTGCCCAAGATCCGCTCGGCGGAGAGCCTCTGCGACGCGCTCCTGGCCGTCGCCCGCGGCCAGACCGTCCTGCCCGGCCTGCCCGAGTGCGCGGCGCCCGCCGTGCTGACGGCGCGGGAGACCGAGATCCTGCGCCTCACGGCCGACGGGCGCTCGGGGCCAGAGATCGCCGTGGCGCTCGCGATCAGCGCCGCGACGGTCAAGACCCATCTGCAGCACGCCTACGAGAAGCTCGGAGTGTCCGACCGCGCGGCAGCCGTGGCGCAGGCCATCCGCCGCGGCCTCCTCCACTGACTGCCGGATGTCGACCTTCCGGCGCAGCTCGGGTCAACCCCTCGATCGTCCAAGGGGACGATTGCCACGAGGCGCTGCTGACGGGAGGCTTGCCAGGTGCACTCGCCCCCCAGCGCAATGACTCCTCCACCCCAGCGAGGAGTCGTCGTGGAGCGCATCGCGGCGGCCTACGAGCTGCGCTTCGCGCAGTACGTGCGGGTTGCCACGGCGATCGCCGGCGATCGCGAGCGCGGACGGGACGCCGTCCAGGACGCGTTCGCGCGCGCGATCGCCGGATGCCTCGCCTACCGCGGCGACGGCCCGCTCGAAGCCTGGCTCTGGCGTGCGGTGACGAACGCAGCCCGCAACCAGCGTCGCGCAGGCGGCTCGCTCGTCACCGTCGCGGCGCTGGAGGATGAGCCCGGGCAGGAATCCGCGGCAGCGGGCGACGAGGAGGCCGCCGTGCGCCGGCACCTGGCGGCGCTGCCCGAGCGCCAGCGTCTCGTGCTGTTCCTCCGCTACTACGCCGATCTCTCCTACGGCGAGATCGGCGAGGCGCTCGGCCTGCGCACCGGCACCGTCAGCGCCACCCTGGCCGCGGCCCACCGCACCCTGCGCGGCCGGCTCCAGCCCGTGGCGGCGTGAGCACACCGCCGCTCGACACGCGCGCGTACAGCGTCCAGGTGGACGCGAACGGCATCCGCCAGCACTGCCTGGACTACGGCGGCAACGGCCCGCCACTCGTGATCGTGCCCGGCATCACAATGCCTGCGGCGTGCGTCGAGTTCCTGGCACTGCCCCTCGCGGAGCACCATCGCGTGATCAGCGTCGACCCGCGCGGCCGCGGCCTGTCGGAGCATCCCGAGAGCGGCTACGAGTTGACCGCCTACGCAGACGACCTCGCGGCACTGATCGCAGCGCTGGGCCTCGACCGGCCGACCGTGCTCGGCCATTCGATGGGAGCCCGCATCGCGGCCGCTCTCGCGGCCTACCACCCGCAGGTGCCAGGCGCCGTGATCCTGGCCGATCCGCCGCTGACCGGACCGGGCCGCGCGCCCTACCCGGTGCCGATCGACCCCTATGTCGACTCGCTGCGCAAGGCCAAGGCGGGCGCCACGGCCGACGACATGCGCCCGGGCTTCCCGACGTGGTCGGATGCGCATCTCGAGCTGCGAGCCAAATGGCTCGGAACGTGCAGCGAGGCGGCTGTCATCGAGACCTACGAGCGGTTTCACACCGAGGACATGCACGTCCTGCTGCCGCGCATCCAGGTGCCCGTGCTGTTCGTGTACGGAGTCGAGAGCCCCGTCGTGCCGGCGGCCTCGCTGCCCGAGCTGCGCAGGCTGCTGCCCGGCGCGCGCTTCGCAGCCGTCGAGCGAGCCGGCCATATGATCCCGTGGGACAATCCCGACGACTTCGTCGCGGTCGTCCTGGGCTTCACCGGCGAGCTGCGCGGCAGCCCGTGACCCCGCTCTAGGAGCCACAGGCGCCTGCCGGGCAGGGGCGCATCGCTCGATCACCCGATGTCCGCACCCAGCAATCCCGCAGCCGCCTCGTCCCTCAGCCCTGCGGTTGCCGCGGCGGCCTTCGAGCACGCGCCGATCTCGACGGCGATCGTCCAGATCACGGACGCCGAGCCGGCGATCGTCGACGTCAACCTCGCGTTCTCGACGCTCGTCGACCGCCCCCGGGAGACGCTCGCGGGCTGCAGCCTGGCCGAGCTCCTGACCGGCGCCGGAGATCTGCGCCGGGTGCTGTCGGAGCCGACTGGGCACCGCGGCGTCGACGGCTTCGTCGCGGTGTGCGGCGAGGAGCGCATCCCGGTCACGCTGCGCGTTGCGATCGTCAAGGCCAGCGAAGGCGTGCCAGAGCTGGTGCTCGTTCAGATCAACGAGCTCATCCACCGCCGCCAGATGGAGCGCGCGCTGCGCGAGAGCGAGCAGCGTGTGCAGGATCTCGTCGACAACGTCGACGCGCTGATCTACATCAAGAGCGCCGACGGCCGCTACCTGCTGATCAACCGGCACTTCGAGGAGACATTCGGCATCCGCCGCGACGATCCCGTGGTCAAGACCAACTACGACATCGTCTCGCCCGAGACCGCGGCCGTGTACACGGCCAACGACCGGCGCGTGATCGAGGCAGGGATCCCGATCCACTTCGAGGAGCCCAAGTCGGCGGGCGACAGCGGCACGTGGCTGTCGCTCAAGTTCCCGCTCTTCGACGAGGACGGCCGCCCCTACGCCGTGGCCGGCATCTCGACCGACATCACCGAGCGAAAGACCGCCGAGACGGCGGTGCGCCAGGCCAAGGACGAGGCCGAGCGGGCCAATCGCGCCAAGAGCGACTTCCTCTCGCGCATGAGCCACGAGCTGCGCACGCCGCTCAACTCGATCCTCGGCTTCGGCCAGCTGCTGCAACTCGAGCCACTACCTGCTGGCGCGACCGATAGCGTCGACCGCATCGTCAACGCGGGCAGGCACTTGCTGGCGCTGATCAACGAGGTGCTCGAGATCTCGCGCATCGAGGCCGGCCGGCAGCCGCTGCAGGTCGAGCCGGTGCACTGCTGCGGGCCGCTCACCGAGGCGGTCGACCTCGTGCGCCCGCTGGCCGCGGGCCGCGACATCGCCCTCGAGCAGGATCTGCACGCGGGGCTATTCGAGTTCGTGCTGGCCGACTACCAGCGCCTCAAGCAGGTACTGCTGAACGTGCTCACGAACGCCGTGAAGTACAACCGGCCCGGCGGGACGGTACGGATCGTGCTGCAGGTGATGCCGGACCGAGTGCTGCGCTATCGCTTCGCGGACACGGGCCGGGGAATCGCGCCCGAGGACGTCGAGCGCGCGTTCCTGCCGTTCGAGCGGCTCGACGCCGACTCCACCGACGCCGAGGGCACAGGCCTCGGGCTCGCGCTCTCGAAGGGCCTGATCGACGCGATGGGCGGCGCGATCGGCGTCGAGCGCAGCGTCAAGGGCGAGGGCTCGACGTTCTACGTCGACCTGCCGCTGACCGACAACCCGCACGACGACGCCGGCTACCTCTTCCAGCCCGAGCGCACGCCGTTCCCGCGCCGGATCGAGCGCGGCGGGCGCGTGCTCTACATCGAGGACAACCTCGCCAACTACGACCTCGTGCGCAAGGTCTTCGACCGCCTCGGCGGCCTCGAGCTGATGTCGGCCATGCAGGGGCAGATCGGGATCGAGCTCGCCGCCGAGCACCAGCCAGACCTGATCCTGCTCGACCTCCACCTGCCCGACATCGACGGCGAGGAGGTGCTGCGCCGGCTGCGCGCCGACGAGCGCATGCGCGACATCCCCGTGATCATCCTGTCGGCCGACGCGACTCCGGCGCAGGCGGTGCGCCTCAAGGCGCGGGGCGCCGAGGACTACCTCACCAAGCCGCTCGAGCTGGTCGGGTTCGTCGAGGCCGTCGAGCGTGCGCTCGGCCGGGGCTCGGGCTGATGGACGTCGCCGCCCAGGGCGCACCGCCCAGGCTCGTGCGCGTGGTCATCGCCGACGACCATCCCGTCTACCGCAAGGGTGCCGCGGGGCTGATCAACGGCTGCCCCGAGCTCGAGGTCGTGGGCGAGGCCGGCACGGGGGCCGAGGCGCTCGAGGGCATTCGCAGCCTGGCGCCCGACGTCGCCGTGGTCGACCTGGGATTGCCCGACTTCGACGGCATCGCCGTGATCGGCATGCTCGAGCGCGAGGGTTCGGCCACACGGGTCGTGATCGTCTCGGCCTCCGAGGACGGCCCGACGATCTACCGGGCGTTCGCGCACGGCGCGCGCGCCTACATCCCCAAGGTCAGCTCGGGCGATCTGCTCTGCAGCACGCTGCTGCGCGTCGCGACGGGCGAGAGCGTGATCCCGCCCTCGATCCAGTCGGCGCTGACGCGTGAGCTGCGCGCGCGGCGCGATCGCACCGACGAGCCGGTGCTGACGGCGCGCGAGCTCGAGATCCTGCGGATGTGCGCCGACGGGCTCACCTCCCCGGCGATCGCGGAGGCGCTGTTCGTGAGCGTCCCGACCGTCAAGACGCACCTGCAGCACGTCTACGCGAAGCTCGAGGTCTCCGACCGCGCAGCGGCGGTCGCGCAGGCCCTGCGCCGCGGCCTGCTCACCTGATCCGCGGATCCGTCCAAACAATGCGCGGGGCCCGCGTGTCATCTCGGCAGATGGCCACGACGCGAACAGACGAGCAGGCCCACGCAGCGTTGGAAGATGTGGTGGTCGAGGCCGCGCTCGAGGCGCTCGCGCCGGTCGCCGAGACCGGCGATCCCGCCTGGGCCGACGTGCTGGAGCGAGCCGCCGCGCTGCCGCCCTGCACCTGCCGCACGAGGAGCGACGATGACGCCTGAGACAGAGACGACCCCGCGCGACGCCGTGCTCGACGCATTCCGGACGGCGATGTCGCAGCTTGCCGCAGGCGTCGTGATCGTGACCTGCCACGTCGGCGGCAAGCCCTGGGGGCTGACCGTGAGCGCCTGCTGCTCGGTCTCGATGAGCCCGCCGCTCCTGCTCGTGTCACTCGGCGCATCGACGACGAGCACGCGGGCGATCCAGGAGAGCGGCGAGTTCGGCGTCAGCCTGCTCGGCCAGTCGCTGATCGACGTCGCGCGCTTCGGCTCGGCGCCCGGCCAGCCCAAGTTCGTCGAGAGCTACTGCGACGGCTGTCCCGACATCTCGTGCAGTCCGGTCGTGGCCGGCGCGCTCGCTCACGTCGATTGCCGACTGGAGCGCCACGTCCCCGCCGGCGATCACGTCCTGCTGATCGGCGAGGTGCGCAACGTCGTCGTCACCGAGGACGACAACGAAGGCCCACTCGTCTACCACCGCCGCAGCTACCACCAGCTCAGCGCGTCGACCGGCCTCCACGTGGGCGCCGAGCCCGAGGAGGAGACGATCGACTCGCTGCTCCACGACTATCCCATGCCCCGGCGCTTCGCGCGGGTCGTCTCGCTCGGGGCCTGAACGGCCCTTCAACCCCCAGACTCGACGCCACAGGAGGCCACATGGCCGTTGCCGATCCGCAACAGACGCAGTACTTGAAGACCGGCGAGGAGTACATCAAGTCGTTGCAGGACGACCGCGAGGTCTACTACAAGGGCGAGCGCGTCGAGGACGTGACGACGCACGTCGCGACCGGCGGCGGTATCAAGGAGATCGCCGCTGTCTACGACGACCAGTTCGACTCCGAGGCGCAGAACGTCCTCACCTACATCCGCGACGACGGCGCGCGCGTCACCTCCTCGTACCTGATCCCGCGCACGCGCGACGACCTGCGCTTCCGCCGCGAGGGCATCAAGCACGTCGCGCGAGCGACCTGGGGCACGCACGGCCGCGGCATCGACATGATCGCCACGCTTCCGCTCGGCATGCTCGGCGAGCTGCCGTCCTTCAAGCGCGAGTGCCCGGAGTTCGCCGAGAACATCCACTGGTACCTCAAGCACGCCGAGGAGAACAACATCCACCTCGGCGAGACGATCGTCGACCCGCAGGGCTTCCGCTCGCGGGCCGCCGGCACTGCGCCCGAGACAGTCCCGCCCGAGCGCGCGACCGCACGCATCGTCAAGGAAGACTCGACGGGCATCTGGATCAGCGGCGTCAAGGGCGTCGGCACCTGCGTGCCGCAGGCCAACGAGCTGATCCTCGGCTCGTTCCACCCGCCGCTCGACGAGGAGAGCTTCTGGGTCTACGTGCCCGTCGACTCCCCGGGGCTGCGGATGTTCTGCCGCGAGATCGTGCACCGGCCGGGCGCCAGCGCCTACGACCACCCGCTGACCTCGCGCGGCGAGGAGATCGAGTCGATCGTCGCCTTCGACAACCTCTTCGTGCCGCGCGAGCGGATCATGGCCAAGGGCACCCGCTCGCTGCACGGCGTGAACTTCTACAACGTGTGGGCGCGCCTCGAGCACTGGTACACGTTCGTCCGCATCGTCGCCAAGGCCGAGATGTACGTGGGCCTCGCGCAGCTGATCATGGACACGCTCGAGCTCGGCGAGATCCCGGTCGTGCGCCAGCGCGTGGCCGACATCATCGAGTACTGCCAGATCCTGCAGGGCCTGCAGCTGGCGGCCGAGGACCTGGCGGAGCTGTCCGAGGGCAAGCTGATGATCCCGGACGCCAACGTGGTCACCGCCGGGCGCTCATACGCGCTCGACAACCTGCCGCGCATCCTGCACATCCTGCAGGACATCTGCGGCCAGGGGATGATCCTGCGCTGGAGCGAGAAGGACCTCGAGACGCCGGCGGCCTTCGGCAAGAACCTCGGCTGGTTCCTCGACACGCGCAACATGAGCGCCCGCGACAAGAACCTCGTCATGAACCTCGTGTGGGACGTGGCCGCGAGCGAGCACGCGACGCGCTCGAAGCTCTTCGAGGAGTCCAACGCGCTCAACGTGCCGTTCCTCAAGGAGCGCCTCTACGGCGAGTACGACCGCACCCGGTTCCTCGAGGAGTGCCGCCACTTCATCGGCCTCGGCCCGGCACCGGAGCGCACGTTCACGCCGCACATCCTGGCGCCGTCGCTCTCGTCGGTGACGAACACGAAGGGCGACGACCCCTTCGCGAACGGCTCGAAGACGCGGGGCTGAGAGGGCCTGGCGGCCGGAGCCATGAACGACGAGCAGGCACGCAGGGTCTACGCCGACGCGCGGCTGGGACAACCGGTCGCCCTCGGCGCGCGCCCCGCTGTGCTCGTCGTGGACTTCTCCTGCGGGTTCACCGACCCGGCCTGCGGCGTCGGCTCCGACCTCTCGGAAGCCGTTGAGGCGACCGCCGGGCTCCTGCGCGTCGCGCGCGAGCGGGGCGTGCCGGTGATCTTCACGACGATCGGCTTCGAGCCGAGCCTAGCCGACGGCGGCCTCTGGCTGCAGAAGATGCCCGGGCTCGCCGACCTGCAGGTCGGCGGGCCGTGGGTTGAGATCGACCCGCGGCTGGGCCGCCGTGACGACGAGACCGTCGTGCTCAAGAAAGGCGCCTCCGCGTTCTTCGGCACCAACCTCGCCGCGATCCTCGTCTCGCAGGGGATCGACACCGTCGTGCTGTGCGGCGCGACCACGAGCGGGTGCATCCGCGCGACCGCCGTGGACCTGCTCCAGAACGGGTTCCCGACCCTCGTGCCGCGCGAATGCGTGGGCGACAGGGCGCGGTCCCCGCACGACGCCAACCTGTTCGACATCCACGCGAAGTACGCCGACGTCGTGTCCCTCGAGGACGCGACCGCCTACCTCACGAGCGCAAGGAACCTCCCATGACCGTACCGTTCTCGTTCGTCGATCTGTGCGCCATGGAACTCGAGCTCTGCGGCCTGCGCGAGGGTGAGAGCGTCGCAGTCCTCTCGCAGATGGATGAGCGCCAGGACTACGCCGACGCATTCATGGCGGCAGCCCGCCGCGTCGGCGCCATCCCGTTCCAGGTGCGCCTCCCCGAGGCCTCGTCGACGCTCACCGGCGACGCCGGCGCGTGGACGGTCGGCGTGACGCCGCTCGGCGACAACCGCCCGGCGATCGACGCGCTCAAGCAGGCCGACCTCGTGATCGACCTGATGTTCCTGCTGTTCTCCCGCGAACAGATGGAGATCCAGGCGGCGGGAGCGCGCATGCTGCTCTGCCTCGAGCCGATCGACAACCTCGCCCGCCTCTTCCCGACCCTCGACCAGCGCCGCCGCGTCGAGGCCAGCGAGGAGCTGCTGGCCGCGGCCAAGTCGTTCCGCTTCACGAACGCCGCGGGCACGGACGTGACCTACAAGCTCGGTGACTTCCCGGTGGTCACGGAGTACGGCTACACCGATACGCCCGGGCGCTGGGATCACTGGCCCTCGGGCTTCCTGTTCACGGGCGGCGCCGACGACGGCGTGGACGGCAAGGTCGTCGTCGACCGCGGCGACATCATCATCACGCCGTTCAAGAAGTTCGTCGCCGACCCGGTCGAGATCACGATCGAGGCCGGCCGCCTGGTGGACATCCGAGGCAGCTTCGACGCCGAGCTGCTGCGCGACTACATCGCCGACTTCAACGACGAGAAGGCCTACGGCATCGCCCACATCGGCTGGGGTTGCAACGAGAAGGCGCGCTGGTCGGGCCTGCAGAACGACGGCCGCTCGCTCGGCATGGAGTCGCGCGCGTTCTACGGCAACACGTTGTTCTCGACCGGCCCCAACCAGGAGCTCGGCGGCACCAACGACACGGCCTGCCACATCGACATCCCGATGCGCAACTGCAACGTCTACCTCGACGACGAGCCAGTGATCATCGAGGGCGAGTTCACGATCGACGACCTCAAAGCCGCGCGCTCGACGTTCGCACCGTCGCTGGCGCGGAGGTAGGCGGTGGAGGTGCACGTCCAGCTCAAGTCGGCCGACGGCAGCGTCGCCGCGAGCCTCGGCTATGAGAGCGCCGTCTCGCGCGCCCTCGAGGAGGCCGGGGCTCAAGCTGTTCCCGCGCTATCCGGGCACGCAGGACTCGCGTCAGTGACCCCGACGCTCCCGCCGAGCAGCGCAAGGCGCTCGGCTGCGGCATTCCCTGCGGCGAGGGTGGCGAGGCGACTCACGTCGTTCGTCGCGACGTCGATGCGGAACACGATGACGGCCGCCTACGTGACGGATGGGCACTTCCATCCGCCGCGCGGCACGCAGGGCGGCGGCGACGCGGCCTCCTCCGAGCCCTACAAGCTGCTCGCCGACGACACCGAGGAGCCGTTACGGCCGATCTCCCAGGAGGACATCCAGCCCGGATGGACGCTCGAACCACCTCGTCCTGACGCGCAGCGGTCAGAAGCTCGCCGACCGCGGCTGGCCTGCCGTCGTCGCGGCATTTGAATGCATGACTCCCTACCTCGATCGGCCTGCAGCCGAGCACCTCGCCGCGACGCGGGAACTTCGGCTGGCAGTGAAACACGAGATCGCGGGAACGCGAGGCCCGACGCCGTCCAGCGATGGAGGTGTTCTGCGCGCCAGTGAGCTCGGATCGCGCGCGCTCAGAGGTCGCTAGGCGGCCGCCAGCGTCCCGCTCAGCAGTGCTCCTGCCCGTGGCGCCACGGGCCGGAGCCCGAGCGTGTCGAGGAGCTCGTACGTTGTCGCCACCGCGGCCGACAGCACCGGCAGGCCGAGCTCGTCCTCCGTGACCTGGATCGCGGGCAGCGAGGGCATCTGCACGCACGCCGAGAGGACGACGGCCTGCGCGTTGCCGAGCTTCATGCCCGCGGCGATCTGCGGCAGCAGCATCGGGTCGTGCCGCCCGACGTCGCTGTTGCGCGGGATCTCCAGGGAGACGGCGTCCACGACCTCGATGCCGGCGTGCTCGATGTAGTCCACGACGAGCTTCGTGAGCGGCTTCATGTAGGGCGTGACGACCGCGATCCGCTCGTAGCCGAGCGCGTGGATGGCGCGCACGAGCGCGCCGGCGCTGGAGACGACCGGGGCCGGCCCGCCATTCCCAGCCGCAACTTGGGCGAGACGGCGCTCCGACTCCTCGTGGAAGCCGGGTCCCTGCGACATGATGGCCACGAGGCACGCGTAGCCGATGACGTCCACTCCGGCGTCGGACAGCTCGAGCGCGCAGCGGTCGCTGCCGCGCACCATCTCGGTCAGCTCCTCCTTCGTCACGTGCTGGAGGCGGACGCGGCTCGAATGGAACGTGAAGGTCTCGGGCTCGATCTCCTCACGCCGGCGCAGGAGCTCGGGGATCTCGGTCTCCATGGTCGTGTTCGAGCTGGGAACCACGAGCCCGATGCGGTACGGAGGCATGCGTCATCTCCTTGGCAGGCAGCGCTGTGATCATCGCAAATGGGCACGGCGGGCGGCCATCCCCCGCTCCGACGATCGCGGGGATGAGACGCCGCTCGCGAAGGGATGAGATCAGGGGACCGCCCAGCCACCGTCCACGAGCAGCGAGACGCCGTAGACGTACCTAGCGGCTTCCGAGGCGAGGAACACGACCGTGGGGGCGATGTCCTCGACCACGCCGACGCGGCCGGCCGGGGTGGCCGCGATCATCGCTCGCTCGTATTCGGGAGAGCGGAAGTACTCCTCGTTCATGGGCGAGTGGATGTTGCCCGGTGCGATCGCGTTGACGCGCACGCCGCGCGGGGCGAACTCGACCGCAAGCGACTTCACGAGCTGCTCGATCGCGCCCTTCGTGGCGCAGTAGGCGGCCGCGTTCATGAAGCCGACCTGCCCGGCGATCGACGAGATGAAGATCACCGAGGAGCCCTCGCGCAGGTGCTCCTGCGCCGCGTGCGTGATCGCGTAGGGCGCCCGCACGTTGACCAGCCACTGGTCGTCCAGCGACTCCACCGGCGATTCGGGGAACGGCTTCGGATCGAACACGCCCGCCGAGTGCACGAGCACGTCGATGCTCCCGAAGGCGCCCAGCGCGCCCTGCACGATGCGGGCAGGCGCGTCGTCGTCGGTGACGTCGGCGACGATGGTCGCACTGCGCCCCTCGCACAGGTCGGCGACGCCCGCGAGCCGCGCGGCGTCGCGCCCCACGAGCACGACGTTCGCACCGGCCTGCGCCATGGCCTCGGCGATAGCCGCGCCGATGCCCGAGCTGGCGCCCGTGACGATCGCGGTCTTGCCGTCGAGGCGGTTGCCGGGAAACGTCGTCATCGCACCCTTCCTCGCATGCGCGCAGTCTCGGCCTCGTCGAGGGCGAGAGAGTCGTCGACGGGGCCGTCGGCGAACGCGACGCCGTAGACATCTCTCGCGCGCGCGAGGGAGATGAACCCGGAGAGCACGTCGTCGCGCACGCGCTCGGGCTCGCGCGCGTGCGGGTCGCCGTAGCCGCCACCGCCCGACAGGCGATGGCCGAGCATCTCTCCGGGCTGGATGTCCTCCTGGGAGATCGGCCGTAGCGGCTCCTCGGTGCCGTCGGCGAGCAGCTTGTAGGGCTCGGAGGAGGCCGCGTCGCCGCCGCCCTGCGTGCCGCGCGGCGGATGGAAGTGCCCATCCGTCACGTAGGCGGCCGTCATCGTGTCCCGCTTCGGCCCGTAAGCGACGATCGCCCCGGGCGCGCCACGGCGGCGGCCGGCGCCCTCCGAGTCCTGCCGGATGCGGATCTCGCGCACGCGGATCGGGTACTTCAGCTCGTCGATCTCCACGCTGTCGCGGAACATCAGCCCGTTCGTGACGGCGTTGCCGTACGTGACCCAGCCGTCGATGTCGGGCCCGGCCGGGCCGCCCTGCGAGCCGAGGAACTTCTGGTTGACGTACGCGTCGTCGCCCTTGCGGTAGTCGGTGCCCGAGACGACCGCGAAGCCCGGCCCGATGCCGCAGGCCCCCTCGGCCAGGCCGTAGCCCGGCCAGGCGTCGGCGATCGAGCGCTGGGTCGTGACGACGAGCCGCTCGCCCACGTTCGTCGTGGCCACCGAGCACGAGTGCGGGAACGTCGGGATGCCGACGACGCAGTTCTCGCGCAGCTTGACCTGCACGCGCCGGAACGTGCCCGCGTTGTGCGGGATGTCCGGGTCGATCGAGTTGAAGACGCCCGTCATGCAGTTGTTCATGGCGCACGTGCGCGACTCGTTGAGCCCCGCCGGCAGGCAGTCGATGTTGTCGGTCAGATCGATCTCGATCATGCCGGCGTCGGGATCGACGGTCACCGTCACGTTGATCGGGATCCCGTCGGGCGCCGGACCGAACGGGTCGTGGCAGCCGCTGCCCACGATCACGCCCTTGCGCATGTTGGAGATCACGTGCGAGATGCGGTTCTCGGAGTAGTCGAACCACTCCTCGACGAACGCGCTCAGTGTCTCGCGGCCGTACTTCGCGCACAGCTCCTTGAGCCGCGCCTCGCCGATGCGGGCCGCGCCGAGCATTGCCAGGTAGTCGCCGTACCACTGCTCCGGCACGCGAATGCGGCGGCGGCACATGCGGATGATGTCGTCGATGTCCTTGAAGTCGCGCTGCACGCGCACGGCCGGGAAGATCAGGCTGCCTTCCTCGTAGACGTCGCGCGCGTAGGGCATGTAGGTCGTTGGCTGAGAGTTGCCGCAGTCGGCCTGGTGCGCCTTCGCGGCCGCCGTGAAGAGGTGGATGCCCTCCCAGATGACCGGCACGAGGATGACGTGGTCGGCCGGGTGCGTGTTGCCGAGATAGGGGTCGTTGTGCAGGAACGCGTCGCCGTCGCTGATGTCGTCGTGCAGATCGGTGACCGCCTGCGCCAGGAACTCCATGCCGATCACGTGCACCGGCAGGCCCTCGGCGGAGGCCAGCAGCCGCGCGTCGCTCGTCACGAGCGCGCAGGAGAAGTCGCGCGCCTGGTTGAGCACGGCCGAGCGACCGCTGCGCAGAAGCGTGTTCTCCATCTCGCGGACGATCGAGTCCATGCGGTTGGCGATGACCGCCAGCAGAACCGGATCCAGGCTCACGGCTGCACCTCCAGCAGATAGTTGCCGAGCGCGCTGACCGTGACGGTCGAGCCGGGGTAGGCGACGACGGTCGTGGTCGGCTCGCGGATCAGCGCGGGGCCCTCGATGCGCGCGCCGCGCGGGAGCGTGACGCCGTCGTAGTTGGGCACCGGGACGAGTCCCGTCTCGCGGAAGTAAGCGGGGGCGACGAGCGCCGGCTCGGGCGAGCCGGTGGCCGCAGCGCGCGGTTGCACCGCGGGCTTGCGCGGCACGGCCGTGGCGCGCACCTTCCAGAGCAGGCACTCCAGGTACTGGCCGGGCTCGCGGACGGCGAAGACGCGCTCGTGCGTCTCGTGGAACGCGTCCTCCAGCGCCGCCACGCCACCGACGCGGATGCGGCTCGCGATGGGGACGTCGAGCTCCCAGATCTGCGCGCGGTAGCGAGCCTCGACCGTGAACTCCTTGTGCGTCGCAACCGGGTCGATGTCGGCGAGATCGGCGAGGAACGCATCGGCTCGCGCCTCGATGTCGGCGAGCACCTCGTTGACCGCGTCGGCGTCGAGCGAGCGGGTCTCGGCGTAGCGGCTGCGCGAGAACTCCGAGATCACGTCGGAGAAGAGGGCGCCGCAGGCCGAGAGCGCACCGGCCGTAGAGGGCAGCAGTACGCGCTTCGAGCCGAGCTCCCTCGCGATCGGCACGACGTTGAGGCCCGAGGCGCCCCCGCCGGCGACCAGCGAGTACTCGCGCGGGTCGATGCCCTGGGCGATCGTGATCTCGCGAATCGCGCCGATCACGTTCTCGGTGGCGATCGTCAGGGCGGCGTATGCCGCCTCCTCGACGCTCATGCGGAGCGGGTCGCCGATCGTCTGCAGGACGCGGCGCGAGGCCTCGGCGTCGAGCGTGATCAGGCCGCCGAGAAAGTAGGCCGGGTCGATCCAGCCGAGCACCACGGCGGCGTCCGTGACCGTCGGCTGCGTACCGCCGCGGCCGTAACAGGCAGGGCCCGGGTCGGCGCCCGCGCTCAGCGGCCCGACGCGCAGCAGCCCGCCCGGGTCGATCCAGATGATCGAGCCGCCGCCCGAGCCGATCGACTTCACGTCGACCGAGCGGATGCCGGTGATGTGGCCGGTCCAGCGACCCCCGAGCCACGTCTCGGCTGTCGCGTTGACCAGACCGCCCGAGGTCAGGCCGACGTCGAACGTCGTGCCCCCCGTGTCGCAGACGACGAGATCGCCGCCCTCCTCCTCGCCGAACTCGGCGCGCGCGTACATGAGCGCTGCGACCGGCGCCATCGAGGGCCCCGACCCGACCGAGTAGATCGGCCTCTCGACCACCTGGTCGGGCCGCCAGGCGCCGCCGAACGACGTCGCGATCAGCAGGTGGCCCGCAAAGCCGGCCGCGCGCAGGTCGCTCTCCATCGTCGAGAGGTACTCCTGCATGAGCGGCTTCAGCGACGCGTCGATGGCCGTCGAGGACGCCCGCCGGTACTCGCGGATGATCGGGTTGAGCGCGTGCGAGAGCGTGTACGGGACGCCCGGCGCGTGTTCTTCGATCAGCTCGCCGACGCGCTGCTCGTGCACCGGGTTGACGATCGACCACAGCAGGCAGACCGCAATGGCCTCGACCCCCAGGTCGCGCGCGCGCTGGATGGCGTCCACCACCGAGCCCTCGTCGAGCGCGATGAACGGCTCCCCCTCGGCGTCCATGCGCTCGCGGATCTCGAAGGTGAGCCAGCGAGGGACGTACGGCAGCGGGTACGGGATCTGCTTGAACGGGTCGGGCTTGCCGCCCTCGCGCACGAGCAGGATGTCGGGGAAGCCCTCGGTCGTGAAGAACGCCGTGCGCGCGGTCTTGCCCTCGACGATCGCGTTCGTCGCGCGCGTCGTGCCGTAGGTCAGCACCTCGGTCTGCGCCAGTAGCTCCTCGACCGAGAGCCCCAGGCGCTCGGCGACCTGGCCGAGGCCCTCGCGCAGCCCCTCGTAGGCGCGGGCGCGCGTTGTCGGGGCCTTGCCCAGCTCGAGCCGCCCCTGCTCGTCGCTGACGACGATGTCGGTGAACGTGCCGCCCGTGTCGACCGAGATCCGGTACGTCATCGGCCGACGCCCGCGGCCTGCGCGAGCGAGAGCAGCTCGCGCGCCTGAGCCACCGTCGCCGGCTCGCGCCCGACGCTGCGCGCGATCGCGGCGATCTGCGCGACCAGCGCGGCGTTCGACTCGGCCAGCCGGCCCTTGCGCAGGAAAACGTTGTCCTCGAAGCCGACGCGCACGCAGGTCGCTCCGAGCAGGAGGGCGAGCGTCAGCATGCGCGTCTGGTGGCGCCCGATCGCGGTCACGCACCAGGTCGCGTCCTCGGGCAGCGCGCCGACCGCGGCGATCAGGTTGTGGGAGGTGGCCGCGAGCGCGCCCGGACAGCCGACGACGATGTTGATCCGCAGCGGCGAGGGCAGGACGCCGCGCCGGGCGAACTCGAGCGCCGCGTCGATGTGCCCGATCTCGAAGGCCTCGATCTCCAGCGGGATGCCCAGCTCGGCCGCGCGCGCGGCAATGCCCTCGGTCTCGTGCGGAAGCGTCCGGAAGAGGTCGCGGCCGAAGTTGAGCGAGCCCGTCTCGATGCCGCTCATGTCGGGCCGCGCCTCCAGCCCAGTCGAGCGCTGCTCGATCGTCATGCCCATGGCGCCACCCGTGGAGACCATTGTCACGATGTCGCAGGCTTCCCGGATCTGGTCGATGGCAGCCTTGAAGAGCTCGGCCGAGGCGCTCGGCGTGCCGTCGGGCTCGCGCACGTGCAGGTGCGCGACGGCGGCTCCGGCCGCGTGGCAGGCGGCCACGTCGGCCGCGATCTCCTCCGGCGTGTAGGGCACCGCCGGGTTGTGCTCGCGCGTCACCTCCGCGCCCGTAGGGGCGACGACGATGACGACGGGGTGCTCCGCCCAGCGGAGGTCTCGGTCTCGATTCATCGGCCGGCGCTAGGCGGCGACTGCCGGCCAGTGCGAGGCGGAGCGCCGCTGGAGCATCTCCCGGAACGTGACGGTCGTCTTGGGCAGCAGCTCGCCCGTGCCCCAGTCGAGGATGACGCCGTAGTGGCGAACCAGGTCGAGGACGTCGAGGTCGCCGTCGCGGTAGCGCTTCGCGACGCTCTCGGCGTCCTCCTCGAGCCAGCCCCGGCGCGCCCCGGCGATGCTCGCGCGCGCGCCCTTGGTGGCCTCGAGATCCACCTCGTACTCGGACAGCTCGGCGTCGACCTCGCGGATCACGACGCCGTAGTCCCTGAGCGCTCGTTCGATCGAGACGTAGCCGTCGGCGACGTCCTCGCAGACGCTGGCGGGCTCGCGATCGAGCGGATCGCCATAGCCACCGCCACCCGCGGAGGGGCGCGTGAACATGTCGCCCTCCTCGATCGGGACGTTGGAGAACACGGCGCCCAGGAAGCGCTCGTTCTCGCTGCCCGGGTTGAGCCAGACGCCGTGCGGCAGCGAGGGCAACCCGCCCTCGATGCCCCACGCGATCGAGCGCGCGCGATCGCACGAGTACGACATCACGGTGCGCTCGGCGGCGGTCAGCGTCGCACCCTTCTCGACGCCGCAGCCCCCGCGGAACCGTCCCGGCCCGCCGGAGTCGGTGCGGATCGCGTGCTGCGTCGTGACCACGGGGCACAGCCGCTCCTGGCCCTCGAGCGGCTGCACCGCGAGGCCCACGCCGAAGATCGGCGCCGTGCAGTTGGAGCCGTCGCGCCCGTTGCGGCCGCCCCAGCCGCCGACCATCCAGTCGTACCACATGAAGTACGGCTTGTCCTCGAGGCGGGCGTCGCGACCGCCGACGAGCAGGTACTCGAGGTTGAACGAGCACGCCAGCGCGCGCTCGGGCATCAGCTTCGACCACAGCTCGAAGATCGCGTTCATGATCTTCTCGTACGGCCCGGAGCAGAAGCCCGTGACCGCGATCGGCCAGGGCGCGTTCACGACCGAGCCCACCGGCCCGAGGTCGACCTGCACCGCGCGGTAGAAGCCGGAGTTGAGCGGAACGTCGGGGAAGAACGTCTTGGTTCCGGCGATCACGCCCGAGAACGCGCTGCCGAAGCCGGCGTTGAGGAACGTGCCGACAGCCGGGTGCGACCCGGAGAGGTCGTAGGAGAGCTGGTCGCCCTCGATCGTCATCTTGACCTTGATCGGGATCAGGCCCTCGCCGATCGACGGGTCGTAGTCGATGTAGTCCTCGGTCTCCCAGACGCCGTCGGGCATCTCGGCGATGCGGCGGCGCGTGAGGATCTCGACGTAGTCCTGCACCTCGCTGAACGCGGTCATGATCGTCGGCTTGCCGTACTTCTCGACCAGCCGGAGGATCTCGCGCTCGGCCACGCGCGTGGCCTCGGCCTGCGCCTGCAGGTCGCCGATGATCATGTCGGGCGCGCGCGTGTTGGAGGCGAACATGCGCACGATGTCGCCGAGGTACTTGCCCTTGTCCCAGATGCGGATGGGCGGGATGCGCAGGCCCTCGCCGAAGTGCTCCTTGGCGTTGATGTCGAACGAGCCCGGGACCGTGCCGCCGACATCGGCCCAGTGGCCGTTGGACTGCGCGTAGGCGATGACCTCGCCGTCGACGAAGATCGGCCGGATGATGCGCACGTCGTTGAAGTGCGTGCCGCCCAGGTACGGGTCGTTGATTGCGAACACGTCGCCGGGGTGGATGTCGCCCTCGAACGCCTTGATCACGGCCTTGCACGTGTAGTGCAGCGTGCCCACGTGGACGGCGATGTCCTGCGAGCCCTGCATGATCGTGTTGCCCTCGACATCGCAGAGCGATGAGGAGAAGTCGCGCGCGAAGATCACGAACGAGTGGCACGTGCGGAGGATCTGCTCCGCCATCTGGTCGACGGTGTTCGTGAAGGCGTTCTTCAGCACCTCGAACGTGACCGGATCAAGGGAGTAGAGGCGGGACTTGGTGCTCATTGCGCAGCCTCCGAGTCGTGCAGTCGGATGTTCAGCCACTCGTCGACCTCGGCGCGCCAGCCCGGCGGGACCACGACGGTGGAGTCGAATCCCTCGACGATCGCCGGGCCCTCGAACGCGAAGCCCGCCGGCAGGTCGTCGCGCAGGTAGACAGGCGTGTCGGCCGGGCCGCCGGACTCGAAGAACGTGACGGGCCGGCGGGAGCGCGGGCTCGGCGTCTCGCCCGTCGGCTCGTGGCGGGCCAGCTCGGCCTTGGGCGTCACGCCGATCGCCTTGACGTTCAGGCGGTAGATCTCGACGGGCGCGTCGTCGCGGCGGAAGTTGTATTCGCGCAGGTGCTCGGCGTGGAACGTCGCGGCGGCCTGCTCGAGATTCAGCGGCGCCTCGACGGGCACCGAGAGGGAGCGCCACTGGCCGAGGTAGCGCATGTCGATCAACCGGGCGAGGCTCATCTGCTCGGGCGGGACGTCCTCGGCGGCCAGCCGCTCGCGCGCCTCGCGCTCGAGCTTCTGGAACTCCTCTTCGACGGCGGCCGGGTCGACCGTGGCGACCTGGGCGAGGTACATCTCGGTGATGTCGTGGCGGACGTCCACGAGCAGGCAGCCGAGCGCCGAGGTGATGCCCGGGTTGGGCGGCACGATCACCGTCGGGATCGACAGCTCGCGTGCGAGGTCAGCGCCGTGCAGCGCCCCCGCGCCGCCGAAGACGACGAGCGCGAACTCGCGCGGGTCGTAGCCGCGGCGGATCGAGATCAGGCGGACGGTGTCGGCCATGTTCGCGTTGGCGACCTGGATGACGGCCTTCGCGGCGTCCAGCGGCTCGAGGCCGACCTTGCCGCCGAGATCCTCGAGCGCGCGCTCTGCGGCCCCGGCGTCGAGCGTCATCGCGCCGCCGATCAGCTCCGAGCCGAGGCGGCCGAGCACGACGTTGGCGTCCGTGTTCGTGGCCTCGTCGTTGCCGCGCTGGTAGCAAGCCGGCCCCGGGTTGGCGCCGGCCGACTGGGGGCCGTTGCGCAGCGAGCCGGCTCCGTCGATCCACGCCAGCGAGCCGCCACCGGCGCCGATCGTCAGCACCTCGATCGACGGGAAGCAGATCGGGTAGCCGTACTCGACGAACCACTCCTTCGTGATCCGCTCCTGGCCCTGGTAGACGAGCGAGATGTCCGTGCTCGTGCCGCCCATGTCCAGGCCGATCGAGTTCTCGTAGCCGCACAGCATCGCGATGTGACGGCTCGCGATCGCGCCGGCGGCGATGCCGGAGGAAGCGAGCCGGACGGCCAGCTTCTCTGCCGTCTTGGGCGTCATCACGCCGCCGCCGGAGTGCAGCAGCAGGACGTCGCCGTCGTAGCCGCCGTCCTCGAGGCGCGACTGCAACCGCTGCACGTAGCCGCTGATGAGCGGCGACAGCACGGCGTTCGCGACGGTCGTCGAGAAGCGCTCGTGCTCGAAGATCTCGGGCAGCACGTCGCTCGACGTGGAGATGCTCACGCCCGGCAGCTCCTCCTCGAGGATCACCCGCATGCGCTGCTCGTTCTCGGGATTGGCGTACGAGTTGATGAAGCACACGGCCACGGCCTCGACGCCGCGCTTGCGCAGGATCGCCGCGACACGCCGCGCACCGGCGTCGTCGACCGGCTCCAGCAGCTCGCCGTCGTAGCCGACCCGCTCGTCGACCTCGAAGCGGTCGCGCCGCCGGATGTACGGCGGCGGGACGTCTGCGTAGGCGTCCCAGAGGTCTTCCTTCGTGCCCCTGCGAATCTCGATGACGTCGCGGAAGCCGGTGGTCGTGACCATCGCGGCGCGCGGGAACGTGCGGGTGATCAGGGCGTTCGTGGCGACAGTCGACCCGTGTGAGAAGACGCTCACGTCGCGCAGGTCGACCTCGGCCGCTGTCCGCACGCCGTCGATCACCGCGTCGATCGGGTCGGCCGGCGTCGATGGCACCTTGGCGACCGACATCGCGCCGGTGCCCTCGTCGAGCACGCAGATGTCGGTGAACGTGCCGCCGACGTCGACTGCAACGCGCAGGCGGCTCACAGCTCGTCGATCACGAGCAGCCGGGCCGGCACCGTCCCGTGGTTGAAGCCGCGGTGCATGTCGTCGGTCGGGAGCACGAAGCCCTCCCCCGCCTTGGCGACGATCTTGCCGCCGGACTCGAACTCGTACTCGATCTCGCCCGAGATCACGTAGCCCTCGTGGCCGACCTCGCAGAACTCCGGCCGGCCCGACCCGGGCGCGTATTCGACGATCGCCCAGCGCGCGCCGTCGACCTGACGGACCAGTGCCCGCACGCCGTCGGCCTCCTGCTCCCAAGACTGCTCGCCGAACGGAACGACTCCACGGGTTGCCATCTGACTCCTACCTCCGGGGGGTGCGCCAGCCGGCCGATGCTATCGCACACACGGCCATCGCCTCAGTGGAGGGTGAAGCCGACGACGAACCAGCGGCGGTCGTGCTTCCAGAGGAACACGCGCGAGCCGTCGTCGTAGCGCACGCAGCGCTCGTTGCGCGACCCCGACTGCAGGATCGGCGATTGCCCGCACTCCAGCGAGACGCCGGTGCCGACGACACGCCGAGCATCCGCCGCCGTCCCCGACGGCCTGGCCGGCAGCTGCGCCACGAGCGCCGCGGCATCGGGCGCGAGGTACCGCCCCGCCGCCTCGGACCCCCGCGTCAACCGCGCGAGCGTGAACGCATCAGCGACCGTGCGAGCCCCAGCAGCCGAGTCCGACGAGCTGCCGGTGATCGCAAAGCTGGCAAATCCGACGACGACGATCCCCACACCCAGCATCAAACGCCGGTGCAGAGCCGCCCGGCGCGTGCGATCGATCCCAACGCACGACCAGAGCACAGCGCCCCCACCCGCCACAACGACCCAAGAGACCCAGCTGCTGTCCAAGCCCCGATTCTCCCGCACTGCGCTGCTTGTGACATGCATAACTTGGGGTCAGACCCTCGTTGATGCACTGCGACGCGAGTAGACTCGCGGCTTCGTGAAGCCTGCTCCCTTCGCTTATCGCAGCGCTGAGACCGTCGAGGAGGCGGTCGGGATGCTGGCGGAGCTCGGGGAGGACGCTCGGGTGCTGGCTGGTGGGCAGAGCCTCGTGCCCATGCTGAATCTGCGGCTTGCCCGCCCTTCGGCGCTTGTCGATGTCGGGCGCGTTGCGGAGCTCTCGGGGATCTCTGCGAACGGGGCTCTGCGGATCGGGGCTACGACTCGGCAGGCGGATGCTTTGCGTTCGGCGGCGGCGGGCGAGCGGGCGCCGTTGCTGACGGCGGCGCTGCGACACGTCGGGCATCCGGCCACTCGCAGCCGGGGTACCGTGGGCGGCTCCATCGCGCATGCGGATCCCGCGGCGGAGTTGCCGGCCGTGTTGCTGGCGCTCGACGGTGAGGTGATCGTCGTCTCGGGCGGTAGAGAGCGGGTCATTCCGGCCGCCTCGCTTTTCGCCGGGCCATTTGAGACCGCCCTGGAGGCGGGAGAGTTGCTCACGGCGGTGCGACTCGCCGGCATGCCCGAGGGTGCCGGGTTCGGGTTCTCCGAGATTGCTCGCCGCCGGGGCGACTTCGCGCTGGCCGGCGCTGCCGTCGTCGTCGCGCCGGGCTACGCGCGCGTCGCTCTCTTCGCCGTCGCTCAGTGTGCTTTCCGGGCTTCTGACGCGGAGCGGGCTCTCGAGCAGGGGGCCGGGGCTGAGGAGGCGGCGGCACTCGCGGCTGAGGCCTCCGATCCGTCGGACGATCCGCATGCGCCCGCCACCTACCGGCGCGAGGCCGCTCGCGTTGCCACGCTGCGCGCTCTGATCGAGGCGGGAGTCGCGCGTGGCTGACGAGCGCGTCGTGCAGCTGCGCGTGAACGGCCGGCAGCTCCTGGCTCTGGCCGAGCCGCGCACGCTGCTCTCGGACTTCCTGCGCCACTCACTGGGCCTGACGGGTACGCACGTCGGCTGCGAGCACGGCGCCTGCGGGGCCTGCGCCGTGCTCGTGGACGGGCGCCCCGCGCTGTCGTGCCTGATGCTCGCCGTGCAGGCCGACGGCGCCGAGGTGCTGACGGTCGAGGGGCTCGCGGACGAGGACGGGCTGCACCCGATCCAGCAGGCGTTCCGCGAGTGCCACGGGCTGCAGTGCGGGTTCTGCACACCGGGGATGCTGCTTGCGGCCAAGGCGCTGCTCGACGAGGTTCCGGATCCGAGCGAGGACGAGATCCGCGACCACCTCGCCGGCAATGTCTGCCGCTGCACCGGCTACGTCGGCATCGTCGAGGCCGTCCACGTCGCCGCCCATGTGCTCCAGGAGCAGGCGCGATGACCGGCCGCTACGTCGGCGCGCGCGTGCTGCGCGTCGAGGATCCCCGCTTCCTCACGGGCCGTGGCGTCTACCTCGACGATATCGAGCCTCCCGGCACCCTGCACGTCGCCTTCTGCCGTAGCCATTACGCGCACGCACGGATCGTCTCGGTCGACTGCTCGCGAGCGCGCGCTCTCGAAGGCGTCGCTCTCGTCGTCAGTGGAGAGGACCTGCGCGACCTGCCGCCGTTCTCGACGACCATCGCCACGCGGCCGGAGGCCAAGACCGGCACGCGGCACATGCTCCCGCTCGACCGCGTGCGCTTCGTCGGCGAGGCCGTCGCCGCGGTCGTCGCGAGCTCGCGCGCACTCGCCGAGGACGCGGCCGAGCTGATCGATGTCGAGTACGAGCCGCTTCCGGCGGTGCTCGACGCCGAGGCGGCCCTCGTGCCGGGCGCGCCCGTCCTGCACGAGGAGCTGGGCGACAACAACTTCGCGCACATCGAGTTCGAGGCGGGCGACGTCGACGGAGCATTCGCCGGCGCCGCGCACGTCTTTCGCAAGCGTTTTCACTTCGGCCGCACCCACGCGGCGCCGCTCGAGGGCCGCGGCGTGATCGCCGACTGGGACGCGGCCGAGGGCTCGGTCACCGTCTGGACATCGACGCAGATGCCGTTCCTCGTGCGGGGCATGCTCGCGGCGCAGTTCGGGCTGCAGGACACGCGCGTGCGAGTGATCTGCCCGGCCGTCGGCGGTGGCTTCGGCCTCAAGGTGCAGCTGTTCGTCGAAGAGTCGATCATCCCCGAGTTGTCGCGCCGCGTCGGCGCGCCGGTCAAGTGGGTCGAGGACCGCTATGAGGCGCTGGCCGCGAGCGGGCACGCCAAGGAGGTCATCTGCGAGCTCGAGCTGGCGACCGATGCCGACGGCCGCTTCCTCGCACTGCAGGGCCATTACGTCGGCGACGGCGGCGCCTATCTCGCGCATCCGTGGACGAGCCTCATCGACCCGCTCTGCGCGGCCTCCTTCCTGCCCGGCCTCTACGACGTCCAGAACGTCCGCTACCAGGTGGACACGCCCTTCACGAACAAGTGCCAGTCCACCGCCTATCGCGGTGTCGGCTGGACGCCGGGGCAGGCGGCGCGCGAGGCGCTGATCGACGACGCCGCGCGCGAGCTCGGCATCGACCCGCTCGAGCTGCGGCTGCGCAACACGATCCCGGACGGCGAGCCCTACCGCTCCGCGACCGGCTGCAACTACGACGGTGGCAGCTTCGCAGAGTCGATCCGGCGCGCCGCCGAGCTAATCGGCTACGACGAGCTGCGCGTCCGGCAACGCGAGCTGCGGGCTCAGGGGCGCTTGCTCGGGATCGGCTTCAGCCCGTTCGTCGAGCAGGGTGCCTGGGCCGGCGCGGTCGCCGCCGCCCAAGGCTTCCCGGGCTTCAACTACCTCGACGCCGTGAGCGTCTCGATGGAGCCCGACGGGACGGTCACGCTCACCACCGGCCTGCAGTCGAACGGCCAGGGGCACGAGACGACCATGGCGCAGGTGGCGGCGGACGAGCTGGGCGTGAGGATCGAGGACGTCAAGGTCGTGCAGGGCGACACGGCCGGCACGGCCTTCGCGACCGGCAGCTACGGCAGCCGCACGGCCGTGATCGGCAGCGGCGCCATCATGCGCGCGGCGGGCGACGTGCGCGACAAGCTGCTGGCCATCGCCGCGCACCTGTTCGAAGCGGCGGCCGACGACCTCGAGCTCGCGGACGGCCACATCTCGGTGCTCGGCTCGCCTGACAAGAGCTTCACGATCCGCGAGGTCGCGGCGGCCGCCTACTGGGGCCCGCGGCCGGGGGACATGGATCCCGCGCTGATCGCGACGCGCAGCTACGACCCGCCCGAGACGTACTCCAACGCATGCATCGCGGTCGTCGTCGAGGTCGATGCCGAGACCGGGCAGGTGAAGATCGAGCGCATCGTCGCCGTCGAGGACTGCGGCACCGTGCTCAATCCGGCCGTGGTGGAGGGGCAGGTGATCGGCGCCATCGCGCAGGGCATCGGCTGCGTGCTGTACGAGCAACTGCCCTACGACGAGAACGGGAACTTCCTCGCCGGCACGCTCGTGGACTTCCTCTACCCGACCGCGCCCGAGGTGCCGGCGATCGAGGTCGACCACCTCGAGACGCCCTCGCCGGTCACGGAGGGCGGCATGAAGGGCATGGGCGAAGGAGGTTTGATCGGCGGGCCGTCCGCCATCGTCAACGCCATCTCGGACGCGCTCGGCGTGCCGGTGGATCGCACGCCGCTCCGCCCCTGCGACGTGCTCGAGCTCGTCAATCGAGGTTCTCGAGGATCTTCCTGAACGCGTTCTTGACCCTGATCAGGTCGCCATCGAACTCGAACAGATCGCAACCTCGCACCTCGAACGGCTGACCGTCGTCATCGGTCGCCCGGAACGTCCACTCGGCCGCTCCGCGAGAGCCCGCCACCATCACCTCGGTGTCGGCGAACTCGCCGTCCGGGTAGCGATCGAAGAACTGTTGGATGCCCTCGCGAGCCGCATCGCGGCCGGCGAACGTCCGGCCCATGAGCTCGGGGCCGAAGGACGCGTGGTAGACGCAGTCGTCACCCCAGAACGCGAGCACGCGCTCGGCATCGCCGGTGTTCCACGCCGCCAGCGCCTCGTGCAGCCGTTCCCCTGTCATCTCGCCCGCCACGGCCGCAACACTAGGGCAGGAGCGCCCGGCGCACGATCGGTAGCATCGGCGCATGGCGACGGACACCTCTGCAGGCGTGGCGTACATCGACGGCGGCTTCATGCCGATCGCACAGGCGAGCGTGCCGATTCTCGACCTCGGCTTCCTGCGCTCGGACGCGACCTATGACGTCGTCGCGGTCTGGAAGGGCAACTTCTTCCGGCTCGACAAGCACCTCGATCGCTTCTTCGCGGGCCTCGAGAAGCTGCGCCTGGAGTTGCCGGTCGACCGCGACGGGCTGACGCGCGTACTCGCCGACTGCGTCCGCCGCGCGGGCATCGAGGACGCGTACGTCGAGGTGATCGCGACGCGCGGCATGCCCGTGGCGGGCTCGCGCGACATCCGGCTGTGCGTCAACCGGATGTACTGCTTCGCCATCCCGTACGTCTGGATCGCCACGCCGGAGCAGCGCGAGCGGGGAATCCGCCTGGTCGTGGGCGAGACCGAGCGCATCTCGAACAAGGCCGTCGACCCGCGCATCAAGAACTACCACTGGCTCGACTTCGAGCAGGCCCTGCTCTCGGCCTACGACGCCGGCGGCGACAACGTCGTGCTCTCGGACGGCAAGGGCCTCGTCACCGAGGGCGCCGGCTTCAACGTCTTCATCGTGCGCGACGGCGTGCTGCAGACCCCGTCCACGAACGTGCTCGAGGGGATCACGCGTCACACCGTGCTCGACATTGCGCGCGAGCTCGGCATCCACGCCGATGTCGGCGAGGTCACGGTGCACGCGCTACGAGAGGCGGACGAGGCCTTCGGAGCCAGCACGGCCGGCGGTGTCTTCTTCGTCACGTCCGTGGACGGGACGCCGCTCGGCGACGGCCGCATCGGCCCGGTCACGCAGCGCATCCACGACACCTACTGGGCGTGGCACGACGACCCGCGCTTCACGGTCGCCGTCGACGACGTGCCGCCGTTCGAATGAGCGACGAGGCGCACGCAGTCGTGCTCGGTCCCGGCGAGGGCGAGACGCTCGTGAACGCCCTCGGTGGCTCGGTCACGTTCAAAGCGAGGACAGCCGAGACCGGCGGGAGCGTGGCGGTCATGGAGACCACGCTTCCCGCAGGCGAGGGTCCGCCGCGCCACCTGCACGCGAACGAGGACGAGCTCATCTACGTCCTCGAGGGCGACCTCCAGTTCCGTCTCGGAGCGGATCTGCACGCGGCACCGAGCGGAGCCTTCGTCTTCATCCCCCGCGGTCTGCACCACATTTGGCGCAACGTCGGCGACGCGCCGGCCCGCCTCCTCATCGTCTTCACGCCGTCGGGCATGGAGCGCTTCTTCGAGCTCTTCGCTGCACGGGGGTCGCGTGCCGGCGACCGGTCCGCGTTCGCCACGACGGGCCGCGAGGTCGGCAATGGAGGTCGTGGGGCCTCCGCTCGCGGAGGAATAGCTCTGCTCAGGCGTCGCGCAGGGCGAGCACATCGTCGCCCGCGTCGACCGGCGCGGCGTCCTCGATCAGGAAGCGGTCCGCGATGCCATCCTGGTCGGCCTTCAGCTCGTAGTACGTCTTCATGACCTCGACGAGGCCGATCACGTCGCCGGTGGCGACCGCGTCGCCCTCGTTCACGAACGGCTCGGCCTCCGGGCTCGGCCGCCGGAAGAACGTGCCGGGGAGCGGCGAACGGACCGTGCGCTCTGCCATCGTCGAACTCCTCTGGCTAGGAAAGGGCGGCGCGCACTGCATCGAGGCGGGCACGCCGCTCGGCGCGGGCCTGCAGCGCCTCCTCGATGCCGACTGCGCGGAAGCGGGTCTTGCCGTGGGTCTTCGACTGCGCGAGCACGTCGCGGTCGACGCTGATGACCGTGCCGATCGTGACGTAGCCGCCGCCGGTGACGGCGTCGTTGAGCAGGCAGATCGGCTCGACGCCGCCCGGCACCTGGATGGAGCCAACCGGGTAGCCGAGATCGACCACGTTGGACGGATCGCTGCCGGCGCCGAACGGCTGCTCGCGCTCGACGAACGAGAGCTGGCCGCCGCGGTAGCGGTAGCCGATGCGGTCGGCCGCGGGCGTCACGGTCCACTCGCTCTCGAGGAACGACGCGCGCCCCTCCTCGGAGAGGCGATAGTCGCACAGCCCCATGTTGACGCGCAGCTCGACTTCCTTGGGCAGGGCCGGGCGGAGCCGTTCCTCGACGGTGCGGCCGGGCGCAGCCGGACGGGCGCTGCCGACGGGCAGGGCGTCGCCCTCGCGCAGGGCACGGCCCTCGTGGCCGCCGATCACGCAGAGCGCGTAGGTCGAGCGGCTGCCGAATACGACCGGCACGTCGATTCCGCCGGCGACGGCGATGTAGGCGCGAGCGCCTGCGCGCAGGAAGTCGAACGAGAGCACCTGACCGGCCTTGACGGCGAGCGATGTCCAGCCGGGCTGCTCCTCGCCGTCGAGCTTCAGCGGCAGGTCGGCGCCGGTGACGGCGATCACGGCGTCCTCTTCGAACTCGAGCGTCGGCCCGCTGAAGGTCGCCTCGAGCACTGCGGCGCTCTCGTCGTTGCCGACGAGCAGGTTGGCGGCGCGGAAAGAGTAGTCGTCGAGCGCGCCTGAGGGCGGCATGCCGAGGTGGTACAGCCCGAAGCGGCCGGCGTCCTGAACCGTCGTGCGCACCCCGCCGTCGTGGACGCGGATCACGCGTACAGCCTCTGCACGAGTTCGGCGTTGTACGCCTCGGGATCGGCGAAGAACGCCTGCGGCTCGAACTCCACGTCGACCATCTTGTAGCGGTACGTCTTGGCCTCGACCTCGGCGCGGATGGCGTCGTAGCCCTCGCGGTCGACCGGCCGGATCTTGAGGATGTCGCCTACCCGGAAGATCACGAAGGAGTCCTGGAAGTCCGGCAGCTCCTCCTTGGGGTCGAAGATCGGCACCGGGCACATCGCGAACAGCTGGTAGCCGCCGGGGCCCTGCACGGGATAGATGGCCGCGAAGGCGCCGCCGTGCGAGAGCGCGAGCGCCGGCGTGTCGGTGCGCGGCGTCAGGTACTTGGGCACCTCGAGCTGGCGCTCGGGCCCGAGCATCTGGAAGCACCAGGGCAGGCCCGGCACGAAGCCGACCATCGAGACGTAGTAGGGCGAGCCGTGATGGGCCTCGATGAACTCCTGCTCCGTCGCAAATCCGTTGATGCGAGTGACGTACTCGAGGTCGGTGCCCTCGGGTGCTTGGTGATTGTCGCGGAAGCGCATCAGCACCTCGCGCGTCCAGGGATCGTCGTAGTAGGCGGGCACGTCGATCACGCGCGTCGAGAAGCTGACGTGCGCCGTGTCGAGCGAGGCCTCGATCTCCTTGAGCTGGGCGAGCAGATCGGACGGCGCCACGACGTCGGGATCGAGGCGCACGAGGTAGCTCGCGTTGGCCGGGCAGATCTCGACGATGCCGTCGACCTTGCGCCGGCCCAGCTCCTGGCAGATCGCGAGCGCCTTGAAGTTGGCGCCGAAGCTCATGGCCTCCGCGATCTCGCAGAAGATGAACTCGTCGCCACCGTAGGTGTAGCGCGCCTCGGGCAGCGGGGGCTCGACGATCGGTGGCATCCGGCGGACTCTAAACTAATCGGCGGGGGCGGTTGCGGCGAGCCAGTCGGAGTCGCCCAGGAGGTTGGCGGCCGTTTCGCCACGCGCCCATTCGTCGCTCGCCAGCAGGGCGCGGTGGAACGGCACGAGCGTCGTGATGCCCTCGATCCGGAACTCCCCGAGCGCCCGCAGCATGCGCGCCGTGGCGGCCTCGCGCGTCTCGTCCCAGACGATCAGCTTGGCCAGCAGCGAGTCGTAGAACGGCGGTACCGTCCAGCCGGCGAAGACGCCCGAGTCGACGCGCACGCCCGGACCGCCGGGCTCCTCGTAGCGCGTGATCGTGCCTGGCAGCGGCACGAAGCGGAGGTGCGCCGACTCTGCGTTGATGCGGCACTCGATCGCGTGACCGCGGAAGACGACGTCCTCCTGCCGGAACGAGAGCGGCTCGCCCGCGGCGACGCGGATCTGCTCGCGCACGATGTCGAGCCCCGTGACCAGCTCCGTGACAGGGTGCTCCACCTGCAGGCGCGTGTTCATCTCGAGGAAGAAGTACTGCTCGCCCACGAGCAGGCCCTCGACGGTGCCAGCGCCGCGGTAGCCGACGGCGCGCGCGGCCTCCACGGCGATCGCGCAGATGCGCTCGCGCAGCTCCGGCGAGACGCTCGGGCCCGGCGACTCCTCGACGAGCTTCTGGTGCCGCCGCTGGATCGAGCAGTCGCGCTCGCCGAGGTGGACGACGTTGCCGTGCGCGTCGGCGAGGATCTGCACCTCGACGTGCCGTGGATCCTCGAGGTAGCGCTCGACGTAGACGTCGGCGTTCGCGAAGAAGCGCTCGCCCTCGCTCGCGGCCTGACCGAACGCGGCCGCGCCTTCCGCCTCCGAGTGCGCCACGTGAAAGCCCTTGCCCCCGCCCCCGCCGGCGGTCTTGAACGCCACCGGATAGCCGATCTCGCGAGCGGTCGCGAGGGCGTCCTCCGCCGAGGCCAGCGGCTCCATCGTGCCCGGCACGACTGGCACACCCGCCTGTTCCATCATTCGCCTGGCGGTCGTCTTGACGCCCATGCTCTCGATTGCCTCGGGCGGCGGTCCGATGAACACCAGACCCGCGCTCGCGCACGCGCGCGCGAAGCCGGCGTGCTCGGCGAAGAACCCGTAGCCCGGGTGGATGGCCTCCGCGCGCGTCGACTTCGCCACCCCCAGGATCGCGTCCGCGTCGAGGTAGCTCCTGCCGACCGGCCCCGGCCCGATGCATACGGCCTCGTCCGCCAACTGGACGTGCAGCGCACCGGCGTCGGCCTCCGAGTAGACCGCCACCGACGGGATGCCCAGCTCCCGCAGCGTGCGCACGATGCGCAGCGCGATCTCACCCCGGTTGGCGACGAGCACCTTGCCGAAGTACGTCAAGCGCCGGCTCCGAACGCCGGCATGACCTCGCGCGCGAACAGCTCGACGGAGCGCATGGCGGCCTCGCCAGAGATGCCGGGCAGGTGCATCCAGCAGATCACGTCGGTCGCGCCCAGCTCGTCGCGCAGCTTCGTCACCTCGGCGATCGCGAAGTCGGGATCGCCGATCACGTAGCGGGCCTTGAAGTGGTCGAAATCGACCTGCTCCTGCGCGTCGACCACGCGGCCGCTGTCGTCGCGCAGCTCGCGCTCGCCCTGGGCGGACTTCTTGCCGTAGAGCTCGCGGAACAGATACGTAACCGCGGGCGCCGCGAGTTCCTCGGCCTGCTCGGTCGTCTCCGCCACGAAGACCTCGCGCATGACGGGCAGCTCGTCCACTGCGCCGCCGGCCTCCTGCCAGATCGCCACGTGCTCGCGGATCTCGGCGATCCCGTGGCGCGGCGAGGGCATCAGCACGCCTCCCCGGCCCGCGGCGCGCGCCAGCGAGCGCGGGCCCGAGAGGCCGTACCAGACGGGCAGCGGCGACTGGATCGGCTTGGGCGTCACGCTCGTCTCGGGCACCTGGAAGAAGCGGCCGTCGAAGGAGAACGACTCCTGCGTCCAGGCCTGCTGGAGCAGGTCGAGCGCCTCCCAGAAGCGCGCCTGCCGCTCCTCGCGCGGCACCCCGTGCGCGGCGAACTCCTCCGAGACGTAGCCGGGCGCGACGCCGAACACGAAGCGGCCGTTGGAGAGGCAGTCGAGCACCGCGACGTCCTCGGCCAGCTTGAGCGGTGCGTAGAGCGGCACGAGCAGGCAGCCGGTGGCGATCCGCATGCGCTCGGTCACGGCTGCCGCGCCGGCCATGGCGATCAGCGGCGACGGGCAGAGGCCGTCCGGCTGGACGTGATGCGAGACCTGGAAGACCGACTCGTAGCCGAGTTCCTCGGCTTGGGGCAGGCAACGCAGCATGTGCGCGTAGGGCTCGTGCGGGCTCATGCCGCGACCGGGCGGCACCTGGTGGCTGAACATAAGGCCGAAGCGCATCAGCGAGCAGATGCCGCACCGGCAAGCGGTGCGACCGAGTGGCCGCAGTCGGAGATCGTCCGGCGCAGCGCCCCGATTACCTCGACGGCGTTCGGGCCATCACCGTGGACGCAGATCGACTCGGCCTCGAGCGGGATCAGGCTGCCGTCGTTCGCCAGCACGACACCGTCGTCGAGGAAGCGTCGGATCTGCGCGGAGGCCTTCTCGAGATCGGTCGGGTGCTTCTCGCGCTGGAGCACGATCGAGCCGTCCGGCGCGTAGTCCATGTCGACGTAGACCTCCATCACGACGCGGATCCCGCGCTCGCGCGCCGCCCGCGGCAACGCCAACTCCGGGCCCTCCGGCCAGTACACGACGGCCTCCCGCATGAGCGCGACGACCGCCTCGCAGAACGCGGCCGCCAGCGGCTCGTCCTCGCGCAAGATCGAATAGAACGCGCCGTGCGGCTTGAGGTGATGGAGCGTCATGCCCTCGGCCGCCAGCACGGCCTGCAGAGCCCCCGTCTGGTACAGCACGTAGGCGTAGCAGTCGTCCGGCGTGATGCGGATCGGGCGGCGCCCGAAGCCGAGCAGATCGGGCAGGCCCGGATGCGAGCCGACCTCGACGCCGGACTGCTTGCACAGCGCGACCGTCCGGATCATCGTCACGGGGTCGCTGGCGTGGAAGCCGCAGGCCACGTTGGCCGAGGTGATCTCGGGGATCACGGCCTCGTCGTTGCCCATCCGCCAGTTGCCGAAGCTCTCGCCGAGGTCCGAGTTGATGTCGATGGTGCGCACGCAGCCCCCTCAGCCACGGTTCGCAATCCGCCGTCGCGGTGACCCAGCGATACTACGGACAATCGCTCACCGAGAGGGGAAGAGCATGGCATTGCAAGAGCAATCGGTCGCAGAGAAACTGATCGATGCGCGCGAGCGCTACGTCGCCCGCGGAGCCGGCAACCCGAAGCTCGTCGTCGGCGGCGCACACGGCGCCATCATCGAGGATCTGGACGGCCGCGAGTACCTCGACTTCGTGGGCGGCATCGGCTGCCAGAACCTCGGTCACGGGCCCGAGAAGGTCGTCGCCGCGGTGCACGCGCAGGTCGACCGCTTCCTCCACCAGATGTCGATGGTCGTCTCCTACGAGGGCTACGTCGAGGTCTGCCGCCTGCTCGCCGAGACCTCGCCGTGCGTGGGCGCCTCGAAGAGCATGCTCATCAACAGCGGCGCTGAGGCCGTCGAGAACGCCGTCAAGATCTCGCGCGCGGCCACCGGCCGCCCCGCGGTGCTGGTCTTCGACCGCGCGTTCCACGGGCGCACGCTGCTCGCGATGACGATGACCTCGAAGCTCGTCTACAAGAAAACGTTCGGGCCGTTCGCGCCCGAGATCTACCGCGTCGCCGCGCCCTACGAGTACCGCGGCATCTCGAGCGACGACGCGATCGAGGCGATCGAGCTCGCGTTCAAGACCGACGTCGATCCCGAGTCGGTGGCCTGCGCCGTGCTGGAGCCCGTCCAGGGCGAGGGCGGCTTCATCCCGATGCCGCTCGACTTCCCGGCGCGCCTGAAGGAGCTGCTCGACCGCTACGGCATCCTCTACGTCGACGACGAGATCCAGTCCGGCTGCGGCCGCACCGGGACGATGTGGGCGATCGAGCACTACGGCGTTCACCCCGATCTCGTCGCGTCCGGCAAGACGCTCGGCGGCGGGCTGCCGCTGGCCGCCGTGACGGGCCGCGCGGAGGTCATGGACGCGCCACACATCGGCGGGCTCGGCGGCACGTTCGCCGGCAACCCCGTGTCCTGCGCCGCGGCGACGGTCGTGCTCGAGGAGCTGTCGCGTCCGGAGGTGCTGGTCGCAGCGACGCGCCTCGGCGAGCGGCTGCGAGCCGGGCTCGAAGACGTGCAGAGCCGGGTCGCACAGGTCGGCGACGTGCGCGGCCTCGGGCCTATGCTCGCGATCGAGCTCGTCAACGACCGCACGACGAAGGAGCCCGCGGCGGAGCTCGTCACGCGAACCATCGGCGAGGCCCTCGACCGCGGGCTGCTGCTGATGGGCTCGGGCATCTTCTCGAACGTCATCCGCTTCCTGCCGCCGCTGAACATCGAGGACGCGCAGCTCGACCGCGGGCTCGCCATCCTCGAGGAGTCGCTCGTCGCGGCCGGGGCGACGCGATGAGCAAGACCGTCCGGGTGGCCGGCGTCCAGGCGGCGCCAGTCTTCCTCGACGCGGACGCGACGGTCGCCAAGGCCGTGTCGCTGATCGAGGAGGCCGCGTCCAACGGGGCCGAGCTCGTTGCGTTCGCGGAGAGCTGGCTGCCCGGGTATCCGTCCTGGATCTTCGGGGCGGCGGGCTGGGAAGACGCCGGCGCAAAGGCCGTCTACCGCCGCTTCCGCGAGAACGCCGTTGCCGTTCCGTCGGCGGCCACGGACACGCTCTGCCGTGCCGCTCGCGCGAACGGCGTCGTGGTCGTGATGGGCATGACGGAGCGCGACACCGACACGGTGGGCGGCTCGCTCTACAACTCGCTGCTCTACATCTCGGCGGAGGGCTCGATCCTCGGCGTCCATCGCAAGCTCATGCCCACGCACGCCGAGCGCATCGTGTGGGGCCAGGGCGACGGCAGCGGACTGCTCGTCGTCGAGACCGGCGCCGGCCGGGTCGGCGGCCTGATCTGCTGGGAGCACTGGATGCCGCTCTCGCGCTTCGCCATGCACGCGGAGCGCGAGGAGATCCACGTGGCTGCCTGGCCCGAGGTCGGCGATCCCGAGATGCACCGCTTCGCGACCCGTCACTACGCCTTCGAGGGCCGCTGCTTCTCGATCTGCGTGATGGGCGCGAGCATGACGGCGGGCGCGCTGCCCGAGGGCTTCGAGCTACCGGAGGCGATGGGCGCGGCCGACGACTTCATCGAGGCCGCCTCGGCCTCGGCGCCGCGCGGGACGACGATCTTCGCCCCCGACGGCGCCGTCGTCGCCGACGCGCCCGCCGGCGAAGAGACGATCGTCTATGGCGACTGCGACCTCGGCCGCATCGCGGAGGAGCAGCAGTCGCTCGACGTCGTGGGCCACTACAACCGCCCCGACATCTTCGACCTGCGCGTGGACGCCTCGTCCCGCGCTCCCGTCACCTGGAAGCGCTCGCCCGCGCAGACGTCGGTCGAGCTGGAGGCCGCCCTCGCAGACGGCTAGGAACTGATCACCACCACACCCGCGATCACGAGCGCGGTGCCGATCAGCCTCGTGACCGTGATGCTCTCGGAGAGGAAAATCGCTCCTCCGGCCAGTGCCACCACCGGGTAGGCGGAGGTCGTCGGCACGACCACGGAGGCGTCGCCCTTCGAGAGGGCGTAGAAGAAGCAGATCAGGCCGCCCGCGGCTGCGAACGCCGTCACGATCGCCCAGCCGCCGCCCGGTCCCAGCACCATCGGCTTGTGGTACATGAGGTAGAGGATCACCGAGAGCAACGCGTAGACGACCGGCACCCAGTAGACGATTTGCTGCCATTCGATCGTCCGCAGCGCGACCTTGGTCGTGATGCCGGCGATGCCCACGAGCACGACGTAGGCGAGGGCAGGGAGGATCCAGCCGGCCATGGGGGCCCGTCCTTTCGTCAGGTCGTTGCCGTTCACCCCGCGGCGGCGCGGCGCGGAAGCACGTACTCGCGGAACAGCTCCTCGCACTCCGGAGAGCAGAAGCGCTGCTCGCGACCGTCGATCTCGACGATCCAGAGGCGTTTCGCGACCACCTGGCCGCAGCAGTCGCAGGGCGTCACGACGGTCTCCCAGACGGCGGGATTCTGCTCGCGCCAGATGCCCATCAGCTACCTCCCTCGCTGCCGAGCGGGCCTTCGCCGCCGGGGTAGCAGAACGAGATCGCCGGCGAGTAGAAGCCGAACGTGACCGTCAGCGGATCGGCCGGCCGCAGCGCGTAGACAGGGTGCGTCTCGTCGAGGAACTCCACCGACTCGACCGCGAACGTCTCGGCGCCGTGCATGACGAATGGGTACCGCCCGCTCACGAGATCGCCGCCGACGCGCGTGATGTAGCGCAGCTGGCCGTTACCGGAGAACGGCGTGCCGACCTCGACGTGCGCCGTCGTGCGGATCAGCTCCTGCCCGCCCTCGCCCCAGGTCGTCGCCACGAGGCGGTCGCCCGAGAGGTCGAGCTCCGTGCCACCGGACGTCGCAGGCACGCCGCGGACCTTTGCGTAGGCGATCATCTCGGGCGAGGAGTCGAGATAGTGCGTCCACCAACGGCCGGGCGTGCCGGCCTCGGTGTCGAGATCGGCGAGCTCGACGCCCAGATAGGTCAGCGAGTACGCGCCGAAGCCCTCGGGGTCGCCGGCGGACGACGTCTGCGCGGCGTCGTCCACGATGTACTGGTTGATGAAGACGGGCGAGCCCTCACGCGCGGTCAGCTCGTCCGGCACGAGCGCCGCGGCGGCGGCGGGATCGGCCGGCAGCCAGACGGCGTAGAGCATGCGCGCGGCGGTGATCAGCTGAGGTGCGTGGAGCGTCATGCGGCGCCCTTCCAGCCGTACTCGGCAGTCGCCTGGGCCTCGGTGATGAAGCCCTCGAAGATGTCGCGCTCGACCCGGTCGCGCTCGCGCTCGCTCGCGTCGCCGTAGCCGCCGCCGCCCGGCGAGTCGATGCGCACCTCGTCGCCGCCCTTCAGCACGATGTTCGTGAACTTCGACGGGGAGACCGTGCCGAACACCTCCTTGAAGGTGCGAAACTCGCTCTCGCCCTTGCGCTTGACGAGGATCGCGCCGCGCCCGCCCTTGCCGCCGCCGTCGAGCCCGAACGCACCGAAGCCCTCCTTCGTGCGGTCGAAGAGCGCGTTGCAGGTCACCTCGGCGCCCTCCTGGACGCGCAGGATGCGGCGCGTGCCGAGCCCGCCGCGCATGCGCCCGGGGCCGCCCGAGCCCTCGATCAGCGAGTACTCCATGACGCGCAGCGGATAGCGCGTCTCGAAGATCTCGACCGGCGTGTTCCGGCAGTTGCCGTTCTTGACGATGATCGCGTCGTTGCCGTCGTCATAGGACTTCGCGCCCCAGCCGCCACCCTCGAGGTGGTAGTTGGCGTAGTAGTCGCCCGTCTTCGGATGCACGCCGCCGAAGAGGAAGTTGCACGCGGTGCCGCCCTCGGCAGCTGCAACGCGCTCGGGCAGCGCCGGCGCGAGCGCCGCGATCACCATGTCGGCGAGCTTCGGGTGCGTCTCGGTGTTGCCGCCGACCGACGGGCCGGGGTAGACGACGTTCACGGCCGAGCCGGGCGGCGCGATGATGCGGATCGGCCGGTAGGCGCCCGAGTTCTTCGGGATGTGGTGATCGGTGACGTGGAAGACGGCGTTGTAGGTCGCGCCGGCGGTGACGCCATAGGTCGCGTTGATCGGGCCGCGCACCTGCGGGTCGGTCCCGGTCCAGTCGACGATCATCTCGTCGCCCTTGACGGTCACGGTGACGTGGAACTTGACCGGCGCATCGACGACGCCGTCGTCCTCCATGTGCTCGGTGAACTCGTAGGCGCCGTCGGGGATGGCCTCGATCTCGGCCCGCATCCAGCGCTCCGAGTAGTCCATCAGCTCGTTGGAGGCCTGCTGGATGAAATCGCTCCCGAAGCGGTCGAGCAACTCGATGAAGCGCCGCTCCGCGACCCGCAGCGAGCCGATCTGCGCGTTCAGGTCGCCCCACGTGTTCCGCGGCGTGCGGTGGTTGGCCATGATCAGGCGCCACAGATCCATGTCGTTGACATCGCGCTTGACGATCTTGACGGGCGGGATCCGCAGGCCCTCCTGGAAGACCTCGGTCGCGTCGGCCGCAAAGCTGCCGACGGCCTTGCCGCCGATCTCGGCCAGGTGGCCGACGTTCGCGACGAAGCCGAACAGCTCGCCCTCGTGGAAGACGGGCCTGATCACGGAGTGCTCGGGGATGTGTGCGCCGCCGCGGTAGGGATCGTTGTGGAGCACCACGTCGCCGGGCTCGAACGAGTCGGTGCCCAGCTCCTCCAGCGTCCAGCGCACGATGAAGAGGCTCGCCGCAATCTGCGCGGGGCAGAACTCCGCCTGCCCGATCATGTTGGCCTGCTTGTCGAACATCACGCACGAGAAGTCGAGGCCCTCGTTGAAGATCGGCGAGAAGGCCGTGCGGATCATCGTGATGCCCATCTCGCGGCAGATGTTCACCATGTTGTTGTTGATGACGGCGAGGGTGACGGGATCGATCATGCGCGTGTGAGGTCGAGGATGCCGGTGGCGGCGACGGAGAGCTCCCAGCCTGGCGGGACGACGACGGTCGAGTCCATGGACTCGACGATGAGCGGGCCGGAGCGCGTGTCGCCGGGGGCGAGGTGCTGGCGGCGCACGATGTCGGTGGAGACGAAGCCGGTCTCGGGGAAGAAGACGTCGCGTCGCGCCGGGCCCTCGCCCTCGGCGTCCTCGCTCGGCAGGCCGGCGAACACGGGCGGCTCGCCCATCGCGACGACCGAGAGCCGCACGAGCTCGATCGGAATGCCGTCGAGCCGGTAGCCGTAGAAACCCTCGTAGAGGCGGCCGTACTCGGCGTACACCTCCGTGAGCGCCGCCTCGTCGATCGTCCCCTCCGGCACGGCGACCTCCTGCTCGTAGTTCTGGCCCTGGTAGCGCATCGCGATGACGCGGCGCACTTCGGGCTTCTGTGCCAGCCCCTGCGCGGCGACATCCGCCTGGGCCTGCGCCTCGAGCTCGCGGAACAACCCGTCGAGCTCGCCGGGGGAGGTCGTGCGATCGGTGAGATAGACGCTGCGCACGGCATCCACGCGCACGATCGCGGCAAGCGCGCCGAACGCCGAGAAGAGGCCCGGGCGCGGCGGCACGATCACGCGGCGCATGTTGATGGCCTCGGCGATCTCGCAGGCGTGCGTCGCACCGGCGCCGCCGAACGCGATCATCGCGAACTCGCGCGGGTCGATCCCCTCCTCGACCGTGACGATGCGGATCGCGTTCGCCATGTTCTCGTTGCAGATGCGCACCATGGCCGAGGCCGTCTCGACGCGATCCAGCCCGAGCTGGCCGCCGAGCGCGTCGAGCACGGCGCTCGCGCGCTCGGGATCGAGTGGAAGCTGCCCGCCGAGGAAGAACGCCGGGTCGAGCCGGCCGAGTACGACGTCGGCGTCGGTGATCGTTGCGCTCTCGCCGCCCTGGCCGTAGGCGGCCGGGCCCGGCACGGCGCCCGCGCTCTGCGGCCCGACCTGGAGGAACCCGCCCGGGTCGACCCAGCCGATCGAGCCGCCGCCCGCTCCGATCGTGCGCGTCGAGACGCTCGGCACGCTCACGGGCAGCCCGAACTCGATCTCGAAGTCCGAGGAGTAGAGCGGCTCGCCGCCGACGATCAGGCAGACGTCGCAGCTGGTGCCGCCCATGTCGAGCGCGATCGCCTCGGGGGCTCCCGCCGCGCGTGCGGCATAGGCGCCGCCGATGGCCCCGCCCGCGATGCCCGAGAGCAGGAGGTGCGCCGGCCGGGCGCGCGCCTCGCCCGCGAGCGAGTGCCCGCCGTTCGACTTCAGCAGCGCCCACGTGCCGCCGGTGCCCTTGCCCTCGAGCGCCGACGAAACGCCGTCCACGTAGCGCTCGAAGAGTGGCTTGAGGTACGCGTCCACCGTGACCGTCGTGCCGCGTTCGTACTCGCGCCAGATCGGCGCGACCTCGTGCGAGAGCGAAACGGCGAGCTCCGGGAAGCGCTGCGCGAGCAGGTCGCGCGCGGCCACCTCGTGCTCGGGGTTGAGATACGAGAAGAGGAAGCAGACCGCGACCGCGGGCACGTCATCGCCCTTGTCGACGACCTCCTGGAGCGCCGTCGCCAGCGCCTCGAGGTCGATCGGGTCGAGCACGCGCCCTTCCTCGTCCATGCGCTCGGCGACGCCGAGGCAGTCGGGCCGGTGCACGAGCGGGGTCGGCTTGCGCCAGTGGAAGTCGTAGTGGTGCTTGCGGTTGATGCGCTGGATGTGCGGGACGTCCTGGAACCCCTCGGTCGTCAGGTAGACGACACGCGCACCGCGACGGGTGAGCACCGCGTTGATGCCGATGGTCGTGCCGACGACGACGAAGCCGACATCGGCGGGGTCGAAGCCTGCGGCGCCCAGCGAGGCGTCGATCGCGGCCACGGGGTTGTCCGGATTCGAGGGCACCTTGGCCACGTGCCAGCGCCCCGACTCGTGGTCGACGGCAACCAAATCCGTGAACGTGCCGCCTGTGTCAATGCCAACGGTGATGCTCATCAGAGGAAGATCCTACCCCCCTCGGCCATGACGGTTTGGCCGGTGGTGAAGCGGCTCGCGGGCGACGCCAGCCAGAGGATCGCGCCCACCAGATCATCGGGCTGCTGGTACTCCGGGACGACCTGCTCGGCGACGATGGCGGCCACCTCGATGCCGAGCTCGTTGGCCGTGTCAGTGTCCACCATGCTGGGCACGAGGCAGTTGACGGTGATGCCGTCAGGCCCCAGCTCGCGCGCCAGGGAGTGCGTCAGGCCGAGCACGGCGCCCTTCGACGCGACGTAGTGGAGGGAGCCGGGCACACCGCGGTGGAACATCACGGTGCCGACGTTGATCACGCGCGCATTGCCGGCACGGCGCAGCAGCGGCAGCGCCGCCTGCGTGACCAGGAACGGCGCCCGCGCGTTGACCGCGAAGACGCGATCCCACTCCTCGGCGGTCAGCGACTCGATCGACCCGGGCGGGTAGATGCCGGCGTTGTTCACGAGTACGCCCAGCCCGCTCTCGCCGGCGAACTCGCCGACCTCGGCCAGCAGCGGCGCGATCAGCTCGGGCCGCGCAAGGTCGGCGCCGAAGGCGGCGGCACGGCCGCCCGCGGTCTCGATCTCGGCCACGACTCCGGCCGCCGCCTCCGCATCCGAGCCGTAGTGAACGGCCACCGCCGCACCGGCCTGGGCCAGCCCGAGGCAGGCGGAGCGCCCGATCCCGCGCGATCCGCCGGTCACGAGCGCTGTGCGCCCGGCGAGACCGAAGAGCGATTCGAGCGCAGGCACCGAGCGATCCTCTCACAGCGCATGCAAAGATCGCGCCACCACCCCAGATTGGAAGGAGACGCTGTGGAGGACCTTGCGCACACGGTCGGCAAGCTGCAGGCGGCGGAGGACATCCGGCACCTGAAGGCCCGCTACGCGCGGGTCTGCGACACGGGCTACAAGCCCGACGGCATGGCGCCGCTGTTCACGAAGGATGCTGTCTGGGACGGCGGGCGCTTCGGCCGCTACGAGGGCCGCGACGCGATCTGCGGGTTCTTCGACGGCGTCTCGGCCGACATCGTCTGGGCGCTGCACTACATGATCGCGCCGGTCATCGAGGTCGACGACGACCTCGTCAGCGCGACGGGCACCTGGTACCTCTGGCAGCCCTGCACGGTAGTCGCCCCCGACGGGCCCAAGGCGGTCTGGCTCACCGGCGGCTACGCCGACCGCTACCGCAAGGAGGAAGGCGCCTGGAAGTTCTCCGAGGTGCTGCTCGACGTGCAGACAATCGCGCCCCTGGAAGAGGGCTGGGTGCGGCAACCGTTCTGGAACGACTGATGGTGCCGCGCATCGATCCGTCCGAGCTGCCGGAGCTCGCCCGCGGCTGGGGCTTCCAGCCCTCGGCTGATGAGACCGGCGAGCTGCTGGCCGTCGCCGAAGCCGTCTTCTCGGTGCTCGACATGCTCGACGAGCAGGAGCCCGAGCTGCCGGCACCCGTCGAGGCCGTGCGCGCAGCCGGCGAGCGCCCGCGCCCCGAGGAGGATCCGCTGAACGCGATCGTCCGCTATTGCCGCGTGCGTGCGGAGGACTGCGAGGGCATCCTCTCGGGCCTCCGGCTCGCGATGAAGGACTCGGTCGCGATCGCGGGCATCCCGCTGACCTGTGGCTCGGCCATCCTCCAGGGGTTCGTGCCGCGGTACGACGCGACGGTGACCAACCGGATCCTGCGCGCCGGCGCCGAGATCGTCTGCATCACGAACATGGACGACCTCGCCTTCTCGGGCGGTGGCGAGTCGAGCTGGTACGGGCCGACGCGCAACCCGTTCGACCCCGAGCGCTCCGCGGGCGGCTCCTCCAGCGGCGCCGCGGCAGCCCTCTGGTACGACGGCATCGACCTGGCCGTGGGCTGCGACCAGGGCGGCTCGATCCGCGCGCCCGCGTCGTGGTGCGGCGTCGTCGGGCTCAAGCCGACGCACTCGCTCGTCCCCTACACCGGCATCGCGGGAATCGACGCCACCTTCGACCATTGCGGCCCGATGGCGCAGACGACGGAGGGCACCGCGCTGCTCCTGCAGGCGATGGCCGGCAAGGACCCGGGCGACCCGCGCCAGTACGACGTGCCCAGCTCCGACTACGTCAGCGCGGTCGAGCGCGCCGGCGCCGACCTGAGCGACCTGCGCATCGGCGTCATCACGGAGGGCTTCTCCGAGGCCGTGGGCGCCGAGCTGGCGACGTGCGACGCCGTGCGCGCCGCGGCCGAGCGGCTCGCCGGCCTCGGAGCCCAGCTGTACGAGCGCTCGCTACCCGAGCACCTCCAGGCCGGCGGCGTCGCGTTCGCTGGCTTCGTCGAGGGCATGACGGCGCTGGTGACGAGCGGCGGCAACGGCATTGGCTGGAGGGGCCGCTACTGGGAGGACCTCGCCCCTGCCATCGTTGCGGGGCTGCGCAAGCGCGGCAACGAGCTCTCGCCGCAGGTCAAGGCCGTCCTCACCGCCGGCGTGCACCTGCGCGAGCGCCTCGGCGGCGCGCCCTACGCACGCGCTCAGAACCTGCGGCCCTGGCTACGCCAGGCCTACGACCAGGCGCTCGACGACATCGACGTCCTGCTCATGCCGGCCACGCCGTTTCGCGCCTTCCGGCTGGACGACGAGCTGCGCACGAGCGAGCGCGTGCTGCGCGGCTGGGCCAACCTCGCGAACACCTACCCGACCGACATGTCGGGCCATCCCGCGATCTCACTCCCGCTGGCCGAGGTCGACGGCCTGCCCGTCGGCGTCATGCTCATCGGGCACCGCTTCGACGACGCGCGCCTGCTCGCGATCGCCGCGACCTGCGAGCGCGAGCTCGGCTGGGCCCCGGCGAGGCCCGCTCAGCCCCAGTAGCGCTCGCAGAACGTGATTTTGAGGTTCTCCTCCGGCCGCGGATGGTCGGAGCCGTGCTGCGACCAGTCGCGCGTCCAGCGCGCGATGTTCTCCGTCACCGACGGCCACGCGAGGATATTCGGCCAGTCGGCGAAGTCGCGCACCTCCATGAGGTCGAAGTGCGTGAACAGCTCCTTGCCCTGGATGCTCTCGACGTTGCGCCAGCACGAGTAGTCGACGATCCAGGGGCACTGGCGGAAGCTCGGATAGTCGATCTCGCGGATGAACGCCGCGTACTCGTCCTCGTCCAGCTCCCGCGGCGTGTAGGTGAGTAGCACGACCCGTTTCATGGGCGGCGAGCCTAGCGGGATGCCCACCGCCGTTCAATAGAGTCCTCGCGTGGCCGGCAGCTTCGATCCATTCACGATCGAGATCGTCAAGGAGAAGCTGCACGCGGCCGCGGACGAGATGGGCGTGGTGCTGGCGCGCACGAGCATGAGCCCGATCGTCTACGAGGTGCTCGACTTCGCCTGCGGCATCACGGACGCCGACGCGCAGGTCGTCGCCCAGACGAACGGCCTGACGCTCTTCACCGGCACGTTCGGCCCGCAGATCCAGAGCATCCTGCGCAAGCACGGCCTCGAGGGCATGCGCGAGGGCGACGTCTTCGCGACCAATATCCCGTACGAGGGCGGCACGCACACCTGTGACGTCTGCCTGGTCAAGCCGATCGTCGTGGACCACCTGGGGTCAGACCCCGCCAGGCGGGGTCAGACCCCAAGTGGCGGTCAGACCCCAAGTGGCGGCCGGGTGATCGGGTTTGCCGTCAGCGTCACGCACTGGATCGAGATCGGGGGCGCCGTGCCGGGCAGCATCTCGCCGGAGGCGACCGAGATCTACCAGGAGGGGCTACAACTGCCGGGCGTGCGGGTCGTCGAGCAAGGCGTGCCCAACCAGACGCTGATCGACATGATCGAGGCCAACATCCGTCTGCCACGCACGGGCATCGGCGACCTCAACGCAGGCCTCGCGGCCACGGCCATCGGCGAGGTGCGCGTGCTTGAGGCGTGCGAGCGGTACGGCGTCGCGCTCGTGCTCGCGAGCTTCGCGCGCGTGCTCGATCACGGCGAGCAGATCGCGCGCGCCGAGCTGCGCAAGATCCCCAACGGGGTCTATTCCGCCACCGGCGTGATCGACGGTGACGGCGTGAGCGACGCCGAGATCCCGATCGCCGTGGCCGTCACGGTCGGCGACGACTTCCTGCACGCCGACTTCACCGGCTGCGCGCCGCAGACGCGCGGGCCCGTCAACTGCTCGACCGGGGCCTTGCTCTCGGCCTGCAAGACGGTCGTGCGCGCGATCACGGCGCCGAGCGCGCGCTCGAACGACGGCTTCTTCCGGCCGTTCAGCCTGACCGTGCCGCCCGGCACGGTCTTCAGCGCCGAGCCGCCCGCGCCAACCGGCTGGTACTACGAGGGCGCGGCCTTCGCGAACGATCTGATCTGGAAGGCGCTCGCGCCCGTCGTCCCGGATCGGCTCGGTGCAGGCAGCTACACGAGTCTCTGTTGCTCGTACGTCGTCGGCACGGACGAGGCCGGCGAGCTGTTCGTGCTGGCCGAGCCGAACGTCGGCGGCTGGGGCGGGAGCGCGCTCGGCGACGGCGCCTCCGCGCTGATTGCGACGACCGACGGCGACACCTACAACTTCCCCGTCGAGGTCGTCGAGAGCCGCTACCCCGTGCTCGTCGAGCGCTACGCGCTGAACGTGGAGGCCGGCGGAGGCGCCGGACGCCACCGCGGCGGCTTCGGCGTCGTGCGCACCTACCGCGTGCACGGCGCGAGCGAGGCCTCGGGCTATGGCAGCATCGGTGGCTTCGGGCGGGTGCCGTGGGCGCTCGGCGGCGGCTCGCCCGGGACCGAGAACTTCCTCGACTACACGACGCCCGATCTCCACCTCCGCCGCGGCCGCGTGCCGCGCGTGGAGTTGACGGACGGCGCCGTCGTCAGCTCGGTCACGGGCACGGGCGGCGGCTTCGGCGATCCGTTCGAGCGCGAGCCCGAGCGCGTGCGCGAGGACGTGCTCGACGGCTATGTGACCGCTGAGGAGGCGCGCACCGTCTACGGCGTCGCGCTCGCTGCCGAGTCGCTCGAGCCGGACGTGGCGGAGACGGCCAGGCTGCGCGCACGATGACTCTGCGCGTCGCGACCGACATCGGCGGCACGTTCACCGACCTCGTCGTGGTCGACTCGGAGAGCGGCGATGTGCGCATCGCGAAGGTCTCGACGACGCCGCGCGACCTCGCGCAGGGCGTGCTCGACGTGATCGCCGCCGGCGAGGTCGACCCGGCCGGGATCGAGGAGCTCGTGCACGGCACGACCGTCGTCATCAACGCGCTGACCGAGCGCACGGGCGCGCGCACGGCGCTCGTCACGACGAGCGGCTTCCGGGACGTGCTGGAGATCGGCCGCGGCAATCGCCCCGACATGTACAACCTCGTCTCGCGCAAGCCGCCGCCGTTCGTCGCGCGGCGCCACCGTCTCGAGGTGCGCGAGCGCGTCGACCGGCACGGGGCCGTCGTCGTTCCGCTTGACCTGTGCGACGCCGAGGCCATCGCAGCCGCCTGCGAGCGCGACGGGATCGAGGCCATCGCGGTCTGCCTCCTCCACTCCTACGCGCATCCCGAGCACGAGCAGGCGCTCTGCGCAGCGCTGCGGGAGCGACTCCCCGGCGTCGCCATCACCGCCTCGTCCGAGGTCACGCGGGAGTGGCGCGAGTACGAGCGCACGAGCACCGCGGTGCTCAACGCCTACGTCCAGCCGGCGGTCGACCGCTACCTCGGCGAGCTGGAGACACGGCTGACCGCCGCCGGGCTGCGCGGGCCGCTGCTGGTGATGCAGTCGAGCGCCGGCACTGGCTCAGCGGCGGCCGCGCGCTCACGGCCGATCGCGCTGGTCGAGTCGGGGCCGGCGGGCGGTGTGGCCGGCGCGGCGCGGATCGGCGAGCGCATTGGCGAGCCGAACCTCATCTACCTCGACATCGGCGGCACGACCGCGAAGTGCTCGCTCGTCGAGGACGCCACGCCGCCGACCACGACCGAATACCGCATCGAGTGGCGCCCGGACTGGGCGGGCTACCCGGTGATGGTGCCCGTCGTCGACATCGTCGAGATCGGCGCGGGCGGCGGCTCGATCGCCCGCGTCGACGCGGGCGGCTCGCTCGTCGTCGGCCCGCAGAGCGCGGGCGCCGACCCAGGCCCCGCGGCCTACGGACGCGGAGGCACCGAGCCCACGGTCACCGACGCGAAGCTCGTGGCCGGCGTGCTCGCGCCCGAGTACTTCCTCGGCGGCCGCCTGGAGGTGCGACCCGAGCTCGCGCGCGAGGCGCTGCGGAGGCTCGGCGAGCCGCTTGGCCACGAGGTGGCCGCGCTCGCGAACGGCATCATCCGGCTCGCCGACGCGAACATGATCAGCGCCCTGAAGCTTGTCTCGGTGCAGCGGGGACGCGATCCGCGCGACTTCGCCCTGCTCGTGGGCGGCGGAGGCGGCGGCATGCACGGCGCGGCGCTGGGCGCCGAGCTCGAGGTGCGCAAGGTGATCGTCCCGCCGCTCTCGGGCGTCTTCTCGGCCTGGGGCATGTGCATGACCGCGCCTCGCGCCGACGTCGTCCGGACGCACATCCTGAGCGCCTCCGACGCCACAGACAGCGCGGTCGGCGCGCTCTTCGCCGAGCTCGAGCGGGAGGCTGCGGAGACCCTCGAGCGCTACGGCACGGGACGAGCCGGCGAGGCCGTCTGCACGCGCTCGGTGGACGCGCGCTACCGGGGCCAGGAGCACACCGTGCGCGTGCCGGTGACGACCGGACCGGTCTCGGCGGCGACGCTCCACGCCGACTTCCACGAGCTGCACCGCCGCAAGTACACGTTCGACCTGGAGGGCGACTCGCCCGTAGAGCTCGTCACGTTTCACGCCTCGGCCCACGGCCGCGCGCCACGCGAGGCCGCGCTGCCCGCGCCCTCGGCGGCCGCCGGCTCGACCCCGGCGCCCAAGCGCCCGCGCGTCGTCGACTTCGACCTCGACGGCACGCACGAGACAGCCGTCTACGAGCGCAGCGATCTCCCGATCGGCTTCAACGCGCCCGGCCCGCTCGTGATCGAGGAGCCGACGACGACGACGCTCGTCCACCCCGGGCAGCTGCTCGAGGTCGACGACTTCGGCAATCTCGTGATCTGGCTGCGCTGAGCTGCGCTACTCGGTGCTGGGCGCCTGGGTCGCCGGCGGGGCCTGCGGCTGACGCATGCGTTGCAGCCACCGCCAGTCGCCCGGCCACGGGATTTCGCGGCCGGCCGTGAGGCCCTTGGGGCGCAGGATCAGTGCGACCAGCAGCGCGACGGCCATGATGACGTCGGCCGTGCCGGAGGGCACCGTTGCGCCGGCGATGCCGTTCACCTCGAAGCGCTGGAAGAAGACGTAGATGACCGTCAGGAAGCTGGTGCCGACGACCGCTCCGGTGATGCTGCCCATGCCGCCGACGACCAGCATCGCGATCGTCAGGAAGGTCAGGTCGAAGTAGAAGTCGAGGTAGCTGAAGGTGATGAAGTAGTGACCGTAGAGCGCGCCCACGACGCCGCATACGAAGCCCGAGAGCGCGAAGGCGAGATAGCGCTCGCGGGCCACGTTCACGCCGACCGAGCGTGCTGCGCGGTCGTTCTCGCGGGAGGCGCGCAGACGCAGGCCGACGCGTGACTGCTTGAACACCCAGGCCACCACGATGGCGGCGATCACGTAGATCATCGTCGTGCGCAGCGTGGTCGTCTGCGGGACGCCGATCATCGTGCTCGTGCCGCGCGTGATCGAGCTCGTCTGCTGGATGAAGACGTTCATCGCCACGAGGATCGCGAGTGTCGCGATGCCCGCTGCAACGCCTATTAGACGGACGATCGGGACGCCGAAGACGAGCGCCACGACGAGCGCGGCGATGCCTCCCGCGAGCGTCCCCTGCCACGCGCTGTATTGGGCCGGGAAGACCTGCTCTTTGAGCACGTGAGGCATCGAGAGGAACGTGAACTGCTTGATGGCAGTCGGGATCGTGAGTAGCGCGGAGGTGTACGCGCCCACTGCCACGAACGCGACCTGCCCGAACGAGAGGATCCCCGAGTTGCCGCTGAACATCCCGAGCGCGAGCACGATCAGCAGGCGCAGGAAGTACTTCTCGGCCTCGTCGCTGTAGAAGACGTCGCTCACGATCTGCGTGATCACGAGCCAGATCGCCACCATCAGCAGCGAGAGCAGAAACGGCGTCCAGATCGTCCTCAGCAGGCCCTCGAGCCGCGTGTGCGGGCCATTCACGAGGGCGCTTCCTCCGCCGCGACGCGCGGCACCTCCGCCGCGACGCGCTTGCGGCGCAGCTTGTCCACAGTGCCCATGATGCCGTTCGGCTGGAACACCAGCATCAGGATCACGAGCAGGAACGCGAACATCAGCGTGTGGCCCTGGATCGAGCGCGGCAGCGTGGCGGAGAGCAGGTTGATCACGAGCCCGAGCGCGAAGCCGCCAAGCGCGGCGCCGCCGAGGCTGCCGAGGCCGCCGATCACGACGCCCACGAAGGCGACGAGCAGCGGGCCCTGCCCGACGTTGGGCCGCACGTCGCCGTGATTGAGCATATAGAGCACCGTCACGGCTGCGGCCAGGAAGCCCGTGATCGCGAACGCGGACGAGATCACCCAGTTGGCCTTCACGCCCACGAGCTGCGCCATGTGGAAGTCCTCGGTGGACGCTCGCAACTGCACCCCGAGAGCCGTGCGCTTGAGCAGCAGCACCATGCCGATGAGCAGCACGATAGTGGTGATCCAGGTCGCGATCTCGAGGCGCGAGAACAGAACGCCCTTGACCTCGAATTGATTCGTCAGCCACGGGATCGGGCTCACGGTGCGCGGTGAGCCTGGCGGGAACAACATGTAGAAGAGTTTCTGCAGCCCGATCGAGAGCGCGAAGGACGTGATCAGGAGCGTGCTCGGCGAGGCGCGCCGCACGGGCCGGAACGCGATCAGCTCCATCAGCAGCGCGAACGCGATCACGACCGCGAACGTCGCCAGGATCATGGCCAGCCAGCCATAACGCTCGGTGTAGAACATCGTGTACGCGCCGACCATGATCAGCTCGCCATAGGCGAAGTTCATGAGGCCCATGACGCCGAAGAGCAGCGACAGCGAGAGCGCCATCAGCGCGAACAGGCTGCCGTAGGCGACCGAGTCGATGAAGTACTGGACGTACGTGGAGGTCGAGGCGAGAACAATCATCGGCTAGCCCATCCCGATGTATGCGGTTTCGAAGTCGCCGATCTCGGCGAGCTCCGCGGCTGTGCCATGGAACTGGATGCGGCCACCGGTGCGCAGCGCGTACGTGTGGTCCGACACCTCGATCGTGCGGGCGGCATTCTGCTCGACCAGCAGGATCGTCGTGCCGCCCGCATGCAGTTGCTCGAGGATGTCGAAGACGCGGTCGACCATCAGCGGCGCAAGGCCGAGCGTCGGCTCGTCGAGCAGGAGCACCTTCGGCCGGGACACGAGAGCGCGGGCGATCGCGAGCTGCTGCTGCTCGCCGCCGGAGAGCTTGGCGCCGGATGTGTTCCAGTAGCGCTCCAGCACCGGGAAGCGCTCGAGCATCTGGCGGATGTCGTCGTCGACGGCCTTCTTGTCCTTGCGGACGGTCGCGCCGATCTTGATGTTCTCGCCCACGGTGAGGCGCCCGAAGATGCGCCGGCCCTCGGGCACCAACGCGATGCCGCGGCGCAGGATCTCGTCCGGCGGGAGCCCGACGATCGACTTCCCCTCGAGCAGGATCTCCCCCGAGACCGGCGCCAGCGCGCCCGTGATCGTCATCAGTGTGGTCGACTTGCCGGCGCCGTTGTGGCCGACGAGGCCTACGAACTCACCCTGCTTGACCTCGAGCGAGAGACCCTGCACGGCGTTGATGCGGCCGTAGCTGACCGAGACGTCCTTTAGCTCAAGCATCCTGGTGCTCCTGCGCCAGCTTGGCGCCCTTGACGCCCAGATAGGCCGTGATCACCTCGGGATTCGTGCGGATCTCCGCCGGCGTCCCGAGCGCCAGCGGCTTGCCGAAGTCGAGCACCTGGATGCGCTCGCAGACGCGGAAGATGATGCGCATGTCGTGCTCCACGAGCAGGACGCCGCAGCCGACGTCGTCGCGGAGCTTGGCGATCGTCTCGGCGAGCTGGAGGCTCTCGCGGTCGTCGAGCCCCGCGGCCGGTTCGTCGAGCAGGAGAAATTTCGGTGAGACGGCGACGGCGCGGGCGATGCCGACGCGCCGCTCCTCCCCGTGCGGGAGCGCGGATGCCTGCAGCGTCGCCATGCGCTCCAAGCCGAGGCTCTGGAGCAACTCCCAGGCGCGGGCGCGGGCCTTGCCGCGCGAGAGACCGGCGCCGAGCGCGCCGAGCTCGACGTTCTCGAAGACCGTCAGCTCGGGAAAGGTCGCGACGTCCTGGAACGTGCGCACGAGCCCGGCGGTGGCGAGGCGATTCGGCGGCCAGGACGTCACGTCCCGGCCGCCGAGTGTCACCTTGCCCGAGGTGCGCGGGACGAAATGCGAGACGGCGTTCATGAACGTCGTCTTGCCCGCGCCGTTCGGCCCGATCAGGCCCATGATCTCGCCCTGATCGAGCGCCAGATCGACTCCGTCGACGGCCTTGACGCCCTCGAAGTGGACGCGGATCTCCTCCGCGACCAGCTGCTCGGGCCTGGGGCCGCCGACGGTCATCGATTCTCTCGTGGCTCTCTTGTTGTGCTCTGCTACTTGACGGGCTGGTTGCCGGAGCAGGGGCTGCCGTCACCGATGCTCGGCACCTTCTTGACCGACACGGAGTCGATCTGCTTGTCCTTGCCCCCGGTGTACTGCTCGACCGTGAAGATCGCCACCTGCGGGCGATGGCACTTCTTCGTGAAGGACAGCGTCCCGGCGAACGTCTTGATCGGGAGCCCGGAGTCGTAGAGAGCGGCCGCCATCTTGGTGCCGTCCGTGGATCCGGCCTTCTTGATCGCGCCCACGATCGCGTCCGCGGCCTCGTAGCCCGGAAGCGCGTAGTGGTTGCCGATCGGCTGGCCGTACTTGGCCTTGAACTGCTTGTTGATGGCAGCGACCTGCGGGTTCTTGCTGCCCTTGCAGTAGGTGTTCAGGCAGGCGAAGCCGAGCGCGTAGAAGTTGCTCAGGCCCGGGTTGTTCTGCACGACCGGGAGGCCGTTGACCGAGGCGTTCGTGATGATCGTGGTCTTGATGCCCGCGTCGCGGACGGCGCGCACGTACTGGGCGCCGAACGGGTTCCACGAGCCGTCGTAGATCACGTCGCACTTCGAGACTGCGCCGCGGAGTCGCGTCACGTTGGCCGACAGGTCGAGGTTGTCGCCGGCGGTGAAGGTGTCCTCACCGCAGACGGTGCCGCCGAGCTGCTTCCAGCGCGCCTTGAAGTAGTCGGCCGTCGCCTTGGAGTACTCGAGCGACAGGTCCTTGGTGACCCACACGCGCTTGAGGGACGGCTTGTGCTTGCGGAACCACTCCGCCATCGCGACGCCCTCGGCGTCGGAGCCGAGGCCCATCGAGCCGCCGTACTGACCGACGATCGCCGGCGTGGCGGCCTTCGGCGAGGACGCGCACAGGCTCAGTGCGAGCACCTTCTTCGCGCCCGCGGCCTGGGTGGCGGGGAAGGAGAAGTCGAAGTCGCAGGTCGTGAGGATCGCGACAGCGCCCGCGCCGACGAGCTCGGAGGCGTTGGTCGCGGCCGTCGGCTTGTCCGACTTCGTGTCGATCCACTTGACCTTGATCTGCTTGCCCAGGACACCGCCGGCCTTGTTGATCTGATCGATTCGCAGCTGGAAGAGCTGGCCCGCCTGGAGGTCGTACGGGGCGAGGATGCCTGTCTTGGCTCCCGAGATCCCGATCAGGATCGTGTCGGCCTTGGGGGCAGCACTCGCGGACACCGCGAAGACGGTAGTCCCGATCGCGGCGAGTACCGCCGCGAGCCCGACGATGTAACGCTTCATGTAGTCCTCCTCTGGGCCGTGGGCCCCTTGCGTCTGCGGTTCTGAGGGAAACGCGCAACAGACGGCGAACCGGGGGCGCCGATGCTATCTGGTTGAGACGCGCACGCGTAAGGGCGGTTAGATCAACTGATCGGCCATTGCGAGGAGGAGAGGCTTACGCGAGCAGGCCGCGCCGCAGCGCCTGTGCGACCGCGGCGGAGCGATCCGACACCTCGAGCTTCTCGAAGATGTGCTGCAGGTGCGTTTTCACCGTGGCGGTGCTGACGTGCAGCCTCAAGCCGATCTCCGCGTTCGAGTGCCCGTCGGCCGCCAGGCGGATGACGTCGAGCTCGCGCGGTGTCAGCACGGGTCGATCGTCTTCGCGGCGCAGGCGGATCTCGCTCGCCAGGCCCGCCTGCAGCTCGGCGGGCACGACGCTCTCGCCGCGCGCGAGCGCGGCGACGGCGGCGCAGATGTCATCGCCCGCGGTCAGCTTCGGGAGGTAGCCGGCGGCGCCGAGCTCGATGCAGCGGTAGACGATGGCGCTGTCGGAGCGGGCCGAGAGCACGAGGATGCGCGTCGGCAGGTGCTCGCGCCGGACGCTGTCGATCACCGTCTCGCCGTCGATGTCGGGCAGCTGGAGGTCGACGATGGCCACCTGCGGCTGGTGGGCGCGGATCGCCTCGAGCGCTGCGCGGCCATCCTCGACGGCGGCCAGTACAACCATGCCGCCTCGCTCGAGCAGCCCCACCAGCCCGTCTCGGAAGATCGGGTGGTCGTCGGCCAGGACGACGGTCACGCCCGCCATCTCAGCCCGATGCCGTGTGCGCGAGCGCGGCGCGCAGCGTGTCCAGGAACAGGCCGATGTTGAGCGGCTTCGTGAGGTAGGCGACGATGCCCTCGTTCTGCATCCGGGCGAGCTGGGCGGGCGTGGCATCCGCCGACAGCACGATCACCGGGATCGAGCGCGTGCGGCTGTCGGCCCTGAGCAGTCGCAGAACCTCCTCGCCGGTGATGTCCGGAAGGTCCAGATCGAGCAGCACGACATCGGGATCATGCCGAGTCGCCAGCTCCAGCGCCAGCGAGCCCTGCATCGCCGGAATCAGCTCCACGCCGGGGGAGCGCGAGAGGATGCTCTCGACGAGCTCGAGGTTCGAGAGGTTGTCCTCGACGTAGAGGATGCGCGCCGCGCCCAGGTCCCACGTGTGCGGCTGCGGCACCAGGCGGGCGCTCTCGGCGGCGGGGGCGGCCGGCCGGTCGACGAGCGGAAGCTCGAGGAAGAACGTCGAGCCCTCGCCGGGCGCGGTGTGCTCGATGTCGACCCAGCCGCCCATGGCCTGGGCGAGGCTGCGCGAGAGCGTGAGCCCGAGGCCGGTGCCCTCGATTTCCGTGGAGTCGGCGGTCAGACGCTCGAACGGCAGGAACACGCGCGCGGCCTGCTCGCTGTCGAGCCCGGGCCCCGTGTCGACGACGAGCAGCCGCAGGCGACCGGGCACAGTCTCGTTGAAGTAGGTCCGCACGACGCCGCCCGGGCGGTTGTACTTGATGGCGTTGCTGAGCAGGTTGAGCGCGACCTGCTTGAGGCGCTGCGAGTCGGCCAGGACGTAGCGGTGCAGGCCGCCGTGCATGTCGCTCGCCAGCTCGATCCCGCGCTCGATCGCGAGCGGCCGCACGAGCTCCAGCGCGTCCACGAGCGGATCGCAGCAATGCACCGGCTCGAGCGAAAGGGCCTGACCCCCCGCCTCGATGCGCGTGATGTCGAGCACCTCGTTGATCAGCTCGAGCAGGTGGTGGCCGGCGCGCAGGATGCGCTCGACGCGCGCCTGCGCCTCCTCCTCGAGGCCGTCGAGCACGAGCAGCTGACCGAACCCGAGGATGGCGTTGAGCGGCGTGCGCAGCTCGTGGCTCATGCGCGAGAGGAACTCGCTCTTGGCGTCGTTGGCGCGCTCGGCCTCGTCGCGCGCCTCACGCGCGGCGGCCTCGGCCCGCTTGCGGTCGGTGATGTCGGTCGAGATGCCGCCTAGTGCGTACGGCTGGCCGTCGGGGTCGAGCAGCGTGAACTTGACCGACAGCCAGCTACCGTCCGCCTCCAGGCCGGTCGCGGGCTCCTCGACCTCCATCGCCACGCCCGTGCGCATGACCTGGCGGTCGTGGGCCTCGTAGACCGTCGCGGCGTGCAACGGGAACACCTCGCGATCGGTGCGGCCGATCACGTCCTCGCGACGCAGCCCGAAGCGGCGCTCGAAGTGGTGGTTGACGACCATGTAGCGGCCCTCGGTGTCCTTGACGTAGATCAGGGCCGCCGAGTTGTCCATGATGTCCTCGAGTTGCCCGACCGTCTCCGACAGCTCGCGCACCTGTCTCGCGCGCGCGGTGACGTCATGCATCGTCACGACGAATCCGTCCTCGCCAGGCAGTGCCGTGACGCCGATCTCGAGCGCGCGATTCGCGACGGTCGCCGGGATCGCGTCGCCGGTCGTCGCGGCGATCTGGAGGGGAACGTCGCACCCGAGGAGCTCGTCCAGCCACCGCTCCTCGCACTCCTCACCGGCCAGCGCCGAGAAGCGTGCGTTCGCCAGCACGACGCGGGCCCGTCCGTCCTCGACTTGGACGACGGCCGTGGCCACTGCGCCGTGCTCGAACGCGAGGCTGCGCAGGTCGCCGGCCGTTGGAGGCAGCGCGCGCACGGCTACGCGAACGGCCGGGCCGTGATCGCGCGCGCGGCCGGCAGGACGTCCTCCGCGAAGCGCGTCGCGATCTCCAGGTACTCGTCCATCGTCCCCGAGCGCACGTCGAAGTGCATCGTCAGGTGCGAGTAGCCGGCCGCGGCGAAGCGCTCGATGTCGGAGAGCACCTGGTCGGCCGACCCTGTCAACGTCATGCGCTGGGACTCCCGTTGCGCGGGGTGGGCAGCCCTGACGACGAGGCCCGAGCAGAACGCGTACATACGGAACTCCGAGACGTCGCGGCCGATGCGCTCGGCCTCATGCAGCACCGCGTCGCGCAGGTGCTCGAAGCGACCCGGGTCGCCGTAGCTGTCGAGGAACATCGGGTAGATGCCGTCGCACGTGCGCGCTGCCCGGCGCGCGCCTATGTCGCTGACGGCGCCGAAGACCAGCGGCGGGTGGGGCTTCTGCACCGGCTTGGGCTCGAGCGAGACGTCGGTGATCTCGTAGAAGCGGCCGTGGAAGTCGACGTAGGGCTCGCTCCAGGCGTGCTTGAAGATCTCGATCTGCTCCTCGGTGACCGAGCCGCGGTTCTCGTAGTTGCCGCCCACGGCGGCGAACTCCTGCGGATCCCAGCCGCTGCCCACGCCGACGATCAGGCGGCCGTCCGAGAGCACGTCGACCGTCGCCAGCTGATGCGCCGCGACGAGCGGGTGGCGGTAGGGCGCGATCCAGACCGACGAGGCCATGCGGATCGTGCTCGTCGGCCCGGCGATCGCGCCCATCGTCGCGATCATGTCGAGCATCGTCGGCTGGTTCGGGTAGGCGCGGGTGCCGGACATGTTGGCCGTGTGGAACGCGCCCTCGTCGCGTCCCATGCAGACGTGGTCCGAGAACCACACCGAGTGGTAGCCGAGCCGCTCGGCCAGCTGCGCGACCTCGACCGGGCGCATCTCGTGCGCCGGGAGCTTCTGCAGGTAGAAGTCGCGCTCATCGCGCATCAGCAGCCCGTGCGTCGGCATCGTCAGTCCGAAATCCATCAGGACCGGGATGGTCGCACGTCGAGCTCGGTTTGCGTCAAGTCACCTGACCGATAGCCACCTGGCCGATGGTGCGCGCCTCCAGCCGGGCCCTATGTTCGGCTCGGCATGGATGGAGTTCCCACGAGGGGGCACCGTGAGCTGGATTGTCGGCTGCGATACGGGAGGCACGTTCACCGATGTCTTCGCCGTCAGCGAGACGGGCGAGTCGCGCGTCGCGAAGGTGCCGTCGACGCCTCCGCGCTTCGATCTCGGCGTGGTCGAGGGCGTGCGCGCGCTCGGCATCGAGCCGTCCGAGGTGACGACGCTGTTCCACGGCACGACCGTCACGACGAACGCGGTGATCACGCGTGCCGGCGCGCATTCGGCACTGGTCACGACGCGGGGGTTCCGCGACGTGCTCGAGATCCGGCGCGCGAATCGCGCGGAGCTGTACGACATCCTCTGGGACCCGCCCGAGCCGCTGATCCGCCGCCGCCACCGGCTGGAGATCGACGAGCGCGTCGACTACTCGGGCGCCGTCGTGACGCCGCTCGACGAGGACTCCGTGCGCGCCGTCGCCCGCAAGCTGCGGGCGCGCGAGGTCGAGTCCGTCGCGATCTGCCTGATCAACGCCCACATGAATCCCGCCCACGAGCGCCGAGCGCGGGAGATCCTCCTGGAGGAGCTGCCCGGGCTGCACGTCTCGCTCTCCACGGACATCCTGCCCGAGCCGCCGGAGTTCGAGCGCACCGCGACGACCGTCGCGAACGCCTACTGCGCGCCCGTGCTGCGCAATTACATGGACACGCTCGAGGAGGGGCTCGGCGAGGCCGGCTTCAAGGCCGACGTCGTGCTCGTCATGCACAACGGCGGCGGCACGATGACGACCGACTACGCCAAGGGAGTGGCGGTCAAGACGCTCAACTCGGGCCCGGCGGCCGGCGTGATCGCGGCCGCGGCGGTCGCTGCCTCCGCGGGCCGCTCCAACGTCGTCGGCTTCGACATGGGTGGCACGAGTGCGGACATCGCCGTCGTGCGCGACGGCGAGCCGCAGCTGACGCGCTCGTTCGACCTCGAGTGGGGCATGCCGATCCGCTTCCCCAGCATCGACGTCGTCTCGATCGGTGCTGGCGGCGGCTCGATCGCGTGGCTCGACCCGGCCGGCTACCCGCGCAGCGGCCCGCAAAGCGCGGGCGCCGATCCCGGGCCCGCCTGCTACGGCAAGGGCGGCACCGAGCCGACCAACACCGACGCCCAGCTCGTGCTCGGCCGCGTCAGCAACGACCTCTTCCTCGAGGGCCGCATGGAGCTCGACGTCGAGCGCTCGGCCGACGCGCTCCGGCGCAAGATCGCCGAGCCGCTCGGCCTCAGCCTCGAGGACGCCGCCGAGGGCGTGCTCAGAATCGCGAACGCCAACATGGTCAAGGCGATCCGCCTCGTGACGGTGGAGAGCGGCTTCGACCCACGCGAGTTCGGTCTCGTCGCGTTCGGCGGCGCGGGCGCGCTGCACGGTGTCGACCTGGCGCGCGAGCTGCAGATGCCCGACGTGATCGTCCCGCCGTTCCCCGGCGTGACGAGCGCCATGGGGCTGCTTTTCGTCGACCCGCTCGACGACTTCTCGTGGGCCTACGTCCGTCGCGAGCACGAGATCGACATGGCCGACGCGGGCCGCATCTACGCGGAGATGGCCGAGCGCGTGGTCGGCAACCTCGTCCGCCAGGGCGTCGCCCGCTCCGAGATCGCCGTCGAGAACGCCGTCGACATCCGTTACGTCGGGCAGCTCCACTCGGTCACGGTGCCGTTGCCGGAGGTCAGCGCGAGTGGCTTCACGGCAGCCGTCGCGAGCTTCCACGACGAGCACCTGCGCCAGTACCGCTACTCACACCCCGAGTCGCCGGTCGAGACCTCGACGCTGCGCATCAGCGCCCGCGGCGCGCGCGAGAAGCCCGACTTGAGCTCGATCCGGCACGCCGGCACGGACCGCGTGGCGCTGGCCGCGCGCGAGCGCAAGGTGCACTTCGAGGGGCCGGGCTGGGTGGCGACGCCGGTGCTCGACCGCACAGGCCTGAAGGCCGGCGACTCCTTCGACGGCCCCTGCATCGTGGAGGAGCTCGACAGCACCGTCGTGCTGCCACCCGGCACGAGCGCCGCGGTCGACGCGGTGGGCAACATCCTGATCACGCTCCACCCCGACGCGGAGGTCTCCCGATGAGCGACAGCAGCATCCGGCCGGGGCAGATCGACCCGATCACGTTCGAGGTGCTCCGCAACGCCTTCATGAGCGTCGTCGACGAGATGGGCCTCATGCTCGAGCGCGTCGGCCACTCGCTCGTCGTCAGCGAGGGCCGCGACTTCAGCGCCGCCATTTGCGACGCCCACGGACGCATGATCGCGGAGGGCAAGGACGACCTGCCGGCGCACGTCGGCACGCTGCCGTTCACGGTCAAGGGCGTCATCGAGTGGGTCGGCAAGGAGCAGATCCACGAGGGCGACCTCTTCATCATGAACGACGCCTTCATCGGCGGAACGCACTGCCAAGACGTGCGCACGATCATGCCCGTGTTCCGAGCTGGCGAGCTGATCGCGTTCGTACAGAACTCGGCCCACTGGTCGGACGCCGGCGGCCCGGTGCCGGGCAGCTTCCACGCCGAGGCGGCCTCGACCTACGGCGAGGCGCTCTACATCACGCCGATCCACCTCGTGCGCGAGGGCGAGCTGGACGACGAGGTCATGCGCTTCATCCTGCGCAACGTGCGCGTGCCCGACACGACGCAGGGCGACGTCTTCGCGCAGATCGCCTCCTGTCGCACCGGCGAGGCGCGGCTGCAGAGCTTGATCGACAAGTACGGCCTGGCGCTCATCAAGTCCGAGATGGACGAGCTGATCCACTACTCCGAGGCGCTGCTGCGCGAGGAGTTCCGCAAACTGCCCGACGGCACGTACAGCTTCGAGGACGCGATCGACTTCGACCCGATCGGCGACCGCGAGACGCCCGTCAAGATCAAGGTCTCGATCACGATCGACGGCGACCGGGCGCTCTACGACCTCTCCGGCAGCGACCCCGAGGCGCAGGGGGCGATCAACTCGACGCGCTCGATGGCGCAGTCGGCGCTCGTCGTCGCGACGAAGGCGATCTTCCCGCACGTCCCCGCCAGCGAGGGCATCTACAACGCGATCGACACGATCAACCCCGAGGGGCTGGTCACGAACGCCCAGTTCCCGCGGCCGATCAGCGGCGCCTTCGCGACCTCGTACGAGGTCATCACCGCGTGCATCTTCGGCTGCTACCTGCAGGTCGTGCCCGAGCGCTCGATGGCCTGCTCGGGGAACATGACGAACATGGTCGTGGGCGGGTTCGACGCGCGCGAGGGCTACGGCCGCGACTTCGTGATGTACCTCTGGAAGGAGGGCGGCTACGGCGCGCGTCCGGGCAAGAAGGACAACCACACGGCCATCAGCCTGTACGCGTCGGGCACGCGCAACGAGCCCGTCGAGGTGCAGGAGCGCGTGTATCCGATCATCACGCACTGCTACGAGTTCATCACCGACTCGGCCGGTGCCGGGCGCCATCGCGGCGGCATGGGAGTCGCGCGCGACTTCGAGCTGACGCACGGCGATGCGACGCTCTCGGTGCTCGGCAGCCGCGGGGTGATCCCGGTGTGGGGCTGGGAGGGCGGCCTGCCCGCGCTCGGCAGTGGCCTGATCTACGACGCCGGCGGGCCCGACGAATTCGAGGTGGGCGTGATGCGCTCGGGCGTGCACGCGGGCAAGAGCCGCACGATCCGCTTCTGGGAGGGCGGCGGCGGCGGCTGGCAGGACCCGCGCTCGCGGCCGGCCGAGTGGGTGCTCGAGGACGTGATCGACGGCTTCGTGAGCATCGAGGCGGCGCGCGACCACTACGGCGTGGCCGTCAAGGTGATCGACGAGGACGCCGCGCGCTACGAGATCGACGAGGCCGAGACCGGGACGCTCAGAGCAGCCAGCGGTTGAACGCGGTGCGAATCTCGTCGGTCATCGGACGCGACTTGCCGGTCTCGCGGTCGATGTACACGACCACCGACTCGGCCTCGGCTGCGAGGCGTCCATCGCGCACGGCGGTGATCTTCTCGGCCATCGTCACGCTCGAGGTGGCGACGCGCGTGGCGCGCACCTCGACGTCCACGCCGCCGTCGTCCTGGGTCAGCGGCGAGCGGAAGTCGAGTGCGCTGCGCGCGAGCACGAAATCCAGCAGCAGCAGGCCGTTGCCGAGCACCTCGAGGAACCACTCGTCGCGCGTCTCCTCGAGATAGGTCAGATAGGCGGAGTTGTTGACATAACTCGGCGATTCCGAACTCTTGGGATGCCTGACACCGTCCACGTCGCGCCCGCGGATCGCGCAGCGCTTCGTGAACGTTGACGGCGGCAGTGGCGGCACGCCACCTAGGCTAGCCTTGATCGGAGGCCCGCCGCATCAACAAGGCGCGTCAGCCCTGCGCGGGCGACGCGAGGCTCGACGCACGCGCGTTCCTCCAGCGCCAGGATTCACAGGGACGCCAGCTACCTGGAGCCGATCCTGCGGGCAGCGCTTGACGGCCTTCGCCCCCTGAGGGTGGCGAGACCGCGTAGGACTGCCGGGGCTCAGACCGGCGGCCGGCGGCGAAGGCGGTCGTAGGCGGCTGCGCCCACCACCGGCATCAGCACGAACCCGAGCAGCAGGCTCCCCACGAGCGAGCGGTTGCTGATGCCCAGTCCGAGCGCGGTCGAAGCGGCCTGGCGCGGCGCCGCAGCGATGCCGAAGTTGTCGACGGTCATCCGGCCATTGCCCGCGATCGTGGCGCCGAAGCTGATGTTGCCAACGCCTGCCGGCACGGGCGGGAGATCGAACCACAGCTTCGACCAGCCCCTCGACGGCCGCGCTGCGGAGGAATTCGCCCAGTAGCGCCAGCGTCCGGCGGAGTTGCGGACGTAGGCGGCGAGTGAGATGGGCGCCGTCGCCCGGTACCACACCCAGAGCCGGTACGTGGCGCCGCTCTGGACGCGCACGGAGCAGGACCCGCCATCGGGGCGAATGATGAGCTTGCGGTCCCCCGACACGTAGCCGGTCACGGCGATGGTCTCCGCCATGGATCCGCGGATCCCCACAGGCCGGCGCGTCCACGTGACGTGGCTCACGCCGTAGCCGGCGCGCCGCCAGCAGCGAGTTGCCTCCTGCGCGTCCACTCCGTCGCCCCCCACGTCCGGCCCATGGCCCTCTGCCGTGCCGGGCTGAGCAAGCCGAGCATTCGCCACTTGCGCGTAAGGACCGAGATGGACAGGCGCCCGCACGACCGGCAGCGCCGGTCCGCCGACGACTGCGCCCACGGTACGCACGACGAGGCCGTGAGACCGGCGCGCCGAGATCCAGGCGAGCAGGGAGCGCAGCTCGCCGGGGCGAACACCCATCGCCGAGCAGCGATTGCACACCTCGTGAAAGACGAGCGGCACCCATCCGCCGCCGTGCCGGGCGACCTGCCGGATCGCGCGCTTCGCGTCTGCGATGCGCGTGCTCTCGACGAACGAATACGACGTCCTCACGTGAAAGCGGCTGGCCGGCGCGAGCGATTCGGCGCGCGCGCATCGTGGGCAGGTAAGCCCGCCGACGATGCGGGCAGATGAATAGCCACAGTGCTCGACGAGCCGCTCCGTCGCGCGATTGGACGCCCCGTACGGGTAGGCGAACGAGCGCGGTGCGCGCCCGGTGATCTGGGTCAGCGCGACGCGGTCGTTGCAGACCTGCCGGGTGCCCTCGGCGGCATCGACGGAGACCAGGCTGGTGTGATCGCTCGTGTGACCGCCGATCTCGTTGCCCGCGGCAGCGAGCGCGCGTACCTGCGCAAATGTCAGGCGATTGGCTGCATTGAGCAACTCGCTGTTGACGTAGAACGTCGCGTGAACGCCATAGTGCTCGAGGATGGGCGCGGCCCGCATCTGGCTCGCGAAGCCATCGTCGAAGGTGATCGAGACGACGGTGGTCCTCTTCGAGGGAGCCGCCTGCGCAGCCGGCGCGAACGAGCACAGCACTGCCACGAGCGCGAGCGCCACTGCTGCGATGCGGCTCGTCACGTGAGCTCGGCCGCAGTCTCAGGTGCCTGGCGCGTCTGCCAGCGGTTGTCGAAGAGCTTCGCGAGCGCCCAGTAGCGAGTGGGCGAGAGCAGCACGAGGTTGAGCACGATCGCTCCGGGAGTGCCGACGAAGAACGACACCCACTTTTGCCGCGTCGACATCGCGGGGCGACCGAGCAGGTAGAGCGCCGCGAGGGCGTAGCGGATGACGAGATAGTCGATCGCGTAGAGCCAGACCGTCGCGGACGCGGCGTCGCCTTGCCCGAGCCAGAGCGACGTACCCACGACGACCCCGTAGACCAGGAGGAACGGCGTGACAACCAGCTGCGTGATGCCGTAGAGCGGGCTCAGGAACTGCCGAGGGCGGAGATACCGGAAGACGTACGGGAGCATCCACCACCACGAGCGCGCCCAGCGCAGACGCTGCCGGTAGGTGCCGCGCACCGTCGCCGGCATGTCGGTCTCGACGCGCGCCTCAGCCACCGCGACGACCTGGCCACGGCGCAGCGCGCGCAGCGCCAGCCAGCGATCGTCGCCCGTCCCGCACTCGACGGCATATGCATCCAGGTGGTCGTACAGGAGCGAGCTGCGATACAGCGCGAGCGCGCCCGACGTCGTCTCGAGCGCTCCGAGCATCGAGCGGGACGCGCGCATCATCACGCACGACCCGCCGATGTCGATGTCGGTCGCGCGCGAGACCCAGCTCTCGGCGTAGTTGCGCACATAGATCATGCCCGTCGCGGCCTGGACATGCGGGTCCCACATCGACCTCAGCAGCTGCCCGCAGGCATCGGGAAACGGCTGCGAGTCCGAGTCGACCGTGAGCAGGAACTGGTACTCATCGCGCGGGATCTGGCGCAGGACCGCGACCTGCGCGCCACGCTTGCCGGTGTTCTCCTGCCTCAGCCATTTCACCCTGGGGTGCGTGCGCGATGGCACGACGGGAATGACCGAGCCGTCGTCGATGACCACGATGTCGATCTCGACGGACTGCGCGAGCAGCGCGTCGACCGTGCGGGCGAGGCTCTCGGGTGGCTCGTTGTAGGCAGGCACGATGCACAGCACGCGGCCTTCCGCGACGGGCAGATGGGTGTACCTGCGCCCGACGATGAACGCCAGCAGGCAGCCGCCGATCGCGGAGGCGCCGAGTGTCCAGTACACGATCAGGATCCAGTCGTGGGTGATCGTGGCGATCCGGACGGTGGTGACCGAGAGCACCGCGATCGCGAAGGCTACGACGAGCGCCTGAAGGAAGCGCGCGTCGTGAGAGTCCTGGCTCCTAGACATGCTCGGAATCCCGCCTCTCGGCACTGGCGAGACGCGCCACCCAGCGGAAGTAGAGGACGCTGAGAATGGTGGCGGGCACCCCGAATCCGATGACGACGTCAAGCAGATTGCTGCCGACCTCGCTGCTGGCGTCGATCTGAAGCCCGACCGGCAGTACGTGCGCAATGAAGGGATAGGCGCCACCGAGAAGCACCGGTGCGACGCCGGCGGCCAGCACGATGGCGGTGCGGTGGCGCTGTACCGGCGAGACCGGCCGGGGCTTCGGCCTGGGCAGCCCGTACGGGCGCCTCGGGGCTCTTCGCCTCGGCTCGAGGACGGCAAGCATCACGCCGCTGGAGAGGGTCGCGGTGATGAGAGCCATCGCAACGATCAGGAGGGGACGAGCGTGCTCGAGCGCCAAGCCGGGGGCCGCAGCGTGGTGCGCCGAGGTCAGCAACCTGCTGGCCGAGCTCGTCTCGGCGATGAGTGCGGTCGCGAGGAGGGCGACCGCCAGGAGGATCACCAGGGTGCCCCCGGCGGAGGCCATCGCGCGCCTTCGCCGAGCGGTCGCATGGTCGCGCTCGGCGGCCGCGGCGAGCGCGGCGCGCAACGCATACAGATGGCCCCAACTGCCCGTGCCGGCCCGACCCAGCTCGGCAGCGGAGGCCCTCCACGGAGCGCACGCGTGTTGGATCGCAGGATGCTGCGAGCCAACTCCAGCGAGCGTGGAATGTTGAGGCCGCACGGGTCGCGCCTTTCTGCATGTGGTGCCCGTCCGGCGAGACTCGTGCACGCGCAGGCATGCGCGCGCCCGACCCGTCGCCGTCCGGCGTCGAGATGAACGATCGTGACAGCGGCACAGGCCGCTGCTCCCCGCACCATCAGACACCGGCATCGGCACTCGCGCAAGCCCTGATCTCCACGTCGATCTTGGAGTCGCCGCTAGCGAGCTGTCCGCTCGCGTCCCGTCTCCATCTGCTCGCGACGCTGTACTGGGCGGAGCGCGACCGCTACCCGGTATTCATGCTCGCGACCTGACACTGCCAAAAGCCCGTGCGGCTGCCGCTGTCGGCTGCCGATTGCCAGGCGCGACGCCCCGGCAACCAGACCGCACGTGATCGAGACCCCGGACCACCAACGCGATGTTTGAAACCAGCCGTTAGCCTGCGCCGACGATCTCGCGCAGTTGCTCGCCACCGTGCTTCAGCACGTCGTACAGCGTGAAGAGGTCGGTACCCAGGCTGAAGTGGCGCACGCCGAGGTCGAGGTAATAGCTCGCCTGCTCGGGCGACGAGATCTCCGCCCTCGCGGGAATGCCGGCCTCGCGGCAGGCGGAGAGCACGCGCAACTCGGCGTCCTTGACAGCTTTCGAGTCCCGGTCGCCGGCGCGTCCGATGCTCATGGCGTAGTCGGCCGGACCCCACTGGATCATGTCGATGCCGCCGACGGCGAGGATCTCGTCGAGGTTCTCGACGGCCTCCGCCTTCTCGATCATGACCGCGACCACAACTTCGTCGAGCGCCTCGACGTAGCGTGGCGTGCCGCCGTAGCCGGGCAGCGCGTGGCGCCGCGCGCCGACGCCGAACGTGCCCCCGTGCTCGGGCGTGTCGGGCTGGAGGCACCGAACGCAGCTCCGCGCGTCCTCCGCCGAGCGGGGATCGGCGAAGAGCACGGAGTCGAAACCTGCGCCGACCGCGCGCTGGGCGACGAACGACCGGTGCTCCCAGTCGACCTTGATCATGGAGCCGAGCGAGCTCAGCTCGGCGGCGCGACAGAACTCCTCGAGCGAGCGAAGGTCGTAGGCCGCGTACTCGGCAAGGAACTCGACGTAGTCGAACATGCCGGTCTTCCCGACGATCTCCACCACCAGGGGATCGCCGATCAGGATCCGCGTCGCGATCGTCGGCTCTCCCGAGTCGAGTAGCGCCCGAATGGTGTTCGGCTTCACGAGGTCCCCTCCGTCATATGCGACTACCGGTAACCGCGGCCGAGGATCGACCTCGTCGACTTGTCGAAGTCCGACTGCGTTCCGATCTCGAAGCGGAGCGCATCGGCCATGCGATTGATGATGTTGAAGAGGTACGCGACGTAGAAAGCATCGACGATCGCCTCGTCGCTCGCGCCGAGCGTGCGAACCTCGGAGATGTCAGCGGCGCTGATTGTCATGATCCAGCGTGAATTTCTCGAGCAGTGGCAGCATCGCGCGCGCTCATGGAGATCTCGACTTCGCCCAGCTCGGTCAGCCGATCGTCGAGGACGTCACTTCCGCCAGGACGGATCGTGCTGGTACCGGTGCTGGTACCGAACCGAGGGCTCCAGCCCTGTCGTGGACGGGGGTTGCGTGGCCTCGACGCTGCACGAATGACTCCTCGCTCACGTCGCCGCCAGGCCGCGCCGAGGGCTCGGTCGGGGCTGGGTAGCCGTCAGGGCACTCTGGCGAGCGCAGCGGCCGTCCCGGAGCGTCTCGCACGGCGTGGTGGCGTTCTCGGCGAGTCCGCGCGGGTGCCGACGAGATCGCGGAAGCATCTGCGATCTTCGGGTGGAAGGGCGTTCCTGACGTTCGCTTTGCCCGATGGGGTCGTCCTCGCCGCCCTGTAGCCTTGCCGCATGCTGCATGGGCTCACACCGGGCAAGGCGCTGGCGCTCTCGCTCCTCGCGTTCATCGTCGTCGTGATCGTCGTCGTCCTGCTTTGGCACACGCTCGGGGCCTGGCTGGGAGTAATCATCCTCGCGGCCGCCGTGCTCGCGATCACCTACCCGATCGTCTGGGCTCTGCGGAGCAGCTAGTAGCGCAGGCGCTTCCGCGCGGTTGCGGATCGACCCACGAGTGAGGGCGTGGCGCGAGCTGGCCCCGCTGCCCGAGCGCCTGCGGGACGACGGCTACCACCGCTCCGGGCCGCCCGCGTCGATGCCGTGCTCGCCGAGTCGTCATATGACGACTGCCCAGCCAGCGAGGGCGTGGCCCGCGAGCTGGTGCCGCTGCTGCCCGAGCCCGAGCGGACGTCGGGCGGGGGACCAACCGGACAACGAGGGCGCGGGTGGATGGCGCCACTCGACGGCTAGCGGTGGCCAACGTGGAGCCGTCGAGCACGCGGCCGAGCCAACTCGAGCGCCCGGCCGCGGTGGGCGCGGCGCCTGGTGGCCGCGCGGCCGGTACGACACCGCACCCCCCTTTTTGCGTTCGCGCGAATGTGCTCACCTCCCCCATCGCGGCAGAGCAGATCTGGGACGCCGAAGATCCCGCCTTGAGCCGCCGAGGGATGCCCGTTCGAATTCGCGAAGCTATGGCCCCACATCATCGCGGCGGGCAGGAACCGTTCATGTCCGGGAACGTCGGCTCGCTCCGCCGGCTCGAGTACACCGTGCACGGAGACACCGTCAACACCGCCTCGCGCATCGAGAGCCTGACAAAAGACGCTCGCCGGCCCGATCCCCCTCTCGGAGTCGACGGCTGCGGCGCTCCTGCGTCCACCGGACGATCTCCGCCCGGTCGGGGAGGTCGAAGTGCGCGGGCGGCAGTCGGCGGTTGCGTAGTGGACAAGTCGACGCCGCGATGACGACCAGCCAGTCCGCGAGCACGCCGCCGACGAACACGCGAAGGTGTGGCGGGCAGCGTGCAGCTCGATCGGCCTGAGCCCGGCGACAGCCCAAGCCGTGGCTGTACGTCCCTCTCGTCACCTCGTAACTGCGCCTTCGCGCCGTTCGTGCGACCTACTCCTCAAAGCGACCCGTGTCGCCACGATCGCGGTCATATCGTCTCGTGAGCGGAAACGGCGGCAACCAGGACTCGCGACGGACGACCCAGCTTTCGTAGGTTGGCATCAACTGGTCAGGGGCATCCAGGGACCCGAGGTTCACTTCGATTTCGTCTGCGCTGCGTCCGAAAACGGTCGAGCCGCAGCGGGCACAGAAAAACCGCCCGGCGTAGTCGCGTGTTTCGCCATCGATCGTTACGGCATCCTGAGGGAACACCGCGGAAGCGTGAAAAAGCGCCCCGTGATGCTTGCGGCAGTCGAGACAGTGACAAACGCCGACCCGGTATGGGAGCCCCGACGCCACAATTCGGACGTCGCCGCATAGACAACCGCCGGTGAATCGGTCCATGCTCAGTCTCCTCTAAATCAAGCAGTCGGAATAGTTACAACGAACAGCACTGTCATTGCCATAGCCCGCTGCGGGCGGCGGACAACACTTCCGCACGCTTGCCGATGTTCCGGTGCCACTCGGTCGGGTTACGTGACTACCCGAAGGCGACCGATGGCTCTTGACGCGCTCATCCCACTCCTCGTCGTCGGGTTTGAACGGGCCTTCGTCAACGATCATCTCGATCTCCTCGCGCAGGCGAGCGGACATAGTACTGATGCATCGCGACGCGTTCGGGTTAAAGCGACCATCGGTGGCCACACGCCGGACACACCATGGTCGTATCGCTGGGTGGCGCCGACCTCCGAGGTCTTGGTGGTCCGCACGAGGTGGGAGGAACTCAGACGCAACAAGCCGTTGCTGAAGGCGGCACGACTCGGATCCTCGGCCACCGAGCACACGGACGATGCTCCCGAGGCCGGTGGCGGAATGAGATGATCGGCCGATGATCGACGACGCACGCGTGCTCGCAGCGGTGGACGGCAAGGAGGAGCTCGCTCGGTCGGTGATCGACTTCGTGCACGGCCACCCCGAGCTTGGCCACGAGGAACATGTCTGCGCGTCGTATCTCGCGGACACGCTGGCGGGCGAAGGGCTCGACGTCCAAGTCGGTGCGGGCGGCATGGAGACGGCGTTTCGCGCCGTGCTCGTGGGTGGCCGTCCTGGCCGCACCGTCGGCATCGTCGCGCTCTATGACGCCGTTCCGGCAGTGGCAGAGGACGGCTCGATCCGGGCGACGCACTCGTGCGGCCATGGCCCGATCGCCGGCTCCGTCGTCGCCGCTGCGGCGGCGCTCGCGGAGCTGCGCGCCGAGCTCGCGGGCTCGATCGTCGTGATCGGATGCCCGTCGGACGAGATCCACGCCCCGGGCACTGTCGCACGCTCCGGCGGGAAGCTGCTCTCCTTGGAAGCCGGGCTCTGGAACGACGTCGACGCGGCTCTCTACTGTCACCCCGAGTTCCTCGACACGGTCAACTTGCGATCGCTCTGGATGCGACGAGACCGGCTCGCCGTGGCAGGGGCCCGCTCGCTTCGCAGCGACGCGGTGCAGGCACCGCTCGTTGCGCTTCGCGCGCTCGCATCCGCGACCGAGTCGCATCCCGCGGACAGGCTGATGCTCGAGCACGTGACGTTCGACGGAGACGTCGAGGAGGGCACCGGGCTCTACCTCGAGGCGACCGTCCTGCTGTTTGCCGAGGGCGCCGACGAGCTCGCGAGGCTCTCCGCGGACATCCGTGACGCCGTTCCCTCCGGCGGGTGGTCGGAAGGCAAGATCGTGCAAGGGGTGAAACCCGATCCCGGCGTCGCCGCGGCCGTCGAGGCAGCATTCCGGGCTGCCGGCCGGACGGGCTTCGTGCCCGATCCGCCACCACTGCCGTTCGCGACCGACTTCGGCAACATCTCCAACGCCGTGCCCTCGGCACTGATCGGAGTGGGACGCGAGGGCGGTTGGGCGTTCCACACGGACGAAGGCGCAGCGCAATTCGCCTCCGAGGACGGCGTAGACGCCGCGCTCACGAGTGCGCGCGTGCTTGCGCTCGCCGCCTCACGCCTGGGAGAGCCGACCTAGCTCGCTGCCATTGGGAACCAGGTGGACGACGCCGACGCCGTACTGCTCCGCGAGGCGCTCCGCCACGAGCGAGCGGTGGCACGCCTGCGGGTCCCGCTCCACGCACAAGAGCGCCGGCGCCCCGTCGACCGGCAGCTCGGCGACGAACGGTGCGAGATCGACCCGGTCGAGGATCTCGTGCAGGTAGCGCTCGCGGTACTCCGGTGCCAGCTCGAGACGCGACCGCTTGCCAACGCCGAGCCGGTCGTCCTCGCGATACTGCACGTGCCGCAACTCCGTCGTGGGCGCAAGCTCCTTGTGGTGCGAGTACCGGACGCCTGCGTCTGCGAGCGCCGTCTCGAGGCGTCGCGCGTTCGCCCAGGCGTACTCGCGACCGCGTACTCCCCGCCGCTGGCGCACGTCGACGACCAGTTCGACGCCGGCCTGGCCGAGCGCCTCGAGGAACCGCTCGAGCGTCCAGCCGTAGACGCCGATCGTCGCGACCGTGCGCGTCACGGCGCGCGCCGACACGACGGCGGCGGGCGTCCATCGCAAACCCAGTCGGTCATCGCGTGTTGTTCCCAGCCGGCAGGAAAACGAAGCGGCTTGCGCATCCTGTCCTTCTCCCAACCCTGCTGACCTGCTCTTGGGGTGCCGGACGGCACTCTGCAGATGTCAACGCCAACCCGCCAACGGCCTCGCGGATTCCCTCCCGAATCGCTGGGGGTTCAGGCCCGCGGCGCTTGTGCCGATGGATGCACATGCTGCCGATCCGCTGCCGCTGGTCGCAGTGCGGGCTGACCGCCGGCGCAGCCGTGCTCGCGCTCGTGGTGGCAGGCTGCGGCGGAGGTCACGAGTCGGCGGGATCCGACCGGGTCGTGAGCGTGACCGAGAGCGACTTCAAGATCACGGCGCCGAAGCAACTCGAAGCGGGCGCGCTCGTCTTGCGTGTGCGCAATCGCGGCCCGGTGGGACACGAGTTGCTCGTCGTGCGGATCGATCAGCCGGCCTTGCCGATGCGGACTGACGGCCTGACCGTCGACGAGGAGAGTCTGCAGCGCCACGAGGTCGGCGTGCTCGAGCCGGCCGCGACCGGCACGCTGCGTGACCTGGCGGTGCGCCTCGTCCCCGGGCGCTACGTGCTGTTCTGCAACATGTCCGGCCACTTCCTCTCGGGCATGCACACCACGCTGGTCGTGAAGTGAAGCTGCGCTCGACACGCACGTTCCAGCCGTTCGCAGAGCGTTCTCGCCGGCCGATGATCGCGATCCTGGTGACGATCGCGCTGATCTCCGGAGTGAGCGCGTTCCTGTCGATCCGCGCGACCGAGCGGTCGCGGCACGGGGCCACGGTCGTTCAGGTGGCCGCCCGCCAGCGCACGCTTGCGGAGCGCTATGTGCAGGAGATCCTGCTGGTGCGTGCGGGGGAGAACGCCGACCCGGCTCGCACGGCCGCGCTGATGGCCACGAGCGCTCAGGTACTCATCCACGGCGGAGTCGCACCGGCGGTCAACGGCGACGACGACGACACGACCGTCACGGCGACCACGGACCCGACCGCGCGCGGCGAGCTCGAGCAGGAGCAACGGCTGGTGCGCGACCTCGCGGCGACCGGAAGAGCGGTGCTCGCGGGCCGCGACGTCTCGGCCGTCCGTCTCACGGCGCACGAGCACATCACCGAGCGGGACCCGACCATGCGGCTGCGCATCGTGGCCGCGGTCACCTCCAACGTCTCGCTCAACGCCGCGCGCACGATCGGCCAGCGGGCCGACGACAACATCTCCCGCTTGATCACGATCCAGTTGCTGCTCGCGGCCGGGGGGCTGATCGTCTCGCTCCTGCTCGCCTGGGCGCTGATCGCCGCCACTCGCCGCCAGACCGAGCACTTCCGCAGCCTCGTCAGCTCCTCGACCGATCTCGTGTTCGTGCTCGCGCAGGGGTGCCGGTACGTCAGCAAGTCGGTCACGAGCACGCTCGGCCGGCCTCAGAGCGAGCTGCTCGGCGACGGCTGGCTGCGCTTCGTCCACGATGACGACAGGACGCTGGTGACCGAGGCCGAGCGCGAAGGCCGGCCGTTGCAGCTCGTCCTTCGCATGCGCAACGCGGCGGGCGATTGGCGGCATCTCGAGGCGTACCTGACCGATCTCCGCCACGACCGGCACGTTCGCGGTGTGGTGCTCAACGCACGCGACATCAGCGACCGCGTGCGGCTCCAGCACGAGCTGAGCCAGCAGGCCCAGCGCGACGTGTTCGGCAGCCAGCTGATCGAGGCGCTCGAGATGGCCGACGAGGAGAGCGCGACCTACGACGTCGTTGAGCGCGCGATGATCGAGGTCGCGCCCGAAGCGCCCATGGAGCTGCTGCTTTCCGACTCCAGTCGCGCGCACCTCGAGCGGTCCGCCTGCAGCCCCACATCCGGCGCTCCCGCCTGCCCGGTCGAATCGCCGTTCTCCTGCGTCGCAGTCCGGCGCGGCAACCCCGTCGTCTTCGACTCCAGCGAGGCGCTCAACGCCTGCCCCAAGCTCCGCGACCGGCCCGGCGGCGCCTGCTCGGCCGTCTGCGTGCCCGTCGGGTTCATGGGCCGCGCACTCGGCGTGCTGCACGCCACGGGCCCGGAGGGCCAGCCGCCCAGCGCGCTGCAAGTGGCCCAGCTGACGACCCTCGCGACTCAGGCAGGAGCACGCATCGGAACCGTGCGCGCCTTCCAGAGGAGCCAGCTACAGGCATCGACCGACGGCCTCACCGGCCTCGTCAACCGTCGCACGCTCGAGGGCAAGCTCCGCAACCTGATCAAGCACCGCCAGCACTTCGCGCTCGCGATCGCCGATCTCGACCAGTTCAAGAAGCTCAACGACACCCATGGCCATGAGGCGGGCGACCGTGCGCTGCGCGTCTTCTCACAGGTCGTCCAGGACGTTCTCCGCGAGCCCGACGTCGTAGCCCGCTGGGGCGGCGAGGAGTTCGTGATCGTGATTTCCGAGCTCGACCGGCACGAGGCCGTGACAGTGCTCGAACGCATCCGGACACGCCTCGCCGATTCCCACACGGGCGGCCATCCGAGCTTCACAGCCAGCTTCGGCGTCACCGACGCCAGCTGCGCGGGCACGCTCGAGCAGCTTCTGCAGCTCGCCGATCGGTGCCTCTACGTCTCCAAGGAGGCAGGCCGCGACCGGATCACCGTGAGTGACCCGAGGAGCGAGACTCGTGGAGGGGCCGCCGTGGAATCCCCGTCCGCTCAAGGGCGCCCGACGCTCCTCCACCCCGGGGTGCACCATTTCGAGGACGAGGACGACCCCAAGCCGAGCGGCGTCGAGATCCGCTAGGAGGCGCCGGCCGTGGGCGCGAGTATCACATGCCCCGAGTTGATGGCCTGGGCGATGTCGATGAGCTTGTGCCCCCCGCGGCGGGCGTGGTCGCGCATCATCGCGAACGCCTGGCGCTCACCGATCTGATGCCGCTCCATCAGGATGCCCTTGGCACGCTCGGTCTGCGCGCGGCGGCCGAAGGCACCCTGGAGGTCGTGATACTCGGCGAAGCGGCGCAGCGTGATGTCGAGGGCGCGTTCTCGCTGAGCACCGCGACGCTCCCCGGGTCCTCGTGATTCACGCGGATCAGGAAGCGACTTCCATAGGCGCGCACGGCTTCGTAGTCGGTGCGGGTCATCGACACACGGTCCGCGCAGGCGGTATCCCCGCATTCGCAATGGAGCATGAGCCGCGCCGGAGGCAGGGCGGAAGTCACACGCACCGACACCTCGTTCGCGTCGCGCGAGAGACACTGCTGTTCCCACTCGCGAGGCGCACAGTCGCCGAAATGACTCGGCACGCCGCTCCCCTTCTCAACTCGTCACCCCTGGCATCAGGCCCGCCTGTCGCCGCGCATCGCGTACTCGTCGCCTTCCGACGTCTTGGGGAAGGCAGCACGCGCCAGGGGTTGGGGCCGCACATAGGACGATACAAGGCGGTCACCGCGACCGCCCCGGTCAGCTCGCTCCCCCTGCGATCATCGTAGGATCGGTCACTCCACGAAAGGGGGGCCGATGAGCGTTTCCAACGATGCGGCACCGACTGCCGGCGAGCAGGAGCGGTCGCTGCTGCGGCGGCTGTCGACCAGCATGGCGGCCATGCAGAAGGCAGCGTTCGGCAAGGGACCGATCAGCACGAAGTCGTACATGTTCGACGACATGCTCCTGATCGTGATGCGCGAGGGCCTGACACAGGCCGAGCGGACCATGCTCGACTTCGGCCGTCACGATCTGGTGCGTGAGTTCCGCCAGCAGTTCGAGAACGAGATGACCCGGCGGATCGTCGACATGATCGAGGAGCTGACCGCGCGGAAGGTGCTGACCTACCAGAGCCAGATCATGTTCGACCCGGACGTCGTGGTCGAGATGTTCGTCTTCGATCGCAGCTACGGAACGCCGTTCGTGACGGTCGAGCTGGAGCCGGACGCAAGCTTGGCGTAGCGTTCGGGTAGCGTGAACTGCGGCTCGCCCCCTGACCCCCGTGCGAGCCGCACCGCGCGTCGTCTCGGGCTCCGCGTTCTTTGACCCGGCACGGCCGCGACAGGTAAACTTCGTGGCGGCGCTCTCCGTACCGGCGGAGAACGACACGAAGCAACCTCGCAGGCGGTGCGCGCTCCAATGTGGGTGCGGGCTCCCAGGTTTGATCCTCTCGGTCTCCCCCCTGATCCCCGTGGAGTCGCGAGCCGCTGGTTTCTCGCGAACTCGGGCCTGGTTGGACTCAAGGGCCTCTTCGCGCGGAGGATTAATGGAACCCGAGCAGTCCGACCGGATGCAAGACCCACCCCGCCAGGCCCAGCCCGGCACCGTCGACCTCGGCCACGAGGCCGACTTCGCCGTCGTCAGCATGCGCGGGGAGCACGACATCAGCACAGCACCCGCGCTGAGGCGAGCGCTCGCAGACGCCGCGGAGCATTCGAGCGTGCTCGTCGACCTCTCCGAGTGCTCCTTCATCGACTCCACGGTGATCGGCGCGTTGCTGAAGGCCGCTCAGGGCGTGAAGGCGCGTGGCGATCGCTTCGCACTGGTGATCCCGCCCGAGCAGCGAAACGTGACCCGGCTCGCGGCCATGACCCGCCTCGCCGACATCCTCGCCATCCATTCCGACAGGGACGCGGCGGTCGCCGGCCTTCGGAAATCGACGCAGGACTCCGGAACAAGCTCTGCCGATGAACGCTGAAGACCGGGCACGCTGGCTGAAGCCCTCTTCGCCGCGCCGCGGCCACGCCGCGGCGCGCGTCGCGCGTCGCGACGGCAGCCTGCACGTGGATGAGCACCTGCCTCCGCATGGCTATCGCGGGCGCGCGCCGACGGGCCGTCGCGACCCCTGAGAGGCGGGACGGCGCGCGTAGACCGGAGCGGGTGCATATCGTCCGGGGATGCGCGCGGCGGACAGCATCGACGTGTCCGCCGCGGCCGACCTGCGGCGCGCGACGCTGGCCGTGTACGCCGTCTTCTTCGGCGCGGGCTTTGCATTCGCGAGCTGGGCGTCGCGCATCCCGCAGGTGCGGGACGGCCTGCACCTCAGCCCGGCGAGCCTGGGCCTCCTGCTGCTCTCGATCGCCGGCGGCTCGGTTCTCGCCCTTCCGCTCTCGGGAATCGTCGTGGCGCGGCTGGGGGCCGGCCGAACCGTCGCGGTCATGGCCGTCCTCACCGCGGCGGGCCTCGCGATCGCGGCGATCGGCTTCCGGATCGGGGTCGCCCCAGTCGTCGCAGGACTCTTCCTGCTAGGCGCCGGGAACGGCACCTGGGACGTCGCGATGAACGTCGAGGGCGCCTTCGTCGAGCAGCGCCTGAGGCGCTCGATCATGCCGAGATTCCATGCCGGCTTCAGCGTCGGAACCGTCTCGGGCGCGTTGCTGGGCGCCGCGATGGTGGCCGCCGGAGTCTCGGTCACGGTGCACCTGCTGATCGTCGCCGCGCTGATCGGGTTGGCGGTTCCGTGGGCGGCGCGCGGGTTCCTGACCGTGGGGGCTGCGGGCCGGCACGACGAAGAGAAGCCCGGCCACCACCCGCTCGCTGCCTGGAAGGAGCCGCGCACGCTCCTGCTCGGCCTGCTGGTGTTCTGCATGGCCTTCATCGAGGGGACGGGGAACGACTGGCTCGGCGTCGCCATGATCGACGGCTACGACGCATCACCCGCCGTCGCGTCGCTGACGCTCGGCATCTTCCTGGGCGCGATGACGACGGGCCGCTGGTTCGGCCCCGCCCTGCTCGACCGCTTCGGCCGGGTCGCCAGCGTTCGGGCCTCGGGCATCCTGGCCTGCGCCGGACTGCTGCTCGTCGTGTTCGTCGGGTCGCTGCCGCTCGCCATGGCGGGCGCGGTGCTGTGGGGGCTCGGCAGCGCGCTCGGATTTCCCGTCGGCATGAGCGCTGCGGCCGACGACAGGCAGCGCGCGGCCGGCCGGCTGAGCGTCGTCACCTCGATCGGCTACATGGCGTTCCTCGCGGGCCCGCCATTCGTCGGCCTGCTCGGCAACCACGTCGGCACGCTCGACTCCCTGCTTGCCGTCGCAGGGCTCGCGAGCATCGGCGTGCTGGTCTCGGGCGTGCTCGCTCCGCGCCCGGCCGGATCGCTTGACGCGGCCCCGAGCGCGTAGGGTCCGGACCCGCGCGACTAGCTGCTCGCGGCGATCGAGGCCCGCACGGCCTCGGCGATCTCGTGCACCCCGGGGGCGATGGCGGGCTCGGCCACCGATCCGTAGCCGAGCATCAGGGTCGCGCCGGCGTACCCGTCGGCGCGATACTCGCTCATCGAGTTGAAGAGGATGCGCCGGCGGGCCGCCTCCTCGCGAATCGCCTCTGCGTCGTAGCCCTCGGGCAGCTGCACGGTCACGTGCAAGCCCGCCGAGATGCCGGTCACGACGGCCTCGGGGAGCTCCTGCGCGAGGGCCTGCACGAGGGCGTCGCGCTGCTTGCGGTAGCGCGAGCGCATGCGCCGCAGGTGGCGGTCGAGCTCGCCGCGGGTGACGAAGTCGGCGAACGCGTATTCCTCGATGCGGGCGGCTCCGCGATCGGCCAAGAGCTTTTCGCTCACGACGCCCTGAAGCAGGTTGGCGGGCACCACCAGCCAGCCGAGCCGGAGGGCCGGCGCAAGCGTCTTGCTCGTCGTCCCGCCGTAGACGACGTGCTCCGGCGCGAGCCCCTGCAGCGCTCCGACGGCGGCGCGGTCGTAGCGGTATTCGGCGTCGTAGTCGTCCTCGATCGCGACGGCGTGGCGCTCTCGCAGCCAGGCGACGAGCTCTCCGCGGCGGGGGCGACTGAGCACGACGCCGGTCGGCTGCTGGTGGGCGGGCGTCACGATCACGCCGTCGGGCGCCGCACGCACGAGCTCGTCGACCCGTAAACCCTGGTCGTCGACGCCGATCGGCACGGGCTCGAGGCCAGCACCCAGGACGATTGCCTGGTCATCGAGGTTGCTGGGGTCTTCAATTCCGATGCGCTTCGCCCCGTTCGCGGCCAATGCGCGACACACGAATGCGAGCCCCTGGGCATAGCCCGCGGTTACGACGACGCTGTTGGGCTCGGCGACGACCCCGCGTACGCGCCCGAGGTAGTCGGCCATGGCGGAGCGCAAAGTCGTGGCGCCGCGGGGGTCGCCGTAGCCGAGCTCGGCGTCGGTCATGGTCGCAAGGGCGCTGCGCAGGGAACGCAGCCAGGACGCGCGCGGAAAGGCCGAGAGGTCGGGCCGGCTCGGGCGGAAGTCGAAGCGCAGGCGATGCGCGGGCGTGACGGGCAGCGCTTTCGCCGCCTCGGCGACGGCCGCGTTGCCGGAGACGTGCGGGCGGGCGCCCTGCCGCAGCTCGAGGTAGCCCTCGGCGCCAAGTTGCGCGTACACGTCGACCACGACGCGCCGGGAGATCCCGAGCTGGCGGGCCAGGTCGCGCGTCGAGGGCAGCTGCGTCCCGTCCCGCAGAGCACCGCCGCGAATCGCGCGGCGGACCTGATCCTCGATCTGGTCGCCCAGCGTGCGCCCGCCTCCACGGGTGACCGAAAGGAGCAGCTCGACCGGCTGACTGGTCTCACTCAACGCCTTCGAACCCTACCGGCCAGCGGGGCCAGTTCAGGGATCCGCAGGTGCCCGGGTCGGCCAGCGTGTGCGCGCGCACGGCGGTCGCGAGCACCGCGAGCACTCCGGCGCCCCCTGCGAGTGCGAACGCCGCCGACGGGCCTGCGCCGTCGGCCAGCGCGCCGGCCGCCGCCGAGCCCGCCGCGCCGCCGATCGCCATCGCCGTGCCGAGCCAGGCGAAGGCCTCTGTCACCGCTCCGGCCGGCGCGACGCGCTCGACCATCGCGTAGACCGATGCGAACGCCGGCGCGAGGCCCGCACCGGCAACCAGTAGCACGGCGCCGAGCGCCGCGAGGCTGCCGGCCGCCGCGATCGAGGCGAGGTGCCCGGCGGCCAGGCCGGCCAGGACCAGCGACAGTCCGGCCGCACCGCGAGCTCCTCCGCCGAGGCGCGCGGTGAGGATGCCTCCCGCGAGCGAGCCGAGGCCCCAGAGACCCAGCAGCGGGCCGGCCGCGGCGGGCCTGCCGAGTGCGGCGGCGGCCGAGGCCGCGCCCACCTCGACGCCACCGACGAGTACGCCGATCGCGACGAAGATGCCGATCAGGGTCTGCATCGCCGGTACGCCCAGCGCGCCGCCGCGCGGCCGCGTCACGCCTGGCTCCGGCTGCCAGGCGCGCGAGGCGGGCAGCGCGGCGAAGACCGCGCTGCCGCCCGCGAGCACGATGCCAGCGGCGGCCAGCGCGGCTCCCGTCGAGAGGAACGCGGCGAGGCCAAGGGCGACCGGCGGGCCGACGACCCAGGTCAGCTCGACCGCCGAGGTCTCGATCGCGTAGACCTCGCGTGCCGCGGACGCATCCGGCACCAAGGAGGGCAGCAGCGAGCGCACGCATGCGCCGAGCGGCGGCACCGCGAACCCGATGGCCGCTGCGAGCACCGCGAGCAGCGCCGGTGCGGTGCCCACGGGCAGGAGGGCCATGACGGACAGCAGCGCTCCTGCGGCCACGCCGCTCACGATCAGCACGCCCGTCTGCCCACGACGATCGACCAGTTTGCCGAGCAGGGGGCCGCCGGCGCCGAGCGCCATGGCATTCGCGCCGGAGACGACGCCGGCCACGGCATACGACCCGGTCAGGTGGACGACATGTACGAGGAGCGCGATACCGAGCATGGCCAGTGGCAGCCGGGCGACGATCGAGATGGCGAGGATGCGCAGTGCTCCGGGAGTCGAGATCAGCGTCTTCATGAGACCGATGCTAGGCACGGACTGGTATCAGCGGAAGATCCAGTCAGGTGCGAGAAAACGAGTCCAGTTGTCCACGGAGCGACGGCCTGCACGGGGGGATGGCCTGCAAGAGTGCCCGGACGCCCCGTCCCCGGCCACGACGCACAGGAGACCCGCATGCCGCTGCTCGACCTCAGCCCCGACGAGCTGCTCTCGACCACGCGCGCCGTCCGCCGCCGGCTGGACCTGACGCGGCCGGTCGAACACGACGTGCTGGAGGAGTGCGTGCGGCTCGCGGTGCAGGCGCCGACCTCGACGAACACGCAGAACTGGCACTTCCTCGTCGTCACGGACGAGGCGAAGCGCGCGGCGCTGGCCGAGCTGTACCTGCGCTCCTGGATTCCCTACAACGGCGGCCGGCCGCCCGGCGAGGCGGCGGCCGAGACCGGTTCGAGCCATCTGGCGGCGCACCTCCAAGAGGTGCCCGCGCACGTCATCCCGTGCATCAGTGGGCGGCCCGAGGGCCTCGCGCCGGCCGACCTCGCCTGGTTCTACGGGTCGATCATCCAGGCGGGCTGGAGCTTCCAGCTCGCCGCGCGCGCCCGCGGCCTCGGCAGCGTCTGGACGACGCACCATCTCGATTACGAGAGCGACGCTGCCGAGGTGCTCGGCATCCCCTTCGAGGAGGTCACGCAGGTCGCGCTGATCCCGGTCGCCTACTCGCTCGGGACGGGCTTCAAGCCGGCCGCGCGCAACCCGCTCGAGACGGTGCTGCACTGGCAGAGCTGGTGAGGTGCGGCGTCAATCCGGCAGTTTCAGCGCGCGCCCGAGCTTGGCCAGCTCCACCGCCTCGTCGTAGTCGAACAGGTCTTGCCCGATGCCGACGCTGCCGTTGACCTTCCGTTCGCATTGAGCAGGCAGTGCACGAGGTAGCAGACGGTCGTCACGCGACGACAGGCGAGAGGGCGTAGTCGCCATGGCACGAGAGGAAGCGGCCCGACCCCGGCTCGGCCAGGATCTCCCCGCCCGCGTAGACCGTCTCGCCGCGCACGAGCGTGCGCACCACGCGGGCACGCGCGCGCCTGCCCTCGAAGGGCGACCAGGGATTCTTGGAGAACTGCTGGGCGAGGGCGTCGACCTGCCACTCGCTCTCGAGGTCGTAGAGCACGACGTCGGCGTCGGCGCCCGGGAGCAGCGTCCCCTTGCGCGGATAGGTGCCGCTGATGCGCGCGGCATTGGTCGATGAGAAGCGCACGAAGGCGTCGAGCGGGAGGCCGCGGCGGTGGAAGGCCTCGTCGAGCACGAGCGGCACCGTCTCCTGCATCACCTGGCAACCCAGCGGGGAGGCGAAGATGTCGTCGTAGCCGGCGTCCTTCTCGGCGCGCGTGTAGGCGGAATGATCCGAGACGAGGCAGTCGGCAGTGCCGTCGAGCACGGAGTCCCAGAGCCGCTCGACGAGCGCGCGGTCGCGCAGGGCAGGCGCGCACACGCCATAGGGGCCGAGACGCACCAGGTCGTCGAGGTCGAGCAGCAGGTGATGCGGGCAGATCTCCATCGTCACCGGACGGCCGCGCCGCTTCTCGTCGCGCACGAGGTTCGCGCTGACCGGGCTCGAGACGTGCACGATCTGGATCCGGACGTCGGCATGCGCGGCCAGATAGAGCGCGCGGTGCACCGCCTCCTCCTCGACGAACGCTGGCCGCGACTCGTGATGGGCCAGCGGGTCGCGACGCCCCTGGGCCCGCATGCGCGCGATTCCGGCCTGCAGCAGCGACTCGCTCTCGGCGTGCACGAGCACGAGCCCGCCCACGGCCTTGACCGCGCGCATGCCGTCCAGGAACTCGGCGTCCGTGACATGGGGATAGGAGGGATCCGAGACCGGCATGAACGCCTTGAACCCCGCCGCGCCCTCGGCCCACTGGCCCGCGATCTCGGGTATCGACGGCGCCGTCAGCGCGCCCCAGAGGCCGAAGTCGACAACCACCTTGGCGCTCGCCATCTCCCGCTTCTCGCGGTACAGCCCGGTCGTCGTCACCGGTGGATAGGTGAGCGGGTGCTCGAACAACGACGTGATCCCACCGGCGGCAGCCGCCATCGTGCCCGTGGTGAAATCCTCGCGCTCGGTGTGCCCGGGGTCCTCGAAGTGGGCGTGCATGTCGATCGCGCCGGGCAGCACGACGAGCCCGGAAGCGTCGATGAGCTCGTCCGCCGAGCCGGCCCTGCCCGGCTCCGAAAGCGCGGCAATGCGCCCGCCCTCGATCACGACGTCTGCGGCGAACACGGCCGAGTCGGTCGCGACCGTACCGCCGGCGATCACCGTGCGCTTGCGGTTCGCAGCCATGCGCTCACGCTACCGAACCGCACAGCGCTCGCAACGTGCGGGTGAGGACGGCGGCGGCGACGCATATGTCGGCCTGATCCGTCAGCTCCTCGGGCCGATGGCTGACGCCGCCGTTGCGGCTGCGCACGAACAACATGCCGGCCTCGACCCCGGCGGCCGCGAGGATGCCCGCGTCATGACCGGCGCCCGATCCGAACTCGAGGGTCGCGGCTCCCTCGCTGTCCGCGGCCTCACGCAGGACTGCGCGAACGCGCCTCGAGAGGGGCACGGGCGGGTCGAACGCGACCCGCTCGATCTCGACCTCCAGGTCCGCGGGCTGCGCGAGGCGCGTCGCCGCGTCCGCGATTGCGGTCAGCGTCTCGAGCGTCGGGGCGCGCACGTCGACGGTGGCCTCGACGCGACTTGGGACGACATTGGCCGCGCCACCGATGATGCGGACGTCACCGACAGTTGCCACGGCGTTGTGCAGCAGGAGCGCCTCGTCGCGTAGCGCCAGCGCGAACTCCGCGGCGGCCAGAAAGGCGTCGCGGCGGCCGGCCATCGGCAGGGTGCCGGCGTGACCGCTCTCGCCGTGGAAGCGGACGTCGTAGCCGGCAATGCCGGTGATTGCGGTCACCACGGCCAGCGGAACCCCGGCCCGCTCCAGCACGGGTCCCTGCTCGACGTGCACCTCGACGAAGCTGCCGGGCAGGGCCGCGCGCGGCGCGCGGAGGCCCATGAAGCCGAGGGCCGAGAGTGCGGCGCGCACGGTCGTGCCGTCCGAGTCCGCGAGATCGAGATCCGCCTCGCAGAGGCGGCCGCAGACGGCGCGGCTGCCGAAGGTGCCGCGACCGAAACGGAAGCCCTCCTCGTCGCGGAAGACGCACACCGCAAGCGTTGCCGGCAGAGGCTCGGGCGCAAGCCGGCGCGCGGCCTCGAGCGCGAGCAGCACGCCCAGCGTGCCGTCGAAGCGCCCGCCCTCCGGCACCGAGTCGAGGTGCGAGCCCGACCAGACCTCGGGTGCCGCCGGATCCAGGCCCCGCGTGCGTCCGAAGAGGTTTCCTGCCGCATCCCACGAGACCTCGAGGCCGTCCTCGGCCATCCACGTGGCCACCAGCTCACAGGCATGCTGCTCGGCCCGGCCGAGGCCGACCCTGGTCACCCCGCCGCTTGAGCTGCCGCCGATCCGGGCCAGTTGCTCGAGTCGTTCCATCGCCGGGCGATCGTAATGCTGACGGTGACGATTGCGGCGCAGGCGGAACCCCACCGAGCTGACCGGGGGCGACGCATCCGGGAGCGTCCGGACGCGGCGCCGCCTTCACGAGCCGCACTAGGCCGGCAGGGTCCTCCTCAGCACGCGCAGCAGGTTGTCGCTTGCGATCGCACGCAGGTCGGCCTCCCCGTAGCCGCGGTTGCGCAACGCCTCGAAGAGGTTCGGGTAGTCCTCGGGCCCGGCGAGGCCGTCGACCGCCATCGGCTCCTCCGGAGGCATGCCGAAGGCGCCGGATAGCTCGAGCTGGTACGCGAAGTCGCCACCGAGGCAGATGTGGGCGGCGCCGACGGTCTGCACGAGATGGTCGACGTGGTCGATCAGGTAGGAGATTGTGCGCTCGCTCTCGTGCATCACGAACGGCAGTGCCATCAGGCCCACGACGCCGTCGCGCTCCGCGATCGCGCGCAGCTGGTCGTCGCTGAGGTTGCGCGGCGAGTCGTGGACGGCACGGCAGAGGGCGTGACTGACGAGCACCGGGCGATCGGCCGTGCGCTCGAGCACCTCGAAGAACGTGCCCTCGTTGGCGTGTGCGAGATCGAAGGCGATGGGCAGGGAGGTCATGCGATCGACGAGCTTGCGGCCGATGCGGCTCAGGCCGCCCGCGGGCCGCTCGGCTGTGCCGTCGGCGAACGCGTTGCGGCGATTCCAGGTGAGGGACGCCATGCGAACACCGAGCGAGCAGAAGACGTCGATCAATCCCGGCTCGTTGCCGAGCGGCTCCATGCCCTCGATCGAGAGCACGAGCCCGGTCCGGTCCGGCTCGAGCGCAGCCTCGAGATCGCCGGCCGAGCGCACACCGACCACCTGAGGGTTCTCGGCCACCGCCCGATCGAACTCGCCCACGCCGAGCAACGCCTTGCGCAGCGCCAGCTCGGGCAGGTCGGAGTCGTCGGAGAAGAGCGCGCAGACCTGCACCTGCACGCCACCCGCCCGCAGCTTGGGCAGCCAGCGCTTGGCGAAGGGGCGCTCCTCCCCGCGGAAGAACACGAGCTCCATGAGGAGATCGCTGTGCGCGTCGGCGAGACCGCCGCTCAGCGACTCGGGGAGGGAGACGTCCACTACGAGCCGACCGGCGCCATGCGGTGATTGTGCCCCACTCCCCGTTGAGGGCCCGCCGGGGCGGGCCCTCATCGGGGTTTCCTCGAGATGCCTGAGGGGTAGGCGGTTCGAGGGTGTGTGCTGGAGATCCCCGCTCCGCGCCGACATGGAAACTCGCTCAGACGAGTGATTTCTTCAGCCGCCGAGAGCCGCGCGGCGGTCGTGAACCATCGCTCAGCGAGAGGTCGTTGGGCGATACTCCGCCGGCTGTGAGCGCTGCTGCGATCGACTGGCCCGACACCCTGTTCTCGACCTTGCTCGAGGGCGGAGTTCGCACGGTTGCCTACGTGCCCGATGCCGGGCACGCCCGTGCGATCGAGCTCGCCCACGCAGAGCCGCAGGTCTCAGCCGTGCCGCTCACGACCGAGGAGGAGGGCATCGGGTACCTCGCGGGCGCCTGGCTCGGCGGCGTGCGCGGTGTCCTGCTGATGCAGTCGAGCGGCGTCGGCAACTGCATCAACACCCTCGCGCTCGCGGCCCAGGCCCGCTTCCCGCTGCTCATGCTCGTGACGATGCGCGGCGAGTGGGCCGAGCTGAACCCCTGGCAGAACCCGGCGGGCGCCGCCGCGGAAGGGAGCCTGCGCCTGATGGGCGTGCGCACGTGGCACGCGGATCGCCCCGAGGACGTCGAGCCGCTGGTGCGCGGCGCGCTCGCGATGACCTACGCGGGCGACATGAGCTGCGCCGTGCTGCTGGGCCAGCGGCTGATCGGGAGCAAGGTCTGGTGACGCCGGGCTCTTCGCAACGGCTGGATCGGCGCGCGGCCGTGCGCAGCCTGCTCGCCGGCCGCGAGGAGCTGGTCGTCGTGACGGGCCTCGGCTCGCCGTCCTACGACACCATGGCGGCGGGCGATCACGACCTCAACTACTACCTCTGGGGCGCGATGGGCAGCGCCGCGACCGTCGGCCTCGGGCTCGCGCTGGCCCAGCCGCAGCGCCCGGTGCTCGTCATCACCGGCGACGGCGAGCAGCTGATGGGGATCGGAGCGCTGGCGACGATCGGCGTCCAGCGACCCGCCAACCTCACGATCGCGGTGCTGGACAACGAGCGCTACGCAGAAACCGGCATGCAGCACAGCCACACCGCGGCGGGCGTGCGCATCGACGCGATCGCCGCGGCCTGCGGCTTCGGGTGGACAGCCGAGGTCACCGACAACGCAGGGGTCGAGGAGACGCGACGCCGGCTGACCGCCTTCGAGGGCCCGAGCCTGGCCGTACTCAAGGTCGCGCCGACCGATCTCGAGCGCGTGCTCCCGCCGATCGACGCCGTCTACGTGAAGCACCGGCTACGGCTCGCGCTCGGGTTTCGGTCCGCATAAATTGGGGTCAGACCCCAAGTTATTCATGTCACGAAGTGGGTGCGCATTCCGGGGTCGGCACGCATTGCGTGCCTGACCCCCTGTGTGCATGCCCCCCGAATGGGGTAGGCGGAACCGGTCGTCCGCCGTGCGCGCCCAGCGGGACCGGCGCCTTTCATGGTGGTGTGGCTTATCTCACGAAGCAGCGGCTGCGTGCCGCAACAGCAGCTGGCGTCCTCGCGGCAGTGTTGGCGGGCGGCGCGATCGCCTACGCCGACGGCCAGCTCGACGCGAACTTCAACGGCGGCGCGCCGCGCGTCGGAACGAACGCGCAGGGGCTCGCCTGGTCGACGCAGAGCGTGCGCGTTCCCGCGATCGTGCAGGCCGACGGCCGCATCGTGGTGGCCGGCCAGCGCGCGGGAGCGGCGACGCTCGCGCGCTTCGACGCCGACGGCACACTCGACACCAGCTACGGCACGGGCGGCTTCGTCTCGGCGCGCTTCGCGGGCACGCCCACCAGCCAGCCGGGCGCCTCCGCCGCGACCGCCCTTGCGCTCGATCCCTCTGGTGACGTGCTGGCAACCGGCTTCGGGGCCTCGCAGTCGATGTTCGTCGCGCGCTTCTCGCCGACGGGCGCCATGACCGCCAGCGTCGTGTGCTTCGCGCCGCACCTCATCGACTACACGGCGTATGCCATCGCCCGGCGCTCCGACGGCAGCGTGGTGATCGCGGGGCAGGCGCGCGATCGCTGGCACGGGACGCCCTACAAGTTCTACGGCGCGCGCGCCGTCGTACAAGTGACGGGCGGATCGGCGCGCAGCAACGGCTGCGGCACCTGGAGCGCCTCGGCGGCGACGGGCAGCCCGCTCGGCTCCTCCGGCGTCGTCATCGACGGCCTCGGGCACGACGGAACCCTGATCAACGGAAACCTCGCCGGGCGCATCTACCACGGCGTCGCCGTCCGTGGTGACAACTCGTTCGTGACCGGCGCCGTCAACGGCACCGTCTCGAGCTTCACGGCCGCAGGCGCCGTCGACACGGGCTTCGGCACGGGCGGCACGACGACGATCGCGACCTCCGCCCTGCACGCGCTGCGCGTGTATCCCGACGGCAGCGTCCTGGCGGCCGGCGAGGGCACCGGCGCCGCCAACGCCAAGCGGCTCCTGGTCGCCAAGCTCGGACCGGGCGGAAATCCGTCCGCGGGCTTCGGCACCAACGGCGTCGCGCGCCTGCTGGCGGGCACGGGGAACAACCAGGGCCAGGCGCTCACGCTGCAATCCGACGGCCGCATCCTGATCGCGGGCGGCGCCGTCACCACCGGCAACGTCTCGTCGTTCGCGGTCGCCCGGCTCACGGCGGCCGGGCTACCGGACACGACCTGGTCGCCCAGCGGAGTCGTGATGACGCCGCTCGGCGCGTCGGGCTACGCCACGGCGATCGTCCCCTCTGCGAGCGGCTTCGTCGTCTCCGGGCGCCGGGCCGACAGCAGCCTGGGCAACGCCTATCTCGATGTCGTCGTTACGCGCTACGTCGGCGGTCCGTAACCCGTAAGTTCTCCCGCATGGGAGTCCTTCAAGGTCGCGTCGCGATCGTCACCGGTGGTGGCGCAGGTCTCGGCCTCGCCATCGCGCGGGAGCTCGCGGCCGAGGGCTGCGACATCGCGATCGCCGAGCGCGATGCGGCGTCGGGCGAACGTGCGGCCGAGGCGTTGCGCGCGCTCGGCGTCCAGTCGCGCAGCTACCTGGTCGACGTCAGCGTCGGCGCCGAGGTCGACGGGGCCTTCGCGGCCGTCCCGGCCGACTTCGGGCGGCTCGACATCGTCGTCAACAACGCGGGCGTCAGCCATGTCGGACCGACGATCGCGGAGACCACCGACGAGGCCTGGGCGGAGTCGGTCGCCGTCATGCAGACCGGGGTCTTCTATTGCCTGCGCGCCGCCGCCCGCCACCTGCTCCCGCAGGGGTCGGGCAGCGTCGTCAACATCTCCTCGATCCGGGGGTTCTCGCCCAATCCGGGCCGCGTGGCCTACTGCGCCACGAAGGCAGCGGTGCTGATGATGACCCGCGTGGCCGCCGGCGAGTGGGCCGGGAGCGGCGTGCGCGTGAACGCCATCGCCCCCGGCATCCAGCGAACGCCGATGTGGGACGACGACGTGGCCCGCGGCGCGATCGACGAACCGTTCTACCTGCGTACCGTGCCGATGGGCCGCATCGGCGACCCCCGCGAGGTCGGCCGGCTGGCCGTCTACCTGTGCTCGGACGACGCCGCCTACGTCACCGGCGGGTGCTTCACGATCGACGGCGGGCTCACGTCGATCCCCGCCGGCTGACCGGGACCGGGGTCGCCTCCAGCGGAGGTGACTAGGATGAAAACGTGGCTGTAGCCGAGGTACGTCGCCGCCGCGACCCGGGCGCGAAGGAACTTGCGCTCGTCGAGCGGGAGCGCGTTCGCGTTGCCCCGCGCGGCGGAGCCGAGATCGCTCCTCCGCGCCTCCTGCGCTCCGTGCCGGAGCCGCAGGCGGTCGCCGTCGTCGTCACTCGGCCGATTCGCGTCCGCCCCGCGCGGCGGCCGTGGTCGGACGAGCGCAAGCGGCGCTTCCAGCGCCGGTTCCTGCCCGCGGTCACGGCCCTGGTGCTCGCGCCGGCGCCGATCGCGCGCGTGCTGCTCGGCGGCACCGGCCCGGCCGTCGTCCCGCTGCCTCCCGTCTCGCTCGGCCCGGCCTCGCTTCCACACCTCGCGCCGCTCGCGCCGCCCGAGCCGTCGCGCGGCGGAGGTGCCGCGGTCATGCCCGAGGTCGTCTGGCGGGACTCCATCTCGCTCGGCTTGCCCTACCACGGGCGCCTGATCGACGGCGTGCAGCTGCCCGTGCAGAGTCCCTTCTGGACGACCTGGGATCCGGGCCTCGATCGCGTGCCCGACCGCGGCTACCGGCGCTACGGCAGCGCCAAGCTGATCCAGCTCCTGCTCGCCGTCACCAAGGAGTTCCACGACGCGCACCCCGGTGCATCGCGACTTGTGATCGGCGACATCAGCCGCCTCGGCGGCGGGCCTCTCGACGAGCACGCCTCGCATCAGAACGGCCTCGACGTCGACGTCTACTACCCGCGCGCCGATGGGCGCGAGCTCGCGCCCATCAGCGTCGACCAGGTCAACGTGCCGCTCTCGCAGGACCTGCTGAATCTCTTCCTCGCCGCGAAGCCCGAGTTCGTGTTCGTGGGCCCGCACCTGCCGCTGCACGGGCCGTCGGGCGTCGTCGAGCCGCTGGTCGGCCACGACAACCACATGCACGTCCGCATCTACCCGCCGCACTAGAGAGCGCAGGACACGGAGCGGCCGGCCGCCCGCCCGGAGGCGAGCGGCCAGCCGCGCCGTTGGGGAGGGACTAGGCGGGGATGACCTCGGAGGTCACGTTGTCGCCGTGCTGGTGGGTGAAGAAGAGCCGCCAGCCGTTGCCGAGGCCCTTCGGGATCGCGGCTCCGAGAATGCCGTTGGCCGTCGGATCGCCGTTGGACTCGTGGATGCCCGTGATCTCGTTGTCGCCTTCGTTGTTGAAGCCGTTGCCGGACGTGCCGAGAATGGCGGAGTCGATCGTGGCCGAGGGGTCACGGCCCTCCGCGACGACCTTGACCGGCTGCGAGCCACCGGAGTAGTCCGCGAAGGCGTCGAAGTTGAAGCCCGAGTCGAGGGCGTTCAGCGAGCTGTGCAGACCATCGCCCTGGTCCTGCACGGCGATCACCTGCGACTTGTCGAAGAACGTGATGTTGTCGAAGCTCGAGTGGTTCTTGTCCGACTGGTAGAAGAGCCGCAGCGTGCCCTTGTCGCTCTTCGGGTCCTGCGTCAGCTCCTGAATCGCGCCGAAGCCGCCGTAGGACGTGCCGGCCTCGGTCGTCAGCGTCGTGTCGCCCGTCTCCGTGAAGAGGAACTTCTTGAACCCGGTACCTGGCTTGAACACGCCGTTCTCGGGGCGCTTGAACGGCGTCCCGCCGGCCTTCTTGGCGGCCGCATTGGCGTCGAACGGCGCCGTGCCGTCCTTGGCGGTGTCGTGGATCGTGACCCACAGCGTCTTGAACGTGTGACCGTAGGTGTGCAGATCCTTGGTGTCCGCCGAGAGAATGTCGTCGTCGGCCTTGCCGTCGTGGAACTCGATCGGGCCTGCGTGCTCGAGCGACGCGACCTGGAGCACCTGCAGCTTGCCGCCCTTGTCCAGGTTCGTCGGGTCGTAGGGCAGCAGGCGGTAGACGAAGCTGTTCGGCTGCTTGGCGTGCGTGTTCACCGTGCCCGCGGGCCCGCCGCTGTCCTCGACGACGTAGACGTTGCCGAGCTTGTCGTTCTGGATGGCCTCGAAGCCGCCCTGACCCAGCACGCCCCAGAGGTTCGAGACCTTCGACGGGTAGTCGAGCGTCGCCTCGACGACGCCGCCCGAGGAACCGCCCTCGGTCGTGAAGAGCAAGCGCTGGGCGAACGGGTCCCAGGTCGAGCCATCGATCACGGGCACGGGCGTCTTCCCGTCAGCCTCGGTCTCGGCGAGCTTCGTCACGCGGTGCGCAGCGTCGGCGTCGAGGTTGATGCGCGTGATGTAGGAGCCCGTGGTCCCGAGCTCGTGGCCCTGGTAGAGGAAGTGCGTGCCGTAGTCGTACTTCGGGTCGGCGCCGTGCTGACCCTTGACAACGAGGTAGGTGTTCTTGTCGGGCTCGCTCTTCGACGCCTCGACGTTGTGGCCCTTGGCCTGAACGTCGCCGGGAGCCGGGATCATCAGCCCGTCGTTGTAGTAGCCGTACCAACTGGTCAGCGCCGACGGATTCTCGAGGGCGTTCGAGCCCTGGGCAACCGTCGTCTCGCGCCATTGTGGCGAGAGCTTGTCGGGCAGAGTGATACCCGCGGTCTTGGTGTTGGCCGAACCGGCGTCGGTCACGGCTGGTCCATTCGCGAACGTGGTGGCACCGAGCACCGCCGCGGCAGTCAGAGCCACCGCGGCGATCCCTGCAATCCGAACCCTGTGTACGGACACGGAGCGATCCCTCCTCGGGAAATGAGCACGGAGGGCCCCAGCGGCGCCCTCCGCCTGGTCGATGTCACCGTAGGTATGGCCTCCTCCGGCCCGGGCGTCGGTCTTGTGAAAATCCGGTCACCAACTGGTAACCCACCCACGGCGCTACCGTGGCGCCATGCCGACGCTCGCCGTGCACAGCTTTCTCGGCCACGCCGCGCGCCCGCACTACGAGGCGGTCGCCGCCGCCGTGGCAGAACGAACCGGCGCAACGATCGAGGCACTGCAGGAGACGCCGCTCGTGCAGCTGCCCGCAGTCGTGGCCGGCCCGCCGGCCCTGCTGTTCGTGTGTGGGCTGCCCTACACGCGCATGCGCGACGCCGGCGCCCTTATCGAGCCGCTTGCGGCGCCCGTGCCCGAAGACGAGGATGGCGCCTTCTACCGCGCCGACCTGGTGCGAGCGCCGAGTGCGCCTCAGACTGCGCCCGAGCAGTTGCGCGGGGCGCGCGTGGGCTTCAACGGCGACGACTCGCTCTCGGGCTGGGTCATGCCGCGGCTGGCCCTCCGCGAGCTGGGGATCGATCCCGACGGCTACCGCTGGGTCCAGACGGGCAGCCACCGCAACTCGCTGAGCGCGCTCCTGCGCGGCGAGATCGACGCCGCGCCGATCGACTCGACGGTGCTGGCGCTCGAGCGGCGCGCAGAGCCGGCGCTCACCGCACTGCCCATCATCGCGCGGCTCGGGCACATGCCGAGCCCGCCCGTGGCGCTGGTCGGCGGAGACGCCGGCCTGGCCGGGTTGCTACGCACGGCCCTGATCGGCCTGTGCGAGAGCGACGAGGGACGCGTGGCGCTGGCGCTGGGCGCGATCCAGCGCTTCGAGGCAGTCGCCGATGCCGACTACGCGCCGGTGCGGGCGGCAGACGCCACGCGCTGAGGCTGCCAGCCGCTGCGGCGCAGGCGCGCAACCATGCGCACCCCCTCGAATGCGATCGAGGCGCGCATCTTGGACTGGCCGGCGGTGCGGTCGCGGAAGGTGAACGGCACCTCGACGATGCGCAACCCGGCGCGATGGGCACGCTGCGTCGTCTCGACCTGGAAGACGTAGCCCTGGGAGCGCGTGGACGCGACGTCGATCGTGACGAGCGCCGACGCCCGCCAGAGCTTGAGCCCGCCGGAGAGATCCGAATAGGGGAGGCCCAGTGTGCGGGCCGACAGCGCGCACCCGAGCCGGCTGGCGAGCCTGCGGTGCAACGGCCAACCGTCGGTGTCGCCGCCCGCGACATAGCGCGAGCCGAGCACGAGGTCGGCTCCGCGCCCGAGCGCGCCGAGCATCTCGGGCAGGATCGCGGGCGGATGGGAGAGGTCGGCATCGAGCTGGGCGATCGCCCCGTAGGAGTGCTCGAGGCCCCAGGCGAAGCCCGCGCGGTAGGCGTTGCCGAGACCGTCCTTGGCCGGACGGTGCAGGACGTGCAGCCACGGCCGCGTGGCGGCCATGCGGTCGGCGAGCGCGCCGGTGCCGTCGGGCGAGGCGTCGTCGACGACCAGCACGTCGATGCCGGGCACGTTGCGCGCGAACGACTCGATCAGCGCATGCAGCGTCGCTGCTTCGTTGTAGGTGGGGATGACAGCGAGGGATGGGGGAAAGGTTGTGCTCACGAGCCCAGAATGCGCCTGGTGCGGCGGCGCCCGTGCGGCGCTCGACGAGCGGTCGTTCGCGACCGTTGAACGGCACGCGCGAGATATGTCATGCTGCGGAGCGAGGGGCCTGGCTGCGTACGCGCATGCGTGCGGCCGCACGCCCGCTCTCACCGCAACCATGTTTCAGGAACTCGACAGCCGCCGCGAAGACACCACTACCGTGCGCTTGCTCCGGGACGAGTGCACGCAGATCGTCTGGCTGCACGTGCAGGAGGACGGAGGCGCCGAGCACGTCGTCGGCGTGCCCGCGCTCGAGGCGCGCGACGCCTTCCTGTGCCCGTCGCTCTACATCGGCTTCGAGCGCGCGCTCGAGGCCGCCGGTAGTTCGGCGCTCGACCGGGGCTGAGGCGTGCGCGGCATGATTGCCGCGTGAGCGCAGCGGTCGATCTCGTCATCCCGAACCTCGACGGCGAGTCCCTGCTCGGGGCTTGCCTGGAGGGTGTGGCGGCCCAGACGCTGGCGCCGGCGCGCGTGATCGTGGTCGACAGCGGGTCGGTCGACGGCTCGCGCGCGATCGCGGAGGCGCACGGTGCGGAGTGGCACGCGCTGGCGGCCAACAACGGCTTCGCGGCCGCCGTCAATCACGGCATCGCGAGCTCGGACAGCCCGTACGTCGCGCTGCTCAACAACGATGCGGTGCCCGAGCCGGGATGGCTGGAGGCGCTGGTCGAGGCGCTCGAGCGCGACTCCGCGCTCTCGTTCGCAGCCTCGCGCATGCTGTTCACGGGCGAGCGCGGCGTCAACGCAGCGGGCGACGCCTTCGACGTGCGCGGCCGCGGTGGCTACAACCGCGGCATCCGGGAGCCGGACGGTCCGCGCTTCGACGAGCCCCGCATCGTCTTCGGGGCCTGCGCGGGCGCGGCCCTCTACCGCCGTACGCTGTTCCACGACATCGGGCTGTTCGACGAGCGGCTCTTCCTCTCGTGGGAGGACGTCGACCTGGATCTGCGCGCGGCCCTCGCCGGCCACCACTGCCTGTACGTCCCATCGGCGGTCGTGCACCACGCGCAGGGCGCGTCGTCCGGCGAGTGGCGCGCGGCGCTCGAGCGGCGCAACAAGGCCATCCTGGCGTTCAAGGGCCTGCCGCTGCCCCTGCTCGCCCTCTACCTCGCCCTCCTGCCGGCCCGCGAGGCCTACGAGACGCGCGCCGCCCGCGAGGGAGTGCGCGGCTATCTGCGCCGCCTCGCCCCGTACGCGCGCGAGGCGCCGAGCGCGCTGCGCCGCCGCGGCGAGGTGCGCCGCCGCACGGGATGGCGTGAGCTGTGGCCGCTGCTGACGCGCGACTCGCTCCCGTACGAGCCCCGCTGAGGCGACGCCTCGGGCTACGATCCGCGGATGACGGCCTCGATCGACGAGCACCGCCGCCTCCTCGCGGAGGCGCTTGCGCGGGCCGACGCCGACATCGGGGAGCTCCGCGGACGCGTCGCGCACCTCGAGGCGGTGGAGCGCGATCTCGCGCTCTGCCGCGCAGAGTGCGCACAACTCGAGATCGACCTCGACGGGGTCAGGGGATCGCTGAGCTGGCGCGCCACTGCGCCGCTTCGCCGGGCCGCGACGCGTGCGCGCGCGCTGCGAGGACGCCGTTGACCGCCGATCCGGCCGAGCTCGATCGCATGTTCGCCGCGGAAGGCCCGTGGCGGAGCCGGTTCCTGGTCGACGGCAAAGCCTACGGCGGGGAGCTGCCCTACCAGGAGGACGGCCGCGTCGCCGAGTTCTTCCAGTGGGCCGGTGCGCCCGCAACCGTGCTCGAGCTCGGATCGCTGGAGGGGGCGCACTCTGCTCAGCTCGCCGCTGCGCCGTCCGTCGAGCGCCTGCTCTGCCTCGAAGGACGCGATGAGAACGTCAAGCGCGCTCGCAGCGCGATGTCGGTGCTCGGCCTCGCGGATCGCGTGCGAGTGGAGCAGATCGACCTCGAGGAGGCGGAGCTCGGCGTCTTCGGCAACTTCGACGCCGCATTCTGCGCCGGGCTGCTCTACCACCTGAGCCGCCCCTGGCACCTGCTGCGCGAGCTTAGGAAGCACGTCGACGTGCTCTTCCTCGACACGCACGTGAGCGCGACAGGCAACATCGTGCTGGCCGGGCACCCGGGCTCGATCTATCGGGAGCTCGGGCTCGACGATCCGTTCAGCGGTCTCCAGGACTTCTCGTTCTGGCCCACGGCCGAGGCGCTCGAGGACATGCTGGGCCAGGCCGGGTTCGCGGTCGTCCGCCGGCAAGTGTGGCCCGACTGGCCGAACGGCCCGCGCGTGCACCTGCTGTGCGAGGCGACGCTGCCGCTCGTGCCGCTGGCCGTGCCGGCGCAGCAAGCCGAAGTGGCGATCGTGCGCCCTCCCTCCGACATCCACGTGCCCCCGCTGGATGCCCCGCGGGCTGAGCTCGAGCGGTTCTTCGAGCGGACGGGGCCCTGGCAGACCCGGGTCGAGATCGGCGGTCGCCAGTACGGCGGCCCGTATCCGTTCGGCGAGGGCGGCCGCGTCGAGCGGTTCCTCGAATGGAGCGGTGAGCCGCGTCGTGTCCTCGAGCTCGGCTCGCTCGAGGGCGGATGCTCCGTCGAGCTCGCGGGGGCTGGCTGCGTCGAGGAGCTCGTCTGCATCGAGGCGAGGGCCGAGAGCGTCGAGCGCGCCCGGCTGCTGCTTCGGCTGTACGGCGTGGAGAGCAAGGCGGAGCTGCACGTCGCCGACCTCGAGAAGGACGACCTGAGCGGCTACGGCCGCTTCGACGGCATCTTCTGTGCGGGCGTGCTGTACCACCTGACGCGCCCCTGGGAGCTCGTAGCCCGCATGGCGGCGATCAGCGATCGCGTGTTCGTCGACACGCACGTGAGCGAGACCGATCACATCGAGCTGGCCGGCTACCGGGGGCGCGTGTACGCCGAGTTCGGCTACGACGATCCGATGAGCGGCACCGCGTCCCACTCCTTCTGGCCGACCGAGCCGGAGCTGGTGCGCATGTTCGCCGATGCCGGCATGCGCCCGAGCGCGCGCATCCAGGCACCGCCCGGCCCGAGCCCGAGAGTCTGGCTCGAGTTCGTGCGGTAGCACCATCAAGGGTCAGACCCAGGTGTTGCGCCCGTCAGGCGGTGAGCGGCCCGGCGGCGCGCGCGGGGTTGCTCGAGATCACGATCAGGCGGCCGGGCCGGCGGCGGCGCGCAAGCAGTCCGGCGTGGCGCAGCGTGCGCTGCACGCGCTGCGCGGCCACATCGCCAGCCTCGACCACTGGCAGGTCGCCGCCGGTTGCGCGGTCGATCGCCGGGCGCAGCCGCGAGAGCGCCGGCGAGGTCAGGGCCAGGGCCCCGACGCCCGCCGCGATCAGCGCGGGCATGCGCGCAGCGACCGCGTCTGCATCGTCGAGCGGCCACTGCTCGAAGTGGATCGCCGAGGCGCCGCGCTGGCGGCGCAGCGCCTGTCCGAACGTCCGCGGGCGCACGCTGTCGTTGATGACGACCGCCGCGACCGCGCCGCCCCCGCAGGCTGCACCGGCCTGTGGAATGGGCGCCTCGATGCCTATCAGCGCGACACTCCCGGCGGGCTGCGCCGCCAAGCCATCCAGCACGGCCTGCGGCGAGGCGATGACGATCAGCTTCGCCCCGTCGGCACGCAACTCGGCGAGCAGGCGCGTGACGCGCGAGGCGACGACCGCCGGACGTCGCCGCGCGTAGGGCGCGTAGGCGTCGTCGCAGAGCAGCAGGATGTCCTCGCTGGGCAGAAGCCGCTGCACGGCCCGGGCGACCGCGATTCCGTGGCCGTCCTCGGCCAGGATGCCGACTGGGCGGTCGGGATTCACACCCGGGGCCGCGACTTCTCCGGGTCGTAGATCGGGTAGTGGTCGACCAGGGCCGGCACCGTGCGGCCATCGGAGAGCGCTACCTCGAGCGGCGTGCCGACCTCGATCAGCTCGCTCTCGATACAGGCCATGCCGATCATGCGGTCGACCGTCGGCGAGCGGCCGGCGCTGGGCGAGAGCAGGCGCCCGACCTCTCGCCCGTGGCGGAAGACCGGCGTGTTGTAGTCCGGTGCTTCCTCACCTGCGATCACGACGGTCACCATGCGATGCGTGATCCCGGACGCGTGCTCGGCGACCAGCGCCTCCTTGCCGAGGAAGTCGGGCTTGTCCAGCTTGATCATGCGATCCAGGTTCATGTGGAACGGCGAGGTGTACGCCGGGAAGTAGTCGAAGCCGATGAAGATCAGGCCCGACTCGATGCGCAGCGACTCGACGGCCGCAAGGCCGTAGGGGCGGATGCCCAGCGACTGGCCCGCGTCCAGCAGCGTGCCCCAGAGGCGCTCGGCGTTCTCGGGAGAGGTGTAAATCTCGAAGCCGAGCTCGCCCGAGTAGCCCGTGCGGGAGACGAGACAGCCCGGTACCTCGCCGATCGTGACGTCCTCGAGGAAGCGGAAATACCGCAGCGAGGCGATGTCGGCGTCCGTCAGCGAGGCCAGCAGCTCGCGCGAATTCGGGCCCTGGAGCTGCAGATGCGGCAGCTCTGCGGTGCGCTCGGCAACCTCGGCATCCAGGCTTTTGTCGGCGATCGCGCGGCGGAAGTGGTCGCCGTCGGTGGAGAGCGCGGTGACGACCAGGATCCCGCGCTCGTCGTCGCCGGTGTTGTAGACCGTGCCGTCGCCGAGCATGCGGCCGCGCTCATCGCAGAAGGCGCCGTAGCGCACCTGGCCCACCTGGAGGCCGGCCATGTCACTCGTGAAGCAGTAGTCGGCTGCAGCCAGGGCGTCCGGGCCCGTGAACAGCCACTTCTGCAGCGGCGACTCGTCCCAGATCCCGACTGTCTCCCGTACCGCGTGGTGCTCGCCGGCCGGATCGCCGAAGTCGGAGATCCAGTCCCAGCCCTCCCACTCGGCGAAGTTGCCGCCCATGCGGCGCTGCACCGCATCGAACGGGGTGTGCAGCAGGGTGCCCGTCGAGGGCAGCTCGTACGAGCCCGTGTCTTCGTCGTCCGCGGGCGCCGCGGCGGCGCCGGCGGGGGCATCGAGCGGCGCTGAAGGGGCGTCGAGCGGCGCCATGGCGACCTCGAGCGGCATGATGATCGTTGGCGCCGAGCGGCGCGAGACCTCCTGATGGCCTGGCGGCAGCACTTCCGTCACGCCGAGCAGCGCGCGCGCCGCGGCGGCGTTGGGCAGCGTCCGGTACTCCTCGTAGCTGCGCAGCGGCTCGCGGTCGATCGCGCGGCGCAGGCGCCGCAGGCGGGCCTGCTCGCCGGCTCCGATGCCCGGGGTCGAGAAGATGGCCTGCTCGACGTAGCTCTCGACGATCTTGTTGCCCAGCAGCCCGACGTCGCCGCCGCGAGCGCGGCCCGTCCGGGGCGCATAGGTGACGACACAACGAACCTGTGCGAGCAGGGCATTCCAGGTCGAGAGCACCACTTCTCCGCGGCAGCGCAGCCCGCTCTCGGGCAGCACCAGCAGCGTGATGCGGCGGTCGTTGATGGTCTCCAGCACCGCCTCGGCGGTCGGCTGCAGCACGCCCACGAACTTGTGCATGGGCCAGACGTCGAGCTGGTTGAAGTCGCCGGGCTCGCACCCCACGCCGATCAGGTAGGTATCGGCGTAGCGGAAGAAGCCGCCCGTGCCCTTGGTGTCGCGCAGGAGGTCGTAGAAGAGCGTGTTGGTGCCGCAGATGAGGTTCGAGCAGCCGCACGGATCCATGGGCTGGTTGAGCAGGACGCCGAGGCGATCGCCGGGCTGGTAGCCGCCCGGCCAGAGGTCGGCGAGCGACCCGGCCTCGCCGTCGCGCTCGACTGCGAAGTCATCCGAGCTGAGGGCATAGGAGGAGTGCATGGGAGGGAGTATCCCACCTCTCCGGGGTGCGCGGCGGGGGCAGCGTAGACTGGCTTCCCATGGCTGACGGCGGCTATCTGGGCGCGGGCGGGCGGCTCGCCGGCGGCCCCGCCGACGAGCTCGTCGAGGCCGCCTACGCGCATGAGCTGCGGGCCGCGCCTCGCCTCGCCTCTGACCTCTCGCTGTCCGACATCGCGCACGCCGTCGCGCTGGCCGAGAGCGGCGCGCTGCCGTCCGAGACCGCCCGCGTCCTGCTGGGCGGCCTGCTGGAGCTGCATGCGATCCCCGCCGCGGAGTTCCCCTGGCAGGCGGAGCTCGGCGACGCCTTCAATTCACGCGAGGCCGAGCTCGTGCGCCGCATCGGGCCCGAGGCCGCCGGCTGGCTGAGCGCGGGGCGCCCACGGCGCGAGGCCTTCCGCGTGGCCTTGCGCGCCTGCTCGCGCCGCGGTGCCGCCGAGCTGGTGGACGCGCTGGCCGACGCCTCGGGTGCGCTGGCCCTGCATGCGCGCTCCCTGCGCGACACGCTGGCCGCCGACTACACCTACCTGCAGGCGGCCCAGCCGACCACGGCCGGCCATCTCCTGCTGGCCTACGCGTATCCGGCGCTGCGCGACGCCGAGCGCCTGCGGCGAGCCCATCGCGAGCTCTCGCGCAGCGTCGCCGGAGCCGGCGGGAGCGCCGGCTCGCGCTGGCCGCTCGACCGCCTGCGGCTGGCCGAGCTGCTCGGCTCCGACGGACTCGTCCAGCACACCAAGGACGCGGCCTGGCAGTGGGACATCTACGCGGAGCTGCTGTCGGATCTGGCGATCGCGGCCACGCATCTCTCCCAGCTCGCCCAGGACTTCGAGATCTACGCCAGCCAGGAGTTCGGCCTGATCGAGCTGGCCGACAGGCACTCGCGCGCCAGCGCGCTGATGCCGCAGAAGCGCAACCCCTACGCGCTGGCCGCGATTCGCGCCCAGGCGGGGCAGGCCTCGGGCGACATCGCCGCCGCGCTGACCGTCGCGCACACGGGCTCCGCGCGCACCGACCATTTCCACCTGCTCAACGGCCTCGTGCCACGCGCCCTGGAGGAGGCAGGCGCCGTCGCCCGTCTCGCGGCCGCCGTGCTGACCGGGATTCGCGTCGACGGTGAGCGCATGGCCCGCGTCGCGCGCGAGGGCTTCACGAACGCGGCCGATGTCGCCGACGTGCTCGCCGCGAGCGGCGACCTGGATTACCGCACGGCCCACAAGGTGGTCGGCCTGGCCGTTCGCCGGCTGGTGGAGCAAGGCGCCGGTGAGCTCACGGCCGAGGCCGTGGCCGAGGCGGCGCGGGAGCTGACCGGCACGGCCGTCGAGGTCGATCCCGCCGAGCTCGACCCCGCGGCGTGTGCCCAGGCGCGCCTCCAGATCGGCTCCTCCTCGAGCGCTGCCATGGACGCGATGCTGGCCGAGGTGGAAGCCCAGTCCGCTGCCGATCGCGCCTGGGCGCGCGATGCGCTGGCCGCCGCGCGAGCTTCCGAGCAGCTCCTGCTCGAGCGCGCGGCAGCCATCGCAGCCGGTTGACCGGGCATCCAAAACGCAGAATTCGGCACCCTCCGCGCTACGCTTCGGATTATGGGTAAAGGGTATGCCGAAGGACCCGCTCTCGAAGAGCGGCTCGCAGCGGCCGAGCAAGGCCCTGCCAAACAGAAGCGGCGCATGCGCAAGGCCGTCTTCGGATCTACGCCGAGGAAGCACGAGCGACATTTCATCGGGTGGTTGGACGAAGTCGATCCCGACGACCTCTTCGCCGGCGGGAAGGCCTGGGGCATCTCGGTGACCGAGATCGCGGCCGACGCGGCGTAGAACGGGCCGGAGCGCGCGAGCAGCAGCGGGCTACCTGGCTGCTCGCGCGCCATCCGCCCACTCCGCATCAGCGGCGTTGATGGGGCAGCTGCTCCACCGGCAGACCGGCGTTGCAGGGGCACGGCACGGTGGCCGAGACCGGGTCCACCGGGCGGCGCCAGAGGCCGGCGCTGCACGGGCACATGGCGAGCGCCCAGCGGGCGTTCGGCCTGTCGAGGTGGTAGCGGTGGTTCAGCGCGGCGCTCCTGACCGCGAGTGCCGCGACGGCACGAGCTTCGACCAGTCCATTGCGAACGGGCGAGGCGCCTGCGGGCGCCGCACCGAGGGCGCCTGCGACGACGCAGGCGGCGACGATGCCCGTCCAGGGGGCGCTGCGTCTGACGCGCGTGCCGGGATCGGATGCTGTGCGGAAGTTCATGGGCTGCTCCTCGGCTGGCGTGGCGCCGGATCGCGCCACGGACACCACCTCGCGGAGTCGCGCGCGTTTGTGACAATGCGCCCGTTGTCACAAATGCTCGCCTTCGTGCGAGCTACCGCCTATGAGCACCGCTTCCGCACACGTGACCCGCAGTCCTCACCACACGTCCGACGAGGACCTGCTGACGGCAGCCGATCCCGAGGCGTTCGGTGTCTTCTATAGCCGCCACATGGCGGGCGTCGAGCGGTATTTCGCGCGCCGAGTGCGACGCGATATGGCAGCGGATCTGACGGCCGAGACGTTCGCCTCGGCATTCACGGCGCGGCGCCGCTTCCGCCCGGGCGTCACGCCGGCGGCAGGCTGGCTCTACACCATCGCCGCGCGCCGCCTGATCGACCACCAGCGGCGCGGGGTGAAGGAGCACCGCGCACTCGAAGCGCTGGCGCAGGAGGTCGAGCTCGCGCAGTCGGGCACGCCCGAAACGCCCGTCCTCGCCGCAGACCTCGGCGCAGGGCTGCTCCGCCACCTGCCAAGGGAGCAGCGGCAGGCGATCCTTCTCCAGCTCGTCGGCGATCTCGACTACGGGCAGATCGCTTTGCAGGCGGAGGCTTCCGAGGCATCCATCCGCCAGCGCGTCTCCCGCGGGCTCGGTGCGCTGCGGGAGCCCTTGCGGCTGTACCGCGAGGCCCACGCTCTTGCCGCCGAGGATCACGCCTACGACTGGGGCGGGGGGCACGGGCGGGACCTCCGAACGATCCGCGCGAGAGATTCGCTCGACTGCTCTGCATCCGCCAGCCTGATCGTCCAGCGCGCGGGTCTCTTCGACTCGCACGAGGCGTGGACCACCCAGCGCTTCGCGTCGGCGTGGGGCAGGCGCGGCGAGGGCCGCTACGTGACCGTCTGGGCGAGCGAGGTGCACATCTGGATCGAGTTCAAGCTCGATTCCGAGTGCGGCGAGCGTTTCGACCCGACGCCTGCGCGCGTTCTCGCGGGACGCGATCAGTTGCCAAGCCGGCCGGATCCGGCGCTGGACTACGTCCCGCGTCACTGGCGCGGCCTCTGACGAGCGCCGGGCGCGGAGCTGCGTCAGAGGGGCGGTTGCTACCGTCGTGGGCATGACCGTGCCCCTGATGGATCCGCATTCGCAGTACCGCGCCGTACGCGAGCAGATCGCGCGCGCGATCGGCGAGGTCATCGATTCGGGCCGCTTCATCCTCGGCCCACGCGTGGCCGAGGCGGAGCGGGTGTTCGCCGAGCAGGTGGGCACCGCCCACGGGATCGGCGTGGCCAACGGCACGGATGCGCTCCTGATCGTGCTGCGCGCGCTGGGCGTCGAGCCCGGCGACGAGGTGATCTGCCCGTCGTTCACGTTCTATGCGACTGCCGAGTCGATCGCCGCGGTCGGAGCCGTCCCCGTGTTCGCCGACATCGAGGACGAGACCTACTGCCTCGACCCCGCGGCGGTGGAAGCTGCGATCACGCCCCGTACGCGAGCTGTCATGCCGGTGCACCTGTTCGGCCACCCGGCGCCGATGGGCCCGCTGCGCGAGATCTGCGCCAAGCACGGCCTCGCACTGCTCGAGGACGCCGCGCAGGCCTATGGCGCCTCGCTGGGCGGCGTGCGTTGCGGCGCACTCGGCGATGCAGCGACGTTCTCGTTCTTCCCCACCAAGAACCTGCCCTGCTTCGGGGACGGCGGCCTGATCACGACGCCCAGCGCCGAGGTCGACCGCATGTGCCGCGTGCTGCGCTTCCACGGCTCCGAGGACAAGAAGACGTTCACGCATGTCGGCTACAACTCGCGCCTGGACGAGTTGCAGGCCGCAATCCTGCTCGCGTTGCGGCCGCACGTCGATGGCTGGAACGACGGCCGCATCGCGGTGGCGGCGCGCTACGACGAGCTCGGCCTCGGCGAGCACGTCGTGCTGCCCGCCGTCGCGGCCGGCGCGCGCCACGTCTACCACCTGTACATCGTGCGAACCCAGGAGCGCGAGCGCCTCGTGTCCGGCCTCACCGAGGCTGGCATCGGCACGATGGTCTACTACTCCACGCCCCTGCACCGGCAGCCGGTGTTCGAGCACCTCGCCTACGGCGAAGGTTCGCTCCCGGTGACCGAGCGCTGCTCGCGCGAGTGCGTCGCGCTGCCCATGTCGCCGACGCTCGGTGAGGCCGCGCAGCAGGAGGTCGTGAACGCCGTCACGGCCCTCTCGCCCGCCAGAACGTAGACTCCTCACCAATGGGGCTGTTGAACCGCCACCGGCTGTGGCAGGTAGCCGTCGACGCGCTCCTGGTCGCGGCCGCGTGGTACGCGACCTACGAGGTCGGCTTCCAGATCGAGCGCAACCCCGGCTGGGACGCTTACTGGAAGCAGACGATCCTGATCGTGATTGCGATCAAGATCATCTGCCTGGCCGGCTTCGGGGCCTACAACAAGTGGTGGCGCTACCTCTCGCTGCCGGACATCATGGCTCTGCTGCGGGCGATCGGCATCGCCTCGATCGTGCTCTTGATCGCGCTCTCGGTCGTGAAGTTCCCGCGCGGCGTGATCGTCCGGCCCGAGGCGGGGCCCGCCCAGCTCGCGCAGCTCAACAACCCGGATTGCATCGCAGCGGGACAGCCGGCCGGCTGCACGTTCCCGATCAAGAAGCAGGGAATCCGAGCCTCCCTGGCGCCGCACCCGGCGCGCGAGCGCGCACCTTCGAAGCGGGCGCTGCTGCTCGATCTCGTCTTCACACTGATCCTGCTCGGCGGCGCGCGCGTGCTGGCGCGCTCGCTGATGGAGCGGCCGCGCCGCGGCTCGTTCGTCGCCCAGGGCAAGAAAGTGCTGATCGTCGGTGCCGGTGACGCCGGCAATCTGATCCTGCGCGAGATGCTGAGCAACCGGCTGGCCGGCTACACGCCGATCGGGCTGATCGACGACGACCGCAACAAGCTGCGCTACCGCTTCCAGGGCGTCAAGGTGCTCGGCACGACGATCGACCTCCCGGAGATCCTCAAGGCGCGCCAGCCCGACGAGGTGCACATCGCGCTGCCCTCGGCCGGTGGCCGCAAGCGCGCGGCGGTTGTGGCGACCTGCCGCGAGGCCGGCATCCCCGTGAAGACGCTGCCGAACGTCAACGACCTGATCAACGGCGATCACGATCTCGTCGCACAGCTGCGCGCGGTGCAGGTCGAGGACATCCTCGGGCGCGAGCCTGTGCAACTGGATCCGGGCACCGTGGGCGCCTACGTGCGCGGCCGCACGGTGCTCGTGACGGGCGCGGGCGGCTCGATCGGCTCGGAGCTATGCCGCCAGCTCGTGCGCATGGAGGTCGGCCGCCTCGTGCTCGCCGACCACGCGGAGAACAACCTCTTCCAGATCGATCGCGAGCTGCGCGAGAGCACGCGCGCCGAGATCATGCCCGAGATCGCGGACGTGCGCGACGCGGCGCGCATGGAGGCGATCTTCGAGCTTCACCAGCCGGCAGTCGTGTTCCACGCGGCCGCCTACAAGCACGTGCCACTGATGGAGCAGCATCCCGTGCAGGCGCTGCGCAACAACGCGCTGGCGACGCGCACGGTTGCGCGGATCGCCGCGCGCCACCACGTCGACCGCTTCGTGCTTGTGTCGACGGACAAGGCCGTCTACCCGAAGACCGCGATGGGCGCGAGCAAGGCGCTGGCCGAGTGGGTCGTGGAGGCGCTCGGCCAGATCGAGAACGAGACGAGCTTCGTGGCCGTGCGCTTCGGCAACGTGCTGGGGTCCTCCGGCTCGGTCGTGCCGATCTTCCGCGAGCAGATCGCGCGCGGCGGGCCGGTCACCGTGACGCACCCCGAGATGACGCGCTACTTCATGACGATCCACGAGGCGGCGCAGCTGATCGTGCAGGCCGGCGGCGTCGGCCGTGGTGGCGACGTCTTCGTGCTCGACATGGGCGACCCCGTGCGCATCCTCGATCTCGCGCAGGACATGATCCGCCTCTCCGGGCTCGAGCCCGAGCGCGACATCCCCATCACGATCAGCGGGATCCGCCCGGGGGAGAAGCTGCATGAGGGCCTCTTCGAGGATTCCGAGGAGGTCGAGCGTACCCACCACGACAAGCTCATGCGCGCCCGCCGCGCCCCGATCTCGCCCGAGTGGCTCGAGGTCGAGCTGGACGCGGTGGAGCGGATGGCGAACGAGGGCGACGAGCCGGGGGCCCTGGAGCGTGTGCGCGCAATGATCGCCAACCCGCGGCGCGCCGACAGCGAGCAGCCCGCCGTCGCTGCTCCGGCCTGACGCATGGATACGCGCCAGCTCGCCGCACTCTGCGCCGTGGTGGAGCGCGGCTCCTTCTCGCAGGCCGCCGAGTCGCTCGGGGTCACGCAGTCTGCCGTCTCGCAGGCCGTGCGCGCACTCGAGCAGCGCCTTGGCGTCGCGCTGATCGACCGCAGCGGGCGCCGCGCCGAGCCGACGCCCGAAGGCCGGGCCGTGATGGCTCGCGCGCAGCGCATCCTCGCGCTCGAGCGCGACATGATCCGGGTCGCGCAGGAAGAGGCCGACGTCCTGCGCGGTCGTCTCGCGATCGGCGCGTCGACCGGGCCCGGCGCGCGTCTCGTCCCGCGTTTGCTGATCGGCTTCCGGAGCCTCAACCCCGAGGTGGACGTCGCGCTGGCCGTGGGCGCGACGCAGGACATCGCGCAGCGCGTGCTCGCGCACGAGCTCGAGCTCGGCATCGTGGGCGCCGAGAAGCCGCACCGCAGCCTCGTCTACGAGCCGTTCCGGGCGGACGAGATCGTGCTCGCCCTGCCCGCGGGGCACCCGAAGGCCGGCGGCGAGCTCTCGCTCGAGGATCTCAAGCGCGAGCCGCTCGTCGTCCAGCAGGAGGGCTCGGGCGTGCGAGCCATCGTCGAGGCCGAGCTGCGTCGCCTCGGCGTGCGCCCGCGCGATCTCAACGTGGTGGCTGAGCTCGGGCTGCAGGAGTCCTCCCAGACCGCCGTCGAGGAGGGACTCGGAGCGACGTTCACCTCGCTCGCCGCGATCGACCGCGAGCTCGAGCTGGGCCGCCTGGCGTCGGCGCGGGTCACCGGCCTGAGCCTGCGGCGCGACTACGTGGTGGTGCGCCAGGCCGCGCGCGAGCCGTCGCGGCTGGCCACGGCGTTCATCGCCTATTGCCGCGAGGCCTAGACCCGCTCGCGGCCAACCGGTAGGCGCGCTCGTGCGCCTCGGCGCAGGCAGCCCAGGTGAACGACCGGGCACGTGCGAGTCCCCGCTCGCGCAGCTCGGCGGTGCGTGCGATCGCCTCCCGAACCCCTGCGGCGATCGCTGCGGGGTCGGCGGCGTCGAAGAGCACCGCGGCGTCGCCGCAGACCTCGGGGAGCGACCCGGCGCGCGACGCGGCGACCGGGCAGCCCGACGCCATCGCCTCGAGCGGTGGAAGGCCGAAGCCCTCGTACAGGCTGGGAAAGACGAGCGCGGCGGCCGTCCTGTAGAGCTCGCGCAGCTCCCCACGCTCGACCAGCCCACGCGACTCGACGCCCGCGGGAAGCGGACCGAGGCCATCAAGGGCTCCCCCGGTAAGCACCAGCCGGAGCGCGGGATCCTGCGCCCGCAGCAGCGAGAACGCCTCGAACAGCCCTGCATGATTCTTGTGGGGCCAGCCGCGCGCCGGGTACAGGAGCAGGTTCTCGCGCGCGCCGAGGTTCGGCTCGAAGTCGCTCGCATCGACGCCGAGCGGCGCGACCACGACCCGCTCCGGCTCGATCCCCAGCAGCGCCACGATCCTGGACCGGGTGAACTCGCTGATCGTCACGACGAGATCGGCGCGGCGGGCTGCTGTGTCGTAGAACCGGCGCCGGTAGAGGCGCTCCGCGCGGCTGAACAGGGCGGGCAGGTCGAGGTGCTGCACGTCGAGCAGCGAGACGACGACCGCGTTCGCGGCCGCGGGGCCCGGCACCGGTGCGGTGAAGGGGTAGTGGACGACGTCGGCCTGCGCCCAGGACTCGCGGATCGATTGCCGGTGCCTGGCGGCCTGGGCGAGAGTCGTGAGCCGGGATCGCGTCGATGCTCCGCCGGCGACGCCCGGCACGACGCGCTCGGGCACGCCCTGCGAGAAGCCGGCGCCGATCTGCGCGACGTAGGCCGTGACGGTCGCATTGTGGGAGCCTGAGAGCTCCCGCGTCAGCGCGCGCGCATACGTCTCGCTTCCTCCCATCGCGCCGGGAACCAGCGTGAGCATCGCGAGCGCGACGTCGACCGGTGGCAGCGGCGTCACCGGGAGCCGGCTTCTGCCAGGTCGTTCGAGCGGGCGATGTGCACGGGCTCCAGTGTGCCCGAACAACACCGGGCAGCCCTCGGGCGCCGGAGGGTTGGGCCCGCCGGGGCCGGGTAGTCTTCTCCGCGGTCGCGCAGGTGGGCAGTCGCCGGGCTCTGCGCAGAGTCGACAAAGGTTGTGAAGGCGGGTTGAGCAGCACGGGCACGGAGGACACCTCGGTCGTGGGCCGAGCAGCGGGCGCAGCGCCGGCGGGCGCGGTGACGCGGGGCAAGATCCTCGTCGTCCTGCCGACCCTCGGCGACCGGATCGACTCGCTGGAGGAGACGCTGAACACCGTCTCGGAGCAGCGGGTCCAGGTCGACCTCACGCTCGTGGTGATCCTGCCGGAGGGCGCCGCCGCCGCTCGCGCCCTGGCGACGCGTTACGACGCGATCATCCTTCAGGACCCGCGCCAGGGCATCTCGGAGGCCATCAACGTCGGCGTGCGCGCTGCCACGGACGAGCAGTACTACGCCTGGATCGGCGACGACGACCTCTTCCGGCCGGGTGGCCTGCGCATCCTGCGCGATCTCCTGGACGCCGATCCCGTTGCCGTCGTCGCCTACGGCGGCTGCGATTACGTCGACCCGCAGGGTCGCCTGATCGGCACCTCGAGGGCGGGACGCGCCGCGCAGTGGCTGCTGCCCTGGGGCCCGGACCTGATTCCGCACCCTGGCTCGATCATCCGGCTCGACGCCTTGCGCGCGATCGGCCTCTTCGACACGTCACTCAAGTACACGATGGACCTGGACGCGTTCCTGTCGTTGCGCGCCCACGGCCGGTTCCTGGCGACGCGCACCAGCGTGTCGGCTTTCCGGTGGCATCCCGAATCGCTCACCGTGGCCAACCGGGAGGGAGCCAGCCGGGAGGCCCGCCAGGTCAAGGCGCGACACCTGCCCGGGTGGCTGCGCCCCCTCAGCCCGATCTGGCACATGCCGGTCTCGTGGGCCGCCGCAGTCGCCGCCGGCGCGGTGTCGCGCCGTGCGCGACGGATCGCCACGGAGACGACAGGGGAGAAGTCATGAGCATCGACAAGGCGGCGACGACCTACGTCGCCGGTCACCACGGCCTCGTGGGCTCGGCCATCTGGCGACAGCTCGAGGCCGACGGCTACACCAACCTCGTGGGACGGACGTCCGCCGAGGTCGATTTGCGCGACCGCGAGGCGACCTTCGACCTCCTGAGCGAGCTTCGCCCCCGCAACCTGATCCTGGCCGCCGCTCGCGTGGGCGGGATCCTCGCGAACGACCAGTACCCGGCGGAGTTCCTCTCCGACAATCTTCGCGTGCAGGTCAACGTCATGGACGCCGCTCAGGAGATGGACGTCGAGCGGCTCGTGTTCCTGGGCTCCTCCTGCATCTACCCGAAGCTCGCGCCGCAGCCGATCAAAGAGGAATACCTCATGACCGGCCCGCTGGAGCCCACCAACGACGCCTACGCGATCGCGAAGATCGCCGGGATCCTGCAGGTGCAGTCCGCGCGCAAGCAGTACGGCCGCCGCTGGATCTCGGCCATGCCCACGAATCTCTACGGCCCTGGGGACAACTTCTCCCCGGAGACCTCGCACGTGCTCCCGGCCCTCATCCGCCGCTATGTGGAGGCGAAGGAATCCGGTCTCGAGAGCGTCACGAACTGGGGCAGCGGGATACCGAAGCGCGAATTTCTCTACGTGGACGACTTGGCGCGCGCGATCGTGCTCCTGCTCGAGGACTACGACTCCCCGGAGCCGATCAACGTCGGCACGGGCGAGGACCAGTCCATCCGCGAGATCGCCGAGCTGGTCGCGAAGGTCGTCGGCTACGAAGGCGAGATCGCGTGGGACACCTCCAAGCCGGACGGCATGCCGCGCAAGATGCTCGACGTCACGCGCCTGAAGGCGCTCGGCTGGCGGCCCTCGACGTCGCTCGAGGACGGGCTGCGCGACACGGTGACGTGGTTCTACGACAACCGAGCCGCGATCCGCTCCTGACGCGGCTACAGCCGGGCGAGCGTCTCGGGGTGCTTGCGCACGTAGCGGACCATGCCGCGCAGGTGCCACCAGGTGCGGCGGGAGAGGAACGTGCGGTCGACGACGCGTTGGTAGTCGTGCGTCGCCACGGCAGACGGCACGTACCAGCGCTCCCAGCCGGCGCGCGCCGCGCGGTACTGCAGCTCGATGTCCTCGCCGTACATGGGGAAGCTCTCGTCGAACCCCCCGACCTCCTCGAGCATGCGCCGTCGCAGAAGCAGGCACGCGCCCAGCATCCAGTCGCACTCCACGGGCGCGTCCGGCACGTCGCCGAGGTAGTGCCCGGGCTGGGCGGCCTCGACGTCACGCAGCAGGGCGCGCAGCGGCGTGCGCCGCACGAGCGTGCCGCCGACGGTCGGGAAGCGCCGGCGCGAGCGCTGCAGCTCGCCGCCGCTCTCGAGCAGCCGGGGACCGGCGACGCCACAGGAGGGGTGCGCCTCGGCATGGGCGACGAGTGCTGCAGCACACCCGGGCTCGAGCCGGACGTCGGGATTCAGGCTGAGCACATACGGCTCGCCAGTGGCGCCGAACAGGGCGTTCTGATTCTGGGCGAAGGTGCGCGGCCGCTCGTTGGCGTACGCGCGGAAGCCGAGCGAGCGCGCCAGCTCGGCGCTCCCGTCGGGAACGTTCTCGCACACGAGCGCCGGCACGCCGTCGCGCGCGAGCGCCGCCAGGCAGTCGCCCAGCAGTGCGCGCTGGTCGTGCGAGACGACGGTGGCGACGACGGAGCTCACGCCAGCGCCTCGCGATAGACCTCGGCGGTCGCGGCCGCGGCCCGGGCCCATGTGAACTCGGCCGCGCGCACCTGGCCCGCCGCGACGAGCCGCTCGCGCAGCGCGTCGTCGTCGAGCAAGCGCCCGAGCGCCTGGGAAACGTCCTCCGCGCTGCGCGGATCGACCGTGATGCCCGCGTCGCCGACCGTCTCCGCGAGCCCGGTCGTGTTGCTCGCGATGACGGGCGTCCCGGCGGCCATGGCCTCGAGGGCGGGGATCCCGAAGCCCTCGTAGAGGGACGGGAAGAGCAGGGCCCGCGCGCCGCTGTAGAGCGCCGGCAGCTCCTCGTCTTCGACGTGGCCGACGAGGTGCACGCGGCCGGTCAGCCGCGTACGGAGGATCGCGTCGAGCACGTCGAGCCGGCCGCCCTTGTCGCCGCCCGCGACGACGAGCTCGCAATCCGTGCCGCGTCCCGTCAGCAGTGAATACGCCTCGATCGCGAGCGGCACGTTCTTGCGCGCCTGCAGGGCGCCGACGCAGAGCACGTACGGGCGATCGATGCCGAAGCGCCGGTGCACGCGCTCGCTCGCGTCGGGCAGAGGCCGGTACCGGGGGCTGACGCCGTTGGGGATCGCGACGACCTTGCCCGGCTCGAGCCCGTAGCGCTCGCAGACCTCAGAGCGCGTGAACTCCGACACGGCGATCACGCGCGCAGCGCGGCGCAGCGATCCCCGCACGAAGCGGAAGAGCATGCGATCGCGCCGCGAGAACAGCTCGGGGGCCCGCGCGAAGGAGATGTCGTGCACCGTCACCACGGCCGGGCAGGGCAGGCGCGGAGGCGCGAAGTAGTGGAGGTGCGCGAGCGCGGCAGACTCGCGCCGCGCGAGCGCCGGGAACGCGAACGGGATGCGCCGGTAGGGGCTCGGGACATCGAGCTGCAGGCGCCGCACGGTCTCTGGCACGTCGGCGGGGAGGTTGCCGGGATCGCGCAGGGAGCACGCGAACGAGAGCTCAGGCGCACCCGCCGGCAGCTCGCGCAACAGGTTGACGGTGTAGTTCTCGTCCCCTGTGCGCCGGCGCCCGACGGTATCGCCGTCGAACAAGACGAGCGGCTGCGAGCTCATGGCAGGAGCTCGCGCCAGAGCGCGACCACGGACGAGGCTGCGTCGTCCCAGCTGGAGCCGCGGCGCGGCATCGGGCGCGGCTGCATGAGCGCCTGCAAGATGCCCTCGGAGATCGCCTCGGGGCTCGAGGGATCGAAGTACGTCGCGTCCTCACCCGCCAGCTCGCGCAGGGCCGGGATGTTGGAGCAGGCCACGCGGCAGCCGGTGGCGAGGGCCTCGGCGACGGGCAGTCCGAACCCCTCCCAGAGGCTCGGCAGGACGAGCGCCTCGGCGTGCGCGTAGAGGTCGCGCAACTCGGTGTCGTCGACCCGGCCGAACGCGACCACGCCCTCGGTCGAGCCCACGCGCACATCACCCCAGCCGTCCGCGCCCACGAGCGCGAGGCGCACGCGTCGCCCGGCGCGGCGCACGAGCGTGAAAGCTTCCAGCAACGCGGGCAGGTTCTTGCGCGGCTCGGGCGTCCCCACGCACAGCAGGTAGGGCGTCTCGAGTGGCGGCGGGCCGGGCGGCGTCGAGAACACGGGCTCCGTGGCGTTCGGGATCACGCGCAGATTGCGGTAGGGCACGTCGAGCAGGCCGACGGCATCGCGCGCGGTGGCCCGCGAGACGCAGATCACGCGATCGGCGTTGCGCACGGCGCGCGGCATCAGGGCGCGCCCGTAGGTCCGGCTCCAGGCCGGGAACCAGGAAGGCTCGCGCAGCACGGCGAGGTCGTGCACGGTGACCACCGTCGGGATGCCCGCATCGCGCAGCGGGCCGCGGAAGGTCGGGCAGTGGAGGATGTCCACCTCGGCGTTGCGGGCCTCCCTGGCGAGCCGCAGCCCGTACCAGCGCAGGTCCTGCTGCAGGGCGTCACGCTTTTGCCCGAGCGATCCGCGCTCCTGCCATTCGCGCCGCCCCAGCTCGATCAGCTCGACGTCAGGGCGGGCCTGTAACGCGTCGCGCAGGCCGATCGCGAGCCTCGCCGTGCCCGCGCGGGTCTGCGCGAGGCAGGCGACGTCGAAGGCGACCTTCACTCCGGCCACCGGCCCCGGCCCATGCGGTTGTCGGACCAGTCGCGCACGCCCGCAAGCTTGGCGCGTGCGACGGCGCGACGCGTCGACTGGACAGCCCGCAAGCGGGCACGCAGGCTCGTGCGCGCGGCCTCGCGGCGCGCCACCCGCGCCCCGCGCTGTTGCTCGAGCAGCCAGAGCCGGTTGCGCGTCGAGTAGTACGCCCAGGTTTCGCCCTGCTCGCCGCCACTGGAGGCGCCGCCGCTGTGCGTCGCGTGCGCGGCGAGCGCGACGGTGAGCGGCACGCCGATGGCCCGTGCCCGGAGGCTCCAGTCGACGTCCTCGTAGTACAGGAAGAGCCCCTCGTCGAACGACCCGACCCGCTCCCAGGCGCTGCGGGAGAAGCAGATGCAGGCGCCGCTGAGGTAGTCGCGCGCGCCGTCGACATGCCGGCCGAAGCCCCGCTGGAGCTCCAGCTCACCGCCGGCGAAGGCGAAGCCGGGCGGGCCGTCGATGCGGGGCGAGGCCGCGCCGTCCTCGCCTGCGGCTGCGACCAGCGCCTCCACGCAGCCCGCCTCGACCAGCAGGTCGTCGTTGAGCAGGACGGCATGGGCCGCTCCGTCCTCGAAAGCCCGGGTCAGGCCGGCGTTGGCCCCGCCGGCGAAGCCGCGGTTGTCCCGCAGGCGCAGAACCGTCGTGTCGTCGGGAGCATCGACCCCCGAGCCGTCGCCGGCCTCGTTGTCCACCAGGATGCGCCGAGCGGCGGGCGCGACGTCTGCGAGGCGGCCGAGACAGGCACCGGCTCTCTCGCCGGCGCGCCACGCGACGACGACGGCAGCGACGCTCACAGGGAGCGAGTGTAGCCGCGACAAGCGCCTTCGCCCGCCGTCGGCGACTCGAACGCAGGGATGACCTCCGGCTAGCGGTCAGCTGCAGAGGAGGCCGACCACTGTCGACGGTCCGGTGCTTCCTCTTCCCGCAGGCATGCTGCAAGGAACTTCAGCGAGGCCGGGTGTCCGGCGGCGATCATGATCAGGTGATACCGAGGCGGCTGATAGAGCGCCTCCACCGGGTACGCGGAGAACGCAGTGGCGACATCGTTGCGCACGAAGAACGCATTAACGCCCGAGACGTTGCAGCACACCAGGGTGTACCGGCCATCCAGCCACCGCAGGATGCGCGCTAGCGACGCGCCCTGGTAGTCGTCCTGCGCCCAACGGTGGTCCGGGTCGTAGGGCAACTCGACCTCGAGCGGAGGGCGGTACTTGGCGTTGTATTCGATGCAAACGACGCGGGGCTCGGATGCCTCCAGCATCGCCAGGAGGACCTGCAGGTCGTTGCCGTCGAGATCGACGGAGAGCAGGTCGAGGCCTCCCGGAACCGCCCCGACGCCACGGAGCCCGTTCGTGACCAGACCGACCGCGTTGTCCCGGGTCACGAGCGCCTCGATCACAGACAGCCGTGGAGTCCGGAGAGAAAAATGCCGGCCGATGAAGGCGATATTCTCCGCGTCGCCGTCGACCCAGACGCCGCGCCATCCCTTCAACAGCAGCAGGTGCGAATTGTTCTCGAGACCCCTGCCGCACCCCAACTCGGCGAACGTGCGGCCGCCCTCGCCGATCCGCCGGAAGATCTCCTCGATGACCCCGTCTTCGTCCGCCTGGCTATAGGACTTGAAACCCGCGGCAGCCGGGTTGCCGGGCATCGCGTCCGCGATCTCGCGCCTCAGGCGATCGGCCTCCTGCGTGAGCGCGCTCTGCACCAGGTGGGCCGGAAAGGCCGATGAGAGCATCGTGTACACCGGTATCGTGATGAACCGCTGCGCGACGCGCTTCAACATCAGAGAGCGACAATACAGGCCCGCGCCTCACCCGGCCGGCGAGGCGTCGAGCGTGCGGAGGTAGTCACCGCCGCTTGGTCCCTGTGAGCTCGCGCCCTGTCGCTACCCTGCGCCGATGCCGACGGACCCCGACGATCTCGACCTGCTGCCCCTGGCAGAGGACGAGAAGGCGCGCATCCGCATGACGCTCTCCTGCCACGACAGCGACGCGATCCCGAAAGTGCCCGGCGCCGGCGAGGTGCACGACGGGCCGGGCGGTCGCTACCAGCTCATGCACAACGGGGTCAGGATCGCCGAGCACTGCTACGGCGGCCCGTGGACGACGGAGTTGATACGCCGGCTGCGCGGGCACCACGAGCCCCAGGAAGAGCTCGTCTTCCACGAGGTCATGCAGCGCGCCGCCCCAGCAACCACGATGGTCGAGCTCGGCTGCTTCTGGTCGTACTACTCGCTCTGGTTCGATCGCAGCGTCCCGGATGCCCGGCTGCTCCTGCTCGAGCCCGTGCTCGAGCACCTGGAGGCCGGCCGGAGGAATTTCGCCCTCAACGAGGCCGCCGGCACGTTCGTGCAGGCGCTGGTCGGCGCACGCTCCGACAGCGGCACGCGCATGCTCGGCGAGGACAAGGTGGTCCGCCACATACCGACGTTGTCGGTCGACGATCTCGTGCGCGAGCACGGTGTCGAGCGCGTCGAGTTGCTCCTGATCGACGTCCAGGGCGCCGAGCTGGATGCGCTCAAGGGCGCACAGGATCTGATTGCCGGCAACGGCCTCAGGTTCGTGTTCGTGTCGACGCACCATCACCTGATGTCGAACGACCCGCTCATGCACCAGAAGTGCGTGCGCTTCCTGGAGGACCGCGGCGCCCACATCATCGCGCGCCACAACGTGATCGAATCGTTCAGCGGCGACGGCCTCGTGGTCGCCTCGTTCGACCCTGCCGACCGCGACCTGAGCGTGCCGGTCTCGAAGAACTGGCCGACGAACAGCATGTGGCCGGAGCTCGAGTACGACCTCGACGAGGCCTGGCGCGCGCTCGGTCTCAACATCGCCTCGCGCCGCCGCATTCGCCGAGCGGTCGTCGACGCCGTCAATCGCGCCCCCGCTGTCCTGCCCGCGATCCATTCCGTCGTGCACCAGTGGGATCTCCTGACGCGCAAGCGCCAGGAGCGGCGCCGCCAGTAGCGACCGCTCAGCCGGCTCCTGCAGGGCCGTCCTCCGCGAGCGCGCACAGGTGCTGCCACGTCCGGCGCGCCGTTTCGGCCCACGTGAAGCGCCGCGCCCGCTCGATGCCGCGCTGCACGCGCGCCGGCTCGGGCCTGCGGACGACGTCGATCATGGCGGCCGCCAGGGCGCCGGCGTCACGCGGATCCACCAGCACGGCCGCGTCGCCCGCGACCTCGGGCAGCGATGAGCAGTTCGAGGTGATCACCGGCGTCCCGGTCGCCATCGCCTCGAGCACGGGGAAGCCGAATCCCTCGGCGAGCGACGGGAAGACGAAGGCCTCCGCGTTCCCGTAGAGCGACGGCAGCGACTCGCTCTCGGCGTACCCGATGTGGTGCACCGCGGTCAGGCCAAGTCGCGCGCGCTCTGTCTCCAGCCAGGCCAGGTCGGCCGCTCCCCAGGGCCCTGCCAGCAGCAGCTCGCGGTCGGGAAGCTCCCGCTGCGCTCGCGCAAAGGCCTCCAGCAGCGTGGCCTGGTTCTTGTTGGGGTTGCGGCCGCCGATGTGGAGGAAGTAGGGCTTGCGGTGCGCGAACGCGCCGGCTCCCCTGCCCGGCACGAAGCGCTCGGTGTCGATGCCGAGCGGGATGGCCGCGATCGAGCGGGGATCCAGATCGAGCGCGGCGATCGCGTCGCTGCGCGTGTGCTCGCTGATCGCCAGCAGCAGGTCGCAGCGGCGTAGCCGGCGGTAGTACGTCCTCCAGCGAGCCGCGCTGAGAGGATCTCCGAGGCCCTCGTGCAGGGCCGTCAGGTCGTAGAGGGCGGCGACCGTCCGGCCGTGCGGGTTGAGCAGCAGACCGTTGAAGTCGGTGGCGTAGAACACATCGGCCCGGAGGCGGCGCAGCGCCCCGCGCAGCACGAGCTCGTTCGTGAGCCAGTACCCCTGAGCCGGCATGTGGTTGCGCGGGACACGATGGGTCCGCTCCGGGGGCAGCAGCGGCACGGCCGGGCGCCTGGTGGCGAAATAGTGGGGCCGCCGCGTCGCGGCCATCGGCTCGCGCTCGAGGTTGGCGATCAGCTCGCGCACGTAGGCGCCGACTCCGCGCAGCCGGTGCTCCGACTGCAGCGGCGATGCGTCGATCAGGATCATGCGCGCCGCACCCGGGCCACATCCCAGATCTCGGCCGGCACGGCCCGCAGCAGGAGCGCGGAGAGCGCGAAGACCGGGATCGCGATCAGCGGCGCGAGCGGGCCGGCGTTGCGCGTGAGGATGATCACGGCCGCGGCGGGGATGGCTGCCAGCAGTGGCCGTAAAAAGCGCGTGGGCGAGGGCACGAGCGCGCTGTCGTGGCGGGCGATCCCGACCAGCAGCGCTCCTGCGAGGACGATCTCGGCGCCGACCGTGGCGATGGCGCCCCCGGTCGCGCCGTAAGCCGGAATGAGCGCGAGCGCGAGCGCGAGCGCGACTCCCGCCGCGAGCCCGCCGCTGATCGAGATGGCGCGCAACTGCTCGATCGCGAGCAGCAGGAAGCTCCAGATGGCCAGCGGGAACGTGAACGCGAGGGCGATGGCGAGGATCTGGAGGACGCCGATCGACGGCGAGTCGGCCCCGCCGCCGATCACCCGGATCGCGATCGGCGCGCCCGCCGCCGTCGCGATCGCGAGCCCCAGACCGGCGAGCAGGGCTGTCTGGGCCAGCGAGCTGGCCAGGGGCCGCAGGCGCTCGTCGCCGGTCGTGCGGGCGCGTGCGATCAACGGCAATGCGGAGGAGGCAACGAGCCCCGGGATCACCGTCAGCACCTCCACGACGCGGAAGGCCAGCGCGTACTCGGTCGTCTCCACGTCGGTGGCGAGATAAGCCATCGCGATCTGCGTCACGCGGAAGTACAGGATCACGACCGCCGTGGCCACGGCATAGGGGATGACGGCTCGCCCCATACGGATCCAGGAGGCGCGGTGGAAGCGAGGCCGGAAGTACGCGAGGGGCACCACGAGCGCCGTGGCGGCGACGAGCGCCAGGCCGGCCACGGCCGGTGCGAAGTAGAAGGGCCCGAGCCCGGCGCCCAGCGCTACGAGGACGGCGTAGGTCGCCGTGAGGGCCACGATCTTGACCAGCTCGAGGGCCGCCACGACCGCATAGCGCAGCTCGAGCTGCAGGTGGATGGAGACCGCCTGCTGCAGCATGGCGATGGTCAGCCCGATGCCCACCACTCCCACGCCCCACACGAGGTTGAACGCGCGCCCTGTGAGCGCGGTGAAGAGCACGCCCACGACGACGCCCGTGAGGCACAGGACGACGCGCAGGCCGAGCAGGTTCGCGAGCAGATCGCGCCGCTCCGCCGGTGTGGCATCGGCGCCCTGCCGGAGGCCGAGGCTCCAGAGTCCGGCATCGGTGCTGCCGACAGCGACGAACGCGATGGACGAGACCACCGTGTACGTGCCGAAGCCGGTGCCGAGATGGGTCGTCAGGAGCCGGATCGCGATCACGCTGATCGCGAGCGACGCCCCGTAGCTGAGCAGCCGCAGCGCCGTGCCGTGCGCCGTGATCCGGGAGGCGTCGGGGCCGTCGAGCGCGTCGGAAGCCGGCGTCGTCATCGCGGCGTCCCCATTGGTGAGCGCTCGATCACGTCGCTCGTGAACGGTAGCAACGCACCTCGGCGCGCTCGCCTCGCGGCAGGCCCATCTAGGCTAGAGCGGTGAGTGGTGTGCCGATGCGGGTTGCCTTCGACGTGGCGTGCCTCTCCCAGTCCCGAACGGGCACGGCGCGCGTCGCGCGCGGTTTGCTCGGCGCGCTGAGAGGCGGCGAGGACGTCGAGATCCTGCAGATCGGCGACGGGGAGTTCCGCGAGCGGGGTTCGAACGCGCAGCGCCTGAGCGCCCTGCATCAGGACGTCGCCTGGTACGCGGGCGGCGGAGCGATGCGGGCTGCGCGCAGGGCGGGAGCGCAGGTGGCTCACTTTCCCACCTACCGCGGTCCAGTGCGCGAGTCGGCGCCGCCGACCGTGGTGACGGTCCTCGATCTCGCCGTGCTGCGCGAGCCGGCCTGGTTCACGGCCTGGGCTCGCCTGCATGCGCGCGCGTCGATGCCCGCGACGGTACGCGCCGCCGCGCACGTCATCGCGATCTCGCGCCAGACGGCGGACGACGTCGTCTCGCTGCTCGGGGTTCCGGCGAGCCGGGTCTCCGTCGTCGAGTGCGGCATCGACGCACTGTTCTCCGGCCCGGCGGGAAGTCCGCCCGATGGCCCGCCCTACCTGCTCGGCGTCGCCACCCCCGAGCCGCGCAAGAACCTCGACCGGCTGCTCGCCGCGTTCGAGCTCGCACGGGCCCGCGGAGGCCCTGAGCGCCTCGTCCTCGTCGGCGCCGACGGCTGGGGCGTCACGCGTCTCCAGCCGCAGCCCGGCGTCGAGTTTCGCGGACGCGTCAGCGACGAGGAGCTCCGCGACCTCTACGCCGGGGCGCAAGCGCTCGTCTACCCGTCCCTCTGGGAGGGCTTCGGCCTGCCCGTCGGCGAAGCGCTCGCAGCCGGGTGCCGCGTCGTCTGCTCGAACCTCCCCGTGCTGCGGGAGGTCGTGGGCGAGCACGCGACCTACGTCAACCCGAACCTGCCCGAGAGCATCGCCGAGGGCATCGAGCGCGCGCTCGCGCAGCCCTCTCCCGCGCCCTCCCGGCAGCTGACGTGGGAGCGTGCCGCGAAGCTGACCACCGAGATCTGGCGTGAGGTCGCCGAGCGACGCTGAAGGTCAGGACCGGCGCCAGTACTGGCATCCGTCGACTTCGGTCATGGCCTCCTGGGACGGCGGCTGCGCTCGCCAGGCGACGCGGCAGGGCTTCTCCAGCTCCAGCTGCCAGCCGTTCTCGTAGAGCAGTTCGATCAACGCGCCCTCGATCACGCGGCTGTGGGTCGCGATCATCAGGCCGCTGACCTGGTTGGCCAGCAGCTCGACGTTCGCACGGACGAGCTCCAGCTCGGCGCCCTGCACGTCGACGTGCAGCAGGTCGACGTGCGCGTCACGCAGGATCTCGCTCAGCGGATACCCCTCGACGCGCAGGTTGTGCACGCGCTTGCCACGGTAATCCCTGCCCGACTCCGACTCGCTGATGGCCGGCCCGAGGTCGGTGACCGGCACGTCGGGGAACCAGACCTCGGTGCGCGTGGGCGTCGCGGCGCCGCCCAGCAGACGGCAGGTGACGGCTCCCAGGGTTGTCTCGTCCCCGTCGGCCGGCCGCAGGCCGTTGACCGCGAGATGCCGGCGGAGCAGCTCGAAGCGCGCGGGCAGCGCCTCCACGCCGATCAGATCGATCTCCTTCACGCCGCGGTTCCGCGCCAGCACGCCTCCGAGCCCCACCCACGGGCCCCAGGCCGCGCCCAGCTCGGCGATGCAGTAGCTCGCGCCTGCTCGCTTGACCGAGTCCGCCACCGCGATGTACTCCGGCGCCTCGGCGTGGAAGCCGTCGTCCGGGAGAGGCAGCGTCAGCCGCTCGAGATCGAACTCCGAGCTGAACGGCACGCAGCTGAACAGCGTCACCTGCCCGAAGCCGTCGGTGAAGCGGTCGGAGCCGAGCTCGGCCTCGCGCACGACCATCGAGCGCAGCAGCGTCTCGTGCTCGGGCCGGTAGCCGGCGTAGATCTGATGAGGGCTCGCGCCGGTCACGACGGCCGCGGGGCCGGAGGCGAAGTGGCGTGCGCGGGACGCGATTCGCGCGAGCGCCGTCTGGATCCCTGCCGCCGTCGGTGCCATCTGCAGGTGGACTGTACGGCCCGCGGGTACGATCGAGCGGTGAAGGTGGCGATCGAGGGGACTCCGTTCTTCCGGGTCCGCACGGGGATCGACCACTACACCGTGAACCTCGTGCGCGAGCTCGTCGCGCTCGATCCCGGCACGGGCTACACGGTGATCGGCTATCGCGGCGACGGCGCCAAGCCCCGGCCCCTGCCACCCGCCGAGAACCTGTCCTACCGCTTCGCCGAGTGGCTCCCCAAGCGCTATCTGGATGCCTTCTCGGCGCGCCTCTTCGTGCCGCCGCTCGACCTGCTGGCGGGCGTGCGCCCCGACGTGATGCTGTTCCCCAACTACATCGCCTCCCCACTCGTATGGACGCGCCGCTCGATCGTCGTGATCTACGACCTGAGCTTCGTCTACCACCCGGAGTACGTCGACCCGGGGAATGCGCGCTTCCTGCGCCGCGTCGTGAAGCGCGCAGCCGCGACCGCGGGGCACGTCGTAACGATCTCCGAGCACAGCCGTCGGGAGATCCTCGAGTGCTACGGGCTGCCGGAGAGCAAGGTCTCGGTCGTCTACCCCGGGGTGGACCGCGGCCGCTTCCGCCCGCTCTCGCCGGAGCGGCGGGCCGCGGTCGTCGAGAGGTTCGGGATCGACCGGCCGTACGTGCTGTTCACGGGCACGCTCGAGCCGCGCAAGAACATCCTCGGGCTGCTGCGCGCCTATGCACACCTGCCCGCCGATCTGCGCGACGCACACGCTCTCGTGATCGCCGGCGGCAAGGGCTGGCTCGACCGCGAGATCACCGAGGGCCTCGCCGAGCTGGAGCGCAGCGGGGCGCGCGTGATCCGGACGGGCTACGTGGACGACGAGGACATGCCCGCGCTGTTCGGCGGCGCGAGCGTCTTCGTCTTCCCGTCCTTCTACGAGGGCTTCGGCATCCCGCCGCTGGAGGCCATGGCGTGCGGCACGCCCGTGATCGCGTCGCGCGCGTCCTCGCTTCCCGAAGTCGTCGGGGAGGCCGCGGAGCTCGTCGATCCGCATGACGTCACGTCCATCGCGGACGCGCTGGAGCGCGTGCTGCGCGATCCCGAGCGCCGGCGCGAGCTCTCGGCGGCGGGCCAGGCGCGCGCCGGGCGCTTCGACTGGAGCAGCGAGGCGGGCAAGCTGCGGGAGCTCGTCCACCGTTCCTGAGCGCCCCGTTGCGGCGCGGCGGGACCAGACTGCGCGGCACGGGCTCCTGCTACCGTCAGGCGCCGTGAAGCGGGTCCTGATCACAGGCGCCGACGGCTTCGTCGGCCGCCACCTGCGATCAGGCCTCGAGGACCGCGGCATCGAGACGGTGGCCCTGGCTGCCGACGTCCGCGATGCCGACGCCATGGCGGACGAGATCGCGAGCGTGGGCGCCGATGCCGTTGCGCACCTCGCTGCCCTCACCTCGGTAGCGGACGCCTGGGGTCGCGAGCGCGAGGTCTGGGAGGTCAACGTCCTCGGGACGCTGAACGTCGTGCTCGCAGTCGCCGAGCACACGCCCGAGGCACGGCTGCTGGTCACGTCGTCCTCCGAGGTGTACGGGCGGATCTCAGAGGACGAGGGCCCCGTCGGCGAGGACCGGGCGATCGCCCCAACCTCGCCCTACGGCCGCTCCAAGGCGGCCGCGGAGCTCGCCTGTGCGCGCGAGGACATCGACTTCGTCATCGTGCGGCCGTTTCCGCACACGGGTCCCGGGCAGACGGATACCTTCGCGATCCCGTCCTTCGCCACGCAGATCGCGCGCATCGAGGCGGGCCTGGCTTTCCCGGCGATCAAGGTCGGCAACCTCGAGGCGCGCCGCGACTACTGCGACGTGCGCTGCGTCGTCGAGGCCTACATCCGGCTCCTGGAGCGGCGCGGCGAGCCGCGGGTCTTCAACGTCGCCACGGGGACCGCGCACAGCTTGCGCTCCGTGCTCGACCGCATGCTCACCCAGGCCACCGCCGAGATCGCGGTCGAGATCGATCCGTCGCGCCTGCGGGAGGCGGACATCCCCCTGCTCGTCGGGTCTCCCCGCCGGCTCACCGAGACGACCGGTTGGAGGCCAACCCGGTCGCTCGACGAAACACTTGCGGACGTATTGGACGCCGCGCGAGAAGGAGTACGCACCGAGTGAGTGAGAATCGACGCGCGCTGATCACGGGAATCACAGGGCAGGACGGCTCGTACCTGGCCGAGCTGCTGCTGGAGAAGGGCTACACGGTCAGTGGCGTCGTCCGCCGCTCGAGCACCGAGTCGTTCGAGCGCATCGCGCACTTGGAGGGCCGCGTCGAGCTGCTCCAGGCGGACCTGCTCGACCAGGTCTCCCTGCAGGAGGCGATCCGCACGAGCCGCCCGCAGGAGGTCTACAACCTCGCCGCCCAGAGCTTCGTGCCGACCTCGTGGTCGCAGCCCGTGCTCACGGCCGAGTTCACGGCCGTCGGCGTGACGCGCATCCTCGAGGCCGTCCGCAACATCGATCCCACGATCCGCTTCTACCAGGCGTCGTCGTCGGAGATGTTCGGAAAGGTGCGCGAGGTGCCGCAGAACGAGGAGACGCCGTTCTACCCGCGCAGCCCCTACGGCGTCGCCAAGGCCTACGGCCATTTCATCACCGTGAACTACCGCGAGAGCTACGACCTCTACGCGGTCTCGGGCATCCTCTTTAATCACGAGTCCCCCCGGCGCGGCCTCGAGTTCGTCACGCGCAAGATCTCGAACGGCGCCGCGCGCATCAAGCTCGGGCTGGCGGACGAGCTCCGCCTGGGCAACCTGGATGCCCAGCGCGACTGGGGCTTCGCGGGTGACTACGTGCGCGCGATGTGGCTCATGCTGCAGCAGGAGCGCGCCGTCGACTACGTCATCGCGACCGGAATCACACACACGATCCGGCGCTGCTGCGAGGTCGCCTTCGGCCACGTCGGCCTCGACTGGGAGCAGTACGTCGCGACCGACGAGCGGTTCCTGCGCCCCGCCGAGGTGGATCTGCTGGTGGGCGACGCGGGCAAAGCGGCGCTCGAGCTCGACTGGACGCCGGACGTGACGTTCGAGCAGATGATGGCGATGATGGTCGACGCCGACCTGGCGCGCCACTCAGCCTGATCGGGCCCCTTGGCGGGCCGCGCGGGCGGCCCGGAACAGGCTGCGCACGGCCACACTCCACGATGCGGTCGAGACGCGGTCGGCCGCCACATGGGGATCCTCGAGCCAGCGCACGAGCGGCTCGAGCACGCGCGGCCAGGCCAGGTCCTCGGCGAGGCCGGCGGCGGCTACGCGGAACGCGTCGCGCCGCGCCGGGCTCGAGAGCAGGGCGACCAGGGCGTCGCCCGCTGCGGCCGCGTCGCCGACCGGCACGCTGATGCCCGCGCCGGCCGCGGCCGCGCGCTCGCCCACCACGTCGCCGGCCGAGGAGACGACCGGCACGCGCCCCCACAGCAGATCGACCAACCGGGTGCGGTGCGAGAGCTCGGTCTCGAGCCCCGGATGGTGCAGGCAGATCGCGCAGTCCGCCTCGGCGTACCAGGCGATGCGCTCGTCGTACGGCCCCCACGGCGCTTCCAGGACGCGGTCGGCGATCCCGAGCTCGTCCGCGGCGGCCAGCGCCTCGAGCAGGCGGGCGTCGGGCGCATGCGCACGCGGATGGCGGCCGCCGACGATCACGAACCAGGCCTTCGGGACGCGCTCGAGGGCGCGGGCGAAGCCGCGCACTGCCGTGGCGCAGTCGAACCAGGGGTAGACGCCGCCGTACCAGAGCACCAGGGCGGCATCCTCGGGCACCAGCACGCCCCGGCCGACCCGCGACGTCACGGGCCCGGGCGGATCGGCCGGCACGCCGAAGGGGACCTCGAGCAGCGGCGGATCGGCGTAGGTCGTCGGATTCAGGCGCCCCGCTGCTGAGAGGAGTCCGAGCGTGTAGAGCCGCTGGGGCCCGTTCGCGACCAGGAAGAGGTCGCCGCGCTTGAGCAGCTCGACCGTGCGCGCCAGGAACCCCGGGAACATGCCGGGATCCTCGTTGAGCGCGATCGCCTCGATGATGCCCGGCGCGTAGCAGTCGACGACGACCGGGAGATCGTCGGGCAGCGTGCGAGCGACCGCCCGGCCCAGGTCGGCGTGGCCCTGGCCGAGGATGACGGCGTCCTGCCCCGCGGCAAGGCTCGCGACGGAGCCGGCCGACCAGACGGCGTCCGCGCCCGGCTCGGGGGCCGCCAGCGTCACCTCGTGTCCGGTGGCCCGGAGCACGGCGGCGAGCTCGCCGTAGCGGATGCCGGGCCCCGCGGCCAGGGCCCCCGGGGCGGGCGGCACGTCGGGCGCCAGGAGCAGGACGCGGCTCACGGCGCCCAGTGTAGGAGCGGGCTCACGGGCGGCCACCCGCAGGGAGCCCGGCTCCGCCCTCGTACTCTGCAGCGTGATGGGATCTCTCCGCGAGTTGCTCGGAGCCCGCGAGCTCTTGCGGACGTTCGTCGCCCGGGACCTCCAGGTGCGCTACAAGGGCTCGGCGCTCGGGATCCTCTGGTCCCTGCTCAACCCCGCGCTCATGATGGGCGTCTACACCGCGGTGTTCTCCTCGATCATGAGGAACCACATCACGGACTTCCCGGTCTTCTTCATGGCCGGCTTCCTGCCCTGGACGTTCTTCGCGACGGCGCTCCAGATCGGGTCGTTCTCGCTGCTCGCGAACTCGAGCCTCCTGCAGAAGGTCTACTTCCCGCGCGAGGTGCTGCCGATCTCGATCACCCTCGCGAATCTCGCCAACCTCGGCCTCGCGTTCGTGGCGTTCTTCCCGCTCGGGCTCTACCTGCGGGGCTTCACGGTGCCCGGCCTACTCGGCGTGATCCCGGTCACGGTCTTCTTGCTCATGTTCACGACCGGCATGGTGATGCTGTTCTCGGTGCTCACGGTGTTCTTCCGCGACATCGAGTTCCTGCTCGGCGTCGTTCTGCAGGCCTGGTTCTTCCTCACGCCGATCGTCTACGCGGCCTCGAGCGTGCCCGAGCGCTTCGTGCCCTTCTTCCGCCTCAACCCGATGCTCCCGTTCGTCAACGCCTACCGGGACAGCCTGTACGACGGGCAGTTCCCGCCGCTCTTCCGCATCGTGGAGTGCGCGATCATCGGCTCGGTGACGCTCGTGGTCTGCTACTCGGCCTTCAATCGCATGAAGAGCCACGTGGTGGAGGAGCTGTGACGGGTGCCGCGATCAGTGTCGACGGCGCCAAGAAGCGCTACCGCATCTACCGCCGGCGCGAGACCACGCTGAAGTCGACGATCATCCGCGGCCGCCGCGGCGTCTACGACGAGTTCGCGGCCCTCGACGGCGTCTCGTTCGAGATCCCGCACGGCCAGGCCGTCGGGATCGTCGGCCGCAACGGGGCCGGCAAGTCGACGCTGCTCAAGCTGCTCGCGCGCATCATCGAGCCCGACGCGGGCAGCATCGCGATCGACGGTCGGGTCTCGGCGCTGCTCGAGGTCGGAGCCGGCTTCCACCCCGAGTACACGGCGATCGAGAACATCTACCTGAGCGGCGCCATCTACGGCATCTCCCGCAAGGACCTCGCCAGCCGGGTCGACGACATCATCGCCTTCGCCGAGCTGGAGCGCTTTGCCGACAACCCGGTCAAGACGTACTCGAGCGGCATGTTCGCCCGCCTCGGGTTCGCGATCGCGGTCAACGTCGACCCCGACGTCCTTCTCGTCGACGAGGTGCTGGCGGTCGGCGACCAGAGCTTCCAGGCCCGCTGCATCGACCGCATGCTCGAGTTCCGCAACGCCGGCAAGACGCTCGTGCTGGTGACGCACGACCTGGGCGCAGTCGAGTCGTTCTGCGAGCGCGCGATCTGGATCGACAAGGGACTCGTGCGCGAGGACGCGCTGCCCCACCACGTGATCCGCGCCTACGTCGCCGACGTGAACCAGCAGGACGAGGCGCAGTCGGCCTCGCGCGCCGCAGCGCAGACCTCAGGACGGCAGGGCACCGAGGTGGCGCCGCACGAGCCGGTCTCGGACGCCCATCCCGTCCACCTGAGGTCGATGAGCTTCACCTCCCTCGACGGCGCCGAGCGCGAGGTCTTTCACACCGGCGAGCCGATGCGGGTGCGCATCTCCTACACGGCGACCGCCGAGCAGCCCGACCCGGTCTGCGAGCTCGACATCGAGCGACACGATGGAGTGCTCGTCGCGTCGAGCTCGACCCGCGTGAGCGGGTTCACGCTGCCGATGATCGCAGCCGGCGACGGCTGGTTCGAGTGGCAGATCGACTCACTCACGCTGACGCCGGGCACCTACTACTTCACGCCTCGCATCCTCGAGCGCAGCGGCATGCACGCCTACGACGAGCACGTGCACTGGTATCGCATCCGCGTGCACACGGGGACGCTGCGCGAGCGCCGGGGTGCCGCGATCCTGCCTGGGGTGTGGACGGCGTCC
>DASRQS010000049.1:0-50377 GCA_035696365.1 Gaiellales bacterium | reverse complement strand
GACATGCCCACGCGGATCACGGCGGCCTGCGTGCGCGCCGGGGGGCGCCCGCCCGCCTCCACCGGCGAGCTCGTGCGCAGCATCCTCGTCTCGCTGGCCTGCAAGTACCGGCTCGTGCTCGAGCGTCTCGAGCACGTGAGCGGCCGGGGCATCGAGACGATCCACGTGATCGGCGGCGGCGCCCGCAACGCGGTGCTTTGCCAGATCACGGCCGACGTGCTGGGACGCCGGGTGCTGGCAGGGCCGGTCGAGGCGACGGCGCTCGGCAACGTGCTCGTCCAGGCCCGCGCCGCCGGCGAGCTCTCCAGCCTGGAGGAGATGCGCACGGTCGCGGCCGCCACCGCGCAGCTCGCGACCTACGAGCCGCGCGACGACGCGGCCGGCGACGACACCTACGCGCGCTTCCTGCAGGCCACAGCGCTGCAGGCTCACGAGGGGACGAAGACATGACCGAGCACGACCAGCTGACGGCCCGAATGCGCACGCGTGGCGTCGATGTGGACGGCGCCGAGGCCGCGCTCCGCTCGCTCGTGATCGAGACGCCCTCGTGGGGCTACGGCGACTCCGGCACGCGCTTCGGCGTCTTCCCGCAGGCCGGCCGCCCGCGCACCGTCTTCGAGCGGGTCGACGACGCGGCCGAGGTGCACCGGCTGACCGGCACGGCCGGCTCGGTGGCACTGCACTTCCCGTGGGACGCGGTGCCGGACGTGCAGCAGCTCGCCGATTACATCGCGGCCGCCGGCCTGCGCGTCGGAGCCGTCAACCCGAACCTCTTCCAGGATCCCGACTACGTCCTCGGATCGGTGACGAACCCCGACATGGCCGTCCGGGCCAAGGCCGAGGAGCACCTGCTCGAGTGCATCGAGATCGCGCGCACGCTCGGCTCGGGCGCGCAGTCGCTGTGGCTCGCGGACGGCACCAACTACCCCGGGCAGGACAACCTGATCGAGCGCCGCGAGCGCATGCTCGAGTCGCTCGCGCGCGTCTACGCCGCCCTGCCCGCCGAGCAGGAGTTCCTGGTCGAGTACAAGCTCTTCGAGCCCGCCTTCTACGCGACCGATCTGGCCGACTGGGGCTCCGCGCTGCTTGTCTGCCACCGGCTGGGCGAGCGGGCGCGCGTGCTCGTCGACATGGGTCATCACGCACAGGGCGTCAACGTCGAGCAGATCGTCTCGATCCTGGCGTCCGAGCAGCGGCTCGGCGGCTTCCACTTCAACAACCGCAAGTACGCGGACGACGACCTCATCGTCGGCTCGGTCAATCCGTTCGAGCTCTTCCTGGTCTTCTGCGAGCTCGTCGGCAGCGGACGCCCACTGCCGCGCTTGACGATCGACCAGTCCCACAACATCGAGGCGAAAGTCGAGGCGATGGTCATGAGCGTCGTCAACATCCAGGACGCTTATGCACGGGCGCTGATCGTCGACCGCGACGCGCTGCGCGCAGCGAGCGCCGCCGGCGATGTGCTGGCCGGCCACCAGACCCTGCTCGACGCGTACAACACCGATGTCCGGTCGCTCTGCTCGAGCGCGCGCAGGGCGCTCGGCGCCGCCGATGATCCCGTTGCGGCGCTACGGGCGTCCGGGCGAGCCGAGCGCATGGCGGCCGAGCGCGGAGACGGGCGATGAGCGCCACCGCGGAGCTGATCGCCTCCACCGCCGACCTCTGGGCGACCGACGGCGAGGTCGCGAACGACCCGCTGGCCGCACTCGTGCGCGCCTCGAACCTGCTGGGCTCCGACCGCGCGGTCTCCAACTTCGGCGGCGGCAACACCTCTGCCAAGGGCACGGCCGTCGATCACACCGGCACCGAGCGCTCGGTCATGTGGGTCAAGGGGTCGGGCAGCGATCTCGCCACGATCGGGCCGCAGGGCTTCACCGTGCTCCGTCTGCAGGAGGTGCTGCCGCTGATTGCGCGCGGCGAGATGAGCGACGAGGACATGGTCGCCCACCTCGTGCGCTGCCAGCTCGACCCCGCGATGCCGCGACCGTCGATCGAGACGCTGCTGCACGCCTTCGTCCCCGCCCGGCATGTCCACCACACGCATCCCGACGGCATCAACATCCTGGCCGGCTCTGAGAACGGCGAGCAGCTCGTGCGCGAGTGTTTCGGCGAGTCGGCCGCCTGGATTCCCTACATCCGTCCCGGCTTCACGCTTTCCAAGCAGGTCGGCGAGGCCGTGCGCAGCACGCCCGGCCTGCGGCTGATCGTGCTGGCCAAGCACGGGCTCGTGGTGTGGGGGGACTCCGCGGAGGAGGCCTACCACGCCACGATCGAGGCGATCAACACGGCGATCGCGTTCGTCAACGAGCGTACCAAGGGCGCCCAGCGCTTCGACGGTCCGGCCGGCCCTGCGCTCGACGAGGCGACCCGCCACGCCACGCTGATGCAGCTGCTGCCCTCGATCCGCGGCGCCGCGTCGTCGGAGCGCGCGAAGCTGCTGTGCGTCGACGAGTCGCCTAAGGCGCTCGAGTTCGCGTCCTCGCGCGCGGCGCCCGGGCTCGTGCAGGTGGGGGCCCCCTGCCCCGACCACCTCGTGCACACCAAGCGCCTGCCGCTGTGGGTGCCGTTCGACCCCGCGGCCGACGACGTCGGGACTCTGGCCGAGCGCATCCGCACTGCCGCCGGCGACTTTCGCGAGGCGTATCGCGCCTACGTCGCCGAGTACGGCCCCGAGATCACGCCCATGGATCCCGACGCGCGCGTCGTGCTGGTGCAGCACCTCGGCCTGGTCGGCGTCGGCCCGACGCTCGCCGCCGCGAGCCTCTCGCGCGATCTCTACCACCGCGCAATGGAGGTCATGGCCGGGGCACACGCGCTCGACCGCTTCGTCTCGCTGACGCCGGCCGAGAGCTTCGCCGTCGAATACTGGCCACTCGAGCTCTACAAGCTCTCGCTCGCACCGCCGCCGCGCGAGCTGCAGGGCAAGGTCGCGCTCGTCACCGGGGCGGCGGGCGGCATCGGCCGGGCCATCGTCGACGCGCTCGCGTCACTCGGCGCGGCCGTGGTCGCGTTCGACCTGGACGGCGACGGCGCCGAAGTCGCGATCGCCGATCTCGGCGCCGCGGGCCTGGCCGTGCAGGGCGACGTCACGAGCGAGGCCGACGTCGCCGGCGCGTTCCGCGAGACGATGGAGCGCTTCGGGGGCGTCGACATCGTGGTCTCGAACGCCGGCGTCGCCTCCAGCGCCTCGATCGAGGACACGACGCTGGCCGACTGGAACCGCAGTCACGCGATCCTGGGCACCGGCTACTTCCTCGTCGCGCGTGAGGCCTTCCGCCTGCTCCGTCAGCAGGGGAGCGGCGGCTCGGTCGTCTTCGTGGCATCGAAGAACGCACTCGTCGCCGGCCGCAACGCCGCCGCCTACTCCTCGGCCAAGGCCGCCGAGCTGCACCTCGCCCGCTGCCTCGCCGAGGAGGGAGGCGCCGCGGGCATCCGCGTCAACACGGTCAATCCCGACGCGGTGCTGCAGGGCTCGGGCATCTGGCACTCCTCCTGGCGCGAGGAGCGCGCAGCCAACTACGGCATCGAGCCCGACGCGCTCGAGGATCACTACCGCGCGCGCACCACCCTGCGCGTGAACATCCTCCCCGAGGACGTGGCCGCCGCGGTCGTCCACTTCGCCTCGGACGCGCGCTCGGGCAAGAGCACCGGCAACATCCTGAACGTCGACGGCGGAGTGCCCGCGGCCTACACCCGCTAGCCGAAGCCACGAGCGGGACACTCGGGGTCTGACCCTTGATGTCCCAGGGCGGGACACTCGGGGTCTGACCCTTGATGTCCCGGACACTCAAAGACGCTTCTCGAACCAGTGGTGCGCGTACGGCTCGGTGTTGAACGCTTCGACTTCCGAGTAGCCGGATTGGCGGTAGAGCGCGATCGCCTCGCTCAGGGTGCCGTTCGTCTCGAGGCGGATGGCCGTTGCGCCGGCTTCTGCGGCCGCCTGCTCCAGGCTGCGCAGCAGCCGGCGGCCGAGTCCCAGGCCGCGCGCTTCGGGCGAGACCCACATGCGTTTCAGCTCGGCGGGCTCGCCGGGGTGGAACTTCAGGGCGCCGCAGCCCAGCGGCTGCTCGCCGCGGCGCGCGAGCAGGAGAAGCCCCGCTGGAGGGCGGAGATCGTCGGGGTCGGCCGGGATGCTGCGCGACGGATCGAATCCCGTGTCGAAGCGCTCTGCGAGCTCTTCGAAGTATTGCTGGATGCACCAGCGCGCGTCATCCGTCGCCGGGTCCTCGGCGGCGATGGAGGCCGACGAGGCACGCATGAGCCGTTCGACTTCCTCCATCGCCTGCATGAGGCGGGTGCGCTGGCGCTCGTCGAGCGGATCGAGGATCGACTGCGCTTTCTCGTCGGCCAGTCGATCGAGCACGCGCCGCTCGGCGAGACCCGTCTTCGTCAGACATGCGCGTCGCACACGGCGGTCGCTCTCGACGGTCTTCACCGCCACGAGCCCCTGGGCTTCCAGTGAGCGGAGGAGCCTGCTGGCATATCCCGAGTCCACGGCGAGGCGTCGTCGCAACTCGCGCACCTCGACGCCGCCGGGACCGATCTCCCACAGCACTCGTGCCTCGCCGAGTGGCCGGCCGCGCCCGAGGAACTGCTCGTCGAGCGCTCCGACGCGTTCGGTGACGGCTCGATTGAAGCTGCGCACCCGCTCCACCATCGGTGTACCCATTCTCTGACTATAGTCAGAGAATTGTCGATCGTCCAGCGCCTCCGCGGCCCGGTGTGCTGCATACTCGGCGGCGTGAGCAGTCTCCGCGGCGACACCCCGAGCGCGCCTCGAGCGGTGAGCCCGGAGTGGCGATCCGCCCGCGTTCTCGAGCGTCTCGACGCGCTCTTCGAGATCGGCAGAGCGGCGGGCACGAACCGCCCTGGCCTGGGCGCAGGCGAGGAGCGCGCGCACGCGCTGGTGGCCGGCTGGATGCACGAGGCGGGACTCGCGGTCAGCCGTGATCCCGCCGGCAACCTGGTCGGGCAGCTCACGGGCAGCGACCCCGGCTCGCCGGAGATCTGGAGCGGCTCGCACCTCGACACACCGCCCGACGGCGGCCGCTTCGACGGCGCCCTCGGCGTGCTCAGCGCGCTCGACGCGGCTGAGGCGATCGCCGCCGACGGCCCGCCGCGGCGGAGCATCAAGGTCATCGCCTTCCGCCTCGAGGAAGGGCCGCGCTTCGGCCGCGGCGTGTTCGGCAGCCGCGCGATCTGCGGCCAGCTGGACGACGACGAGGGCGATCTGCTCGACGCCGACGGCATCTCGCTGGCCGAGGCGTTCGCGGCGCTCGGCTACGGAGAGCTCCCCACGACCGGCTGGCTCGACCCGGCGCCCGCGGCCTTCGTCGAGCTGCACATCGAGCAGGGCCCGACGCTCGCTGCCGCCGGCGCGCCGCTCGGCATCGTGAGCTCCATCGCCGGGATGGCGGGTCTCGAGTTCACGTTCTCCGGCCACCGCGGTCATGCCGGCACGGTGCCGATGGCGCTGCGCTCCGATGCGCTCGGCGCGGGCGCGCGGCTCGTCGTGGACGCGCACGACATCGCGCGCTCGGTACCCGGAGCCGTCGCGACGATCGGCCGGCTGACCGTCGCGCCGGGCGCCACAAACACGATCCCGGAGCGTTGCGAGCTGTTCGCCGACCTGCGCGCGCCCGACGACGCGAGCGTCGAGGCGCTCGTCAACGGCGTCGTCGAGGCTGCGCGCGCGGCCGCGAAGGCGGCCAACTGCGAGGTCGAGATCGCCCCCCGCTGGCGCTACGAGGCCGTGGCCATGAGCGCCGCGCCGATGGGCGCGCTGCGGCGCGCGGTCACTGCGCTCGGCCTCGAGCCGACAGAGCTGCCGTCGGGCGCAGGTCACGACGCCGCGATCCTGGCGCTCGCCGGGGTGCCGAGCGCGATGCTGTTCGTGCGAAGCGACGCGGGCGGCGTCAGCCACGCGCCCGAGGAGCTCAGCGGGAGCGACGCCGTCGCGCTCGGTCTCCAGGCACTCGAGGCCGCGCTGCGCGAGCTGGCCGCCGCGTGATCGACTGGGACGCACTCGCGCGGCCGTCGCTCCGAGGCCTCGTGCGCTACGACCCGGGCGCGAGCCGCGACGCCCTCAAGGCCGAGCACGGGCTGGACGAGCTCGAGCCGCTGAACTGGAACGAGGACCGCTTCGAGCCCCCGCAGCGTGTCCTGGAGGCCGCCGCGGCCGAGGTCTTCAACGCCGCTCTCTACCCGGAGCGCTTGTTCGCCGACTTCCGCGCGGGGCTGGCGACCTGGCTCGGCGTACCGCCCGAGTGCGTGACGCCGGCGCACGGCGCCCAGGCCCTGATCGCGTCCGTCGCCCAGGTCTTCATCGGCGAGGGCACGCCCGTCGTCGTGCCGCTGCTCACCTACGGCCTCTACGCCTCGGTGTCCGCCGCAGCGGGCGGGGTCGTGACGCGGGTCCCGCCCAAGGGGCTCGCGATCGATCTCGACGGCGTCGCCGCGGCGGCCAACGCGACCGATGCGCGGGTGGTCTGGATCTGCGATCCGAACAACCCCACCGGCACACTGATCGAGCGCGAGGCCTGGTGTGCCTTCCTCGACAGCCTGCCCCCGCGCTGCATCGTCGTCTCGGACGAGCCCTACATGGACTTCGCCGACCCGGCGGTACGCGTGAACCGCCCGCGCGACGTGCTCGAGGGGCGGCCCGTGATCGTCATCCGCTCGTTCTCCAAGATCTACGGACTCGCGGGCCTTCGCCTCGGCTACGCGATCACCGCTCCGGAGGTGGCCAGGTTGCTCGATCTCGTGCAGGAACCGTTCAACGTCAACCGGGCCGCGCTCGCTGCCGGCATCGCCGGGGTCGCCGACCCCGCATTCGTCGAGCAGCGGCGCGTGCAGGTCGCCGCCGCGCGCGACCTCCTGACCTCCGAGCTCGAGGCGGGCGGCCTGCGCGTGCATCCGTCGCACTCCAACTTCGTGCTCGTCGAGCTGGGCGCCGACGACCAGGCCGTGACGGCAGAGCTCATGCGCCGCGGCATCCTCATCCGCGGAGGCAGCGAGTTCGGCCTCCCCGGCTTTGCGCGCGTGACGGTCGCGCCGGACGCCGTGATGCGCCGCACGGCGGCCGAGATCCTGCGGGCTGTCCGCGATGCCTGAGCTCGTCGCAGACCGGATCTGCCAACTGCTGCAACGCGAGGGCGCCGAGGTCATCGTCGGCTTCCCCGAGAACCGCCTGCTCAACTCCGCAGCGCTGATCGGCATGCGGCCGATCATCACGCGCACCGAGCGCGTCGCGGTCAACATCGCCGACGGCTTCGCGCGCGCGACCAACGGCGAGCGCTTCGTTCCCTGCGCGGCGCAGTACGGCCCCGGCGCCGAGGCCTCGTTCGCGGCCGTGGCGCAGGCCTACGGCGATCGCAGCCCGATCCTGCTGCTGCCGAGCGAGCACGACGTCGCGCTGCAGGGCTCCGGCCGCGAGCTCCGCAGTGAGCGCGCCTACGCGCCCATCACCCGCTTCGCGGCCACCGTGAACGACGCGGCGCGTGGCCCGGAGATCTTCCGGCGCGCACTCAACGCCTTGCGCGGACCGCGCAACGGCCCCGTGCTCGTGACGATCGCCAACGACGTCCTGAACGGCGAGGCCGGCTACGCCGACTGGAACGTCACGACGACGCTGCCGCGGCTGACGCAGGCGGCCGCCGAGGACGTGGCGGCCACGGCGAAGGCGCTGCTCGGCGCCGCGCGCCCGGTGATCCTCGCAGGCCAGGGCGTGCTCTACGCGGGCGCTACCCCGGAGCTGCTGCGACTCGCCGAGCTCACCGGAACGCCCGTTGCGACGACGCTCAACGGCAAGAGCGCCTTCCCCGAGAATCATCCGCTCGCGCTCGGCACCGCAGGGCGCACCCGCCCGGCCACGGTCGACCGTTTCTTCGCCGAGGCCGATCTCGTGCTCGGGATCGGGACGAGCTTCACGCGCTCGCTCTACATCACGCCACTGCCGGCCGGAGCGACGCTCGGGCAGATCACCGACGACCGCAGCGACCTCGCGACCGGCTACGACGTCGCCTTCGGTGCCGTCGGCGACGCCAGGCTCGTGCTGCTCCAGCTGCTCGAGGAGATCGGCAGTGCCCCGTCCGAGCGGCGCGCCGCCACCGAGGGCCGGGTCGAGAGCGTACGCGCGCAGTTCATGCAGGAGTGGGGCCCGCGCCTGGCCTCGGATGCGGCGCCGCTCAGCCCCTACCGCGTCGTCTGGGAGCTGATGCAGGTCGTCGACCGCGAGCGCACCGTCGTCACGCACGACGCCGGCCACCCGCGCGACCAGATCGTGCCGTTCTACGAGACGCTCGTGCCGCGCGGCTACCTGGGCTGGGGCAAGTCGACGCAGCTCGGCACCGGTCTCGGACTCGCCATGGGCGCCCGCCTCGCGCGGCCCGACTGGCTGGCCGTCAACATCATGGGCGACGCCGCCTTCGGCATGGTCGGCATGGACTTCGAGACGGCCGTGCGCAGCCGGTTGCCGATCCTCACGATCGTGCTCAACAACGGCCTGATGGGCGGCTACACGCAGTGGATGCCCGATGCCGTCTCGCGCTATGGCTCCGACCGCCTCGGCGGGAGCTACGCCGATGTCGCCCGAGCCCTCGGCGGCCACGCCGAGCGGGTCGTCCAGCCGGGGGAGCTGCGCTCCGCGCTCGAGCGCTGCATCGCGAGCGTGGCCGCGGGCCAGGCGGCCCTCTGCGAGGTCGCCACGCACGAGGAGCCTGCCATGGCAGGCCACACGTAGACTCGCGCCCGTGGATTCCCCAGACCTGATTCCCGCAGCAGTCCGCGCCCGCGATCTCGTCGGCTACGGCCGCACGCCGCCGAAGTTCTCCTGGCCCGGAGACGCGCGCGTCGTCATCAATCTCGTGCTCGTCTACGAGGCGGGATCCGAGTACTCCGTCGCCTGGGGCGACGACCGCAACGACGGCTGGGGTGAGTACGCCGACCCGGGGGTGCAGCCGCCCCAGCGCGATCCCGGCACCGAGGCGCACTATGAATACGGCAGCCGCACAGGCGTGTGGCGCCTGGCGCGGATCTTCGACGACGCGAAGGTTCCGGTGACCGTGTCGGGAGCGGCCGTGGCACTCGAGCTGAACCCCGCCGTGGCCGACTGGATGCGCGAGCGCGACCACGACCTGATGGGCCACGGCTGGCGCTGGACGGAAGCGTGGACGTACAGCCGCGAGGAGGAGCGCACCCTCATCCAGCGGGCGATCGAGACCTTCGAGCGCGTGCTCGGCAGCCGGCCGATCGGCTGGAACTCGCGCGGCTGGCCGAGCGAGAACACGCGCGGGATCCTGCAGGAGCTGGGCGGCTTCCTCTACCACTCCGAGGGCTGCGCCGACGACGTGCCCTACTACGAGACGTCTCCCGATGCCAAGTCGATGCTCGTGATCCCGTACTCCAAGACCTACAACGACTCTCGCTTCCTCATGAATCCGGGCTTCGCGAGCCCGAGCGACTTCCTCGAGACGCTGCAGATGGGGCTGGACGAGCTCGTGCGCGAGAGCGCGGAGCGGCGCACGATGATGACGGTGGCGGTGCACGAGCGCTGGAGCGGCCAGGCGGCGCGCGCCGCGGTGCTGCGCGAGTTCATCCGGTATGCGCAGGGGAACGACAGTGTGAGCTTCATGCGCCGCTGCGACATCGCGCGCTGGTGGCTCGACAAGTACCCCCACAGTTGAGGATCGGGTTCGTCGGGGCAGGTGCGATCGCCGAGCACCACCTCGGCGTCCTTAGTGGGCAGCCCGGTGTCGAGATCGCCGCGGTGTGCGATCTCGACGAGCGTCTGGCGGCGGAGGTCGCACAGCGCCACGGCGCCGCGGCGTTCACCGACTGGGAGGCGATGCTCGCCTCGGACGCGCTCGACGCGCTCTTCGTCTGCACGCCGCCGGCCCACCACGCCGCGCCGGCGATCGCAGCTTTCGAGCGCGGCCTGGCGGTGTACCTGGAGAAGCCGCTCGCCCGGTCGCTCGCCGACGGCGAGGCCATCGCCGCGGCCTGGCAGCGGAGCGGCGTGGTCTGCGCGGTCGGCTACCAGTGGCGCTCGCTGGACGTGGTGCTCCACCTGCGCTCGCTGCTGCGCGGCTCGCAGCCGGGCATGCTGGTCAGCCGCAGCTTCGGGCCCACCGAGGGCGCGCGCCACGACCTGGAGGGCGGAGCCTCCTGGTTCACAGACCCGGCCGCCAGTGGCGGCGTGCTGTTCGAGCTCGCGAGCCACGACATCGACCTCCAGATCGCGCTGGCCGGGCCGGTCGAGTCGGTGCAGGCGACGGCGCAGAGCGGCCTGCTGGCGCTCGCCGGGCGCGCAGCGCCGGGCGCGTTGGACGACGCTGTCTCGGTGCTGCTGCGCTTCGCCGGCGGCGGTATCGGCGCCTGCCACGTGGCCTGGAGCACCGAGCAGACCCCGCCCCTCTACGCGCTCGACGCGCAGAGCGCCGACGCCGCCCTGCAGCTCGTGCTCGACCCCGCCTTCGAGTTACGCGGGCGCGCGCACGGCGAGGACGTGTCTGTCCTCGGCACCGTCCGCCCGCGTGTCTCCACCGTCACCTGGTTCCTGGAGGCCGCGCGCAGCGGCGACCCGGCGCGCGTCGCCTGCAGTCCGGCCGACGCGCTTGCCACGCTCCGCGCCCTGCTCGCAGCCGAGCGGGCGATCAGGAGCGGCGAGCGCGTCCACGTCTAGAGCGCGCCGGGAATCAGTGGCAGGCCGCCCGTGGCGTCGGTTTCGATGCTCCAGAACTTGCCCGTCGTCTGCCCGAACCCGAGGTCGGCCACCTTCGTGGAGGTGACCCAGAGCCTTGGGCCGTCGAAGATGCAGTTCGTGGCGCATTCGTCCAGGAAGATCTCCTCGAGGACCTCGCCCTCGGGCGAGAGGACCGTTACGCCGCCCGAGATCGTGGTGCACACGAAGACGCGCCCGTCGGCCGCGAAGGCCATGCCGTCCGGCACATGGTTGTCGCCCAGCTGCGCGAACGTGACCGCCTCGCCGTTCTCGAGCCGGCACACGCGGTGGGCCATCGACTCCGTCCAGTAGAGGCGGGCCTGCGCATCGAAGGCGATGCCGTTGGGATAGACGTTGGGGCGCTCCAGCACGAGCTCGCCGCGGCCCGCGGAGTCCATGACGTAGAGGCGGCCCGGCTGGCGCTCGGGGTAACGATCGTCGCCCTCGGTGCCGGAGTCCGTGAACCACAGGCGGCCGTCGAGGCCGAAGGCCAGGTCGTTCGGCCCGGCCAGCGGGTTGCCGGCGATCTGGGTGGCGAGCAGCTCGACCGTACCGTCGGCGTTGACGCGCTGAATGGCAGGCACGGCCGAGAACTCGCCGCTGCCCGGGACGTTGCCGCCCTGCGTGACGTAGATCGCGCCGTCGGTGCCGAGTATGGCTCCCCAGGGCGATCCGCCCGTCACGGCGTACGTGCCGAGCTCACCGTGCGCGTAGCGGAGCAGCTCCCCTGTGTTGCCGTCGCAGAAGACGATCGCCCCGTCCGGCATCACGACCGGGCCCTCGGGAAAACCCAAACCCGACCTCAGCAGCGTTCCTTCCACGTGGCGTCCTCTCATTCGGCGAAAACGGTTGCCTGATGCGTCCCTCGGGCCCGGCTGGCACTCCGTTGTATGCGTGTGAGATAGTAGCCCGCTCAACCAGCACTGGAGCCCTGGAGAGTCCGATGAGCGATCAGCATCACGGCCCGCGCGTCTCGCGTGGCACCTTGCTCAAAGGCACGGCCGCCGCGGCCGTCGGCGTACTGGCGGTGCCCGATCTGGCCCTCGCCGCGCACAGCGCCACTCCCAAGCGCGGCGGGACGCTGCGCGCCGGCTTCGTCGGCGCCGGCACGGCTGAGACGCTCAATCCGTTCCTGGGCGTGACACCCATCGACGAGGGCCGCATCCAGAACCTCTATGACCCGCTCGTGCTGGTCAATGCCGACAACACTCGCAGCCCGGGGCTCGCGCTCGAGTGGACACACAACAAGGACGCAACGGTGTGGGAGGTCAAGCTCCGGCCGGGCGTCACGTTCCACAACGGGAAGACGTTCGGCGCAGAGGACGTGATCTGGTCGATCCAGCAGATGGCGGGCAAGACGAGCGCAGGGCTGCCGTTCGTGTCGGGCATCAAGCTGGGCGAACTCAAGGCCGTCAACAAGCTCACGGTGCGCATCCCGCTCAAGGCCGCCGACGCCGACCTCTCGGGCAACTTCACGTACTACAACACGTGGATCGTGCCCAAGGGGCAGACGGCCAAGGACTACAGCAAGAAGCCGATCGGCACGGGCCCGTTCATGGCCCAGTCGTTCACACCGGGCCGGCAGAGTGTGTTCACCAAGAACCCGAACTACTGGGTCAAGGGCAAGCCCTACGTCGACTCGCTCAAGATCACCTCGATCGACGACAACACCGCGCGCCTCAACGCGCTGCTCTCGGGGCAGATCGACGCCATGGCGCAGTTGCCGACGCAGCAGGCCAAGGCGCACGCCGCCACCAAGGACATCCAGGTCCTGACGGCGCCCTCGCCGCAGGCGATGATGTTCTACATGGACACGACCAAGGCTCCGTTCACGGATCCGCGTGTCACGCTCGCGATCAAGCTGATCGCCGACCGCAAGGCGCTGGTGGAGAGCGCCATCAGCGGCTACGGCACCGTCGGCAATGACATCTTCGGCGCGGGCCTGCCCTTTTACGACAAGTCGCTGCCACAGCGCGAACAGGACATCGCCAAGGCCAAGTCGCTGCTCAAGGCGGCCGGGCAGTCGGATCTCAAGGTCCAGCTCAACACCTCGCCGATCTTTCCGGGCTTCGTGGAGGCGGCGACGCTGCTTGCGCAGCAGGCCAAGCAGGCCGGCGTGACCATGACGCTCAAGCAGGTGCCGCCGAACTCGTACTACAACCCGTCCCTCCTGTACCTCAAGATGCCGTTCGCCGAGACGCAGTGGCCGATCTCGTCGCTCAAGTTCTTCTTCCTGCAGGCGCTCGCCACGGACGCGCCCTACAACGAGACGCACTGGAAGTCGAAGTCGTGGAACGACCTGCTCGGCAAGGCGATCGCCGAGCCGAACAAGGCCAAGGCACAGTCGCTCTGGAACCAGGTGCAGAAGATCCAGTACGACACGGGCGGCTACCTCAACTGGACGAACGCCGACTGGGTCGACGGCCTTTCGACGAAGGTGCAGGGCCTGAAGCCGAGCGCGGCGGGAGCGCTCGGCAACTACCGCTTCCTCGACGCCTGGCTCGCCTGACCGAGATGAGCTCGACTGTCGCGGCACCTGTTGCGAGGAGCCGCGAGGCCTCGCCGCTGCTCCGCTTCGTAGGGCGGCGGCTGGCCGGTGCCGTGATCGCCCTGTTCGTCGCCTCGCTGGTGATCTTCGCCGGTACGCAGCTTCTTCCGGGGAACGCGGCGAGCGTCGTACTTGGTCGCAACGGCAGTCCCGCCACGGTGAAGCTGCTGAACAAGCAGTTGCACCTCGACCGCCCCGCCTACAAGCAGTACGCCTCCTGGATCGGGGGGCTCGCCCACGGCGATCTCGGCAACTCCGCCGTGGGCATGGCGCAGGGCGCGACGAGCGCGCCGATCTGGCCGCTGATCTCGGACGCCGTCAAGAACTCCGCCATCCTCGCGGTGATCACGGCGCTGCTCATGATCCCGCTCTCACTCGGGCTCGGGGTGCTCGCCGCCGTGCTGCGGGGGCGGTGGCTCGACCATGTGATCTCGATCTCGTCGCTGGCGGCGATCGCGCTGCCCGAGTTCGTGATCGGCTCGCTGCTGATCGGCGTCTTCTTCGTGGGCCTCGGCTGGCTTCCGCCGGTCGCGATCGTGGCGCCGGGCGCCAATCCGCTGGACGATCCGGCCAAACTCGTGCTGCCGATCGCCACGCTCCTGCTCGCGTCGCTGGCGGCCGGCATCCGCATGGTGCGGGCCGGCATGGTCGAGGTGCTGCAGACCGAGTACGTGCAGACGGCGCGGCTCAACGGCGTGTCCGAGCGCCGCGTGCTGTGGCGCTACGCGCTGCGCAACGCTCTGCCGACGAGTGTGCAGATCCTTGCGCAGAACCTGCAGTGGCTGATCGGCGGGATCATCATCACCGAGAACGTCTTCGCCTATCCAGGCATCGGGTCGACGCTCGTCACTGCCGTCCAGAACCGCGACCTCACGCTGGTGATGTCGGTGTCGATGCTGATCGCGGTCGTCTACATCCTGCTCAACCTGGTCGCCGACCTGATCGTGATGCTGCTCGTGCCGAAGCTTCGGGAGCCCGCGTGACCGGCCGGCTGCGCTTCCTGCGCTCCTTCTCGGGCGCGCTCGGCGCCGGCATCGTCGTCTTCGTCGTGCTGGTGGCCATGTTTGGCCGCTACGTCGCGCCGCACGACCCCTCGGCGCCGATCGGCGTCCCGCTCAGCGATGCCTCGAGCAACGCCTGGCTCGGAACCGACTTCCTCGGCCGCGACGTCTTCAGCCGCCTGCTCTACGGCGGCCGCTCGGTGATCCTCGTCGCTCTCGCGGCGACCCTGCTCGCCTATGCCGTCGGCCTCGCGATCGGGCTGATCGCGGGCTACAGCCGGTCGTTCGTCGATCCGCTGCTGATGCGCTCGGTCGATGTCCTGCTCGCCTTCCCGCCGCTCCTGCTCCTGCTCATCCTGATCACGGGCGCGGGCACGAGCGTCGAAGTGCTGATCATCGGCGTCGCGATCATCCAGGCGCCCGCCATCAGCCGCATCGTCAGGACGGCGACGCAGGTCGAGGCCGTGCGCGCCTACGTGGAGGCCGCGATCGCGCGGGGCGAGCGCCCACTCGCGGTCGTCAGCCGGGAGGTGATGCCGAACATCCTCGCGCCCGTGCTCGTCGACTCGGGCCTGCGCTTCACCTTCTCGATCCTGATCATCGCCTCGGTCAACTTCCTCGGGCTCGGGCTGCAGCCGCCGAGCCCCGACTGGGCGCTGATGATCAGCGAGAACCGCGAGTTCATCTCCGTCAACGTGCTGGCGGTGCTCGCGCCGGCGGCCATGATCGCCCTGCTCACGATCGGCATCAACCTGGCCGGTGACGGCATCGCGCGCTCGCTCGGCCGCTCGTACGTGCCCAGAACCGCACGGAGCGTCACCGAGTGAGCGCCGTCGCGCCTCCCGCCACCGTCGTTCGCGTCGACGGACTCACGCTCGCGCTGCGCACCGGCGAGCCCGTGGTCGAGGACGTCAGCTTCTCGCTCGGCGCGGGCGAGATCCTCGGCCTCGTGGGCGAGTCGGGCAGCGGCAAGACGACGACCGCGCTCGCGCTGCTCGGTTACACGCGGCCGGGCGTGGTCTGGCGCAGCGGCACCGTCGAGGTCGGCGGCGAGCAGGTGCGCGGCCGCGACGAGCGCTCGCTGCGCAGCCTGCGTGGCCGTGTCGTCTCCTACGTCCCGCAGGATCCGGGCGGTGCGCTCAACCCGTCGCTGCGCGTCGGCGATGCGATCCTCGACGTCCTGCGTGCGCACCGATCCGGCGAGGGTTCCCTGGAGTCCGTGCATTCGGCGCTCGACCGCGTCGAGCTGGGCGCGGACAAGGGCTTCACCCGCCGCTATCCGCACCAGCTCTCGGGCGGGCAGCAGCAGCGGGTGACAATCGCGATGGCGTGCGTGTGCGAGCCGCCCGTGGCGGTGCTCGACGAGCCGACGACCGGGCTCGACGTGCTCACGCAGGATCGCATCCTGTTCGAGCTCGACCGCCTGCGCAGCGAGCAGGGCATGGCCATGGTCTACGTCTCGCACGACCTCGCCGTCGTCGCCCGCATGGCTGACCGCATCGTCGTCATGTACGCCGGGCGCGTCGTCGAGAACGCTCCGGCCGCCGACGTGATCGAGCGGCCGCGCCATCCGTACACGCGCGCGCTGGTGGGGGCCATCCCCGACTTCCGGCATCCGCGCTCGCTGCGCGGGATCCCGGGCGTCTCGGTGGGCGTGGGCGAGTGGCCGGCGGGATGCGCCTTCGCGCCGCGCTGCGAGTACGCGGGCGAGCGCTGCGGCGAGGCCGTGCCGGCGCTCGCCGAGGCCGCGCCTGGGCATGTCGTGCGCTGCTGCCGCGTCGGGGAGATCGCGCTGGCCGAACGGCCCGGGAGCGACCTTCGCGCGCGGACCTCCGAGCCCGAGACCGCGCCGCTACTCGAGGTCACCGAGCTCGAGGCGCGCTACCGCAGCGGCCGCACGACGCGCCCGGCCGTCTTCGGCGTGTCGTTCGCGATCCAGCCCGGGCGCTGCGTCGCGCTCGTCGGCGAGTCGGGCAGCGGCAAGACGACGGTGGGCCGCTGCATCGCCGGGCTGCACCGGCCGTCCAGCGGCAGCATCCTGTTCGGCGGCGACTGGCTGATCGCCGACGCAGCCTCGCGGCCGCTCGATGCCCGCCGCCGCATCCAGATCGTCTTCCAGAACCCCTTCGAGTCGCTCAACCCGCGACACCAGGTGCGCAGCTCGATCGCCCGGCCGCTACGCGTGCTGCGCCGGCTCTCGCGCCGCGACGCCGATGCAGAGGTCGGCCAGCTGCTCGAGCGCGTCCGGCTGCCGAAGCGCGTCGCCGAGCGCTTCCCGGTCGAGCTCTCGGGCGGCGAGCGACAGCGCGTCGCCATCGCCCGCGCGCTGGCGGCAGAGCCAGACCTGCTGATCTGCGACGAGGTCACCTCGGCGCTCGACGTCTCGGTGCAGGCCGCGGTGCTCGAGCTGCTCCAGGAGCTGCAGCGCGACCTCGGGCTGAGCATGCTCTTCATCACGCACAACCTCGGCGTCGTGGCCTGCGTGGCCGACTCCGTGCTGGTGATGGATCAGGGCACGCTCGTCGAGTCCGGCCCCGTGTCCCAGGTGCTGGAGCACCCGAGCCACGAGTACACGCGGCGGCTGCTCAGCGCGGCGCCCACGCTTGCGGACGTCGCCGGCGAATGAGCGGACGTGCGCCACAGCGGGACATCAAGGGTCAGACCCCAAGTGTCCCGCGGGACACTTGGGGTCAGACCCTTTATGTCCCGCGGCGGGTCGTAGTCGCCGGCGGCAGCGTCGTCAGCCCCGAGGCGACGGTTGCGGCCGACGTTCTGGTGGAGGACGGCAGGATCGTGCAGGTCGGCGAGGTCGACCGCTCCGGCGCCGCGGTGATCGATGCCGGCGGGTGCCTCGTACTGCCGGGCGCCGTCGACGTGCATACCCACGTCTTCGGCGGCGTGCGCGACGACACGCGCTCGGCGCTGCTCGGCGGCACCACGAGCGCGCTGGCCTTCGTGGATGCGCTCGAAGGCGAGAAGCCCGCCGAGGCCGCCCGTCGCACGCTGGCCGACGAGTTGCCCGACTCGCTGATCGACCTCGCCTTCCACGCCGTGATCTGGGAGCCGCTCGCCTACCGCAGCGGCGACCTGCGCGACGTGGCGGAGCTCGGCGTCGGCAGCGTGAAGCTGTGGCTCTCCTACATCGAGCTCGGCATCATGGCCGACGACGACGTCGCGCTGGCCGTGATGCAGGAGGCCGCGGCGCTCGGCATGGTCGTGCTGGCGCACTGCGAAAACGGCCGTGCGATCGACCTGCTCACGCGGCAGCTCGTCGCGCAGGGCCGGCTGGGACTCGACTCGCTGCCGCGCAGCCGGCCGATCGCGCTCGAGGCCGAGTGCGTGCACCGCTTCCTGGCGCTCGCCGAGGTCGCCGGGGCAACGCCCTACGTGGTGCACGTCACGGGCGTGCGGCCGCTCGCGGAGATCGCCGCTGCGCGCTGGCGCGGGATGACTGTCTACGGCGAGGTGTGCCCGCATCACCTGCGCTTCGAGCGGGCACAGCACGAAGGGCCGGACGCGCTGCGCTACGTGATGACGCCGCCGCTGCGCACGGCCGCAGACCGCTCGGCGCTGTTCCGCGGTCTGCGCGACGGCGCGCTCGACACCTACGCCTCGGATCACTGCCACCTCCGGCTCGACCGCGACAAGCTGCCGGTCGCCGACGACTTCACGAAGGTGCCGACCGGCCTGCCGGGCATCGGCGCGCGCCTGCCGCTCGGCTTCGCGGCCGCCGTGTACGGCGAGGCGCCGCTCTCGCCCGAGCGGCTGGTCGAAGTTGCGTGCGCCGCGCCGGCGCGCATCTTCGGCCTCTACCCGCAGAAGGGCGCGATCGCGCCGGGCAGCGATGCCGACGTCGTGGTGTGGGATCCGTCTCGGCCGTCCAGGCTCACGCTCGCGGGCATCGCCGACGGGCTCGACTGGTCGCCGTACGAGGGCATCGAGGTACCCGGCTCGATCCGCCACGTGCTCGCGCGCGGCGACCACGTCGTGCAGGACGGCCGGTTCACCGGTGACGAGCACCGCGGCGTCTACCTGCCCGCCGGCGCCTCGGCTCGAGCTCAGTAGGCCATCCAGCCGCCGTCCACCAGGACGTTGGCGCCGCTCATGTAGGTGCACTCGTCCGAGGCGAGGAAGACGGCGAGCGAGGCCACGTCCTCGGACTGGCCGAGCCGCGGGAAAGGCGTGCGCGCGTGTGAATAGGCGAGTCCCTCGGGCGTGTCCGGCTCGTCGATCGGTGTGGTCAGGATCTTGCCCGGCGCGACGGCGTTGCAGATGATTCCGTGGGGCCCGAAGTCGACGGCGATCTGCCGTGTCAGGTTGACGACGCCGCCCTTGGCGGCGCAGTACGCGAGGTGGTCGGGCGCGCCGACCATGCCGTGCTGCGAGGAGATGTTGACGATCCGCCCGCGCGCCTCGCCCACCGGCTCCTGGGTGAGCATCTGCTGCACGGCGCGCTTGCAGCAGAGGAAAACCCCGCGCAGGCCGACGGCCATGATGGCATCCCAGTCGTCCTCGTCGGTCTCGAGCAGCCCCTTCGAATGCGGGCCGGCCACGATGGCGTTCGGAACCATGACGTCGAGCCGCCCGCTGTGCGCCACAGCGGCGCGCACGAGCAGGTCGATGTGATCGGAGCGAGAGGCGTCGGAATGCACGAACGTGGCGGATCCACCCGCCTCGGCAATGAGTTCAACCGTGGGTCGCCCACCCTCCCGAGGCTCCTCGCGCACATCCCCGACAACGACGAAAGCGCCCTCGGCGGCGAACCGCAAAGCCATGGCGCGCCCCAGTCCAGAAGAGCCGCCCGTCACCACGATCGACTTCCGGTGAAGGCGTCCCACGAGGGCCGATGGTACCCGCACGGGACCGCATAAACCGGGGTCTGACCCCAAATTATTCGGTCCCGCACCGCGCGTAAAGCCGTGCCAGGCGCCGATTTCTGCGCCCGATGCGGCCTGCGCACAACGGGGTCTGACCCCGGTTTGCGCAGCGGCCCCTCCTCGATAACGAGGACGCCAGAGGCGTGATTTGTCGGATCGGCCCATGTCCCGATTCGCTCGATCCAGTGAGCATGCGGAAGATCTTCATCAGCTTGCTCGTCAGCGTCGCCGGCATGAGCGTCCCGGCCATCAGGCAGGCCGCGCCCAAGCGATCTCATCAGGCCACCAGCGAGCAGCAGGTTCTGGTCATCCTCAACGTCATCCGCGCCCAGCACGGCCTCAGCGCGTTCACGGCCAGCACGCCGCTGCGCAACGCCGCGCGTTCGCACTCGGCCGACATGATCCAGAACAGCTACTTCGACCATGACTCGCCCAGCGAGGCGTGGTACGTGCGCGTCGCCCGTTACCTGAAGAGCTCGCTGATCGGCGAGGACATCGCCTGGGGCACCGGTTCGTACGGCACGCCCGAGGGTATCGTCAGCCAGTGGATGCACTCCGCGCCCCACCGCCACATCATCTTGACAGCCGACATGCACCGCGTCGGCCTGGGCATCTCGACCGGCACGTTCGGCGGCACTCCCGGTGCCGTCATGGCCACCGCCGACTTCTCTGCCTGACCGCTCGGGCGTCGCGCGCGGCCGCAACGGGGCGCGCAGATACAAGAGGAGGAGTTCCGTGGACTGGAAGATCGAGCTCATATCTGTCCCCGTGACCGATATCGACCGCGCAAAGGCCTTCTACGTCGACCAGGCGGGCTTCAACGCCGACCATGACCATCGCGTCAGCGACGACCTGCGCTTCGTGCAGCTGACGCCTCCGGGCTCCGCCTGCTCGATCGTGCTCGACAAGGGCATGTCAGGGGCCGAGCCCGGGTCGCAGCCGGGCATCCAGATGGTCGTCGCCGACGCCGACGCCGCCCACGCGGAGCTCGCGGCGCGCGGCGTCGAGGTCAGCGAGGTGCGGGAGTTTCCGTGGGGGCGCTTCGTGTTCTTCAGCGATCCCGACGGCAACCGCTGGTCCGTGCAGGAACTGCCGCCGCGCGACTAGCGTTGCCGCGCCAGCGCTCGCGGACACCGCCATGGGGCCGACCCTGGCAATCGAGCGGATACGCTCGCCCGATGTGGCGGACGCTGGCACTGGGGCTCGCATTGCTCGCTGCCGGACCCGTCTGCGCAGCGGCCGACGGCGGGCCGGTGCGCTCGTTCGGCCACGGCGGATCCATCTCGTTCGCGCCGCAGCGGTTCTCCTCGGCCGCCGGCGTTGCGGTGGACGCCCAAGGCCGCATCCTGATCGGCGCCACGCTCGACGACGGCTCCCTGCTGCGCACGCGCGCCGCGGTTCTGAGGCTGCTGCCCGACGGCTCGCTCGACCCGGCCTTCGGCAACGGCGGCGTGGCGACGATCGCACCGCCTGCCCCGTATGCGACCTCGCGCGCCGAGGCGATCGCGCTCGACGCACAGGGACGCACGACGGTCGCGGGCGAGGTGGACGACGATGTCCCCGCGGTCGCGCGGCTACTGGCGGACGGGACGCTCGATCCCAGCTTCGCGAGCGGCGGGCTGCTGATCGCCAAGGGCGCCTACGGCGGACTGCCGGGCGGCTGGAAGTCCATCGCGCTGTACGGCTCGGACATCGTCCTCGCCGGCGCGGTCGACGGAGCCCCGCCCTTCGGCACGAATCTCGGCAGGATCGCGGTCGTCGCGCGCATCACCGACAACGGGGTCCCGGATGCCTCCTTCGCAGGCGGCGGATTCCTCGCGCTGCCGATCGCCGGCGTCACGTTCGCGAGCACGCACTCCGTCGCGATCGACCGCGGCGGGCGCATCGTGCTCGGCATCTGGCGAGCCACCACCGTCGCGTTTCCCGGTGACGTAGCGGCCGCGGTCGTCCGCATCAGCGTGACCGGGACCCTCGACGCGACGTTCGGCAGCGACGGGCTGACCGTGCTCGGCCCGCTGCAGGGCCGCGCGCCTGCGCCCATCATCACGCGCAGGGACAACATCCTCGCGCTCGGCGGGTGGACGGCGCCGGCGGGCGGCATCGCGAGCGCCGCGCGGCTACGCGCGGACGGCCGGCTGGACGAGACGTTCGCGAGCGCGGGCGAGCTGACCGCCGCCGAGGCGCCCGCCGCCGGCGCGTACGACTGCGAGGGCCACCTGCTGATCGCCGGCGCCGCCGGCGTGAGCCGGCGCGGCTCCGACGGCCGGCTGGACCGGACCTTCCGCGGAGCAGGCATCCCGGCCGTCGCCGTCGGCGCGACGAGCGCCGGGGCCGTCTACGACTCGCTGGCAGTCGCGCCCGACGGATCGGTCGTCGTGTCGGGCACCGCAGCCGACGGGCCCGTCTCGATCGGCGGGGCGACGCAGAGCGGCGCAACCGCGCTCGCCGTCGCGCGCGTCAAGGCGAGCTGCCCGCTGCTCGACTTCCTCCCGCCGACCGTGACGCTCCGCTGCACCGCCGGCTGCCGCCGCGTCGCCGGAATGGCGATCGACGACGCCGTCGGACGCGGCATCCAACGCGTTCTGCTGGGCATCGAGCGCATCGCCGGCACGCGCTGCGAGGCCTGGAACGGCCGCCGCTTCACCTCGTTTCCGTGCGACCGGGCGGCGCAGCGACTGCGTGCTGTGCCGCTCGTCCACGGAGCGTTCACGACGCCACCGCTCGGCTCCGGGCGCTTCATCGTGCGAGCCGTCGCGCTCGACCCCATCGGCAACCGCTCGCGGCTGGCCGTGCGCCGCGTCAGCCGCTAGCCCGGCTCCCGGCGCCGCAGCACGCGGCTCAGCAGCGACGGCGGCCGCGGCTGGGTCGCGAGCCAGTCCTCGCGCAACGGCAGTCGTCCCTGCTCCCGCGCCGCGAGCACGCACTCCCGGTGGGCATGCCGCCGCCGGCTGGAATCTCCCTCCGGCGCGATCAGCATGTGTTCCGTCGAGGCGTGGAGGTGGTATCCGCAGAACGGGCAGCGATATGTCGCCGCCTTGCTGTTCTGCGCTCGGCGAACCTCCCACCACGGCGCCGGGTCGAGTCTCGCCATGAGCGCATACTCACCGACTGAGAGAAAGGCCGCCAGACGTGAAGGGCTATTCGATCGTTCGAGGCGATGACGTCGACGACCCGTACGCCGGGACGGACGTCCCGGGCGAGTTCCGCTCGCTGTCGGACGCGCTCGGCTGCGAGCAGGTGGCGGTGACGCTCATCCGCGTGCCCCCGCATTCCGACTTCGAGCAAGGCACGGGCCACTTCCACGACGAGATCGAGGAGGTCTACATCGTCACTCGCGGCACGCTGACGATGCGCTTCGGCGACGACGTCGTCCAAGTACCCGCGGGCTCGGTCGTGCGGGTGGCGCCGAAGACGCACCGCTCGCACCGCAACGAGCGCGATGAGCCCGTCGAGCTGTGGGCCGTCTCTCCCCGACTCGGCCGCGGAGACGCCACGAAGATCGACGAGTTCTGGGAGGCCTCGCCCGAGGCGGCGCAGCGGCGCTAGATGTCGCGGAAGAACGTGAAGTAGAACTGCCGCCAGGCCGTCCACCAGTCGTCGGCCCGCGACACGAGGGTGCGCCCGTCGACGATCTCCACCACGGCGTGGTGACGGTAGCGCTCGACCTCGTCGCTGGTCGACAGTTCGACCCTGATCTCACAGGGAGAGCCCGGGTTCCAAGGAGCCACGGCGGTGCGGTCCTTCAGCGCCGAAGCGGCCGCGCCCTCGATCAGCTCGCGCGCCCGCAGCGGCGAGATGTGGCGAGCGCTGAAGCGGCCGAGCCCCTGCTTGACGGGGACCGTCGTCAGCCCGTCGCCGAGCAGCGCCGAGGCCTCGCGGCAGACGGCCCGATCCCCCGTCACCAGCAGGACTGGGCAGCCCCACGTCCCGCACAGCGCCGCGTTGATGCCGGTCTCGCCGACGAGCGTCCCGTTGAACGCGAGGCTGCGCCAGCCGGTGCCGGAGACGGTGTGGTTGAGCACGCCGTCCGGCGTCCCCGCCATGGCATGCATGCCGATGAAGAGCGCGGCGTCGCAGCCCTGCTCCAGGAACTCCGTGTACTCAGTCCACTCCTGCTGCACGACGAACTCGCAGCGGGGATCCAGCTCTTCGGGAATCAGCGAGTTGAACGTCCAGCCCTTGCCGGCGCCGTGGCAGTCCATCACGACGACCTCGGTCGCGCCGCCCGTGAAGGCTCCCCGCACCGCAGCGTTGATCTCCGCGGTGTAGAGGCGCATGCGCTCGCCGTGCAGCGGCTCACCGCCGGTGGTCTCGTCCCACTTGGTGACGCCGGCGATGCCCTCCATGTCGCTCATGATGAAGACGCGCACGCGCGAGAGGCTACCTACGATCCGCGCACCCCGACGAGACCGGAGCCACATGCCCCGCCTGATTCCCAGCCCGACCTCGATCCCCGTCCCGGGCGGCAAGCTGATCGACGAGTACATCGGCAGCGTCAACACGCAGACCGACGGAATCAGCATCGCCCGCATGCGCGCGCCCGCGGACTGGAAGGAGCCGTTTCAGACGCCGGACTTCGACGAGTACACGCTCGTGTTGCGCGGCGCCCTGCGGGTCGAGCACGACGGCGAGCACACGGATGTGACAGCGGGTCAGGCGATCCTGACCGCCGCCGGCGAGCGCATCCGCTACTCCACGCTGGAGGAGTGCGAGTACGTGGCCGTCTGCCTGCCGGCGTTCACGCCGGAGCGCGTGCAGCGCGAGGAGGCCTGACTACGCGCAGGCCGGGGAGTCGCCGCTCCAGCGGTTGAACTTCGGCAGCTCGCGCTCGGCCAGCAGCATCTGCGCCTCCCGCCACTGCCTGCGCCACTCCTCGGGATCACGCAGTACCGAGTCGGGCCGGGCGGCACTGCGTGCCGGGAACGACGGGAAGTCGGGCCTGCCGCTCGGCTGTCCCGCCGGCTGGTAGCGCAGGTCCATGCTGATCCTGACCTCGTCGCGCGTGACGTTGTCGCGCGAGCCGTGGATCAGCTGCTGGCCGAAGATCAGCGCGCTGCCCGCGCGCATCGGCACCGGCACCGCTTCTTGCAGCTTCAGGAGCTTGTCCGGGATGCCGAGATTGCCGCTCGTCGGGCAGTGGTCGAGCAGGTCGCGCCGGTGGCTGCCCGGGATCACCTGGAGGCAGCCGTTCTCGACCGTCGCGTCGGTCACGGGCACCCAGACCGAGAGGATCGTGGCCGCGTCGGCCTCCTCCGTGAGCACGCCCAGGTCCTGATGCCAGGACACGCTGCCCGCCAGGAAGCTCGTCTGGCCCTCGCTGCTGAGCGCGCGCTCGGGCAACTTCATGCGGATGTGCTGCACCGGGTTCGAGATGACGTCCGGGCCGATCAGCCGGGCGACCACGTCGAGCAGGCGCTCGTCCGTGATCAGCCCGAAGATCGTGTCGCTCAGGTGCATCGGCGTCTCGGCCGTGATGTTCTTCTGCGGCAGGCTGATCTCGAAGGCCTGCGGCAGGTTGCGTCCGCTCTCGAGCGAGATCGCGATCAGCCGCTGATCGAACGGCAGGCCCTCGTGGAGCTGCCCGAGCAGGCCCTCGGCCATGAGCCCCCGCGCGACACCGGTGAGCACGTCGTCCCACTCGGCGATCAGGGGCGCGAAGTCGGCCTCGGCATCGAACAGGTCCTCGACGACCACGTAGCCGTCGACCTCGAGCCGCTCGAGCGCGGAATCGGTCAGGAGTGCAGACATGACGCGGAGTATGCGACCGGCCGGGCACCTGGGGCGCAGGTGCCCGGCCGGAACGTTCGGGAGCTACTGGATGTTGGCCGTGACCGAGGCCGCACCGTTCAGCGTGAAGGTGCAGGTGCGCACCTTGCTGCCGCCGCTCGAGCACGCGCCCGACCAGATGGTGGAGCGCCCGTTCGACACGCTCAGCGTGATCGAGGTACCGACGGCGAACGACGCCGAGCCGCTACTGCCGCTGGCGACGCTGATGCCGGCTGGACTCGACGTGACGCGCTCACCGCTGCGCCCGGTCGCTGACACCGTCAGCGCCGCGCTCTGCGGCGGTGGCGCGGCGGCCGTCACGGCGAGACTGGCCGTCTGCGTGATGCCGTTGGAGAAGGCCGAGATCGTCACCGAGGTCGACGACGAGACCGCGCTCGTCGAGATCGCGAACCCCGCCACGGTCGCCCCGGCCGGGACGGTGACGCTCGCCGGCACGCCGGCGACCCCGCCGTTGCTGCTGGTGAGCGAGACCGTCGTGCCCGCCGGCGGGGCTGCGCTCGAGAGCGTCACGATCCCCGACGTGCCGGAACCGCCGGCGACCGAAGACGGGCTCACGGCCAGGCTCTGCAGGCTCGGCCCCGGCGGCGGAGCGCCCGCCGGCGTCACGGTCAGCGTGCCGGTCTTGCTCGCGCCGTTGTACGTCGCCGTGATGGTCACGGTCGTGGTGGAAGACACGGCCGAGGTCGTGATGATGAACGTCGCCGTGAACTGGCCCGCCGGGACGGTGGCGCTCGTGGGCACGCTCGCGACCGCGGGGTTGCTGCTCGAGAGCGCGACGACCGTGGTCTGGGGCGCAGCCGCGCCCACGATGATCGTCCCGCTCGAGGAATCGCCGCCGGCCACCGTGGCCGGGTTGATGTCGACGTTCGTCACCGTCGTGGGAGGCGGAGGCGCCTGTGGCGTGAAGCTGCGGGTCGCCGACCACGCGCCCGGGACGCCCGCGGTGTTGACACCGCGCACGCGCCAGAACTGCATCGTTGCCGCGAGGCCTCCGGTGACGTACTGCGAGGCCGTGACCGAGTCGCTGAGCACGAGTGGCGCGCTGAAGGCGCTCGAGTCGTCGATCTGGATCGCGTAGGAGGCCGCGCCGGTCACGTCGCTCCAGTCGAACGAGATCGGCTGGGCGGGCGACGAGGCGTTGGACGGCGCGAGCAGCGTCGGCGCGGTCGGTACGGGCGGCGGCGCCGGAGGCGTCGTGCCGCCAGTGAGCGAGAGCTTCGTCACGAAGGCGTCGCCCCAGAAGATGGAGGTGTCGCCGTTGAAGATCGTGTCGAACGCCCCTGTCGTGGCCGGGAAGTCCATCGAGAACGTCGAGCCGGTGACGTACAGGTTGCCGGCGGAGTCACGCCCGATGTCGGAGGCGCCGTCGCTCTGAGAGCCGCCCAGGAACGTCCCGTAGAGGAACGCCGAGCCCGCGGCGTTGAGCTCGGCGATGATGGCGTCGGCGCCACCGTTGAAGGAGGCGTCGGCCGCGTCGGCCGTGACCGGGAAGTCGGCCGACGTGGTGCCGCCCGAGAGCCAGGCGTTGCCGGACGGATCCAGAGCGACGCCGCTGGCGGAGTCGGTCCCGCTGCCGCCGAAGAGGGTCGAGTACACGGCCGCGGAGCCCGCGGCGTTGAGCTTCGTGACGAACCCGTCGTTGCCGTCGTTGACGCGCTTGAACGCGCCCGGGGTGGTCGGGAAATCGGCCGAGCTCGTGGTGCCGCCGATGTATGCGTTCCCGGCGCCGTCGAGAGCGACGTCGCTGCCGCTGTCGAAGTCCGACCCGCCCAGGTAGGTGGAGTACACGAGGGCGGAGCCCGCCGCGTTGAGCTTGGTGAGCGTCGTGTCGAAGCCGCCGTTGGCGGTCGTGTCGAAGGCGCCGGCAGTGACCGGGAAGTCGGTCGAGCTCGTGAAGCCGAGTGCGTAGGCATTCCCGCCTGCGTCGACGGCGATTCGCTGGCCGTCGTCGACGCCCGAGCCCCCCAGGAAGGTCGAGTAGGCCAGGGCGGTCCCCGTGGGATTCAGCTTGGTCACGAACATGTCGTACGGGCTGTTCCTGGTGCGCTGGAAGGCGCCCGCGGTCGTGGGGAAGTCCGCGCCGGGCGTCTCGCCGACCACGTACGCGCTGCCCGACCCGTCCACGGTGATCCCCCGCGGGGAATCGATGTCCGTGCTTCCGAGATAGGTGGAGTAGGTCAGCGCCGAGCCGGCCGCGTTGAGCTTGAAGACGAAGCCGTCGGTGTTGTCCGTGGTGCAGCGGGGGCAGTTCGGCGGGATGTTGAGGCTGCGGTCGAACGCGCCACCCGTGGTCGGGAAGTTCGACGACTTCGTCGTGCCCGTGACGTAGGCGTTGCCCGCCGCGTCGATCGCGATGTCGTTGCCGAACTCCAGGTTGCTGCCGCCGACGAAGGTGGAGTAGATCAGCGCGGTGCCCGCCGGGTTCAGCTTCGTGACGAAGACGTCGGAGAAGTTGCTGGCTGCGCCCGTGCGCTTGAAGGCGCCCGGCGTCGTTGGGAAGTCGGGCGACTGCGTCGTGCCGCCGATGTACGAGTTGCCGTTGGCGTCGACGGCGATGCCGGCGCCGGTCTCGGCGCTGCCGCCGCCCAGGAACGTCGTGAACTGGATGCCCGGGTCGATGATCAAATCGCGGTCGTGGCGATGGCGCCCGACGTCGAATGCGAAGCGCCGGGATTTGTCGCCGCCCTTGAGCACGTAGCGGCTCTCGACGGCGACGCGCTTGCCGGCGATGCGCTGGTACGACACCGGCGCCGAGTCGCGCAGCACGCCGAGGCCGGTCTCGATGCGCAGCGCGCCCTTGCGGTCCAGGCTCAGGCCTGTCGCACCGGCGTAGGCCAGGCGGATGTCGGCGATGCGAGCGCCGGGATGCACCTGGAACTCGTATTTCAGCGTCCCTGACTTCTGATGCAGGCGCAGGTCGATGTGCGGCCAGAGCTCGTGGTAGACGATGTCGCTGTAGCGCGCGAGCTGGGTCTGCCACTTGGCCGAGTCCTTGCCGCGCAGGTAGTTGACCTTGCCCGGCGCGCGCCTGGCGCCCGTCGTGGTCGAGTGGGCGTTGCGCCCGATGAAGCGCAGAGCGAGCGCGAGTTGCCGCGCCGGCTTGTTCTTGGTCAGCGAGAGCATCAGCTCGTCGCGCGTGGCGAAGAACGCGTAGTGGTTGCCAAGCGCGTAGTAGCGGACGCGCGCGTCCGTCTGGCCCTGGTTCTGCACGAACGCGAGCGGCATGGCCGCAAACGCGCGTTCGGGCCCAACCGGCTTCTTCGGCCTGGGAGCCTGAGCCCCGTAGGCCCTCGCGCCCCCGTCCGGGCCGACTGTCTGCACTGCCGTGATCGCCGAGGCGACCGCCAACGTCACAATGGCCGAGCCGGCCAGTGCGCGCAGCGTGCGCTTATCCCCTCGCATCGTCCTCCCCCTCGTTTTGCCGAGCACCGCGGGCCCCTCGCCCGCGTATGAGCATCCGTACCGACGCCATCACACAAACGTCATGGGTCGGTGATCGGTTTGCCGGACCGATACGGCAGATGCCGGACCCCCGGTACGGCAAAGCCGCCGATGTGCCGGCGAGCGTGCCCGCCTACCGTCGATGACGGGGCCGAGGAGGGCCTGGTTCGTACTCACGCAATCTGTTCGAAGGGAATCGAAATGCAGCTCTACGTCATCCTGCGCCGCAACGGCTGGACCTCGCCCGAGGATCTCCAGGCGGCCGCGGAGCGCTCGGCCAAGGTCGGCAACGAGGAGATGCCCGACGAGGTGCGCTGGATCCGCAGCTACGTCCTCGAGGAGGGCGCCGGCTCGCTCGGCACCGTCTGCATCTACGAGGGCGTCAGCCCCGAGGCGGTGCGCAAGCACGCCCGCCTATCCGGTCTGCCTGCCGACGAGGTCATCCCCGTCGTCGACACCGTCCTCGTCCGCCCCGACCCTGCCGCCGTCACGGCCTGAGGGCCGGACACGGATCCGAGAGGAGGAAGCGCGTGAGCAATCTCACCTACCTGACGCAGGCGCAGCGCACGGCGCGCGACGTCTGGACGGCGGGCAACTACCCCGAAGTGGCCGATCGGCTGATCCGCGCCTTCGGTCCGACGCTCGTCGAGGAGCTGCGCATCGGCCCGGAGCAGACGGTGCTGGACGTCGCCTGCGGCTCGGGCAACGTGGCCATCCCGGCCGCGCTCGCCGGCGCCGAGGTGACGGCCCTCGACATCACGCCTGCGCTCCTGGCGCGTGGCGCAGCCGGCGCCTGGGCGGCCGGCGTCGACGTCACCTGGGTCGAAGGCGATGCCGAGGCACTGCCCTTCGACGACGGGAGCTTCGACGTCGTGACCAGCGCCGTCGGCGTGATGTTCTGCCCGAACCACGACAAGGCCGCGGCCGAGCTCGTGCGCGTCTGCCGGCCGGGCGGCGCGATCGGGCTGATCAACTGGACGCCGGAGGGCCTGATCGGCTCCCTGTTCGGGGTCCTCTCGCCCTTCCTGCCAGCGCCGGCTCCGGGCACCAAGCCCGGCTCGCTGTGGGGCACCGAGGAGTACGTCAGCGAGCTGCTCGGCGATGGCGTCGACGAGCTCTACTGCGAGCGCCGGAAGGTCCTGTTCGAGGGCGTGGCGCCCGACGCGTTCGTCAACCTCATGCGCACGAGCTACGGACCGGTGCTGCGCGTCTTCGAGCGCCTGCGGGACGACCGCGCCGCCTCCGACGAGCTCGACGCCGCGCTGCGGCGGTTCGCACGCAAGCAGAATCAGGGCCAGCCCGGCTCGCCGCGGCTGGAGTCCGAGTACCAGCTCACGCTTGCTCGGCGGCGTGCTCCCTGACGAGCGCCGCGGGTAGCAGCGCAACGACGAGGACGCAGGCCAGGACCGCCCAGATCGCCCGGTAGGTCCCGGCCACGTCCGCGACGAGTCCGTACAGCGGCGGGCTCAACGCGATCGCACCGGCCACGAATGTGATCGCGAAGCCCGTCGCTGCACCGACTCGATCCGGTCCGGCGACCTCCGCGATCATCGTGATCCAGAGACCCTGGTAGCCGATCAGCGCGAGCCCGGCGATCGCCACGATCACGCCGATCAGGAGGATCGGCGCGGTCGGCGGGACGACGAAGAGCAGGACGGCGCCGACCAGCCCCACGACGTTGATGGTGAGCAGGTACGCCTTGCGGCTGCCGCCGTGATTCCCGTCGCTGACGAGGCCCCAGAGCACGCGGCCGACGATGCCCGCGACGTTCGCGAGCGCGACGAGGATCGATCCCTCGGCCAGCGTCAGCCCGGCGCCCTGGTTGAGGTCGAGAGCGAGGAAGGCGACGAGCGCGTACTGGCCCGTCACGATCAGGCAGCCCCAGGCCGTCAGCATGAGCAGGTCGCGGTTGCGCCCGACGTGCTGCTGGGGGCCCTTCGGGCGCGGCGGAGGCGGTGCGGCGCGCAGGCCCAGCAGCGGGATCGCCGTGAGCGCCGTCACGCAGGCGGCCGCGGCGAGGCTCCAGCGCCAGCTCGCGACGTGCGCGATCCAGGGCAGCGTGGCGGCCGCGATCAGGCCGCCCACCGGAATGCCGGTCTGCCGGATGCCGAGCGCGAAACCGCGGCGATTGCGCGGGAACGCGAGCAGGACGAGACGCCCGCCGGCGGGCGTCGCACTCGCTCCCGCGGCGCCCGCCAGCACCATCAGCGGCACGAACACGGGCAGCGGCATGAGCGAGGCGGCGAGCACGATTGCCGCCGTGGCGACGCCGCCCACGAGCAGCGTGCGCTGCTCGCCCAGCCGGTCCGCGGCCAGGCCGGCCGCATAGGCGCCCATGATCCGCCCCAGCGCGAACGACGCCACGACGAGGCCGGCTGCGAAGGCCGAGAGACCGAGGTCGAGCTTGATGAAGCCCGTCAGCGTGAGCACGCCCTGATCGATCAGCGACACGCCGAACTGCATGCCGACGGCCATGCCGAGGATCGTCCAGGGCGAGCGCTCGGCGCGGGTCAACTGCATCGCCGCAATGCTCGCCGACCTCGGTGGGCATTCGCGCCGATAGGGCTCGTTCGGCGCTCGGCGAACCGCCGGCGCCGTAGGCTCGGGCCGGTGAGCTTCCGACTCGTGCCCGCAGCCCGCCAGCCGGCCGTCGCGGGCGCGCTCGCCGCCCTGCTTCTGGGCGCCAATCTCGCGGCGCCGCTCTACGCCGTCTATCGCGAGCGCTTCGGCTTCGACAGCCTCGTGCTCACGCTCGTCTTCGCGGTCTACGCGCTGGCGCTCGCGCCCTCGCTGCTGCTCTTCGGCGAGCTCTCGGATCGCATCGGCCGCCGCCCCGTGATCCTCGGCGGTCTCGTCATGGGGACGCTCGCGCTGCTGTTGTTCGCGCTCGCGACGAGCGTCGTCTGGCTGTTCGCGGCACGCATCGTCCAGGGCGTCTCGGTCGGCATGGCGGGAGGCGCCGCCACCGCGGCGCTGGTCGAGCTCGATCCCCTGGGCGACGGCCGCCACGCCGCGCTGCTCTCTACCCTCGCCCAAACGCTGGGCGGTGGCATCGCGCCCGTGGTGACCGGCGTGCTCGCCCAGTGGGCCCCGGCGCCCAGGGTGCTCTGTTACGTGGTGGGGATGGTCGCCTGCGTGACCGCCGCGGGCCTGCTGCTCGCCATGCCCGAGCCGGGCCGGCCCCGGGGCGGAGGCTGGAGCGTGCCGCGGCCGAGTGTGCCGCGCGACATCCGCGGCGCGTTCGCGCGCGTCGCCATGACCGGCGCGGCCGTCTGGGCGGTCATCGCGCTGTTCTTCTCGGTCGTGCCGTCGTTCGCGAGCGAGCGGCTCTCGACCGGCAACCTGGCCGTGCTGGGCGCGATCAGTTCGCTCGCGCTGATCTGCTCGAGCATCGCGCAGGTCGCCTCCCGCGACAGGGTCGAGCCGCGTATCGCCCAGGCGGTGGGCCTCGCTCTGCTCACGGCGGGGCTCGGCGCCCTCGCACTGGCCTCGGTGAGCGACCACGCGGTCGTCCTGCTCGCCGCCAGCGTGCTGGCCGGGACGGGGCATGGACTCGCGTTCCTGGGCGCGCAGGACGACCTCAACCGGATCGCGCCGCCGGAGCGCCGCGGCGAGATCAACGCGGCGTTCTACACCTGCATCTACATCGGCATCGCGGTGCCCGTGATCGGCGTGGGCGTGCTCGCCGACCTCAGCTCGCTCGTCACCGCGGTGAACGTCTTCGCCGCGGTTATCGGCACGGCCGCCGTGGCGGCGGCGTTGTGGCACGTCGCCGCGAGGCGCTGATCCTTCAGGCGGCGACGGCGAGCGTGCGCGCGATCTGCCCGAGCGCCCAGCCCCGGATGGAGGGGACGCGCGTGTAGACGCCCGGATGCGCGCTGCGCGCGCAGCCGAAGCCGAAGCTCGTGATGCCCACGATCGTGGTGTGCCCGTGGCTGGTGGCGACGAGCGGGCCGCCGCTGTCGCCCGCGCAGGTGTCCCGCCCGGGGTTGCCCGCGCACATCATGCTTGGCGTGTAGTAGCCGCCGGGGATCTTGTTGCCGCGCGCGCAGGCGGCCTTGGCACGGACGGTGAGCACGACGCGGCGCAGGTGGTCGGGCAGCGCAACGGCATGCTCGTCAATCTCGCCCCAGCCGGCGGCGCTGACGGTCGCGCCCTCGAGCGGGGAGGAGTCGGCCATGGCGATCGTGCGCACGCCGGTCACGGGCTGCTCGAGGAAGAGCAGCGCCGCGTCGTAGCGCATGGTGTCGGTCCGGAAGAGCGGGTGGAGCGAGACCGAGCTCACCGCCACCGAATGTCCGGTGCTGATCGCCTCCGTACCGACCAGGACGCGGAGCTTGGCCGGCTCGGCGGCATTGGCGGCGACGCAGTGGGCAGCGGTGAGTACGACGCTCGGGGCGATCAGCGTGCCGCCGCAGTCGGAGCCCTCGGCATTCCCGATGGCCACCACGAAGGGGTAGTGGCCGCTCTGCACGTTGACGCCGCCGACGACTGCGTAGGCCGGGGCGGGGAGCACGAGTGCAACGAGCGAGCAGACGACGGTGAGCTTGATCCCCACGGGAGCCTTCCGGTAGGCGATTCGGGCACTCCCGAGCCGCGACACGCGGACAGGCCGAGGCCAACCGGCTGGCTTCCGGCTGGCGCTGAAGATGTCGTCCCGGCGGTCGCGTCCTTGACTGCCTGGAACCATCAGACCCCGGTTGTCAAATCCCGCCAAGCCCTGAAAGGGGGATCTATTCCTGCCAGCGCGACCGGCCGGTGACACAGCCTCACGCAGGAATCCCCAGCTCCGGGTTGCGAGGTCCGGGGCTCTCGGTACGATCGTGCGAGTCATTGCAATCAGCAATGCACGATCAGGAGCCTGCCATGACCGACTGGCCGGTGCTCGATGTGGCGCTCGGCCTCACGCTCGTCTACACCGCGGCGAGCCTGCTCTGCTCATCGCTCAACGAAGCCGCCGCGGCATTGCTCGCGCGGCGAGCCGGCTTTCTCGAGAAATGGTTGCGCAACGTCCTCACGGATCCTGACGCGCCGGCCAAGGTGGAGGAGTCGCTGGACAGCTTCTACCAGCACCCGCTCATTCAGCCGCTGGTGCGAGAGGCGACACTGCCGCGGCCTGGCCAGCGACGACCTTCCTATCTGCCGGCGTCGACGTTCGTCTCCGCGCTGCTCAACCTCGATCCCGGGGACGGCACCGGCAAGAGACCACTCGATGACATCGTCAAAGCGCTGCCGCCGAGCCACGCAAAGCGCGTCGTCGCAACGATCCTCCAGGAAGTCGGGCACAACGAGAAGGCGCTGCGTAGCCGACTCGAGACCTGGTACGACGAGTCGATGGAGCGCGTCTCGGGTTGGTACAAACGCCGCACCCAGATCTGGCTCGCGCTCATAGGGCTGAGCGCGGCCTGCCTGCTGAACATCGACACCGTCCAGATCGCCGACACCCTCTGGGCGCAACCCAACGTCCGAAGCGCCGTGGTCGCAAGCGCCGGCCACTTCTCCGCGCAATCCAGCGCTCAACCCTCGACCCAGAGCATCACCGACACCGTCAACTACCTGAACTCGCTCAACGCCATCAAACTGCCGATCGGCTGGGACGGCACCGCCAAGAACGCAACGCATGACCCACGCGCCTTCCCGAGCGGACTCAAGGCCTGGGCCGCGAAGGTCGCCGGGATCCTGATCACGACCCTCGCGCTCCTTCTGGGCGCGCCCTTCTGGTTCCAGCTACTCGGCAAGCTCGTCAACCTCAAGAGCGCGGGACCGACGCCGAGTCCAGCCGCGGTTGAGAAGCCGCAAGCAGGTGAGGCGACCTGACGCGGGGCCGACAATCCCACGCAGCCGGCCGACGAGAGGAGAGTCAATGTCTGCCAAGGATGATCTACGCCGCCTGAAGAGCATCAAGCACGTCGTGGTCCTGATGATGGAGAACCGCTCGTTCGATCACATGCTCGGGTATCTCAGCCTGCCGGGCGGGCCCATGCCGGAGGTCGACGGGCTGAAAGGGAACGAGTCCAACAAGGACGCGAAGGGCAAGGACTATCCCGTCTTCGAGTTCCCTGCCGACCGCACCGCTTTCCACAAGCCAGGCCAACCGCTCGAGGAGAGCCTCGACCCCTGCCACGCCCCGGACTGCGTGGCCGAACAGCTGGCCGGTGGCAACGGCGGGTTCGTCAAGAACTTCATCGCCAAGAAAAAACCGTCGGCCAAAGATCGCGGCCTCGTCATGGGCTATTTCACCGGCACCCACCTCCCGGTCTACGACCACCTCGCGCGCAACTACTGCGTGTGTGACAAATGGCACAGCTCCGTCCCCGGCGACACCTGGCCGAACCGCCTCTACTCGCTCGCCGGACACGAGGCCGAAACGATCACCGCGAGCCTCGGAGGCGACGTCGCAAGCGGGCTCGGGGTCTTCGGCCAATTCGCCGGGACGACGGTCTGGCCGCAACTCAAGAACATCCCCATCTACGACGTCGAGGCCTTCACCCGCCAGTTGCACGATGACCAGTGGCGCTGGTACTCGCATGATCCCGCCACGCTGCGCGCCGCCGATGAGCACTACCGCCAGTTCGCGCTCTTCGACCGACCCAACTTCTCCTACTTCAACAAGAAGGGAATCAGCCTCGGCCAGCAGGCAGCCGACTTCCCGATCCTGGTCGAGGACAGCTTCCTCGACGACGCGGTCCAGGGGAAGTTGCGCGACGTCTCCTGGATCGATCCGAACTTCATCAACCTGCGCACCTTCGACTCCAACTCCAACGACGACCATCCGCCTGCAGATGTGCGCGCCGGTCAGGCCCTCGTGCTGGACCTCTACAGCGCGCTCGTGAACAGCCCCGCGTGGAAGGACACACTGCTCGTCATCACCTACGACGAGCACGGCGGCTTCTACGATCACGTCCCGCCGCCGAAGGTCAGCGACGGCAAGTACAAGACCTACGGTGTGCGCGTGCCGGCCCTGGTTATCGGGCCGCGCGTCAAGAAGGGCGTGTCGAAGGTCCTGTTCGACCACACCACGTTGATCAAGACCATCCTCCTGAGGTTCGCCGACAATCCCGCCAAGGCAGTCGCCGCCTTGGGACCGCGGGTGGCTGCGGCGAACCATCTGGGCGCCGTGCTCGGGGACGCTCCGCGCAACGACATACCTGATCATGGCGACCTGCACACCAAGCTCGACGCATGGCGCCTTGAGTCCCGTCAGGCTCACGCGGGCCAGGCAGCAGGCCTGGCAATCGCGTCCGACGGCGCCGGCCACCCGCTGGCGATGCACGAATTTCAGCGGAACTTCGCAGCGTTCGCACTGACAATGCGCGCGCTCGGCCTGCCTGCGGGCCGACCATAGACTTCAGGCGCGGCCCGGATTCCTATCCGCCCGCGCACAGTTTCGGAGGCTTCGCCGCGTCTGCGCCGCCGGGCGGGAATCCGGCCAAACCGCCGAACGCGTCGCTCTCGGCGCACGTGATGGCGGATTTCCCGTCCACGTCCATGACCTTGATCACCATCGCGTAGGAGCCAGTGCCAGGCGGTAAGGGTATCCAGTCGAACCAGGGATGCGTGACGTCCTGGAGCGGCGGTGTGACCTTGAAGTCGCGGGCCGTGCCGGGTAGGACGTCGCCGTTGGAGTCGACGACCTGGCGCTCGAACGTGAGGGTCTTGCCGCGGTACCCGACGAGGCGCACGTTGACGAACGCCGACGCGCCAGGCAGTGCGAGCTGATCCTTGGTGTAGCCCAGTTTCGAGCGGTCGGAATAGTCGAGGAACTGTCCTTGGGTCGTACGGCCGTTCGTCACGATGCCGCTCATGCTCGCCGACTGGCTCGTGGCGCCGCCGGAGTCCTGGCCGGGGCGCAGACCCGGGAACAGCAGGAAGATCAGCCCGACGATGCCGGTCACCAGGCCGAGGATGATGCTGGCCTGCTTCGCAATTCGCATGACGCGCCCGTCGCCGCGCGGTGCCTCCGCCGCCGGATGCTCCGCTGCCGCCGCGGGTTTCTGCGGCGGCCGCCTGGGCGCCACCTCGGTCACCGCCCGATCGAGATGGATTTCGCGAGCGTGCGCACCTGGTCACCCGCGACGATGCGGATGCCGAGCTGGAAACGCCCCCGCTTGAACGACTTGGGGAGCCCCACTTGCACCAGGTTGCGCCCTCGGAGGAGTGTTACGCGGCGTGAGATGGCTGTGCGGCCACGCCGCGAGAGCCGGACGGTCGCGCGCGCGGCGCGATCGACTGTGATCGGACACTGCAGTACTCGCCGGCCGGCGTGGTGCTTCAGGCTGACCTTGCCGAGCTTGGCGACGATCTTCGGCCGTTGAGGAGGTGGCGGCGGAGGCGGTGGTGGCGGTGGCGGCGGTGGCGGCGGCTGGGTCGGGACATCGAACACGGCCTGTACGACTGTCGCGGATCCCGCGCTGAAGGTGCAGTTGGGGTCGGCCGAGCAGACGCCTTGCCAGCGCACGAAACGCGACCCCGCGTCCGCTGTGGCCTGGAGCGTGATGCGTTGCTGGTAATCCGGGTCGGGGTCACTGTCGCAGCGCGAGGTGCAGTCGAATCCGCTTCCGGTCACATGTCCGTGCCCTGAACCACCCACGAGAATACGGAGGTGGGGATTGATCTTGAACGGAAAGTCGGGCGGCACGTTGGCGGGATCACTCTGATCGCCAAACCCGACGGAGGCGAACGTCCGAAGGTTGTTCATTGTCACCGTGCACCGCGCGCTCGCCGGATTTCCACCATCGGGTTCGCACCCGGGAGCCCACACGTTTCCGGCGGGCGACGCTACGAGCGTCACTGCCGAGTCCGCCGGAAACAGCCCGTGACAGGTGGTATCCCCGGAAAGTCCGAGGGGGTCGGGCGGGTTCGGGCATTTGAGATTCGTGTCGAGGGCGCCGCCGGGGAGTTGTGCGCCGACGACAGAAGTGCCGGCCGCAACTCCGACCCCTGCGAGCTCCACCTGAAGTTGCAGTGGCGTAAATACCGCACCAACCCATTCGACGTCGCCTTCCGGCGTGAATGTGCAGGTCAGCGTTCTGTCGCATCCGGACACCGTCCAGCGCACAAAGGCGGGCTGGACGGGGTAGGTCGGCGGGACAGGAAAGTCGGGCATTTGGGTTGCATACGTGGTCCATGTGACGAGGTCGCTCGGGACTACACTCGCGGTGACAGTCACTGGCGAGCCTGCCGCTGCGGTCACCTGGCACGGAGCCTCATGGTCGAGCAGGAACAGGAAGTCGCACGAGCCAATCGGTGCACCGTTCTGTGCCACGTCGATCCGCCCTTGACCCGCCGGCCAGAGCTCCAGGGCCACCGGCGCGGGCGCGGCACCGCGTGCGACGCCGGTGCGCGACGCGTGCAGGCCCACAGCCAGCAAGCTCACGGCAAGGACGGCCGCGACTGCCCGCAGCACTCGCCGCATCGGCCGTCGTGCACTCGGAACTCGGAAACCCGACATCCGCTCACTCCCGCCCCAGCTTGTGCCGATCATTGCACTCGTAGGCCGGGATACGCAACTTCTGCCACGAATGCGGCGACGCGCTTAGATGCAGTCTCCGGCCGCTAACGAGCCTTATCACGGGCCTTGCGGCTGCTTGTGCCGTCCGCGAGACTCCACCGATGACGCGGCCACAGATGGCTGAGCGAAACTAGTGGGGGTGGCCGGGCAGGTTGCCCTCGCCGTGCTGGCGCTCGCCGCGGGGCTCGTCGTCGGCGCGCGCTACTTCCCAGGGCTGAAGCCGGGTTCGCGGCCCAATGCGCCGCCGAGCTCTCCCCCTCAGGAGCCAGACGCGACCCGGACAACACAAGGCGACCCCGCCGCCGAAGCACGCCAGCTCGCCGCCGCACTCGTCCGCGAAGGCAAGCACCTGGACGCCGCGCTGCTGGAAGATGCCCGCGTCGTCGCAGTCGTGGATACCCTCGCGCGGCCCGATGTTCCGACGTCCGCCAGCTGGGATCTCGCGCGCTCGGAGCAGAGCGTGTTCGAGGTCGCCATCGGACTGGCCGCCCTGCGCCTGCGCTCGAGCGTCCCCGACCGCCTCACCGAGTGGGCGCTCAACGCGCTGAGCCACGTCAACGTGAACGTCGAGCCATTCGTCTACGGGGTGCTACTCGCCCATGCCGACCGTCCCGTGATCGGCCGCGTCCTGTCGCTCGTCGACGCCGGCATCGACCGGCACGAGCTCGCCGAGTTCGTCGCCGCGCGCCGCCAGAGCGAGGAGATCACGGAGCAGACGTTCAGCGAGCACGTCTCAGCCGACCTACTCGACTCGGTTGCCAAGTTCCTCAAGGACTACGAGGCCCGGGTCGGCACCGATGCTCGCGCCATCTTCGAGACCTGGCGCGCGTCCGCGATCGACATCGACTTCCTGCGCTCCATCGGCAGGCTCTGGGAGGCGCCGTTCAACCGGCCCGAGGCGCTGCTGGTCGGCGATCGCGCCGAGTGCGTCGAGGCGATGCTCGATGCGCTCCGCCACGACCCGCCGCGTTCCCTCCTGATCGTCGGCGAGCACGGCGTCGGCAAGAGCGCGCTCCTGCGCGCCGCGCTGGACCAGGTGGGCCGCAAGCTCGTGGTGCTCGAGGCGACGGCCTCCCGCATCAACGCCGGCGCGTCGTACGTCGGCCAGCTGGAGGGGCGCGCTCAGGACATGGTCCGGCGGCTGCGCGACCGCAACGTCGTGTGGGTCATGCCACAGCTGCACGAGGCGCTCTACGCCGGCCAGCACACCCAGAGCCCGCAGGGATTGCTCGATGCGCTGCTGCCACACATCGAGAGTGGCGAGATCTGCATGGTCGGAGAGGTCGGGCCCGGCGAGCTCGAGCAACTGACTGCTGCGCGGCCACGCATCGCGAGCGCCTTCGACATCGTGCGCGTGCGTCCGCTCGACGAGGGCGAGTCGATCTCCGTGGTCGAGGACGCCCTCGCGACGCGTGAGCTCGGAGCCGTCGCGCAGCGAACCACGCTGGTCGAGGCGCATGAGCTCGCACTGCAGTTCTTGCCAGGGATCGCAGCTCCCGGCAGCACGCTCAAGCTGATCGGCGCGGCCAGTGGAGAGGTGGTCGAGGAGGGCCGGCGCGAGATCACGAGCATGGATGTCCTCACCACGCTCGCCGCCACCTCGGGGCTGCCGCTGGCGATGCTGGACCCGACGATCCCCCTGCCGCTGGCCGAGGTGCACGCGTTCTTCGAGGAGCGCATCCTGGGCCAGAGCGAGGCCGTCACGGCCGTCGTCGAGCGCATCGCCATCGCGCGCGCGGGGCTCAACGACCCTTCGCGCCCCCTCGGGGTGTTGCTGCTCGTGGGCCCGACGGGCACGGGCAAGACGGAGCTGGCCAAGGCGCTCGCCGAATTCATGTTCGGGTCGGCGTCCCGCCTGGTGCGCATCGACATGAGCGAGTACCAGACGGCAAGCTCGCTGGAGCGACTGCTCGCCGACACCAACATCGATCGCGCCGGCTCGCCGCTGATCGCCGCGGTGCGCAAGGACCCGTTCTCGGTCGTGCTGCTGGACGAGTTCGAGAAGGCGGCCGAGAACATCTGGGATCTCTTCCTGCAGGTCTTCGACGACGGCCGCCTGACCGACATCCACGGCCGCAGCGTCGACTTCCGGCGTTGCGTCTTCCTGCTCACCTCGAACATCGGCTCGGCGATCGCGACGGGAAGCCCGATCGGATTCGACCGTTCCGAGGGCTTCCGGTCGGATCGCGTCGAGCAGGCGGTGCGCCGCTCGTTCCGGCCGGAGTTCCTCAACCGCATCGACCGGGTCCTGGTGTTCCGGCCGTTCGAGCGCGAGCAGATGCGGGCGCTGCTGCAGAAGGAGCTGCGCGAGGTACTCGAGCGGCGCGGGCTGCGAGCGCGGCCCTGGGCCGTCGAGCTGGACGAGGACGCCTCCGAGTTCATCATCGAGCAGGGATTCACGCCGGCACTCGGCGCGCGGCCGCTCAAGCGCGCGGTGGAGCGCTGCCTGCTGGTGCCGATCGCAGAGGCGATCGTCGAGCAGACCGCCCCTCGTGGCGATCAGTTCCTGTTCGTCTCGCGTCCCGCCGGCAAGGGCATCACCGTCTCGTTCGTCGACCTCGAGGCGAACGGCGAAACGGCCCTCGCGAGCGTCGAGCCCGGTGGCGCGGACGACGGCGCGACGCTCGACCTGCGTGCGCTGGCACTGACCGGTCGTGCCGGCCGGCAGCAGGTGCGGCTGCTGTTGGCGGATCTGGATGCCGTCGACGAGACCATCGCCGGCGGCATGGAGCAGCGCAAGCAGCGGGCGCTGGCGGCGATCGAGCGCGAGGGCTTCTGGGAGGACGACCGCCGCTTCTCCACACTCGCGGAGGTGGAGTACATCGAGCGCCTGCAGGCCGCGTCGGCCACGGCGCGGCATCTCGGCAACCGTCTCGCGAATCAGGCGAACGGGGTCACGGAGCCGGGAAGCGGGAATCTCGTTGCGCGGCTGGCGCTCCGGCTGCTCGTGCTGCACGCCGCGATCGACGGACTGGCGCACGACGCGCCGGGCGATGTCTACCTGCGCGTCACGCCCACGGGCGACGCCGCAGATAGCGCGAGCCACGACTGGGCAGACCGGATCGTCGCCATGTACGAAGCCTGGGCCGTGGCGCGCGGCATGCAGATCGAGCGCATCGGGCAGGGCCGCCTGTACTCCGTCTCGGGCCTCGGCGTCGGCGAGCTGCTGCTGCGGGAGAGCGGTCTGCACGTGCTGGAGTCGATCTCGCCGCGGGACGAAGGCAGCCGGCTGGTGGATCGCGTCAGCTGCCTCGTCGAGGTCGTCCCCTGCGAGCCCCGCCCCGGTGCCGCCTCCTCGGACGCGGCTGCCCTGTCCGCGCTCGCGCTGACGCGACCTGCGCCGAGCGCGGTGCGCCGCTACCGGCCGCGGCCGACGCCGCTCGTGCGCGACAGCGTGCATGGCTACCGGACGGGGCGCCTGGATCGCGTCCTCGCGGGCGATTTCGACCTTTTCGGCGGCTAGGGCGAGGCCGGCAGCGTGTGCGTCACCGTTGCGAACCCGCTGCGCCCGTCGGCGGCGTTCACGGCCTGCACCCCGATCGTGACCGTGCGCTCGACCATCTTCGGAACGGGCAGCGAGAGCGTGTCGAAGAGGATCCGCCCGCCCTCCGCGGGGCGCGCGCCCGCATCGCCCGGCACGGCGCGCTGGGGGAAGTCCGCGGCGGGCACGTCGCCGTCGGCCCAGGCGACGTCGAGCAGGTCGCCGGACGGCACCGTCAGCTCGAGCTGCACGAGCGTGCGGTTGTAGAAGTCGACGCCCAGCGTGGTGATCGTGAAGGGCGGCGGGACGTTCGGCGTCACCGGCAGTCGCAGCGCCTGCACGGCGGGGCCCATCGGGCCGAGCAGGGCTCCGAAGGCGACCTGAGCGCGGTACTCGAGGATCTCCGCCGACACCGGGGCGGGCAGCGGGTCGACGAACGCGATCGTCGCCGGCAACCCCGCGGCGGCCTGCTCGTGCACCTGCGTGAACAGGGCCGGGTCGGTCGCCGACTGCACGAGCGTGGCCGTCGTGCCGGGAAGGGGCGCGACGACCGGGCCCGTGCCGTGCGGCGCCGCCACGATCACGGCGGGCCAGGCGAGCTGGCTCACGGTGCCCTTCAGCTGCCCGACCGTGATCGGCCCTCCGAGGAAGGCGGCCGGGTTGGGCGGAGGGGCGCCGGCGAGGCTCACGGCGACGAGCTCGCCGATCGGAAGCACCTGCGTCACGGTCGCCTCGAAGCGCGCCGGCTGTGCGGTGCGGCGATGGAAGCGCACCCGGCCGCCGGCCAGGGCGACGATCGCATCCGGTGCCCAGGTGCCGGGCGGGGACTGGTCGAGCGTCGCAGTGGCGCCGTCGTTGGTGGCACTGCGCAGCGGCGGGGGCTGGGGATGGTGGTCGATCGGCAGCGGCGTCAGCGGACTGCCGGGACTCCAGGGGCCGAGCCGGTCGAAGCCGTCTTCCGGCCGCACGCTCGCCGCGATCGCGACGTCGGGCCCGACGACCTCCTCCTCGCGGTGCACGCGTCCCGTGCCCGGCGGATCGGTCGGGAGCCGGCCGCGCGCGTCGTAGGTCTCGCCGGTCGCACCGCCGTCGACGACCCGCGTCTCCTTCACCTGCACGCCGACGATTGCCACCTGCGGGCTCTTCCAGGCGACGTCCCAGGACGCGCGGATCGTCCCTGACTCGCCGAGCCGCACGGCGCCCTGCTCGATCGTCGGGGCAGGCAGCATGGCGAGGTCGAGTGCGGCGCCGCCGGGGATGCAGACGACGTTCGAGGGCGCGAGCCGCCCGGCCTTGTCGCGCACGCGGTAGGCCGAGCCGCGCGGCCCCGTGAGCAGGTCGCGCGAGCGATCCAGCGTGGAGGCGCCGCCGTCGGGGCCATCGACGAAGCCGAGGCCGCACGCGACGGCGTGCTCCCAGCGCGCGGCGAGCACGATCTGCAGCTCGTGCCAGGCGTTCGGCGCGCCATCCTGTCCAGGCGCTCCGACGGCCTCGGCCCAGGCGCGCGACCAGAGCGCCTGGAGCTCGTCCCAGCGCGCGGGGTCGAGCGTCGGCGGCGCGGGGTAACGCGCGATGGCATCCGCGAACGGCGCCGTCGCGGTGGCTGCGACGCCGATCTCGGCGATCACCTCGAACTGCAGCGGCGGTGTGGCGTACAGGTCGAGCGTCGCGAGCCCGCCGAGCTTGCAGAACGGCGTCGTGATCGTCAGCAGGTCCATCGCCGCGGCCTGCAGCACGACGGTCTCGCCGTCGACGATCGCCTGAGTCAGCACGCAGCGGTCGCCGTCGAAGGCCTGGACGAGTGCGGGCGTTCCGTCGTAGGCGAAGCGCACCGCCTGGACGCTGCCCCCGAGCGATTGCGCCACCGGCATGAAGCCCGCGAGCGTGACGTCGCCGAGCTGCGTCCACAGCTGGGGCGGCACTGCCGCCGCCGGGCCGAACCGGCCGAGGCTGCGGGGGTCGTACTTGATGTCCAGCGGCGCGCGCTCGACGAGGATCCATTCCGGCTGCAGGTGGTGGCCGGCATCGGCCGCGTCCTCCGGGAGCGACCAGCGCAGACGGTTGCCCGTCGGCTTGTCGGCCACCCAGCCGACGCCCGCGAGGCTGAGCACAGGCGTCATTGGCGCTGCTCCACGGCCTGCAGCGTCGCGATCAGCTGAGCGAGCGGCCCGGGATCGTGCGGCGGGAGGTGCGGCGGATGCTCGACGAGATCGGGCACGTGCGGCAGGTGGATGTGGCCGTCGCCGCGGCTGGGTTTGACCGGCCACGGGACCCCGAACGGCTGCAGGAACGTCAGCGAGATCGTCTCGTGCCCGCCCGGCAGCGGCGTGCCCGGCCGCAGCTCGACGAGCCCGGGCTCGGCCGGCTCGTAGCGCAGCGCCAGCGTGATCTCGCCGCGCGGCAGCCGCGTCGGCGTGCCGTCGAGCCCAGCCACGAGCAGCGCCCCCGAGCCGTCGGTGGAGGGCAGCAGGTCGACGCTCAGGCTGAGCGCGCGCCGGTGCGCGTAGCTCAGCGGGCACCCGGCTGCGGGGTCGACGTGACGGAGCGTGAGCTCGGCGTGCACGCGCCGCCAGTCGAGCGGCTCGGGCGTCCGCAGCCAGAGCGCCAGCGGTCGGTCGGAGTCGTCGCAGACGGCCTCGATGGTCGTCGCGCCGATCGGATCGCCCACGCCGGCGAGCGCCGGCGCGGTTGGATCGCCGAGGAGCTGGACGCCGCTCCGCCACAGGAACAGCAGGAACCGCTGCGCCGCCCCGGCGTCGAGCGGTCCGGCAAGGTCAGCCAGTGGCGAGGGCAGCGGCCAGTCCCCGGGCGGAGTCGCGTACTCCTCGGGCAGGTCGTCACCGGGGAGCTGCAGGGGATGCAGAAGCAGGCCCGTGAGCACCTTGGTGTGCAGCTCCAGCGGCGGGAGCACGAGCGAGACCAGCTGCTCGTACTCGAAGCGGTGGAGGTCGTCGGCGCGTAGCACCCCGTGCAGTGCGTCCCAGGGGAAGTCGCCGGGAGGCTCGACGAGCGTCGGGCAGGGCGTGCGGTCGTGCGGCCCGTCCGCGCGGTAGAGGCGCGTGAGGCAGGTGCCAGGCCAGAACAGCTGCTCGGCGGCGCTCGCGAAGCGCGAGATCTGGATCGCCCAGCTGTCGAGCGAGAACTCCGCCCCCGCCGGAGGGACGTGTGAGATGCCGAGCGAGCCCGCGCCCGGCACGAGCGCGCCCGTCATCACGACCTCGTCGTCGGGCGCGACGCTGCCGCCGTGCGCCGTCAGCCAGTCGAGCGCGGCGGCGGGCAGCGTGCTCGTGCCCGCCGGGTTGGGGACGACGGTGGCGTCCCCGAGGATCTCGAGGGCGTCCGGGTAGGTGAAGCGCAGCCGCAGTTGCGGGAACATCCCCTTCACGTACGGCACGCAGAAGCGCACCACCGGCAGGTAGTCGCGATGCAGCGGGAAGCCGACGCCGGCCAGCGTGGGGTCGAAGCCCGCCACCGCCCCGAACAGGCGGTTGTCGCCGATCGTCGAGGAGCGCACGTAGGGGCGCAGCGACGCCGGATGCTCGACCCAGAAGCGCTGGCTGGCAGACCACAGAACCGGGGCCGCGTCCTGGAAGCCCGGCGGGGCAGTACCCGTCGTTGCGCCGCTGATGCTCAGCTCGTAGTGGCCTGGCTGTAGCGTGACGCGCGCGGGGGTCGTGACCGTCAGCGCGCGGTGGCGGTAGCGCACCCACAGCACCGAGCCGCCGTAGGGAATGTCGACCGCGTCGACTCCGGCGCCGACGTCGATGCGCAGCACGGCGAAGCTCCAGCCGCCGAGGAACGGCGTGAGGCTCTCGACCTTCCAGCCGTCGCCCTGCAGCTTCTCGCGGCCGTGCAGGAGCACGCCGAGCCAGAGTTCGTCGACCGTGATCGGGAGGCCGGAGGGATAGGAGAATGAGAGGCGCGCACCGGGCGCCTGCAGCAGCCGGGTCGTCATCAATGGGACCGGCGCGGCGACCAGCCGAGCGGGCACGCCGGCGACCGGCGTTATGACAAGCTCGCCGAAGCGCCGCGGCCGGCTGAACAGCTGGGAGGGGCCGGCCCCGAACCACTGATCGAGCTCCGGATAGACAGTCGTCCAGGCGCCGGCCGCGGCGTCGAGGTGTGGCGTCAGCCAGGCGAACGGATTGTCACCGAGCACGTGCAGCGCGGAAGTGTCACCCCCGGCGCCGGCAGCCCACACCGCCGTGACGCCGGCGACCTGCACGTTCTGGACGAGGTCGGTGAGCGTCAATGTCTCGAGCGTGGAGATGACCGTCCAGCCGCCCTGCAGGCTGGTGCCCGGGACGGGGTTGATCACCGTGGCGGTGTCGTCCTTGACCTGCGAGCCGAACGGGACGACGACACACGCGTCGGGCCAGAGCGCGTTGGCGGGGTCGTCCGTGAGCTGCCACTGGCGACCGGTGATCTGATGCAGTCCGCCCAGTTCCATGCTCAGCCTCCGCTCCCGACCAGCAGTGGCGACTTGAGATCGGGCGCCGCGTCGGCCTCGCCCAGGCTGTACGCGAGCGTGCCCTCGACGTTCGGGATCGGCCACGGCAGGTCGAGGAAGAAGTGCAGGTCGCCCGTCAGTTGCGTGGGCTTCGCGAGGTGCCCCGTGAGGTCGGTCTGGAGCACGATCCTGAAGCCGAACTCCCAGATCTTGAGCCCGAGCTCGCCGTAGATCGAGAACGCTCCCTCGAGCTCGAGCGGGTTCCAGCCGAGGGCGACGGCGACGCGCGCGCCGATCCTCGCGACGACCTCGACGATCCACCATTTCCACTTGCCGCCGTAGGCCAGGCCGATGCCGAAGAAGATGCCGTCGTCGCGCAGCGTCCCGTCGGGCGCCGGCACGGCGGCGTGCCCGATCATCAGGAACAGGTCCGCCTCGAGCGCCATGAAGACCTTGCCCTTGATGGGCGCGGTGTTGGTCCCGAGATGGATGTACCAGTCGGCCGGGTGCTGGAAGGAGAAGAAGGCGTCGAGCGAGCCCTTGGCCTCCATCAGCGTGAAATCCCCGAACTTCTCGATCGCCTGTACGTCCAGGCCGAGCGCGATCGAGCCCGAGGGGATGTCGACCGCCACGTAGCCCTCGGCCGTGATCGTCTCCGTGCTGATGAGCTTGCCCTTGCCGCCCAGCACGAAGATCGGGCCGGGCGTGAGCACGGCCAGACCGATGGGATCGAGCGTGATCATGCGCCCGAGCGTGGAGAGGTCGCCGAAGCCCGCATGTAGGCCGATCCCCACGGCGGTTTCGTCCGGCGGCCCCGGCGCCCAGCGGTCGAGGTTCTGATCCTTCGCCCAGAGCACGTAGTCGGTCGCGTTCCAGCCGCCCGGTTTTGGCACCCCGTGGTTGAGGCGCGGGACGAAGTTGTAGGCGAAGTCGCCGCCGACGCCGATCAGCACGACGCCGCTGGATCCGAGCGGGATCGGGGCCGGCAGGTGCAGGTCGATGCCGACCATCAGGCCGCGATCGTCGAGGCCGCCCAGCAGGAGATCCAGCCCGAACCCCGCGGGGACGACCTTGAACGCGCCGCGCCCCAGCCAGGCGCCGTCGGAGTACCCGAAGCCGAGTTCGGCCGAGAACACGCCGGCCTTGGTGATCTGCAGGTCGCCGACCACCGACTCCCAGTCGAGGATGGTGATGGGCGGGTCGAGCTGATCGTCGACGGTCTTCGAGACGCGCAGCTCGATCCTGATGAACGGCGCCACGGCGCCGCCGAACAGCTTGAAGCGTCCGCGCACGAGCATCGTGACACTGGCGTCGTCGACCGCCGCCACCTGGACGAGTGGCGACGAGCTGAGCTTCTGGCCCGCCGTGAGCCCCGCGAGCTCGGACTCGATCAGGGCCGCGCCTTCCGCCTCGAGGCTGCCAACCTCGTCCTGGATCGCCTTCCAGATGATCTCCCGCACAAGGTGCTCGAGCCAGGCGTCCACGCGGTCTTGACTGTACGACGCGTCGCGGCGAGTGCAACGTACGTGCGGGTACTTTTCGCAGCGTTCCTCGGATCGGCCGTCGCCCGGGAGGGTGAATTCCCGCGCGGGGCCGGTCAGCCGCTATCGTGGGCCGCCCGGACGGCCGTAGAGTGGCGGCTTGATGGCACGCCCCCCCGGCACCTTCCTGCGCGTCGCAGCGCTGCTCGGCCTCGGCCTGCTGGCCGCGCTGCTGGTGCTGCCGGCGCAGGCCCCGGCGACTCGCCGGCAGGTCCCGCCGATCCCGGTGCTCCAACCCGCGCCAGAAGGCGGCGTCATCCCGGCGCCGGGGATGTTCGCGCCCCTGCCTGTTCGCCGCGTGCTGTTACCGGTGCCGGTCGTGGTCGAAGACGCGCGCATCCACCGGATCGCCGTGCCGCCCCCGTTGCCGCCGCGCCTCCATCGCCTGCATCTGATCCCCCCGACGCTGGCCCTGACGGAGTACGAGCCGGCCGGCATCCCGAGTGATGCCGCGGCCCCGCTCTACCTGCCGTCCCCGGAGACGGGCCAGCGCATGGGTGCGCCGCAGTTGCTGACGCCGGGCGCGCTGCCGGACGGCTTCCGCTACCACTACGACGACAGCTACACGGGCTGGCCCGTCCAACCGCTGCACGGCCTGCACGCCCTGCACGGGGCCTTCAACGACCCGCGCGAGGGCGGCTACCACTTCGGCGTCGACATCGCCGTCGACGACTCGAAGCCCGCGCTGCAGGCGCCGGCCGGGATGTCACATCGCGTCTACGCCGTCGAGAGTGGCACGGTGCACTACACCCGGCACGGTGAGATGTCGGTCAACTGCAACGATCGCCGCTTCCAGATCGGCCACTTCTCGTACTGGCACGTCTCGCCCTTGTGGGTCGAGGGGACGGAGGTCAATGCCGGCGACCTGATCGGCTGGTCGTGTCTCAACGAGTGGCACGTGCACCTCTCGGAGTGGGCGCTCGTGAACGGGCAGCGCGTGTGGGTCAATCCGCTGCACCGCGGCGGCAAGCTGCAGCCCTACGTCGACGACGTCAAGCCGGTGATCCGCGCGGTCTACGCCTACGGTCCGCCCGCCGAGTGGTGGGCGCCGACCGGCAGCGGCCAGCTGGCCGCTGCCGACGGCGCCTCCTCGCTGGCGCTCGACAACCTGCACGGGGCAGTCGACCTGCGCGCCTGGATCGACGACTCGCAGGGCAATGTGGGCATCTATCGCGACAGCCGGCGGCTCGGGGCCGATCTCAGCCCGTACCGCGTGTGGGTCCAGATCCGGCGAGTCGAGGACGGGGCGATCGTGTGGCAGCGCAACGTGTGGCAGTCGGACATGCTGCTGACCGGCCACGAGCGGCTGTACGCGCACTACGGGGCCCACTCGCGCGCGACGCTCTCGGACTTCCTCTGCGTGCACACGATCGGCGACTGCGCCGGGCGCCTCTTCTACCACTTGGTCGTCTCGGATGACCGCTACCTCTGGGACACCAGCAGCGTGCGCGACGGCGACTACGTGCTGACGATCCGCGCCTTCGACGTCAACGGCAACATGGGCGAGCGGCAGCTGCCGCTGGCCGTACGGAATTAGACGAACGGGATGGCGTGTACGCGGGCCGCGCGAGCCCCGTCGGGTGCTCGCACGACGAGCTCGGCGGTGTCGTCCACGGCGGTGTCGACGAGCGCGATCGCGATGTTCTGACCCAGCGCGTAGGAGAACACCGCCCAGCGAGCAACGCCCACGTCGTTGCCGTCGCGGTCGAGTACGGGCCAGAAGTCCTCGAGGAAGGGAAACGGCGGGCCGTCGACTGCGAGGCCGATGGTGCGCCGGCGCGATCCGCGCGCCCGTTCCTCGACCAGAGCCTCGCGCCCCATGAAGTCTTCGCCGTCCAGCTGGAGCAGCGGCCCGAGCCCGGCCTCGAGCGCGGTCATGTGCGAGTTCATGCGGTACTGCGTATCCGTGATGCCCTGCTCGACGGCGCGCGTGATGTTGGGGCCGGTCACGAGCAGCCCGTGCGGCTCGCCGCCGGCCACGAGCGCATCCCACAGCTCCAGGCAGCGCTCCGATCCGAGCGGGTAGATCTCGTAGCCCGCCTCCTTGCTCCAGCCCGTGTTGGAGACGACGCACGGCACCGAGGCGACGTTCACGGCGGCGCAGTCGAAGCGCTGCAGCGCCGAGAGGTCGCCGTCGTAGAGCGGCTCCAGCACGGCCGCGGCAAGCGGCCCCTGCAGCTGCACGGGAGCGACGTCGGCCTCGTCCACCTCGACCCGAGCGCCGCGCGCGAGCGCGAGGCCATAGGCCCAGAGCGAGATGTCGGCATCCGAGTGCGAATACCAGACGGTGTCCTCGAAGGGCCGCAGCACGATGCAATCGGCCATGACCTCGCCGCGCGGATCGCAAACCGGCGTGAAGCGGCAGCGCCCGACTGCGAGGTCGCTGAGATCGCGCGGGCTGAGGTAGTCGGCGAAACTCAGCGCATCGGGGCCGCGCAGCTCCGCCTGGCGCTCGGCGCCGACGTCCCAGAGCGTCACGCCCTCCGTGATCGCCCGGTACTCGACGACGGGATCGCGCCCGTAGTCGAGCGGCATGTAGGTGTGGTTGTAGACCATGAACCCGACCGCACCGCCAGCGAGCGTCCGCTCGAAGTAGGGCGACCGGCGCACCGTGTACGAGAGCGGCTCGCGCTCCCGCGCCGCGCCGGCCGCGCTCATACGAGCGGAGCCGTGTCGAAGTACTCGGTGAGCCGAGCGATGCGCCCGTCCTTCAGCTCGATCGCCATGGCGAACGGGAAGTCGAAGCGCCCGCCGCCGTCGGCGAGGGCCGACCGGAACGTGCCCTCGCACAACCCGAAGTCGGCCCGCTCCACTACCGCGCTGAGCGTGACTTCGCACTCGCTGAGGGCGGCCATCCCGGGCCCGCTGATCGCGCGTACGTCGTCGGGGCCGGTGGCGTTGCGCTCGTTGAGCGGATCCTCGAACACCCCGTCCGCGGCGAACAGATCGGCGAGCGCGTCGTTGTCGAGGCGGTTCCACGCCTCACAGATGGCCTGCAGTGCCTCGGTCGGCGTCATCGA
>DASRQS010000048.1:0-2151 GCA_035696365.1 Gaiellales bacterium | reverse complement strand
GGACGCGGTCGCGAAGGTTGAGCTTCTGCAGGATGTGCGTGATGTGCGTCTTGACGGTCGTGTCGCTGATGTAGAGCTCGCGGCTGATCTCGGCGTTCGAGTAGCCGCGCGCGACCAGGCGGAACACGTCTAGCTCACGCTCGGTCAGCTCGCCGACTTCCCGTGGCGGCGAGGATGGCCGGATGCGCGCGAACTGCCTGATCACGCGTTTCGTGACGGCAGGGGAGAGCAGGGCGTCTCCGCCGGCCACGATGCGGATGGCGGCGAGGAGCTGTTCGGGGGGTTCGTCCTTGAGCAGGAAACCGCTGGCGCCGGCGCGGAGCGCTTCGTACACGTACTGGTCGAAGTCGAACGTCGTCAGGATGAGGATCCGCGCCGTGTCATCGGCGGCGAGGATCCGCCGCGTCGCCTGGAGCCCGTCGAGCTCGGGCATGCGGATGTCCATCAGGATGACCGTGGGCTTGAAGCGGGCGGCCGCCGCGACTGCCTCGAGCCCGTTGCTCGCCTCCGCGACGACTTCGATCTCCTGCTCGCGCGACAGCAGCATACGAAAACCGGCCCGGACCATCGACTGATCGTCGGCGACGAGCACGCGGATCGTCATAGCGGGTCGCCGCTGAGCGGGAGGTGCGTGCTGAGCACGAAGCCGCCCCCATTGGCGGTTCCCGCGGTCATCTCGCCGCCGTAGATCTTGACGCGTTCGCGTATGCCGACGAGCCCGTGCCCGTGGCTAGTACCGAGGCCGTCGCTCGCCGTGGCACCGACGCCGTCGTCGCGTACCTCGGTCCGCAGGCTGTCGGATCCGTAGCACACGGTCACGCGTGGCTGGCGCGGGCGTGCTTGAGCGCGTTGGTCAGGCCCTCCTGAACGATCCGGTAGGCCGACAGGTCGATCGCCGCCGGAAGCGGGAACGGCTCGCCGTCGACATGCAGCCGGACGGGCAGGCCGGCCCGGCCGATCTCGTCCAGCAGGGAGCCGAGGGCGTCGAGGCCGGGCTGGGGCACCAGGTCGACGTCGTCCTCGTCGCGGCGCATGGCGGCCAGCAGACGGCGCATCTCGGCCAGCGCCGTGCGCCCGGCCTGCTCGACGCTGCTGAGCGCATTGCGGTCCTCGGCGAGCGCGTCGGGAAGCTTGTGCCTGACCGCGCCGACCTGGAGCACCGTCACGCTGACGGCGTGGGCGACGATGTCGTGGAGCTCGCGCGCGATACGCGCACGCTCCTCCGCCACCGCGATCCGCGCGGCCGCGTCCCGCTCCCGTTCGGCCTGGGCCGCGCGCAGCTCCGCCGCCTGGGCCTGCTCGGCCCGCTCGCGCACGGCAAACCCCGCGAGCCAGCAGATGCCGAACAGGAGCGGGATGAAGACGAGCTCGCTGACCGAGGGCGCGGGCTTGTTGTAGACCACGATCGCGGCGCCGCCGACCGCGACGGCCAGGCCGGTCTGCGCCGCCACGGCGGTGCGCTGGTTCCCGAGCAGGAACGAGCCGGCCATCCCCAGGACGAAGACACTGGTCGTGAACGTGACCAGCTGTCCGTCGACGAACGAGAGCCCGACGCCCAGCAGCCAGAACGCGGCCGGAGCGGCGAAAGGAAAGCGCCGGCGGGCGAAGAGCGGGAGTACCAGCACCGCTATCGCGGGCACGCTGAACCACAGCGTCGTGCGCGGCACGTCCGGCGCACCGCGCCGGAAGGCTACTTCGAACATGGCTTCGATCGCCAGCAGCACGATCAGTATGTCGAACCCGTACCTGCGGCCGAGCGGCAAAAGGCCCTTCACGTGTCGAACGTACGCCACGCCGGCGCTCACCGCCTCCTACAAAAGTAGGACGCCGCGTCGGCGGGTTCTCGCTCGCCATCGTGCCGGGCATCGAGAAGTGGCGATGTCGTTGGATGCAGGCGACCGTCTACGCGGACGGAAGCACGGCGATGGCGTCAATCGAGATAAGCAGGCCGCGGGGCAGCGCCACGTTGGCCGGCGCGGAGCGAGCTGGCGGTGGATCGGGCATGAAGCCCGCGTAGATCGCGTTGATGGTCGCGAAGTCCTCCACGTTGGCGTAGAAGATGGTGGTCTTGACCAGGGCCTGCAACGATGTCCCGGCGGCGGTCAGGATCGCATCGAGGTTGCGCAGCGCCAGCTCGGTCTGCGCCTCGAT
>DASRQS010000047.1:0-1559 GCA_035696365.1 Gaiellales bacterium | reverse complement strand
CGCGCGGTGGCTGATCTCGACCTCGATGCCCAGCGACGCGGCCAGGGCCGTCAGCTTGCGCTGGCGCACGAGCGGCGCGAAGCGGCGGGCGAGCGCGACCGTGCACAGCACCGGCGGATCGGGCCAGTCCAGACCGGCGCGGTCGAAGGCCTGCCGCAGTACCCGCCGGTCGAACGCTGCGGAATGGGCCACCAGGACGCGCCCCGAGATGCGCCGCGCCAGCTCCGGCAGGATCCGCGCGGGCGGCGCCGCGTCGGCCACCATCTCCTGCGTGATCCCGGTGAAGCGCTGGATCCCGCGCGGCAGCGGCCGCGTCACGCGCACCAGCGACTCGAAGCGGTCGTGCAGCTCGCCGCCGCCGACCAGCACGGCACCGACCTCGGTCAGCTCGCAGTCCTCGCCGGGAGCGCCGTTGGTCTCGACGTCGACGGCGAGGAACTCAGCGGTGGCGAGGGGAAGCTCGGCGAGAGCCATACCGAACCGGTACGCCCCGGGTCGGACGGCATGCAACACCCCGTGCGCGCATCGGCGAGGCCGTCACTGGGTAGGAGTAGCATGCATCCAAGCCCACGACGGATCGGAGGAGCTCGATGAACATCTCCGCCCCAAGGCGTGACGAGAGCAGGTTGAACGAGCTCGACGAGCGCACGCAGCGCGCCTGGAAGGCCTATCGCGATTCGCTGCGCGACCTATCCGGCCGGGACTACGACGAGGCCGAGCACCGCTCGTGGGAGCGTCTCCAGCGCAAGCTCGCGCAGGTCGAGGACGAACGCGTCGCGCTGGGCATCGGCGGCGGCGCCGACAACGCCACACGTTGACCTTCCATTACTCCGATTCGACGCGGATCGGCGTCGTGGGTTAGGGTTCGCCCCGGGTCGCCGGTCGGCGGCCCCGCGACCTTCGGGTCACAGGGATGGAGATGAGGAGAACGAGAGAGCGGACGAGTCGGCGGGCGCTCGCCCCCGCCGTAGTGATGGTTGCGACGCTCGTCGCGGGCTGCGGCGGCGGCACCAGCTACAAGAACAACCCGCGCCCGCCCGCGCCGATCAACATCACGGCGTCGGTGTCCAGCGCCGGGATCGCCGTGTCGCCGACGAGCTTCGGCGCCGGCCCGATCGTCCTCATCGTGACCAACCAGACCGGCGCGTCGCAGGAGATCACGTTCGAGAGCAACGAGCTCGGCGCGTCCAAGCCGGGGGTCACGCAGACGACCGAGCCGATCAACCCGCGCGGGACCGGCCAGCTCCAGGTGGACGTGACCGAGGGCCGATATCGCGTCCGCGCGGCGAACGCCGATATCGCTCCGGCCACGATCACGGTCGGGCCGCAGCGCCAGAGCGCCCAGAACCAGCTCCTGCAGCCGTAGGCGAGTAAGCGCAATGCACCGCCGGCTCCTCGCTCCAGCCGCGCTCGCAACCCTCGCCCTGCTCGCCATCGTGCCGGCGGCGCTCGCCCTGACCAGCGGCCAGCGGTTGTTCGGAGGCCTGCTGCTGCGCGATGCCAAGGTGAGCGCGCAGGTCAAGACGCTCATGCGCTCGCAGGGTGGGTTCGTGGACCCG
>DASRQS010000046.1:0-53323 GCA_035696365.1 Gaiellales bacterium | reverse complement strand
GCTGCCGGCTCGAGCTGGATACACCACTCATCGGTGATCTTCGGCATCAACTTCGACTTCACGTTCCCGATCTTCGTCGGCATCATCCTGATCGCGATCATCTGGATCGCGAACGTCTTCGGCGTACGACCCGCGGTGTGGGTCGGCTACATCACCGGCGCGCTGCTGCTCGTGCCGCTCGCCGTGCTCATCTTCCTGCCGTACATCACGGGCGACTGGAGCTCCAGCAACCTGCACAACCTCATCGACTGGGGCAACTTCGGCACCTACGAGACCAAGGGGTCGGGCAACTCGCTGATCTACAACAACGGCTGGCGGCTCGTCATCACCTGGCTCTACCTGATGTGCTGGTCGTCCTACGGCTTCGAGTGCTGTGCCTCGTTCGCTCCCGAGTACCACGACCCGGAGCGCGACACGGCCAAGGCGCTGCGCGCCGCTGCCGTGTTCGGGGTCTTCGTGTACGCCCTGCTCCCGATCGGCGCCCTCGGCACCTTCGGCGACCAGAACATCACGATCAACAACACGCTGACCTTCTACGGCGACACGTTCTCGATTCTGCTCGGCGGCACCATGGCCGACATCCTCGTGATCATGCTCTGCGCGGGCATCGTGCTCTCGATGAACACGGCGACGATGGACGGGTCACGAGCGCTCTACGGCATATCCCAGGACGGCATGACCATCCGCTGGCTGGGCAAGCTCAACCGCAACAACGTGCCAGGGAACGCGATGACGCTCGACGCGCTGCTCAATATGGTGCTGCTGTTCATCGCAATCGGGGCGCTCGCAGGAGGCGGCTACCTCAAGATCCTGGCCGTCTCGAACTTCGGCTACGTGATCGCGCACATCTTCGCGATCTCGGGCTTCCTCCTGTTGCGGAAGGACCGGCCGGGCTGGCCGAGACCGATCAGGCTCGGCCCGATCTGGACCTGGCTCGCGGTGCTCTGCCTCGTGCTCGACATCGTCTATCTCGTCGTGGGCTCGATCTCGTTCAACCTGACGGGCTATGCCGGCGGCAGCCAGGTCTTCGTGTGGGGCCTGATCGTGCTCGTGGTCGCGATCGCGCTCTACATCTACCGCGTCGTGGTCGAGGACAAGGCGCCGTTGCGCTGGAGACTCCCGGCCCCTTCGACGCCCGCAGAGGAGCAGGCCGGCACGCCGAGCTGACACCCCGTTCCGACAGGCCGGCGGGGCTGAGTTCCCGCCGGCCTGTCAGGATGCAATCACTGTGCCTGCACCGAGAATCACGATCACGTGCGACTGCGGCGAGCAGCGCAAGCTCGCCTACGGCGAGTCGTACACCTGCGAGTGCGGGAAGTCGTGGTCGACTGCGCAGGTCCCGGCCGCCGACTACGAGGCGATCAAGGCGCTCGATCGCCGCTACCGGCGCCTGGGCTGGGTCGGCATCGGCGGCTTCGGGCTCGTCTGCCTCGGGGTCGCGGTGTTCGGCAAGCCGATCACGCTGCTGCTCCTCATCCCCGCGGGCATGATGACGTGGTTCACGATCTTCCGGCCGATGGTGCGCCGCCGCCACTGGCGCGCGATCCAGGCGCTGACGCGCCGCTGGACCCTGCGCGCCGAGTGACGCCCCCTCGTGGGCTACGCCAGCGCTGCGTCGAGCGTGATCTCGACGTTCCCATGCAACGCGCGTGAGACGGGGCAGCCCGCCTTGGCGCCCGCGGCGGCCTCCGCGAAGCCGGCCGCGTCGATGCCGCTCACGCGGCCGCGCACCGTCAGCGCGCTGCGCGTGATGGTGGGCGCCCCGTCGACGAGCTCGAACGTGACCGTGACCGAGACGTCCAGCTGCTCCGGTGTCGCACCGGCCTCGGCGAGCGCGGCCGAGAACGCCATCGCGTAGCAACTCGCGTGCGCGGCCGCGATCAGCTCCTCGGGACTCGTTGCCCCGGCGGTGCGCTCGGCGCGCGCTCCCCAGCTCACTTTCAGAGGAGTCGCGGCCCCGCTCGCAAGGCTCGTCGTGCCCGATCCGCGGGCGAGCGTTCCCTGCCAGGACGTCGTTGCGGTGCTCTCTGCGTGCATGGCGCTTGCTCCCCGATGGCCTATGAGATCCAGCACGATGCTAGCGCCTGCCCGAGTCAGCGGTTCGAAGCGATCATCTAGGGTTCGCATGTGAGCATGGAGTCGCCCGCCGAGGAGACGCCGGACGCACCCGTGATCGACGCTCCGCCCGAGGAGCCGGTGAGCGAGGAGCCGGTTGCCGTCGAAGAGCCGATCCCCGTCGAGGAACCCGTGGCCGAGCAGGCCGCGGTTCCCGGTGGACCGGTCGAGGACGCCGTGACCGAGGAGCCTGTCGCCGAGGAGGCCGTCGCCGAGGAGCCTGTCGCCGGGGAGGCCGTCGCCGGGGAGGCCGTCGCCGAGGAGGCCGTCGCCGAGGAGGCCGTCGCCGAGGAGGCCGTCGCCGAGGAGGCCGTCGCCGAGGAGCCTGTCGCCGAGGAGGCCGTCGCGGAAGAGCCTGTGGCCGAGGCGGCCGTGGTCGAGGAGCCTGTGGTCGAGGAACCCGTCGCCGAGGAGCCCGTGGCGCAAGAGCCAGTGGCCGAGGCGGCCGTGGCCGAAGAGCCTCCGGCCGAAGAGCCCATCGCGGAAGAGGCCGTGGCCGAGGAGCCTGTGGCCGAGGAGGCCGTGGCCGAGCAGCCCGTCGCCGTCGTCGAAAACGCGACTCGCGAGGTGCCGGCTGCGCCCGCGGAGACCTCTACGGCGGAAGCCCCGCTCGAGGGCGCTGCGGTCGAGGATGCCCCGGTCGAGGATCAGTCCGCAGCCGAGGAAGCGCCCTCCACCGAGATGCCCGAGCAGGTCGTGCTCTCGGGCGAGGACGAGCGGGCGCTGGCCGAGGTGCTCCGCACCGCGATCGCCGAGGAGGCCGAGCGACTGGCCGCGTCGACGCGCTACGCCGAGTCCGCCCAGGGCTTCCGCGATCTGCTGGACCGCTGGAAGTCGGCGCCGTCCGCGGGCCAGATGCGAGATCGCGAGCTGTGGAAGCGCTTCGCTGCAGCGCGCGAGGCGTTCTACGAGCAGCGCAACCGCGCCTACGCCGAGCGGGCGCGCGAGCGCGCCGCGACGGTCGAGCGCAAGGAGGCGCTCATCGCCGAGAGCGAGGCGCTTGCGACCTCAGAGGACGGCCGCGCCATCGGCGACGCTCTCGAGCGGCTGATGACGGAGTGGAAGGCCGCCGGGCACGCGGGCCGCGATCAGGAGCAGGCGCTCTGGGAGCGCTTCTCCGCAAGCCGCCGCGCCGCCTTCGATCGCCGGCGCTCGATGGCGGCCGAGCGCGACCGTGCCCGCGGTGGGGCGCGCGCGGCCAAGCGCGCGCTGATCGAGCAGGCCCAGGCGCTCATCGAGCCGTTCGACGCGGCCACGGCCGAGCCCGCGCTCGCGCGTCAGATGGAGGAGTGGCGCGCCGCGGGCAGCGGAGGGCGGGCCGACGACGAGGAGCTTTGGCAGGCCTTCCGCGCAGCCCGCGACCAGGTGCTCGCGCAGTTGCGCGCCGCGCGTCCGCCGCGCCGCCGTGAGAGCGGAGCGCCCGCAGGCCGGAGCAGTCGGGGCGACGGCTCGCGCTCGTCCTCGAGCGCGCCGCAGCAGCCTCCGCAACCGCCTGTGAGCCCGCTCAGCGTCGCCCTGCGCAAGCACGAGGAGCGCGTGGCCGAGGTCGAGCAGCGACTCGCGGAGGCGCGCGGCGGCGGCCGGGCACGGGCTGCGGAGGCGAGGGCGCTCGAGCGCAAGCTCGCCGACGAGCAGGGCGCGCTCGAGCGCGCCCGCGCATTGCTCGCCTTCGCCGGCTGAGCCGATCGCGCGCAGGCTGCGCAAATGGGGATCTGACCCCGGTTTGTGCATGACAGGGCCTAGATATCGGCGTCGTGCGTGCCGACGCGGTCGAGCTCGACCGCGTCCCCCTCGAGCCGCCAGAAGTGCAGGCGCCGGGCCGAGGGCGAATGCACCTGGAGCGCGCAGCGCCAGGCCCGCGCGCCGTCGGCACGCTGACGCTGCTCGGTGCCACCCGCTCCTGCGCGCAACGGGTGCAGCTCCAGGCCGGGGATCTCCGAGGCGCGGCCGGTGGCGACATGCACGCAGGTATCGAGCACGCGGTGCACGGACACGCCCTGCAGCTCCCGCAGCGAGTCGAGGAAGTCGGGCCCCACGAGAACGCGGCGCAGCGGGAAGCGGACGCGCTCCGCCGGGCCGTGCAGCCTCGAGTGCGCCACGCCGAGCCAGGCGAGGAACGCGCCCGGATCGCACAGCGCCTCGCTGCGCAGGAGCGCGTCGAGATCCACGGCGCCCTCATGGGTGGTGCGCAGATCCGCCGCGAGCCCGCGGGCGCGCAGGCGCTCCTCGCGCAGCTCATCGGCCAGCTTGTCGCGCTCGGCGCGCGCGCAATCGGCGTCGGCGAGCGCCTGGTCGAGGCGCTCGCGCACGACGCTCAGCTCCGTCTCGCTGCGATCGAGCTCGCTCGCCGAGCGCTGCGCGGCGATGTCGTCGGTGGCCAGGAACACGGGCCCATCGGGGTAAAGCCGGAGCGGCCGTGCGCCCTCTGCGCTGGCGGGAGCATCGGCCAGTGAGACGACGATGCGCCTGTCCGCGACGTCCAGCCGCACGATGCGTGCGGCGAGCACGTCGTCGCGCTCCGCCTCGAGCTCGGCAGGGCAGTGCGGGAGCGGGACGAAGGCGTCGGCACCGGGCAGCAGCTCGACCTGGAAGCCGTTGTTGCTGCGCCGCCGCACGCGCACGCGCACGACGTCCCCGGGGCCGGCCTGCTCGGCGATCGTTGCGATCTCGTCGGCCTGGAACGGCTGCAGGTCGAGCCAGGGCGTCCCGTCGGGCGCCAGCTCGCGCACCCGGGCGCGCACGCGCTGGCCGATGCGCAGGATGTCGTGGCAGGAGTGCACGAAGCCTCGCGCGAGATCGCCCGCACGTACGCGAGCGCAGCCGTCGGGCAGCGCGAGCGTCGCGGTGCGCGCGTCCAGCGAGACGACCTCGCCCTCGACGTCGTCGCCGATCGCGAAGCGGTCGTCCGCCCGGGCGTCCTCGATGCCGAGCGCCGCCAGCAGCGCCCGCTCGGCCTCGCTCTCGCGCCCCTCGAAGGCGTAGATGCGCGGATGCAGGGAAGCCCGGTCCGAGAGCGTGAAGCCAGGGTGGTAGACCCGGGCGGCGCCGCCCCACACGGCGAGGTCGTCGCCCAGCGCGTCGCGAAGGGCATAGGTCGCCTCCCCCGTCTCGACGAGGACGACCTGCGCGCGCCCGCCCAGGCGCCGCGCCAGCGCACCCGGCTCCACGAGCGTGCGCCCGTGGCGGGTCGTGATCACGACCTCCGGCAGCTCACGCTCCGGCGCCAGCAGCCAGAGATGCACGTGCTCGCGCACCTCCTCCGGTGGAAGCCGCACGTAGAGCTCGTCCGAGGCCCGTGCAGGCACAGTGGCAGTCTGGCAGGAATGTGCGATTCCTACCAACCTCGGGCCAGCACGCCGTCCAGTGTCTCGAGCAGCCAGTCGGCATCGCGCTGCTGGAAGACGAGCGGCGGCTTGAGCTTGAGGACGTTCATGCCGTCACCCGTCGGCTGGACGATCGCGCCGCGGTCGCGCATGCGCTCGCAGATCGCGTCGGTTTCCTCGCGCGCCGGCTGCTTGGTCGTGCGGTCGCGCACGAGGTCGAGACCGAGGTAGAGGCCCATGCCGTGCACGGCCCCGGCAATCTCGTGGCGTCCCACGATCTCCTGTAGGCCGGCGTGCAGCATGCCGCCCACGCGCTGGGCATTCTCCTGCAGACGCTCCTCCTGCAGGATGTCGAGCACGGCGAGGCCGATCTCACACGACACGGGGCCCCCGCCGACGGATGCGAAGAAGCCGCCCTGGCCCTCCAGAGCCTCCGCGATCGTGCCGGTCGTGATCACGGCCGCGATGGGATGCCCGTTGCCCGTCGCCTTGGCGACCGTGACGATGTCGGGCACGACACCCTGCTGCTCGAAGCCCCAGAAATGGGCGCCGAGCCGCCCGTAGCCGACCTGCACCTCGTCGGCGATGCAGACGCCTCCGGCCGCGTGGACGTGCGCGTAGGCCGCCTGCAGGTAGCCGTCGGGGAGGACGATGCCGCCGGCGTTGCCGTAGAGCGCCTCGCAGATGAAGGCCGCGGGCGGGTGATCGGCGGCCGCCAACTCGTGGATCGCGTCGCGCACGGCATCGGCGTAGCGCTCGCCCGCCCTCGGGTCGTCGGCGCCGTAGGGGCCGCGGTAGGTATCGGGCGAGAGCACCGGGTGCACGCCCTCGGCCGGGGCCAGGGCTCCCAGCGGGTTGTCGACCGAGCTCGTCGAGACCTCGTAGGTGGCGGTCGTCCAGCCGTGGTAGGCGTCCCGGATGCAGAGCACGTTGCGCCGGCGGGTCGCCGCGCGTGCCAGGCGCAGTGCGAGGTCATTGGCCTCCGAGCCGGTCGAGACCAGGAAGACCCGGTCGAGCGGGTCGGGCAGCAGCCCTGCGAGGCGCTCGGCGAAGGCCGTCATGCTCTCGTAGAGGAAGCGCGAGTTCGTGTTGAGCAGGCGCAGCTGACGCGTCGCTGCCGCCGTCACGCGCGGGTGGCTATGGCCGACCACGGCCACGTTGTTCACGCAGTCGAGGTAGGCGCGTGCCTGGGCGTCATAGAGATGCTGGCCCGCCCCGCGCACGATCTCGGGCGGGGCCTCGTAGTAGAGCGGCTGGGCGTGCGGGATCACCGCGCGGCGGCGGGCGAGCAGCGCTCGCTCGGGGCGCGCGGGCGCGGCGAGCCCGAGCAGTGGACCGGGATGCGGACAGAGCGCCAGCCACGCCTCTGCGAGCGCAGGCTTCACGAGGCCCGGCAGGGCCGGCATTCCCGGTGCTGCCGCCTGCACGTGCAGGTGCGGAGCGAGACTGCCGGCCGCGGTGATGTGACCCACGACGGCGCCGGCCGCGACGTCCTCGCCGCCCATGGCCGCAGGCACGAGCCCCGCCAGGCGCACGTCGAGGCCCTCGGCCGCGAGTAGGAGCTCGCGCTCCCCCACCCGCTCGACGCGGCCTGCCAGCGGCGCGCGCACCTCGTGACCCTCGGGCGCGAAGACGTCGAGGCCGAGATGGATGGTCTCCGGCTCCTCGCGGGAGAGCTCGCGCGTTGCGTGCCAGCGTCCTTCTCCGTGGGCGCCGAGCGCGCCGGGCGGAGTGAGCGGGTCGAGGCCGGTCGGCGAGAGGTCGACCTCGGCGCCCGGCGCGATGCCGGGCAGCGGCCAGGCTCCCGCCGGGACGCGCGGAGCGTGCCCGGCTGCGCTGCGCCCGCAGGCCAGCCGGAAGAGCGCCCCGGCCAGCCGGGCAGGCTGGGCGGCCGCCGTCTCGCAAATCGCCCAGTCGCCCGCGCGCACGCGCTGGGCGTAGGCATTGTGCGGCTCGAGCGCCGCCTGCTGCTCAGTGCCGACGGCGACGATCGCGGCGCGCGCCGCGACCAGGTGCGGCAGCGCCTCCAGCTCGGCGTCGTCCAGCGGGCAGGCGGCATCGAACCCGCGCACGATCTCCGCCGCGGCACACAGCGGATCGTCCGGGTCGTGGCCGTAGGCGATAGACGCGGCGACTGCCAGCTCGCAGACACGCAGCGTGCGCGTGACGTCGCCGAAGTCGATCACGCCGCAGGGCATGAGCCGGCCCGCCCGGTCACGGCGGCCGATCACGTTCCAGTCGGTCACGTCGCAATGCGCGATCTGCGTCCGCAACCGCGGTGCGAGCCGCTCGATCGCCTCGGCGGCGGCACCGGCGACCTCGACCGCCAGCGAGCGGCGGTGCGGATCCTCGACGTGCGGCGCGAGGGCCTCGACCACCGCCCCCACGTGCCGTGGATCCCACTGCAGCGCGCGGCCGGCCGCAGGGTGCTCGAAGTCCTCGAGCCCGCGCGCCACGAGCCCGGCGACCTCGCCGAGCGCGTTCAGCACCGCCGGGGCGAGATGGAGCGCGTCGATCAGGGGCTCGCCCTCGACGAAGGTCACGAGCCGCAGCAGATAGGTCGCGCCGTCCCGCTCGACCGCGGCGATCTCGCTCCCGTTCAGTGCGGGGCAAGGGCGGGGAACCTCCAGCGGCAAGCGCTCCGCGAGGTGCAGCATCGCCCTGTTCTGCAGGTCGAGCTCGTCCTCACCGAAGGCCGCGTTGGCGATCTTGAGCACGAACCGCCCCGACGGCCCGTCGATCAGGGCGTTCTGGTCCTGATGGGAGCCGAGCTGACTCGCGGTGCCCTCGACGCCGAAGCGCTCGCGCGCCAGCACGCGCGCCTCGTCAAGCGAGAAGCGCGGCGAATGCAGCTGGTGCCCGGCGAAGCTGACGCTCATGGGCCGGCGCTCAGAACAGCCCAAGCTGCGCGGCACGCGCGACCGCGGCCGCTCGCGAGCCGGCGGACAGTTTGCGCATGATGTTGGAGACGTGGCGGTGGACGGTGTGCGCGGAGATCACGAGGCGACGGCCGATCTCGGGGTTCGAGAGGCCTTCGGCAACGAGCTGGAGGACCTCGAGCTCGCGAGTGGTCAGCAGCGTGGGAGTCCCGGCGGTGGCGCGGAGCTCGCGCAGGCCCTCCTCCCCGAGCGCGCGGAACCCCATCGCATCAGCCGGGCGGCCGGCCGCAATCAGCACCCGAGCGAGCTGGATACGCGTCATCGCGGCCTCGTACGGCGCCTGGCCGCGCTCGAAGAGATCGGCGGCGTCGGCCAGCGCCACGCGCGCGGACTCGAGATCGCCGCGGCATTCGCCGAGCGCGGCGCGCGCGACCAGCGACGGGGCCACCACCAGTGCTCTTCCAGCGTCGGCGGCGAGCGCCGCGAGCTCCTGCATGACCTCGGCCGCACGTGCCTCGCAGCCGCGCATGATCTCGGCGCGGACGATGATCTCGAGCGCGGCGGCCCGCAGCACGACCTGCTGCGAATCGGCCTGGCGGAGGTATGCCTCGGCGTGCTCGACGGCGAGCTCGGCGCGCCCCTGTGCGAGCTCGATCGAGGCGGCCGTGACGTGGCGGATCGGCTCGGGATGCGCGCGGTCGAGCAGGCGCCTCGCCTCGTCGAGGCGGCCCTGCCGGAAGCGCAGGTCCGCCAGCCAGGCGACTGCGAGTGCGCGGTGGCGCGGCATGCCCTTCTCGCCGTAGCGCGACTCGGCTGCGACGAGCAGGCGCTCCGCCTGCGCGTAGCGGCCGCGTGCGATCAGGATCTGGGCGTACGAACAGCGCGTGGCCGACAGCACGCTCCAGATGTTTCGGCGCTCGCAGAGGTCGGCCACCCGCTGGCACCACTGGAACGCATGCTCGTAGTCGCGCACCCGCCCACAGGCAGCGAAGAGCTGGCAACAGGCGAAGGTGATGGCCAGAGGGTGCTCGAGCTCGTCGCCGCAGGCAGCGGCGAGTGCCTCGTCCATGCAGGCGAGCCCTTCGTCGATGTGTCCCTCGGCCACTCGCGCGTCGCCCTCGAGCACGGTCGCGGTCATCTCCGCGTCGAATGCGTCCACCGTCCGGGCCAGGTGCCGGGCATCGGCGTACGTCGTCGATCCGACGCCGTCGAGCGTCCCCTCGCGCAGCGCGAGCCACGCGTGCTCCTCCCTGGGCTCCGTGCCCTCGAGCAGGCTCCGCGCGCGTGCGGCCCAGCCCCGTGCCACGGCGGTGTCGGAGGAGAAGATCGTCGCGTCCCATGCGAGCGCGATCGCAGTGCGCGCGGCGCCGATGTCGTCCCCCGCCTGGCGGAAGCTGCGGAACTGGCGCTCGCGCGCCTGCCAGGCCGTGTCGCCGTCGTCGAGCCACCAGGACGAGACGGCCAGCATCTCGAGCGCCTCGTCGGGGGCGTCGGTGGAGAGGGCGTCCCGAAGCAGATCACGTGCGCGCGCCCAGTCGCGGGACTGGAATGCATCGCTGCCGCGCGCGAGGTCGAGCACGCGAGTGACTATAGACCTCCGCGCGGGCCGAAAGCAGGCGCCGGAGCTACTCGGGTCTGATGTTCTGGTTGAAGCGGAAGAGATTGTCCGGGTCGTAGCGGCGCTTGATCTCGGCGAGCCGCGCGTAGTTCGCTCCATAGGAGCGGCGAACGAGATCCTCGCCTTCCTCGCCGAGGCCAGGGAAGTTGAGGTAGATGCGGCCGCGATCGGAGTGCGGCGCCATGCGCTGCCAGAACTCCCGCGTCCAGGCGATGTTGGCCTCGTCGTCCTCGGGCGCCTCCCACACGGAGTCGATCGAGAGCATGTACGGCATGGAACGGTCGCCGAAGGCCGAGTCCGCGGCCGCGACGCGCGCCGTGGCGCCGCCGAAGTTCCAGATCGACGAAAGCGTGCTGGGCGAAGGCGGCTCAGCGTTGCCCTCGAGGATCGACTCGACCGCGCCGTCGCTCAGGCCGCTCAGGAAATGGCTCTTCCAGTACGCCCGGTACTGGCCTGCCGGCATGAGCGTGTCGAACAACTGCTGGATGTCGCAGTAGCTCATCTGGCCGGAGAAGTCGATGACCGGATCGCCCAGCTCGCGCAGTGGCTGGAGCAGGCGCTCGCCCTCGTCGGCATCGCCGGCGTACACGGCGGCCACGGTGTAGATCCGCTCGCCCCAGTACTGCTCGGGGTAGTCGGGATCGTGGGGGATCGTCGAGAACTCGACGACCGAGCCGACGTCGTCGTTCCTGTCTGCGAGGAAATCACGCCAGAAGCGGATCGGCCCGCTGCCGGCGGCGAGCGGGTAAAGCGGCGCGCAGAACATCAGCGTCGGGCCGACAGTGTGGAGCGCGAACTCGAACTCCGTGACGACGCCGAAGTTGCCACCGCCGCCCTTGAGCGCCCACAGCAGGTCTGCATCCTCGCCCGCGCGGGTGCCGGCGCGCACGACGCGGCCGTCCGCGATCACGACCTCTGCCGACACCAGGTTGTCGATGCTGAGCCCGTGGCGGCTGCGCAGCCAGCCGATCCCGCCGCTCAAAGTGAGTCCTGCCACGCCGGTATCCGAGATCAGCCCGCCGGGCACCGCGAGCGCGAACGCCTGTGTCTCGCGATCGACGTCGCGCCAGAGCGCGCCGCCCTCGACCCGCGCTCGCCGCTGTTCCTCCTCGACCCGCACGCCGCGCATCGAGGAGAGATCGATCATTACGCCGTCGTCGCAGACGGCGTGGCCGGCGACGTTGTGGCCGCCGCCGCGGATGGACGCCGGAAGGTGGTGCTCGCGCGCGAAGTCGACGGCGGCGACGACGTCCGGTGTGCGCTTGCAGCGGGCGATCAGCGCGGGGCGGCGATCGATCATCGCGTTCCAGACCGAACGGGCGCCGTTGTAGTCATCGTCGCCCGCGACCAGGACGTCGCCCTCCAAGGCCGCGCGCAACGCTTCGAGAGAAGCCTGCGTGACGCCGGAAGCGGGCGAATCGGCCAGTTCCTGTCGACGGCTCACTGCGCTTCTCCGATCCGTGGACTCTGACGGCGCGGGCACTTGCGGGCCGCCGGGGTTGCATGGATGGTGCTGTACGGAGACGGCGGCCGCTTCGCCCGCGACGGCCATTTCGGCGGCAACCGGGGCATGGCCCATCCGGGCCATGCCCCGTGCGGGCGGGTCGGCGATGAGCGCTGGCTACGGTATCGCCCAGTGCCTCTCTCGCCCCAGGAACAGTGCGTGGTCGACGCCGTGGCGACGCGCCGCGAGGTTCTCGTCGCGCTGACGCGCGAGCTCGTCGCGTTCGACACGGTGACCTACGCGCCGGGCGCTCCGCCGCGGCAGGAGCGAGCACTGCAGGAGCACCTGGCGGTGCTGCTTCGCGCCCACGGGGCCGAGGTTACGCTGCACGAGCCGGACGCCGCAGCCCTGCGGCCCCACCCGATGGTGCCCGCGGAGCTGACGTTCGAGGGCCGCCCGCAGCTCGTGGCGCGCTTTCGGGGCACGGGCGACGGCCGCACGCTGCTGCTCAACGGCCATGTCGACGTGGTCGACGTCGAGCCGCGTGCGAACTGGACGCTGCCCGACCCCTTCGCGGCGGCCGTGCGAGACGGCCTGCTCTACGGGCGCGGTACGTGTGACATGAAGGGCGGAGTGGCGTGCATGGTCGTCGCGGCCTGCATGCTGGCCGAGCTCGGCGTTCCCCTGGCCGGCGATTTGATCGTCAACACCGTCACCGAGGAGGAGTCGACCGGCGCGGGTGGGCTGTTCGCGGCGCGCCTGCTGCAGGCCGACGCCGCGATCGTGCCGGAGCCGAGCAACCTTGCGGTGTGGGTGGCCTGCCGCGGCAGCCTGCTGCCGCGCATCACGGTGCACGGCCGCGCGGGGCATGCGGGCATCGCGCCGCTCCCGCCCGAGCGCGGCGGCGCCGTCAACGCGATCGAGAAGATGGCCGTCGTGCTTGCGGCCGTCGAGCGCCTGCGCGAGCACTGGTCGCGAAAGCCCCCGCATCCGTACCTCTCGGCCGGCGATTGCGTCCCGACGATCATCACCGGCGGGGAATGGCTCGTCACCTACCCGGCGGCGTGTGCGCTCGAGTGCCACATCGAGTACCTCCCCGACCGGGCCGACGAGCACGGCTACGGCGCGCTCGTGGAGCGGGAGTTCGAGGAGTGGATCGCCGAGGCGGCCGCCGAGGATCCCTGGCTGCGCGAGCACCGACCGGAGATCACCTGGGGCGTGGGCGGCGTGCCGCCCGCCGAGGTTGCAACGGACGATCCGATCGTGCAGTCGCTTGTGCGCGCCGGCCGCGATCTCGGCCAGCCCCACGAGCTCGGCGGCCTCGACAACTGGCACGACGGGGCGACGCTGACGGTCGAGGCCGGCATCCCTGCCGTCTGCTTCGGCCCGGGCGATGTCCACCGGGCCCACACGGCCGACGAGTACGTCCCCATCGACGACCTCGTCGCCTGCGCCCAGCGCATCGCCCTCGCGGCCATGCGCTTCTGCGCATAAGCCGGGGTCAGGCACGGATGATTCGTGCCGACCCCGATGGATGCGGCGTGCACAAACCGGGTCTGACCCCGGTTTGTGCACGCGCGGAGCTAGTCGGGGATCGCGGGCGCGTGCGACGCGAGATTGCCGCGCGACCTCGCCACCAGCACCACGCCGATGCCGATCACGACCCAGATCAGCGAGAGCCACCAGATCTTGTCGAACCAGTAGGTGGAGGGCGCTTTGTGGACGACGCCATACAGGGCTGCGACGGATGTCGCTCCTGCGAGCAGTCCTGCGAGCGCCAGGCCCGCGCGGTTCTCCCCGGGCTGGCCCCTGAAGCCTGTGAGCGCGATCAGCAGATAGACGATGAAGAGCAGGAATGCGCCGATGGTGGCGCCGAACTGGAAGATCGGGAACCAGTGGCCGGGCGGATCCTGCGGCGTGCCGGGCGCCAGGCCGTCGCTCACGCGGACGACGATCGCGACGCCGATCGCCAGGAGCGCAACCACGCTGGCCGCGACGTACGGCGTCTTGAAGCGCGGGTGCACCGCGGCCAGCGGCCGCGGCAGATGGCGGTCGCGCGCGAGCGCGAACACCCCCCGCATCGTCGAGGTGGCAGTGCCCAGCCCCACCGCTGCAATGTCGATGACGACGAGCCACTGGATGAGCTCGCCGAAGCGCTGGCCGCCGAACTCGGGGTTGCTGGTGGCTGCATAGAGCGGCGGGAAGTTCTTCAGCAGCTCGGCGACGTCGAGGCCGAAGGCCAGCAGCAGCGCCCATGCGAGCACGACGTAGAAGATGCCGGCGGCCACGACGCTGTAGAAGATCGCGCGCGGGATGTTGCGTTTCGGCTCCGCCGTCTCCTCGGCCAGGTTGGCCGCCGACTCGAAGCCGACGAAGATCAGCCCCGCGTAGACGATGCCGTAGGTGATCCCGGAGAACGACGACTCGGCCGGGTTGAACGGACGCAGTGAGAAGCCGTTGCTGCCGCCCTTGAGGATCACGTAGACCGCCCACGCGAAGACGACCGCGACCGACACGAGCGCGAGCGCGAGCTGTGCGCGCGTCGACAGCCGGACGCCCAGCACGGACATGATCCAGGCGACGATCCAGAACCCGAGCGTGCACCAGATCCAGTTGATGTCGATCCCGTGCACAGACGCGAGGACGCCGCTCAGGAAGCCCCCGAAGGCGAGCCCGATCGCGAGCGTGAGCATCAGCGCTCCGCCGTAGTACACCCAGCCTCCCAGCAGCCCGAACGGGCGCCCGAAGCCCTCGCTGATGTAGTCGTAGAGCGCCCCGGCGGCGTGGATGCGCTTGGCATAGCGCGAGATGATCCAGGCCAGGCCGAGCATGCCGATCGCGGTCAGGAGGATTGCGAACGGCGTCGCGATGCCTGCGCCCCTTCCCGTGACCGAGAAGCCGACGATCGTCGGAATGAAGAATGTGCCCGAGAAGACCGGGCCCATGTAGCCGACCGATTGTGCGACGACGTCCTTCAGGGACAGGTTTCCCTTGCCGAGACGCTCGCCCTGATCCACCGCCATACACCCTCCTTTTCGCGAACGAGGGGCGACTGTATCCCGCGCGCAGAGTCCGTGTCCGGGGGTCTGACCGGAGCGTCAGGCGCCGACGGCGACGCGCCCGCCGCGGCGCTGCGGCGCCAGCGTCGGGCGGTCGAGCGTGAAGCGCCGCGCCTCGGGCGGCAGGGGCCGCTGCTCGGCGAGATCGGCGAACAGCTCGCCGAGCACAGGCGAGAACTTGAACGCATGGCCGATGCAGGCGGCGCCGACGACGATCGGCCCGCGGCGGTCGATCACGAACAGCTCGTCGGGCACCAGCGTGATGGGTCCCGCCTCGTGGCGCAGCGGCGTCGGGTCGAAGCCCGGGAAGTCCTCGCGCACGCGCTCCACGAGCGCTCGCTCGTTCTCGCGGTCGTAGGGCCGCACCTTCGAGGCCTTCCAGAACGTCATCGGGTTGATCGTCGCCCATCCGAGCTTGTAGCCGCGACCGTACTCCGGCATGCCGTAGACCCCGGGCCCGGCCGTGCGCTCCATCAGGCCGGGTCGCTGCTCCCAGCGGGGATGGAGGCTGCGGAACGAGGTAACTTGCGCGAGCCCGGCCTGGAGCGGCAGGCGCAGTCCGAGGGGGACCAGCAACGGCAGCGACCAGGGGCCCGCGCACACCACGGCGACGTCGGCGTCGAGGCGCCGGCGCCTGGTGAAGGCGCGCACGCCATCGCCCTGCACCGAGAGCGCGACGCACTTCTCGCCTTCGTGCACCACCGCGCCGGCCGCCACGGCCAGTCGCACTTGCAGCAAGATCGACCGGTGCGCCAGGATCACGGCGCCGTCCCGCTGGAAGATCGCAGGCGCGTCCGGCTGCGGTCGCATCTCGGGGAAGAGCCGGGAGACGTCGCGGTGGTCGAGCTCGTCGTAGCGCACGCCCGCCTCGCGCAGCGCCGCGGCCATGGGCGGCACGACGGAGCCGCGCTGCAGCAGGCCGTTGCGCCGGAGCAGGGTCTCGCCGCCACGGCGCTCGAGGTCGTTCCACAGCTCGAGCGCGCGCACGGCCAGACGCACGTCGCCGACGTCGGAATGCGAGAGCCGGAACGAGCGCGTCGCGTGCCCCGAGCCGCCGAGGTCATGACCGATCGAGTGCTGCTCGAGCAGGGTTACGGCCCAGCCGCGCTCGGCCAGCACGCGCGCTGCTGCCGCGCCCATCGCGCCGGCGCCGACCACGACCGCCGAGCGGCGCTCGGCGCTCACGAGCCGCCCTCGCGCCGCAGCGCCTCGACGGCGCCTTCCAGGTCGGCGCGCACGACGTCGGCGACGTAGACCGTCCAGGGATGAGTCGGCGTGCCACCGGTGTAGGCGACGACGAACTTCCCGCCGGCATGCGCGTACCAGGCCTCCATCGACGTGCCCTCGTCGGGCGCGGTGAATGCCGCCAGTACGGCCTCGCAGGAGTCGATGTCTGCCAGATCGCCGCTCACGATCTCCTGCTCGCGTCCCTCCGTCCGGCCCCGGAAATCGCGCCGCATCGGGTCGACCGGTTCCCAGCCGATGGCGCGCACGAGTGGCTCGGCCCGGCGCCGGTACTCCTCGGCGAAGGGCGGTCCGGCGAGGTAGACGCGGCGGGGCATCGGCGTAGAATACGGCCCGTGGAGCCAGCCTCGCCGCCCCAGTTCGAGTCGCTCGGCCATGCCGGCCTGCAGAACTTCGCCGGCCTGGAGACGTTCCCCAACCCCGGCGTGGAACGCGTGGAGATGACGAGCGACGAGCTCGCGGCGCTCTGCCCGATCACGCTTCAGCCCGACATGTACGTCGCGACGATCGCCTACCGGCCCAAGGCCCTGTGCCTGGAGTCGAAGTCCGTGAAGCTCTACCTGATGCAGTTCCGCAACGAGGGGCAATTCTGCGAGGCCCTCACGGTGCGCATCCGCGACGACGTGGCGGCGGTGCTCGAGCTCCCGGCCGAACGGGTGAACGTAACGCTGCAGCAGAAGTCCCGCGGCGGCATCACCATCGTCGCCGGCGTCTGACGCCGGCAGCTCAGGACGCGGGCGTCTCGGTCTCCGCGGTCTGCGGATCCTCGACCAGCGGCTCGGGGGCGTCGGGCAGGACGCGCAGCGACTCCGCCGGCAGGTGCACGGAGACGGCCGAGCCCTGCTCGTGCACCGATTCCGTCCCGTCGTTCGGCTGCACCGCCGTCACGAGCGCACCGCCCAGGAGCCGGACGCGCACCTCGCGGAAGCTGCCGAGGAAGACGACGTGCTCGACCAGGCCGGGGAGGCGATTGTCGCCCGGCGTACCGTGATCCTCGATGCGCACGCGCTCGGGCCGGATCATCGCCTTGACGGATCCGCGAGCGTCGACGGCGCCCTGCACGGCGCGCATCGGTACGTCGCCCACTCTCAGCATGCAGGCCGTGCCGTCACGTCCCGAAGCCTCGGCGGGCACCAGGTTGGAGACGCCGAGGAAGTCGGCCACGAAGAGCGTCGCCGGCTCCTCGTAGATGACCTGCGGCGGTCCGCTCTGCTCCACCCGGCCGCCGTTCATGACGGCGACCCGATCGCTCATCGTGAGCGCCTCTTCCTGGTCGTGCGTGACGAACACGAACGTGATGCCGAGCGTCTCCTGCAGCGCCTTGAGCTCGACCTGCAGGTCCTTGCGCAGGCGGGCGTCGAGCGCGCCGAGCGGCTCGTCCAGCAGCAGCACGCGCGGGCGCAGGACGAGCGCGCGCGCCAGCGCGACACGCTGCTGCTGACCACCCGAGAGCTGCCCGGGCTTGCGCCGCTCGAAGCCGGTGAGCTGCACGAGCGAGAGCGCCTCGGCGACCGCCTTCCCGCGCTCCGACTTCGTGACCTTCTTGTACTTGAGGCCGAAGGCGACGTTGTCGGCCACGTTGAGGTGCGGGAAGAGGGCGTAGCTCTGGAACACCGTGTTCACGTTGCGCCGGTGGGGCGGCGTCTGCGCGACGTCCTCGCCGTCGAGCAGGATCCGCCCGCTCGTCGGGCGCTCGAAGCCGGCGATCATGCGCAGCGTCGTTGTCTTGCCGCAACCCGACGGGCCGACCATCGTGAAGAACTCGCCCGGAGGCATGTCGAGGTCGATGCCGTCGACGGCCACGACATCGGCGCCGAACCGTTTGACGAGCCCCTCGAGCCGGATTTCGCCCTGCATCGGCTAGACCTCCAGGCCGGCGGCGACAGCCTCGGCGCCTTCGGCGCCGGCCAAGCGCCGGTAGACGACGAATACGAGCGCGAGCGTTCCCAGCGTGATGACCAGTGAGATCGTCGCGAGTGCATTGAGCGCCGGGGTGGGCGCTCCGCGGGCCGAGGCGTACAGCAGCATCGACACGGTGGTCGTGCTCGCATCGCCGGAGAGGTACTGCGTGACGACGAAGTCGTCGATCGAGAGCGCGAATACCACCGCCGCGCTGGCCAGGATGGCCGGGGCGAGCAGCGGCAGCAGCACACGGTAGAGCACGTCGGTGGGCGGCGCACCGAGATCGGCCGCGGCCTCCTCGTACTCCGGCCCGATGGAGACCAGGCGGCCGCGCACCATGACGACGACGTAGGACAGCGAGAACGTGATCTGCCCGATCGCCTGGGCCGTGGTGCCCAGGCCGATCTGGTTGAAGATCTGTAGGAACAGCAGCAGCAGGGCGACGCCCATCACGATCTCGGGTGTCACGAGCGGCAGCAGCATGAGCACGTTGACGGTGCCGCTGCCCCGGCCCCGCCAGCGCTGCAGGCCCAGGGCCAGCGTGACACCGAGCGGCGTCGCGATGAGGACCGAGATGAGGGCCAGGATGAGCGTGTGCTTGAGCGCCGATTGCAGAGCCTGGTCGTGGAACACGCTGAGGTTCGGATCGGTCCAGAACCAGCGGAGCGAGAAGCCCTGCCAGGTCGTGCGGGAACGCCCGGCATTGAACGCGAACAGGATCGCGATCGCGACGGGCACGACGGACCAGATGACGTAGATCGCCACGACCAGCGGCAGGAAGCGCGGTCGGCCCCAGGGATTGCGCAGCCAGCTGACCATCAGCGCGCCCGCTCGAGGTCGGCCCGGCGGGTCGTGCGTAGGTAGTAGAACATCAGCCCCAGCAGCACGAGCGCGAGCAGCATCGTCAGCACCGCGCCCACCGTCTTCTGCGAGCCCTGCCGTGCGAACTCGTCGATCTGGTTGCCGATCATGTTGGTGCGCGGCGAAGCCGAGATCAGGTCCTGCGTGTAGTAGTCGCCGAACATCGGCAGCGCGATCAGCACGGTGCCCGCGAGGATGCCGGGGGTCGACAGCGGCAGCGTGACCCGCCGGAAGGCCGCGAACGGGCTCGCGCCCAGATCGCGCGCCGCCTCGATGTGGCGCTGATCGATGCGATCGAGAGCTGCGTAGAGCGGCAGGATCAGGAACGGGATGTAGCCGTAGACCAGGGCGATCACGACCGACGAGGATTGCCCGTTGAGCCAGCCCCCGTCCTGGCTGAGCAGACCCAGCTTCTCGAACAGCGCCTCGATCCCGACGTCGTGCAGGAAGCGCGTGCCCCAGCCGTCCGGCGACAGCAGGTTGATCCAGGCCAGCATGCGCATCAGGTAGTTGATCCAGAACGGCAGCACGAGCAGCAGCAGCACGAGCCCGCGCCAGCGCCCGGCGTGACGTGCCGCGTAGTAGGCCACCGGATAGCCGACCAGGAGCGAGAGGCCCATCGCCACGATCACGAATGCCACGGTGCGCACGAAGACCGTGAAGAACGGCCCCCGGTTCCAGAAGTCCTTGAGCGTGTCGAGCAGGTAGCCGACGTTCCAGTCGAGCGGACTCCAGAACGGGATGGGCTGGTTGAGCGTGTCCTGGTTGCCGAGCGCGACGCACAGCACCGCGTACATGGCGACGAGGAAGAAGAGCGAGAGCCAGACGACGCCTGGGGCGGCGAGCACGCGCCAGATCCAGCGGGATTCCACTCAGCCGGCCTTGAACTTGGCCCAGGCGTCCTGCCACAGCTTGGAGCCCTCGACGCTGAGCGCGAGCAGCTCCTGGTTGTTCGCGAACTGGTCCGGTCGCAGGACGGCCCCCGCGATGCTCTTGGGGATCAGGCCCTTCTTGACCAGGGAATCGGCGTCGATCGTGTTCTGCGGCGGCGTGTAGCCGTTGAACTGCACGAAGTTGTCGTAGGCGTTCTTCGGGTCGAGCATGAAGTTCAGGAACTCGTGCGCGAGCACCTGCTTCTTGGACTTCGCGACCACCCAGAGCAGATCGTTCTGCACGACTCCGCCCTGGTCGGGCCCCCAGAACGAGATGACGCCCGGCCTCGTGCCCTTGGGCAGGTAGTAGAGAACCGCGGCGAGCATGTCCCCCGACCAGGCCTGGTGCAGCCAGGACTTGGCCTCGGGCAGCGTCTGGTAGTCAGTGATGTCGACCTTCACGTTGCTGATGCTCGTGAGCTGCGAGAGATCGCGCTCGGCCTTGGCGATGATCTTCGGGTCCTCGGTGTTGAGATCGGGGATCACGCCCTTGCGCATCGCGTCGCGCTGCATCGGCATAGAGAGCGCGTCGCGCTGGTCATCCAGGATCCCGACCTTGCCGGTCCAGGGCTTCGACTGCCAGAAGATGTCCCACGGCACCTTCATGCCGGCGATGTCCCTGCCGATCTTGTCGTTGCGCCAGCCGATGCCGTCGAGCCAGACGACGTAGGGAACGCTGTAGCGCGCCTGCCGGTCGTAGAAGGGATCCTGCAGCTGCGGCCAGATGTTCTTGGCCAGGTTGGGCAGGTAGCTGTGATTGAGCGGCAGCATCAGCTGCTGCGCGATCAGGGTCACCATGTTGTTGGCGCTCAGGCCGATCACGACGTCGAAGCCGACCGTGCCGGCCGAGAGCTTCGCAGTCGCCTCGTCCGCCGAGTTGTAGGTGGCGATCTTGACCGAGCAGTTGAACTGCTTCTCGAAGCGCTTGACGAGGCCGGGCCAGAGGTAGTCGGCGTAGTTGTAGACGTTGAGCGTGCCACCCTCGGGCTTGAGCCCGTCCTTGATCGGCGGGTTGTCGTCCGTGATCGCCCAGGTGACGCTGTAGTCGGGACGCGGTAGGGGCAGGCCGTCCGGGCCTGTCGGCCTCGGAACGACGAACTTCTTGACCGCGGGGCTGACGCCGCCGGCCTCGCCTGCGCCGACGGCGGTGGTCGTGTTCGCACACCCGGCGGCCACGCCGGCCACGCCCACCGCGGCGCCAGCGCCGATGGCGCCGCGCACAAGATTGCGCCGGGTGAGGCGGTGTTCGCGTGGATGCATTCAGTGCCGAGCGGGGGTGCGCCGCGCCGTCCTTCGCCGCGACTGAGGGGGAGTGAATCCTAAAGCGAAGGCGCCCGTCAAGTTGACGCCGGTTGCCCCGGCCGGTGTGCGCGTGCATGATCCGCGCCGAGATGCGCATCACCAACGTCGAGACGATCAGTCTGCGCCTGCCCGAGATCGAGCTGCGTGCCGACGGCACGCAGGATGCCTTCATCGTGCGCATCGACACCGACGAGGGCGTCAGCGGCTACGGCGAGGCCGACACCTCTCCCTCCGTGGCAGCGGCCTTCATCGACATGCCGGCGTCGCACTCCATGCTCGTGGGGATGCGCGAGACGCTGCTCGGCCGCGATCCGTTCGACATCGAGCCGATCTGGCTCGACCTCTACGAGACGACCGCGCATGCCGGCACGCGCTCAGCCGCCATCCACACGATCTCGGCCATCGACATCGCGCTGCACGACCTCGTCGGCCGCGCCCTCGGGCAGCCCGTGCACCGGTTGCTCGGCGGCTGCTTCCGCGATCGCGTTCGCGTCTACGCGAGCGCCCTCATGCCGGAGACCCCCGACGAGGTCCGGCGGCACGTCACGACGCAGGTCGACCGCGGGCACCGGGCGCTCAAGCTGGGCTGGGGGCCGCTCGGGCTCGATGCGCGGCGCGACGTCGAGCTCGTGGACGCGGCCCGCGCGGCGGCCGGTCCCGATGTCGACGTCATGATCGACATCGGCCGACGGTGGCAGTTCAAGCACGCGCTCGAGATGTCGCGCCGCCTCGCGGAGTACGACCTCTACTGGCTCGAGGAGCCGCTCTCGGTCGAGGACATCGACGGTTACCGTCGTCTCTGCGAGCAGAGCCCCCTGAAGATCGCAGCGGCCGAGCACGAGGCGACCATCTGGTCGTTCCGCGACTGGATGGTGCGCGGCGGGCTCGACGTCGTGCAACCCGATCTCGCGCGCTGCGGCGGCTTCAGCCAGGGCAGGCGCATCGCCCAGGCCGCGTTCGAGCTGGGCCGCGAGTGCGTGCCGCACGCGTTCTCGACCGGGATCCTGATCGCCGCGTCGCTGCAGATGGTCGCTGCGATGCCGCGCGGCACCTACTGCGAGTACACGGTGGCGGAGTCGCACGACGCGCTGGACGTGCTGGCGTCGGGCTTCGAGTTCGCCGACGGCTTGGTGCGCGTCCCGATGGGGCCGGGGCTCGGCATCGAGATCGACGAGGAGAAGCTCGCCCGCCACCGCGTGGCGTAGGGAGAAGCGCGCCCCAGTTTCGCTCAGGCGAGCGCCCAGCGCGCCGCGGCCGCACCGGACGACAGCGCGCCCTCGATCCAGCCCGGCTCGTGGGCTGCGACGTCCGAAGTCGCGAAGGCGATCCGGCCGTGCGGCGGGAAACGCTCGGCCGTGAGCAGCTCGGCGCGCCCGGCCGTCGCGGTCGCCCAGGTGCCGAGCGAGAAGGGGTCGGCGATCCAGTCGTGGTGGTCGGAGGCGACGAGCTCCGCTTCCGGGAAGAACGCCCGCAAGGCGCGCTCGACATGGGCATGGTCAGCGGGATCGAAGGCTGGTTCCTCGTAGCCGAAGCCGATCAGCAGGACGTCGCCGTCGTCGAGCGTGCGATCGGCGTAGAGCCAGTGCAGCCCCTCCCCCGCGCCCGCGGCGAGCACGCCCTCCGGCACGCCACGCGCCCGCAGCCAGACCTTGCGCGCGCGCCCGGCGTTCGTCCCGAGCGCCTCGGCGGTCGCGACGGGCAGGGCCGGCTCGAAGGCGATGCCGGGCAGCGCGTTGACCGGCAGCGCGAGCACGGCGCGGGCTGCGCGGAAGCGCGTGCCGTCCGTCAGCCCGATCTCCACGCGCGAGCCGTCCTGGCGCGCCGAGCGGACCTGCGCCCCGTAACGCACCTCCACCGCCTGCGCCATGCGCTCGGCCAGCGCGCTCCAGCCCTCGACCGGCGCGTGGCGGAGGGCCGTGAGCAGGCCCGTGGGACCGCCGTGCGCCGCGATCGCCCCGAGCGCATCGACGACGGCGCCGTGCTCGGGATCGGTGCCGCCGATCATGATCCACCAGGCGGCGAGGAACTCGCGCGTCGCCGGCGGCGCCCCGATCTGGCGGAGATACTCGGCGCACGAGAGCGAACCGCGCTCTCCGAGGGTCTTGGCCTCGAGCGCGGCGGCGTCGACCGCGATCGCTACGAGCGCCGCATCCAGCGCGCGCAGCTCCGAGAAGGGCACGGGCAGCCCGGCGCGCAACTCGCCTCCGGTACGCCAGCGCACAGCGGAAGGGGCGCCGTAGGTGCGGGTGGAGAGGCCGTAGCGGGCGAGCTCGGCCTGCGCCTCCGCATGCTCGGGCGCGAACCACGACCCGCCGATCTCCACGAGCGGGCCGGAGCCCGCGAACGGGCGAGTCCAGGTGCGGCCACCGGGGCGATCCCTGGCCTCGAGGACGAGCACGGAGCGGCCCGCCGCGGCGAGATCGCGCGCCGCGCGCAGGCCGGCGAATCCGGCACCCGCGACGACCGTGTCGAGCTCGGCCGTCATACGCCTTCCGGCGTGCCCTCCCAGGCAGTCACGCCCCAGGTGATCGTGAGCCAGACGGCATTCGAGCCCCTCGCCGCGCCGTGGTAGTGGCGCTCGCCCGGGGGCGCCACGACGTAGGCGCCCGGCTTGAGCTCGTGCACCGCGTCCGGCATTCCCACCCGCCCAAGGCCCTCGAGGAGGTAGAGGTGCTGCCCGCCGGGATGGCTGTGCCAGTTCGTGACCGCTCCCTCGTAGAAGTGCACCCGCGCCACATCGGGGAGGCCCTCCGCCTCGGCAGGCTGCAACATCTCGAGCTCCACACGGCCCGTGAAGCGCCCGCCGTAGCTCTCGCTGACTTCTCCCCGCTGCACGATTCGCATGCCGCCGATCCTACCCTCGCGCGCTCCACACTCCGGGGTCAGGCACGCACATTGCGCGCCTGACCCCGATCTGTGCAGGCTCCTTGACACCTGGCTGTCTGACGGGTTTGCTGCAGTCCGTGACGGGCCTCGGAGTACAGGAGATCGAGCCCGGACTGTGGCGCTGGACGGCGCCGCATCCGGAGTGGCTGCCGCATGCCGGCAGCACGGGCGGATGGATCCGCGACGTCGGCAGCATCTACTGCGAGCTGCCGGGCGCGATCCTGCTGATCGACCCGGTCGTGCCCGAGGACGCCGAGGACGCCGACCGCCTCTGGCGCGCGCTCGACCGCGACGTCGGTCGCCTGCGCCGTCGCGTCTGCGTCGTGCTCACGGTGCACTGGCACCGGCGGGGGGCGGACGAGGTCATCGAGCGCTACGACGGGCTCGACGGCGTCGTCCCCGAGGGCGCCACGGCGATCCCGCTCGGCGATCCGATCGGCGAGACGGCCTACTCCCTGCGGCACTACCGCACACTGGTCCTCGGCGATGTCGTGCTCGGCGGCGACGGCATCGAGGGCGAGCACGCCGACGGGCTGCGCGTGTGCCCGCCCGGCTGGTACGGCCGGACCCTGGCCGAGCGCTGGTGGTACGGCGGCATGGGCCTGCGGAGCGCGCTCGAGCGGCTCGCACAGGAACCCGCCGAGCGCGTGCTCGTCTCGCACGGCACGCCGGTCCTGAGCGGCGGCGCCGAGGCGTTGCGAGGGCTCACGGCCGGCCTCAACGGCCGGCGGGCCGCATGAGCGCAGAGGTCGCAGCTCGTCCGGTCCCGGGTCAGGACGAGCTGCTCGACAGGGAGGCCCTCGAGCTGATCGGCGACCTCGAGCGCCGCTTCGGCCCGCGCCGGCGCGACCTGCTGCAGGCACGCGAGGAACGCGAGGCGCGCTTCGCGGCGGGCGAGCGGCCGGCCTTCCCCGAGGAGACGCGGGAGCTGCGCGAGGGCGAATGGGCGGTGGCGAGCGCGCCGCGCGACCTCGACGACCGCCGCGTCGAGATCACCGGCCCGGCCGATGCGAAGATGGTCATCAACGCCCTCAACTCGGGGGCGAGCGTGTTCATGTGCTGCCTCGAGGACGCGCTCTCGCCGACCTGGGCGAACGTCGTCGCCGGGCAGGCCGCCGTGCGCGACGCCACCCGGCGGACGCTCGCGTTCTCCTCGCCGGAGGGCAAGCGCTACGCGCTCGGCGAGCAGCTCGCGACGCTCGTCGTCCGTCCGCGCGGCTGGCACCTGGAGGAGCGGCACGTGCACATGGACGGGCGCCCGGTCTCGGCCTCGCTGTTCGACCTGGCGCTCTACCTGCGCTGGAACGGCCGCGAGTCGGTGGCTCGCGGCAGCGGGCCCTACGTCTATCTCGCCAAGCTCGAGAGCAGGCACGAGGCCGAGTTGTGGAACGACGTCTTCGTGGCGGCGCAGCAGGCTGTTGGCCTACCGCGCGGCACGATCCGCGCGACCGTCCTGATCGAGACGATCACGGCCTCGTTCGAGATGGAGGAGATCCTGTTCGCCTTGCGCGAGCACTCGGCGGGCCTCAACGCCGGCCGCTGGGACTACATCTTCAGCGCCATCAAGAAGTTCCGCGACGACCCGGCGCTCGTCCTGCCGGACCGCGTGGCGGTCACCATGGCCGTGCCGTTCATGCACGCCTACACCGAGCAACTCGTGCGCGCCTGCCATCGCCGCGGCGCCCACGCCATCGGCGGCATGGCGGCATTCATCCCGAGTCGCGACGCGACCGTCAACGAGCAGGCGTTCGCGCGCGTCCGGGAGGACAAGGAGCGCGAGGCGAGTCAGGGCTTCGACGGCACCTGGGTGGCCCATCCGGCCCTCGTGCCGCTGGCGCGCGAGATCTTCGACGCGACGCTCGGCGACAGCCCCAACCAGAAGACGCGGCAGCGCGAGGACGTCGTGCCGGACGCCGCCGCGCTGCTCTCGCTCGATCGCACGCCGGGCGCGATCACGCTCCACGGCGTGCAGACGAACGTCTCGGTCGGGCTGCGCTACCTGGACGCCTGGCTCGGTGGCGTCGGGGCGGCGGCCATCGACAACCTCATGGAGGACGCTGCGACGGCGGAGATCTCACGCGCCCAGCTGTGGCAGTGGATCCGGCACGGCTGCCGCACGAGCGAGGGCGAGGTCATCACCGCGGAGCTCTACGAGCGCGAGCGCGACGCCGTGCTGGCGCGGCTGCCGGGCGAGCAGCATCCGCACCTCGACGACGCTCGACGGGTGCTCGACGGCCTCGTCCTGGACGGCGAGTTCGCCCCCTTCCTCACCCTTCGCGCCGGCGAGCTGCTGCCATAGCCGAGAGGCCTGATCCGGTCATGCGGCGCCTGCGGGCGTATCTGCGATTCGATCGCAAAGAGTCGCGCCTGCCCGCCGGCATCGCCATTCTCGTCTCGGCCGGGCTCTACCTCCTGCTGCCGGGGCAGCTCTCGCTGGGCGGGGGGGTGTGGTTCCCGATCATCGCGTTGCTCGGCGTCTTCCCGCTCCTGATCGCCGATGCACTGGGCCACGAGGAGCCGTGGCAGCGTCCTCTCGCCCTCTTCCTGCTCGGCATCACTGCGGCGGCCAACTTCGCATCGCTCGCCCTGCTGGTGAACGAGCTGCTCGACACCAGCTCGTCGATGAGCGGGCGCTCTCTGCTCGCCGGGGCTCTCACGGTCTGGATGTCCAACGTGATCGTGTTCGCGCTCTGGTACTGGGAGCTCGACCGCGGAGGGCCGCGGCAGCGCGAGGCCGACGGCGGAGACACGCCGGACTTCCTGTTCCCGCAGATGTCCGACGCCAAGGACCTGATGCCCGGCTGGCAGCCGGCCTTCTCGGACTACCTCTACACCTCGAGCACCAATGCGACGGCCTTCAGCCCGACCGACACGATGCCCATCACCGGCACGGCCAAGCTGCTGATGTCCTTCCAGTCGCTGTCGTCGTTCGTGCTGGTCGTGCTCGTGACCGCCCGCGCGGTCAACATCCTGAGGTGATCGCCCGAAGCTAGAGCGACCGGGACGGCTGCAGCCGTGCTGCGTGCTGCGTGCCGGTCTTCCGCGTGCCCGCCAGCTGCGCGAAGACGATGGCGATGAGCGAGCCGAAGACCAGGACGAGGAAGACGGTCATGGTGAGACCATCGGCCGATGGGGCCCGACAGTCGAGGCCGTCCCTCGGGCGGTCGGAATCCGCCGCTCAGCGGCGTCTGAAGGCGCGCCTCAGTGGTCTCGCTGTGGGATCGTGACAGTGGCGATGGTGCCCGCGCCGGGCGCGCTCTCGAGCGTCAGCGCTCCGCCGAGCGCCTCTGCGCGCTCGCGCAGCGAGGCGAGGCCGATGTGACCCGCGCGCACGGTCGAGATGGCGCTGACGGGATCGAAGCCGACGCCGTCGTCGCGCACGCGCACACGGTCGACGTCCGTCCCGCGCTCCAGCGCGACCGAGACATGGGTGGCACTCGCGTGCCGCACGATGTTCGCAAGCAGCTCGCTCGTGCAGCGCAGCACCGCCCGGTCGTTCGGCCCCGGCTCGCCGTCGGCCACGTCGAGCTGGAGCGCGAAGCCGGCGCGCGCGGACGCGGCCCGCGCCGCCTGTCCGATGGCAGCCGCGAGCCCGGCCTGCTCGAGCAGATACGGGTGCAGGTCGGCGACGGCGCCCCGCAGCTCGGCCACCGTGGCGGTGATCGCCGAGTGCGCGCGAGCCTCGGGGCCGTCGGGAACGGCCTTGGCTGTGAGGTCGAGATCGTGGCGGGCCGCGAGCAGGTTCTGGATCGCCCCGTCGTGCAACTCCTGCGCGAGCTGCCTGCGCTCGCGCTCCTCCGCGGTCAGCGCCTCGGCCACGAGCCGCTGGCGCTGTGCCGACAGGAGGCGCAATGCAGCGTCGCGGCGCGCCAGCAGCAGCGACAGCAGCACGAGGGCGAGACCGAGCCATGCGAGGTAGGCCGCCTGGACGAGCACGAACGAGAGCGCGCCGTTGCTCGAGCGGCTCGGGTGCGGCGCGGCCTGCAGGACGTAGACGACCGTCGAGCCCGCCGCGACCGCCGCGGTCGCGAGCGGGTGGCCACGGAAGGCCACGACGACGACCGGGAACAGGAACGCGAATCGCAGCTGCGAGAAGCCGCCGCCCGAGCTGTAGGTGAGCGCTCCCGCAAACGCGATGTCTGCGATGGCCAGGCGCTGCCAGCGCGTAGCGGGCGCGATGTCCCAGCGTGCGATCACCAGCGTGGCGACGGCGTAGAGCGCGAACACTGCGAGCACGACCACGAAGCGCCCTTCGGTGGGCTCCGGGTGGGGGATGTAGACCTCGCCGACGAGCAGGACGGGCACGGCGACGATCCGCAGCAGTGCGGTCAGGCGCTCGGCATCTTGCAGTCGCGGCTCGTTCACTCCACGATGCCGCGGCGCATCGCCTCGGCGACGGCGGCCGCGCGATCGGAGACACCGAGCTTCTCGTACAGCCGCCCGAGGTGCGACTTCACGGTCGTGGTGCCGAGGAACAGCTTCTGGGCGATCTGCGGCGCGGACAGCCCCTCGCAGAGCAGCTCGAGCACCTGGCGCTCGCGCTCGGTCAGGAGCGGCGTGTCGCCGTGCGAGCGGGCACGGATCTGATTGGCGAGGCCTGCGGCCAGCTCGGGAGCGAGCTGGGTGTGACCGCCGGCGACGCCGTGGATCGCGCGCGCGATCTGATCCTGCGTGGCGTCCTTGGTGAGGTAGCCCGTGGCGCCGGCCTCGACCGCGCGGTAGACGAGCTCGTCGTCGGCGAACGCCGACAGCAGCAGCACGTTGGTGGCGAGCCCGTCGCGCGTGACGGCGTTGGCGATGCCGATACCGTCGATCCCGGGCAGCCGGAGGTCGACGCAGGCCACGTCGGGCGTCAGCTCGCGGATGAGCTCGAGCGCCTCGCGCCCGTCGCTCACCTCCGCCACCAGCTCGAGCTCGGGCCAGGCGCGCACGGCACGGACGACTCCCTCCCGGAAAAGCGGGTGGTCGTCGGCGACGATCACGCGGAACCGCGACATGGTCCGATCGTAGATGGTCGCCTGCCCTGCGGTAGCCGGGGCATCGTCCGATCGGAGGAGGCGGAGCGGCCGGCGGTCCGGCCGATCGTCCACCCTGCCGGGACCGCGCTCAGGCGATGCTCATGCCATGGTGACACTGCCGTCCGCACGCCTGCAGGCGCCGCGAGCGCTCCGCGTCGCGGCAACGTGCCTGGCCGTGGCGGTGACCGGTGTGGGACTGGCCTTCTTCGCGCGCTACGTAAACGACTACGTGCTCTACCGGGGCTTCGGGCCTCCTCACGCGAGCGTGGCGCCTTCCGCGCAGGGCCGGATCGACACGCTCGCGTTTCACAGTCCGGCGCTCGGAGGCCGTCCCATGCGCGCGCTCGTCTACCTGCCGGCGGCCTATCGCACGCAACCCTGGCGGCACTTCCCGGTCGCGTATCTGTTGCACGGCACCCCCGGCGACCCGCGCACCGCGTTCGTCAACTCGCTGCACGTCGGCCCCCGCCTCGACCTGCTGATCCTGCAGCACCGCATGCAGCCGCTGATCGTCGTCATGCCGCCCGGCTCGCCGTCGACCTACGCACGGGCCACCGAATGGGCCAACGGCCCCGCGCGCGACGCCCGCTGGTTCACCTATCTCACGCACGATCTCATCCACGCCGTCGACAGGCATCTGCGCACGATCCGCAACCGCTCCGGCCGCGGCATCGGCGGATACTCCTCGGGCGCCGACGCAGCCCTCAACGCGATCCTCCTGCGCCCGCACCTCTACTCCGTGGCCGAGGGCTGGAGCGGGGACTACCGGCAAACTCCGGCGACCGTCGGACGCGATGCCGCGCTTGTGCGTCACTTCTCGGCCCTCGACACCGCACCGTCCCGGGCGCGCGAATTGGCACGGACGGGCGCCCACGTGTACCTCTACGCGGGACGTCGCGACCGAGTGATGCGCAGCACGCTGCGGGTCGGCCTCGACCTGCGGCGCGCCGGAGTGCGCACGCGCGTCGACTTCACCGGCGGCGGCCACGCCTGGGCGCTCTGGTCGGCCCGCCTGGACGGTGCGCTGCGCTACTTCTCCACACACCTCGCAGGATCCCACCTCGCAGGATCGGTGGCGGCATGAGCGCGCGGCGGGGCCTGCGCCTGCTGGCCGAGGCGCTCGCGATCCCCGTCGGCCTGGTGGCATCGCTCGGGCTGATCGATGCCCTGCGCTCGCTGCCCGGGCCAGGCGTCGCCCTCGCGCTCCCGCTGCGTGAGACCGGTCACGCCGACAGGGCCTCGGTCGTCGTGGTTGTGCTCGCCTTCGGGCTGGTCTTCGGGCTTGCGGCCCTGGCGCTCGAGCCCGCGCGCACGCACCTCCTGCGGACGGCGCTCCTGCGCACCGGGGCGCTACTCGCGTGTGCGCTCACCCTGCAGGCGGTCTCGCTGCAACTCGTGCTGCAGGCCAGTCTGGGGCTCGACTGGAGAGGCGCGCTCGGCTCGCCCGCGCCCTTCGTGTGCGCCCTCGGCGCGCTCGCCGGAATCGCGTTCGCGGTCTGGGCGGCATCCTCCGATCGGTGGAGGCGGCCCGGCCCGAAGGAGCGTCCGGTCGTGGGCGGCTCGGCCGCACTGCCCGCGGGGAAGATCGTCGAATGAGCACGCACACCGCGGATCGGGCGCCGCTGCTCCGCCTCGGACCGACGCGCGCGATCGCACGCCGCTCGTGGACCGTGCGCTGCGGCATGGCGCTCGCGGTCGCGGGCTTCGGCTGCGTCCAGGTGGTCGCCGTCGAGAACGGCGCTGCGGGCACGGTCGTCGGAGCAGGGCTCGTGGCGCTGGCCGCGCCGCTTGCGCGCGGCCGCCGCAGGGCGCTCCTGGCCACCGCGGGTCTGGTCGTCGCCTCGTTCGCGCTCGACCAGGATGTCATCGCGTTGCCCGGGCTCGCGGCCGTCATCCTGCTCGCGGTGCTCCTCGTGTGCGCCCCCGCGTTCAGGGCGAGCGGCGATCCCGCCACTCGCCGGCTGATCGTGCCCGCCGCCGCGCTGCTCGCGATCGGGCTCGCTGCGGACCTCGCGCGCGCCTTCGGGCACCTGGCCCACCCGCTCGGCGCAACCCTGCTGATCGGCGCCTGCCTGCTCGCCGCGCGCGCCCTGCGTCCGTGGAGAAGCGCCGCAGCCGACGATCCGGAAGCACGGGCGCGCGCCGCCGGCATCGTCGCGCAGCGGGCGACCGACACGCTCGCACCGTTCACGCTGCGCGCAGACAAGCAGTTCTTCTTCTCCGAGGCGGGCACGAGCTTCATCGCCTACCGCGTGGTCGCGGGCGTCGCTCTCGTCTCGGGCGATCCGGTCGGCGACGAGCGCGCGTTTCCCGAACTGATCGCCGCCTTCGCCCGCTTCACCGAGCGGCGCGGATGGACGCTCGGCGTACTGGGCGCCGGCGCCCAGCGGCTCCCGCTCTGGCGCGACGCCGGACTGCGTGCGCACTACACGGGAGACGAGGCGATCGTGAACCCGGCCGCGTTCTCGCTCGAGGGCCGGGCGATCCGCAAGGTGCGGCAGTCGGTCACGCGTCTCGAGCGTGCCGGCTACTCGGCCGAGGCGGTGCACAGCGGCGCGATCGGCGCCCCGCTCGCGGAGCGCATCGCCGAGATCGCGGCGCGCTGGCGCGGCGACCGCAGCGAGACGGGGTATTCGATGGCGTTCGCGGGCGCGGCCGTCGACCGGACGCGCGACGACCTCTACGTCATCGCTCGCGACGCGGCCGGCGAGCCGCGGGGGTTCCTGCACTTCGGGTGCGTCCCCGGCGGGCGCGCGCTCTCGCTCTCCAGCATGCGGCGCGAGCGGGACACCCCGAACGGCCTCAACGAGTTCCTCATCTACCGTGCGCTGGAGCACGCCCGCGAGCACGGCATCGAGCGCGTGTCGCTCAATTTCGCCGCGTTCGCCCTGCTGCTCGATCCTCCCGCGCCGCTCGATCCGCTCTCGCGCGCCGAGCGGCGATTGCTCGGGGGCCTCGCCAGGCGCTTCCAGCTCGAGCGCCTGCTCTCGTTCAGCGAGAAGTTCGAGCCGCAGTGGACTCCGCGCTACGCGGCCTACCCGAGCGTGGCCACGCTCCCGCGTATCGCGCTCGCCGCGATGCTCGCCGAGGCCTACGTCACCCTCCCCCATCCGCCCTGGCGGGTGCGGCGCGCATGACACCCGCGCTGGCCGGCGGACTCGGGCTCGCGCTCGCCTCGGCGCTGGCGCTGGACGCCGGATTCCTGATCCAGCAGGGCGCGGTCGCCCGCGTCTCCGAGCTCTCGCTGGGCCGGCCGCTCGCGTCGGCCCGTGCGCTGCTCGACAGCCGCCGCTGGCTGGGCGGATTCGCGCTGGGCCTGGCCGGCTGGGCGCTCTACTTCGCCGCGCTCACGCTGGCGCCGCTCTCGCTCGTGCAGACGGTGGCAGCGAGTGGCATCGGCCTGCTCGTCGTCCTGATCGCGCTCGCCGAGCGCCTGCTGCCGGCGCGTCGCGAGCAGGCCGGCGCCCTGCTCGCGACGCTCGGGCTGATGGCGCTGGCGATCAGCGCCGGCCGCTCCGGTGCGGTGACGAGCAGCGCGCCCTCGACCCTCGGCGTCTGCCTGCTCGCGGCCGCCGGGCTCGTCGTCGTCGCCTGCGCCCTGCGCAGGCGCTCCGCCGCGCTCGGGGGACTTGCGGCCGGGGTCTGCTACGGCGTCGGCGACGTCACGAGCAAGGCGATGCTGATCGCCCTCCCGCACCACCCGACGGCGCTTGCGCTGCTCGCGTCGCCGTTCCTCTACGCCACGGCCGCAGCCCACGGCCTCGGCTTCGTCGTCCTCCAGCGCGCGTTCCAGCACGGCGGCGCTCTGACCTCGCTCGGCCCCATGACGGCGGCCACCAACCTCCTGCCGATCGCGGCCGGCGTGCTGCTGCTCGGTGAGCGGCTGCCGGATGGCGGGCTCGACCTCGCGCTACGCCTCGCCGCCTTCGCCGCGGCCGTAGCAGGCGCCTGGGCTCTGGCAGGCCGCGCAGCACCGCCGGAATTGCCCGCCGAGGGGCCGCTCTGGCTGGGGCCCTCGCTCCCGACGGCGACCCGCTGATGGCGAAGATGCGCTCGCAGGCCACCGGATCCGACCACGAACGCGCGATCCGCGTCGTCGCGGCCGACGACCACGCTGCCTACCTGCGTGCGACGACGGAAACCCTCACGCGCGCGGGGCTCGACGTCGTCGGTGTCTCGACGACGGGACAGGGAGCGATCGACGACGTGCGCACCTACTCGCCGGACGTGGCGATCGTGGATCTGCGCATGCCAGGGCTCTCCGGCGCGGACGTGGCGCGCATGGTGCGCGCGCGCTATCCGGGCACGAGCGTCGTGATCCTCTCGGCCTACGCCGACGAGGAGATCGTGCAGCTCGCGCTGGCCGCCGGCGCGGCGGCGTACGTGACCAAGGACAGCACGCCCGAGGAGATCGTGCGGGCGGTCTACCGCGCCGCCGGCGGCGAGCCTGCGCCGCCTTCGTGAGCCGTGCTCTGGCCGCCGCGCTGATCGCGCTCGCGCTGCTGGTTCCGGCCAGCTCCGCCGCGCTGCCGTCGGCCTGGAGCGTCGCCGACCGCGGCTCGCGCGGCGGAGCGACCTACGCCGGCCCACCGGTCGACGGCGTGGGAGCGCTCTACCTTCCCGCCGGCGTTGCTCCAGGCCGTCGCCTGCGCGTCGCGTATCTGCTCGCCGGGAACGCGGGCGCGACCACCCTCGCCCGGACGCTCGGGATCGCAGCAGCCGCGGATCAGCTCTCGTGGCAGCGCACCACCCCGCCCTTCGCGGTGGTCGTCACCTCGGCGCGCGGTGCGCTGTCGCTTGCGCGCTCGATGGCCTTCGCGCAGCGCATGCTGCCGCTCGACCGCGGCGCGGCCGGGCGAGCGGTGATCGGCCTCGGCCCCACCGCACCCGCCGCGCTGGCGGCCGCGCTGCGGCCGGGAGCGAGACTCGGCACGGCGATCGCCATCGGAGGCCGGCTCCCGGGCGGGCTCACCCGCGCCGCGAAGAGCGCCGTGGGCGCGCGCCACCTGCGCTTCTACCGGATCGCCCAGCGGGCGGGCACAAGCGCGCCGCAGACCCCGCGCCACCAGCTCCTCGATGGGCTCGCGTTCGCCTTTGCGCCGGCGAGCGCCGGGCGGGCGAGCCGGGCGGCGACGGCGGTCGCACCGTACGGCTGGATGCGCATCGCCGTGGGCCCGGGCGGCGGCACCGTCTGGCAGGGCGTGATCCCCAACCGCGCCGCGCCCGGGACTCCACGGGCATCGCTCGTCTACCTGCCGCCCCGCGTCGATCCCCACCTGCGCTATCCCGCGCTCTACCTGCTGCACGGTCTGCGGGGGTCGCCCTACAGCTTCCTCGGCGGGCTGCGGTTCGCGGCGGTCGCCGACGGGTTGATCCATGCGGGCCGCATCCAGCCCTTCGTCGCGGTCATGCCGCCGGCAGGCCCGTCGGCGGCGTTCGACGGGGAGTGGACAGGGCCGTGGGAGCGCTACGTCGTCCAGGACGTGGTGCCGTGGGCCGGCCGTCACCTCCCGCTCTCGCCCGCGCCCCGCGAACGCACGCTCGCGGGCTTCTCCGCCGGGGGCTACGGCAGCGTCGACATCGGCCTTCGGCATCCGGGCATGTTCGGCACGCTCGAGTCCTGGAGCGGGTATTTCAGGTCGCCGAAGGACGGATCGCTCGCGCACGCGACGGCTGCCGAGCGACTGGCCCACGACCCGCAGGCACTCCTGCCGGCGACCGCCCCCGCACTGCGCGCGGGGCATGTCCGCTTCTTCCTCTCGGCCGGGCGGGACGAGCGGCGCGGCCTCCGGGAGACACAGGCGTTCGGCGACCAGCTGGCCTCCCTCCACGTCACGCACCTCGTGTACGTGACGGCGGGCGGCCACCATGGCCGCACCTGGCGAGCAGTGCTGCCCGGCGGATTGCTTTACGCCCTGGCGCGCTGAAACTCGCGCCCGATCCAGATCAGCTCGGTCGTCATCTGGGCCCGCCAGACGGCGGCATCGTGACCGCCCGAGACCGCGCGGAAGCGGTGCGGGATGCCCAGCCGCGTCAGCATCTGGTTGAAGGACACGTTCTCGCCGAAGAAACGATCCGCCCGCCCCGAGTAGAACGACGTGGCGACCGGCTGCCGGCGCAGCGCCCGCGCGCGCTGCGCGACCGAGAGCAGCGGTGAGCGGGCCTTCCAGGTCGCCGAGCCCTGCGGCCCGTCCACCTGTGGCGTGTTCGAGACGAAATAGCCCGACCAGCTGGCGGCGATCCCGAACGTGTCGGTGTGCCCGAGCGCCAGGTTGATCGCGCCGTAGCCGCCCATCGAGATGCCGGCGATCGCACGAGAGCGGCGGCCGTGCTTGGTGGGGTAATCGGCGTCGATCGCGGCGACGAGGTCACGCGTGACGAAGGTGCCCCAGCGCGCCCCCGCATCGTCGACGGAGTCGTCCCACTCGGTGTCGCTGTCGGCCCGGCGCCCACCGCTCGGCGCGACGACGATCATCGCCGGAGCGCCGCCGCTGTCGATCAGGCGGTCGAGCCGCTGGCTCACGCCGAGTGCAAACAGGCCGTCGGGCGTCCCCGGTGTGCCGTGCAGGAGGTAGAGCGTGGGCAGCGGCGGGCCGTCGGGCCGATAGGAGGGCGGAAGGTAGACGAGCGTGCGCACACTGTGCCCGAGCGCACGCGACCACAGCGAGCGCACGACGATCGAGCCCTGCGGCGCGTCGGTCGAGCTGCCGAAGGCCGTACTCGCCCAGGCCAGCACGGCGACCACGAGCGCCGCGATGCGAATGCCACCGCGCATGGGCACATCATGACGGTCCGGCCTGAGAGCGCTCTCAAGAGACTCTCAGGCGGCATTCGCACATTCGTCGCTCCGATACCGTGCCGCTATGCCGCCGCGCCTCCCCTGTCTCCTGAACGACCCACCCGCGGCTACCGGCCTGACCTGGCTCGCGAACGCCCGCCTCTTCGACGGCACGACGGCGACCGTGCGCGAGCGCGTGGCGGTGCTCGTCGCGGATGGGCGCATCTCGGCGGTCGCCGCGCCGGGCGAGACGGCCCCTGAGGCGGCCCGCGTGATCGATCTCGAGGGGCGCACGCTGATGCCGGGACTGATCGACGCCCACCAGCACGCCACGGCCGGCTCGCGCTACTTCCGCAAGTCCGCCAACGAGTCCGGGACCGAGGCGATCTGGCCCGGAACGGCTGCGCACGTCGTGGCGCAGGTCTTCCGCGAGCTGCTTCGCATGGGCATCACCACGTTCCGCGACGTGGGCGGCTACGACGACCTCCTGGTCGAGGCGCGCCAGGCCATGCGCTACGGCGCCTTCGCCGGCCCGCGCGTGCTCGCCTGCGGGCGCATCGTCTCTGCGACCAGCCCCGGCGGGCGCTTCTTCGACGGCATGTACCGCGAGGCCGACGGCGCCGACGAGATCCGCAAGGCCGTGCGCGAGCAGATCCGCTACGGCGCCGACTTCATCAAGGTGATGACGACCGGCGCGCGCTCGGTGGAGCTCGAGGATCCCGATCCCGCGCAGCTGACGCGCGACGAGGTGAGCGTGCTGGTCGAGGAGTCGCACCGCATGGGCTACCGCGTCGCCGCTCACTGCGAGGGCGTGGCCGGCACCCAGATCGCGATCGAGGAGGGCATCGACACGATCGAGCACGGCATGTACCTGAACCAGCGCCCGGAGCTGCTCGAGCGCATGGCACGCGACGGCCAGGTGCTGGTGCCGACGGTCTCGTGCCTGTACGGCATGGCCGAGCTCGGCGAGCGCATCGGCACGAGCCCCGAAGACCCCGAATACCAGGGCGGCGAGGGCAGCGGCATCAAGCGCCCGCCGATGCCGACCTGGACGCCGCTGCTCGTCGACCTGGCCCACTACAACGTCGCGCAGGCCGCGCTCACGATCAAGGCGGCCCGCGCCGCGGGCGTCACGCTCGCGATGGGCTTCGACTGGGGGCCGCCGCACCGCTCGGCGCTCGAGCTCGTGCGCATGATCCATCTGGGCCTGACGTCCCAGGAGGGCCTGATCGCCGCCACCTCCGGCGCCGCCGCGGCCGTCGGGCTGAGCGAGCACATCGGCACGGTCGAGGCCGGCAAGATGGCCGACCTGCTGGTCGTGGACGGCGACCCGCTGGCGCGGCCCGAGGTGTTGCTCGAGCGCGAGTGCATCTGGCTCGTGATGCGCCTCGGCAAGCCCGTGGCCGGGACGTCGCTGGAGCGCGATCCGGCGGAGCCCGCGGCAGCATGAGCTCGCGCGCGGCACGCGCCGAGACCGGCAGCGGCGGGCGCGGCCTGCTCGGCCGTGGCGGCGACCCGGAGGCCAAGCGTCCCGAGGATCCCGCGGTCCGGCGCGCCAACACGCGGCGCATCCTCTCGCTCTTCCGCCCCTACCGCAGGAGCCTCGCCGCGCTGCTCGCGTTGATTGCGATCACGGCCGGCGTGTCCACCGTCCCGGCCTTCCTGCTGCGCGACCTGCTCGACAACGTGTTCGCGGATCCGCGCCACATCGACACCACCCGCCTCGACCTGCTGGTCGCGGGCATGGTCGCGATCCCGATCTTCACGGGCGTGATCGGCGTCGGCCAGACCTGGCTCTCCAACCGCATCGGCCAGGATGTCATGCACGACCTGCGCGCGTCGGTGTATGCCCACCTGCAGCGCCTTTCGCTGGCCTTCTTCACGCGCACGCGTACGGGCGAGGTGCAGTCGCGTATCGCCAACGACATCGGCGGCGTGCAGAGCGTCGTCACCTCGACCGCGACCTCGATCGTTGCGAACGCGACCACGGTCATCGCGACCTCGTTCGCGATGCTGTTCCTCAACTGGCAGCTGTCGCTCGTGGCCTTCGCGCTGCTGCCGGTGTTCGTGCTGCTCACCCGCCGCGTGGGCGCGCAGCGGCGGGAGATCACGCGCGTGAAGCAGGGCTCGCTGGCGGACATCTCCACGCTCGTCGAGGAGTCGCTCTCGGTCTCGGGCGTGATGCTCGGGAAGACGATGGGCCAGAGCGACGTCCTGACGGAGCGCTTCCGCGGCGAGTCGGCGCGCCTGGCGGAGCTGGAGCTGCGCCAGCGCATGGCCGGGCGCTGGGTCATGTCGTCGATTCAGACGACCTTCGCGGTCATGCCCGCGCTCATCTACGGCGTTGCCGGCCATGCCATGGCGGGCGGCTGGGCGAACGCCTCGGTCGGCACGCTGGTCGCCTTCACGACGATGCAGACGCGGCTCTTCTTCCCCGTCGGCAGCCTGCTCGGCGTGCAGGCCGACGTGCAGTCGTCGCTGGCGCTGTTCGACCGCATCTTCGAGTACCTCGACCTACCGGTCGACATCCGCGAGCGGGAGGACGCCATCGACCTGCCGCGCGAGAGCGTGCGCGGCGAGGTGCACCTCGAGGGCGTGTCCTTCGCGTACGAGCCGGACCGCCCCGTGCTGCAGGACGTCAGCTTCACCGCCGAGCCCGGCTCCAAGGTCGCGATCGTGGGCGAGACGGGCAGTGGCAAGACCACGCTCGGCTACCTGATCGCCCGGCTCTACGACGTTACCGAGGGTGCGGTGCTGCTCGACGGCACCGACGTGCGCGACCTGAGCTTCGCATCGCTGCGGCGCATCGTCGGCGTCGTCAGCCAGGACACCTACCTCTTCCACGGCAGCGTGCGCGAGAACCTCCGCTTCGCACGCCCGGACGCGACCGACGAGCAGCTCGAGCAGGCCGCCCAGGCCGCGCGCATCCACGACCACCTGGCCTCGCTCCCCGACGGCTACGACACGATCGTCGGCGAGCGCGGCTATCGCTTCTCCGGCGGCGAGAAGCAGCGGCTCGCGATAGCCCGCGCAATCCTGCGCGACCCGGCCGTGCTCGTGCTCGACGAGGCCACGAGCGCCCTCGACGTCGAGACGGAGCGCCTCGTGCAGCAGGCGCTCGACGGCCTCGTCGCCGGTCGCACGACAATCGTGATCGCCCATCGCCTCTCGACGATCCGCGACTCCGACCTGATTCTCGTGCTCGACCACGGACGCATCCTCGAGCGCGGCACGCACGAGGAGCTGCTCGCCCTCGACGGTCGCTACGCGCGGCTCGTCGAGCGCGATGCCGTCATCGCCGTCTGAGAGCCTCCCGGAGGGGGTGTCGCACTCCTCGTCCTGCCGTTCGTAGCTGACTCATTTGATTCAGCGCTTGACACGTTCGGGGAGTTATTGCACCCTGTGGATCAGAGCGGGCGACGTCGCCCGCTCAGAGGCAATGAAGCCGTTCCCGGATTCCGGGGCGGCTTTTTTCGTGGTCCAACACGAGAGGGGCAACGTATGTCGCCAGAAGAGCTCAAGCTCGCCATCGACACGGTCTGGGTCATCGTCGCGGGCTGCATGGTCTTTCTGATGCAGGCCGGCTTCGCGATGCTCGAGGTCGGCTTCTCGCGCGGGAAGAACGTGGGCGCGGTCGTCGCGAAGATCCTCGTCAATCTCTCGATCGGCACGCTCGCGTTCTGGGCCGTGGGTTTCGCGCTCGCCTTCGGCAACGGCAACAAGGTGCTCGGAACCGACGGATTCTTCCTGCACAGCTCCACCTTCAGCTCGCTGTCGTTCTCGGATGTCCCGCTCTCGGGGAAGTTCCTGTTCGAGGTGGTCTTCTGCACCGTCAGCCTCGCGATCGTGTGGGGCACGATGCTCGACCGCACCAAGTTCGGCGTCTACGTCATCTTCGCGATCGTGTTCGCGGCCCTCATCTACCCGCTCGTGGGGCACTGGATCTGGGGCGGCGGATTCCTCGCGCAGCGCGGCATGCAGGACTTCGCAGGTTCGACGGTCGTCCACCTCTGCGGCGCGACGGCGGCGCTCGCGGGCACGCTCATGCTCGGAGCGCGCATCGGCAAGTTCGACTCGAAGGGGAAGCCGCATCCGATCCCGGGCCACTCGATGCCGCTGGCCGTGCTCGGCGTGCTGATCCTCTGGTTCGGCTGGTTCGGCTTCAATCCGGGCTCGACCCTCGGCGCCGTGGGCGCCCGCTTCGCCGACATCGCGGTGACGACCAACCTCGCCGCCTCGGCGGGCGTGCTCGGCGCGATCATCGCGGGCTTCGCTCTGCAGCGCACGATCGACATCGGCTTCGCCGGCAACGGCGCGATCGCGGGGCTGGTGGCGATCACGGCCCCCTGTGCCTATGTCGAGGACTGGGCGGCCTGCGTGATCGGCCTGGTCGCCGGCGTGCTGATGGTGCTGACCGTGGTCGCGATCGACCGCATCCGCGTCGACGACCCGATCGGTGCCATCGCCGGGCACGGCATGGGCGGGATCTGGGGCACGCTCTCCTGCGGCCTCTTCACGACGCCCGCGCTCGCGAGCGCCAACGGTGTCGGCAAGGCCGGCCTGTTCTACGGCGGCGGGCTGCACCAGCTCGGCGTCCAGGCCTTCGGCATCGCCGTGGTCGCCGCCTTCGTGTTCGCCTCCAGCACGGCCGTGTTCTACGCCTGCAAGAAGACGATCGGCCTGCGCGTGAGCGCCCAGCAGGAGCTCGAGGGGCTTGACATCCACGAGCACGGCATGTGGGGCTATCCCGAGCAGTTCCTGCCGGGCTACGGCGCGACCCAGCCCTACGTCCTGGCTCCCAACCGCCGACCGCCGTCCGCCGCGCCGGCACCGGTCAGGACGTTTCGCGCCGCGACCCTCGAAGGGGGCGACTAGCCATGCACAAGATCGAGGCCTACATCCGTCACGAGGCGCTCGAGGCGATCCGCTCGGAGCTGTACGCGATCGGGCTGCCGAGCATGTCGGTGTCGGACGTCCTCGGCTCCGGCCGGCAGGCCGGCATCGTCGAGCACTACCGCGGGGCAACCGAGGTGCTCTACCTGCGCCCCAAGCTGCGGCTCGAGCTCGTGGTGGCCGACGAGGACGTCGAACGCGCCATCGACGTCATCCTCACCCATGCGCGCAGCGGCGAGATCGGTGACGGCAAGATCTTCGTGCTGCCGGTGCTCGAAGCGGTGCGCATACGGACGGGTGAGCGGGGCGAAGGCGTGGTGTCCGCGCACGACGAGGCAGCCGCCACGGCCTGAGCTTCTCAGCAAGCGTCCTGGGCGGCCCCGCGCGCCGGGCGGTGACGCCCAGGGCGCAGGCCGCCCGGGACGCCTTTCGCTCTCAGAATCAGTGCGGGAACAATTATGTTCTGACCAACGTTCCTCCTCATGCCTAGTAATTTAGACCACGTAGGAGGAACGAAATGTCCAGCACCGTAGCCACCGAGATTCCGACCGGCACCTGGTCGATCGATCCCGTTCACTCTTCGATCGGCTTTGGCGTCAAGCACTTCGGCGTCTCGACCTTCCGCGGTAGCTTCTCGGCCGCGGCCGGAAGCCTCGTCACCGACAACGGCGCCGTCCGCTCGGTCGAGGGCACGGTCCGTATCGAGAATCTCGTCACCGAGGATTCCCAGCTCACCGGGCACCTTCACAGCGAGGACTTCTTCGACGCGGCCAGCCATCCCGAGATCTCGTTCAAGAGCACATCCGTCGAGCAGCTCGGCGGAGACAAGCTGCGCATCAACGGCGATCTCCAGATCCGGGGCATCACGCGCCCGATCGAGCTCGACGCGGAGATCGAGGGCGCTGGCGACGACCCGTACGGGAACACCCGCCTCGGTGTCACCGCGACCGGCGCCGTCGACCGCACCGACTGGGGCATCACGTGGAACGCACCCCCGCTCGCGAACGGCTCGCTGGCCGTCGGAGAGCGCGTCGCGATCACCGTCCACGTCGAGGCCGTACGGCAGGCGTGAGCACGATGACCCCGGTTCAGATCCTTGCCATCCCGGGCAGCCTGCGTGCGGGCTCCTGGAACGCCGCACTCCTGCGCCTCGCGCAGGAGCGGGCCCCGGAGGGCGTCCGCGTCGACATCTGGGAGGGGCTGCACGACGTGCCGCCCTTCTCGGAAGACCACGAGGGCGACGGCGCCCCGGAGCCCGTCCACCGGTGGCGCGACGCGATCTCCTCGGCCGACGCTCTGCTCGTGGCCACGCCCGAGTACAACGGCAGCGCGCCTGGTCAGCTCAAGAACGCGCTCGACTGGGCCAGCCGCCCGTATGGCATGGGCGCCGTCGTCGGCAAGCCGGCCGGCGTGATCAGCGCCAGCACCGGCAGCTTCGGCGGACGCTGGGCGCAGGAGGACGTTCGCAAGGCGCTGCGCCTGAGCGGCGCAGCCGTGCTGGGCGAGGGGCTGGCGGTCGGCAAGGCTGCGGAGCGGCTCGTCGAGCTGGGGGATGCAGACGAGGAGATCGTGGCCGGCATCGACGACGTGCTCGCCCGCCTCGCGGCCGCGGTCGTCGAGCAGTACGAACTGACGGCCTGAGCTGCTCAGCACGGACCGTAGTCAGACAGCTGTGTGCACGAATACATCGGGGTCAGGCACGAAGAGTCGTGCCTGACCCCGATTCATGCTTCCGTCACGCGCTCCTCGAGCCCGACGTTGAGGGGGTGGTGGCAGGCCGCGAGGTGGCCGCCTCCGTGCGGGCGCAGCGGCGGCTCCTCGCGCGAGCAGATCTCCGTCGCGTAGCGGCAGCGCGGATGGAAGCGACAGCCGGATGGCGGCGAGATCGGGCTCGGCACGTCGCCCTCGAGCACGATGCGCTCGCGCTTGACATCCGGATCGGGGATTGGGACTGCCGAGAGGAGCGCCTCGGTGTAGGGGTGGATCGGCCGCTCGTATAGCTCCTGCGCCGGCGAGAGCTCGACGATCCTGCCCAGGTACATCACGGCGATGCGGTCCGAGACGTGGCGCACGACGCCCAGATCGTGGGCGATGAAGACGTAGGTCAGCGCGAATTCGTCCTGGAGGTCGTCGAGCAGATTGACGACCTGGGCCTGAACCGACACGTCGAGTGCCGAGACTGGTTCGTCGGCGACGATCAGCCGCGGCTGGAGCGCGAGCGCCCGTGCCACGCCGATGCGCTGCCTCTGGCCGCCCGAGAACTCGTGCGGGTAGCGGTTGAAGTGCTCGGGCGCGAGGCCGACGACGTCCATCAGCTCCTGCACGCGCCGCTTGGCCGCGCGCCGTGACTGGCCATGGATCACGAGCGGGTCGCCGATCAGCGCGCCCACGCGCTTGCGCGGGTTGAGCGACGCGTACGGATCCTGGAAGACCATCTGCATCTGCCGGCGCAGCGGCCGCAGCGCGCGGCGGTTGAGGTGCGAGATGTCGCGACCCTCGAAGACCACGCTGCCCGAGGTCAGCTCGTGCAGGCGCACGAGGCAGCGCCCGAGCGTCGACTTGCCACACCCGGACTCGCCCACCAGGCCGAGCGTCTCGCCCGCGCGCACCTCCAACGAGACGTCGTCGACGGCCTGGACTCGGGCCACCTCGCGGCGTACGACGCCACCGCCCTTGACCGGGAAGTGCTTCGTGACGCCCTCTGCCTTGAGCAGCGCCTCGTCGCTCACGACGCCAGCTCCGGGTGGATCATCACGTCGCGGCGCGCGAGCTTCTCGGCGACCGGCAGGAAGCAGCGGTCGAGATGGCCGGGCGCGGCTCGTTCCTCGAGCGGCGGCAGCTCGGCGCAGGGCGCGAACACGTGCGGGCAGCGCGGCGCGAACGAGCAGCCCGGCGGGAGCGAGAGCAGCGAGGGCGGAAGGCCCGGAATCGCAGTCAGGCGGCGCGGCTTGGGCCTGTCGATGCGCGGGATCGAGCCCAGCAGCCCCCAGGTGTAGGGGTGCTGCGCGTTCGCGAACAATTCGCGCTTGGGGCCGTCTTCGACGACGCGGCCCGCATACATCACGCACACGCGGTCGGCAACTTCGGCGACGACGCCCATGTCATGCGTGATGAGGATGATCGCGGAGCCGAAATCGCTCTGGAGCGTGCGCAGCAGGGCGAGGATCTGAGCCTGGATCGTGACATCGAGCGCGGTCGTCGGCTCGTCGGCGATCAGCAGGTCGGGGTTGCACGAGAGCGCCATCGCGATCATCGCGCGCTGCCGCATACCACCGGAGAACTGGTGCGGGTAGTCGTCGGCGCGCAGATCGGGACGCGGGATGCCCACGGCGTCCAGCAACTGGACCGCGCGCCGGTGCGCCTGGGCCTTTGACATCTTCTCGTGCGCCCGCACCTGCTCGGCGATCTGCCAGCCCACGCGGTAGACCGGATTCAGCGATGTCATCGGGTCCTGGAAGATCATCGCGATCTCCGATCCCCTCACGTTGCGCATCTGGTCGGCAGAGAGTTTCAGGAGATCGCGCCCCTTGTACAGCACCTCGCCCGTGGTGATCGCATTCGGGTCGCGGATCAGCCGCATGATCGACATCGCGGTCACGCTCTTGCCCGAGCCGGACTCGCCGACGATGCCGAGCACCTGGCCGGCAGTGACGGCGAACGAGACGCCGTCGACCGCGCGAACGAGGCCGTCCTCGGTGCGGAACGAGACGTGCAGGTCGCGCACCTCCAGGAGCGGCTCGCTAGTCAAGGCGCACACGCGGATCGAGCACGCCGTAGACGATATCCACCACGGCATTGGCCAGGACGATGAAGAACGACGCGTAGATGACGGTCGCCATGATCACGGGCAGGTCGAGGTTCTGGAGCGAGTCGTAGGTCAGCTTGCCCAGGCCTGGCAGGCCGAAGACGACTTCCGTCAGGAGGGCGCCGCCGGCCACCAGCGCGCCGAAATCGAGGCCGAAGAGGCTCACGAACGTGATCATCGAGTTCCGCAGCACGTGCCGGGACAGCACGCGGCCCTCGGTGATGCCCTTCGAGCGCGCGGTGCGCACGAAGTCCTCGTTCTCCGTCTCGATCAGGCTCGAGCGAAGCACACGGCTGTAGAAGCCGATGTACAGCACCGAGAGCGTGAGCCACGGGAAGAGCAGGTGCAGGAACCACTGCCAGGGGTCCTGCGTCAGAGGTGTGTAGCCGAGTGGAGGCACCCACGAGAACACCTCCGCGTGCAGGCGACTCTGCGTGACCAGGTTGACGACTTCGCCGAGCCAGAAGACCGGCATCGATATGCCGATCAGGCCCAGCATCATGAGTAAGGGGTCGACGAACGTGCCACGCATGACGGCCGCCGCCAGCCCCATCGCAATGCCGACCACCACCCAGATGATCGCCGCGCCGAAGACGAGCGACAGCGTCACCGGCGCCGTGCTGGTGATCTGCGGGACGACTTTGACGCCGCGGTTGACGAACGACGTCAGGTCGCGGCTGATGAACAGCTTCTTCATCATGATCGCGTACTGGACCGGCAGCGGCCGGTCGAGGCCGAAGTCGTGGCGCACCTGCTTCAGCGTCTGCGGATCGGCGTTGCGGCCCGCGATGCGCGCGGCCGGGTCGACTCCGGGCGTGGCGTAGAAGATCAGGAACACGAGCACGCTCAGCGCGAACATGACGAGCAACGTCGCGATCAGCCTCCGGATGATGAACGCGATCACCGGCGGCCGGCCCTGAGGCGGGCACGCGGATCGAGCGCGTCGCGCACGCCGTCGCCCAGCACGTTCAGGCAGAGCACCGTGGCCACGATCGCGAGCCCGGGCGCGATGGCAACCCAGGGCCGTGTGTAGAGCAGTCCCTGACCATCGCTGATGATCGTGCCCCAGCTCGCGTCGGGCGGCTGGACTCCGATCGAGAGGAACGAGAGCGCCGACTCGATCAGCATGTTGTTCGCGACCATGAGCGGGAAGAAGACGATTACCGTGGTGATCACGTTGGGCAGCACCTCGGCGAAGATCAGCCGGAGGTTGCCCGCCCCGAGGCCGATCGCGGCCTCGACGAACTCGCGTTCGCGGATCGCCAGCACCTGCCCGCGGATCGGGCGCGCGACGTACGGCACGAAGACGAAGCTGATGATGATGATCGGGAGCCAGAGGCTGCCCGCGCTCAGCGTGACGGGCCCGATCGGAATGCCGCTCGTGAGCGCGACGGTGGAGATCGAGATCGCCGCGAGGAAGACCGGGAAGGCCCAGATGACGTCGAGGACGCGCGACAGGATCTGATCGACGATGCCGCCGAAGAAGCCCGCGATCAGCGCGATGATCGTGGCGAAGAAGCAGCAGATCGTGGCCGAGGCCAGGCCGATGAGCAAGGAGTTACGACCGCCGTAGAGCATCCGCGCAGCGACGTCGCGGCCCTGGCTGTCGGCGCCCAGGAAGTAGTGATTGAGATCCCAGGTCGGCCCGATCGGCGTCACGCCGAGCCCGAGACCGCCGGTGCTCTCGACCATCACGGGATGCGGCTTGCCGTTGATGATCGTCGTCCCGTCGACCGACGACTCGAACGGGTGCGTGTGCGCGACCGAGTGCGCATACCAGTCCGCGGCGAGACACGCCACCACGATCACGATGAAGCCCGCCAGCGCCACGAGCGCGATCCGGTTGCGCAGCAGGCGGCGGCCTGCGAGCGCCCATGGGCTGCGGCCGACGACGCGGGCCGGTTGGCCCACGTCGCCGATCGCAATGACCTCAGACACTCCTGGTCGCCAGGGCCTCACTCACTACTGGACCCACGCCTGGTCGACGAGCATGTAGAACTGCGCGCTCCAGATGTAGTTCCCGACGCGCTTCGAGACGAAGTCGATCAGACGGGGATTGAAGAGCACGGCCTGCGCCGCGTCGTCGGTCGTGGCCTTGTCGACCTTGGCCCACAGCTTGAGCGCCGCCGGCGGGTCCTCGATGCCGAGCTTGAGCGCCTGCTTCATCTGGGCGTCGACCTTCTTGTTGCAGTAGCCCGAGATGTTGATGCTCGTGTCGCTGCCCGGGTGGAACGAGCCGCAGCCGAGCAACACGTTGAGGAAGTCCGAGGCCTGCGGGTAGTCCTGATACCACTGCGTGACAGCGATCTGGACCTTGTTCTTCGAGTTCTGCATGTATGTGAACGAGATATTGCTCGAGAGCGGCTTGATCGTCGCCTTGTACCCGATCGAGTTGAGCACGCTCTGGATGTAGGTGGCGATGCCCTTCGTCGTCTCGTCGTCGGCTCCGACGACGGCCACCTTGGCGCCCGCCGTGCCCGACTGCTTGACCAGCGCCTTGGCCTTCGCCAGGTCGGGCGCGCTCCACTTGCCGGTGCCCGGGTTCTTGGTGTACGGGCAGTAGTCGACGTGCCCCGGGAAGCCCGGCGGCAGCATCTGACAGGCCGGCACGGCCGTCTTGGGGCCGCCTTTGATGCGCACGGCGGCGTTGCGGTCGATCGCCCAGTTGACGGCCTGCCGCGCGAGCTTGTTGTTGAACGGCGGGATGTTGACGTTCATGGGCAGGTACCAGTCGGCGAACAGCGTGTTGATGTGCACCTGGTTGGGGTACTTCGTGCCGATCTCGTTGAGGCGATCCGCCGGCGGGAAGTCGAACAGGAAGTCGGCTTGGCCGTTCTCGATCTGCGTGACCTCTGCCTCGACCGAGAGGCCGAAGGACTGGACGATCTTGTCGGGGAAGCCAGCCGGCTGAGCGTCGGCCGACCACTCCTTGAAGTTCGGATTGCGCTCGAGCACGAGCTCGTGGTTGGGGTCGTACTTCGTGAAGTGGTAGGCGCCCGTGGACGGCGGGAGCTTGGTGCCGAGATCCTTGTTGGGTGTCCCCCACGGGAGCACGGAGGCGTGGGGCACGGCGAGCTTGTCGAGCCACTCGGCATCACCCGCGACGAGGTGGAACGTGACCGTGCCGGCCTTGTTGTTGATCACGACGCCCTTGGAGAGATCGCACGTCGCGGGCGTCTTGAGGCACTTGTCGGCGCCGACGATGCCGCTGTAGAAACCGCCCGCCGTGGGCGTGTGCACCTTGAAGATACGCTGGAACGTCCACAGGAAGTCGCGGGGCTGCACGGTGGCGCCGGTCGAGTACTTGATGCCCTTGCGCAGCTTGAAGGTCCACGTCTTGCCGCCGGCGGTCGGCTTCGGAATCGCGACTGCGAGGTCGGGCACGATCGTGAACGCCTTCGTTCCGGCGGCGTGCCTGAAGGCGACGAGGCCGTCCTGCGTGGCCTGATAGAGCTGCCAGTACTGGAGCGTGTAGTTGATCTGCGGGTCGAGCGAGCCGCCGGCGCCCTTGGCCAGTATCTTGAAGGTGCCGCCGCGATGCGCGGCCATCAGCTTCGCGCGGCTGTCCGCCTTGGCCGGAGCGGCGTGGCCGCTCGTCTTGGCCATGGTCGTGCTCGCGGCTCCGACCGCGACGACCAGCGCGATCGCGATCGCGAGAGGCTTCCTGAAATGCGGCATCGTGCTCCTTCAGCTCGATCGGGAACGAACGATCCTATGACCATCCAATCCGGAGGGTCAAGTTTCCACTGATACGCCGGAAACGGGCTAAAAGATGGCGCCGCGTGGAGAACGCCCGCCGATGCTGGTAAAATTCGGTGCGGTTGGTCCCAAGCTCTCCCGACTGACCTTTGGCCGCCCTGACCCCGGTCGGCGTCGCGTGAAGCGCGTCGCGTCTCGCGCGTACCTGGCGAACGGAGTCTGGGATGAGAGCACCACAGCACGCGGCTCCACTTGTCGTGGTACGCAGCGAGGTTGAGTCCGGTCGTGTCGGGCTGCGGCTGATCGGCGAACTCGACCTCAACACCGCCGAGCTGCTCGAGGCCGAGCTCGCAGGGTCTCGCGACCACTCGCCTCCAGCGGTCATCGACCTGAGCGAGCTTCGCTTCCTCGATCTGGTTGGCCTGCGCGCGCTGCTGCGCCACGCCCAGGTCGACGGCGCTGCCGGCACCCGACTGGTCGGCGCGACGGGAATCGTGCGGAGGCTGATCGAGCTGACGCAGGTGCTCGACGCCGAGACCACCGGCGCGGCCGGCGCGCCATTCGCGGGCGAGTTGACGGCGAGGATCGTGGTCGAGAGCGTGTCCGACAACTCGTTCGCGCCCGAGAAGATCGCCGCCAACGGCAACCGCGACGAAGCCTCGAACGGCAACGGAAACGGAAACGGCCGCCCAGCTGCGAGCAACGGCGACGCTGCCTGATGCGCTGCTCCCGGAGCACGATCTGCCCCACCCGGTCCGCCCCCTCGACGTCGGCCGCCCCCGCCTAGCCTTCCGACGTCGCCGACCGAGGCGCGGGAAGCCACCGGCCGGGAGTCGGCCCGCGCCTCGGTCAGGAAGTACTTCCCGCGCTCGCCGTCATGCGGCGAGCGTCGAGACGATGTGGCCGATGGCGAAGCCGACGCCTGCGCTGGCCGAGCCGATGACGGCCACCTGGAGACCGGCGCGCAGGAGCGAGAGCCGCGTCACGCGCCCCTTCGCAACGCCGACGAGGAAGAGCGCCAGCAACGTGCAGGCCAAGCTGATCGCGAGTGCGGTGTGCAGGCTGAAGAAGAAGTACGGCCAGAGCGGGACGATGGCGGCGACGAGGTAGGTGACGCCGACCGCGATGGCGTCGCCGAAGGCCGCGCCGCCGGCGTCGGCGGAGATGCCGAGCTCCTTCTCGATCTTCGTGCGCAGGAAGACGTTCGGGTTGACTGCGAGCCCGCGCGCGACCGTCTCGGCCTGCTCGCGTGGCAGGCCCTCGCGCTCGAGGACGAGGGCAAGCTCGGCTGTCTCGCGCTCGGGGAACTCGGCGATCTCCCGGCCCTCGGCCGCGATCTCCGTCGCGTACAGCTGTTCCTCGGCCTGGCTGGCGAGGTAGGAGCCCCCGCCCATCGAGATGGCGCCCGCCACGGCCTCGGCGAGCCCGGCGACGATGATCAGCGAGCGAGCCGGATGCGCGGCCGCCATGCCCGTGACGACGCCGAGCGGGACGAGCAGCCCATCCTGCGCTCCCAGCACGAACTCGCGGACGCGCGACAGCCGGGCGATGCGCTCGGCCTCGCCGAGGGCGTGCTCGCCGACGTGCCGCTCGGCCTCGGCGCGCAGCTCGTCGTCGATCGGCGGTGTCTCCCCGGCCATGCGGGCACCGTAGGTGCACGAACCGGGGTCAGGCACGCACATGTGCGCGCCTGACCCCGCTGTGTGCATCAGCCGCCGACGGTGAACGACTGCTCGAGCGCGGCCGCCGAGCTGTCTCCCGCGAAGACGTCGATCTCGCCGGGCTCGACCAGGAACTTGCCGCGGTTGTCATAGAAGCCGAAGTCGCTCTTGTCGAGCGTGAACGGGACGGTCTGCGTGGCCCCTGGCGCGAGCGTCACGCGCTGGAAGCCGCGCAGGCGGCGCACCGGCTGCGAGATGCTCGCGACCGGGTCGTGGATGTAGAGCTGCACCACGTCATCGCCCGTCCGGGTCCCGGTGTTGGCGACGTCGACCCAGGCCGTGACCTTGCCGCTCTTCGAGACGCTCTGCGCGCTGAGGCGCAGGTTCGTGACCGAGAACGTCGTGTAGCTCAGCCCGAACCCGAAGGCGTAGAGCGGATCGCAGGCCGCGAGGTCGCGGTAGCGCGAGTTGTACTTGGAGGTGACGTCGCATGGGCGGCCCGTCGGCTCGTGGTTGTAGTAGATGGGCACCTGCCCGAGGCTGCGCGGGAAGGAGACCGGCAGCTTGCCGCCGGGATTCACCTCGCCGAACAGCACGTCGGCCACCGCGTTGCCGGCCTCGACGCCCGGAAACCAGGCCTCGAGGATCGCCGGCGAGGATGCGGCCACGTCCGTCAGCGTCAGCGGGCGCCCGTTGAACAGCACCACGACGAACGGCTTGCCCGTCGCCTTGATGGCGTCGATCAGCTGCTGCTGCTTGCCCGGAAGGTCGATCACGCTGCGCGAGGCGGCCTCGCCGCTCTGACCCCGGCTCTCGCCGAGCGCCAGCACGATCTGATCGGCGGAGCTCGCCGCGGCGACAGCCGCAGCGAAGCCTGCATCCGACCCGCACTCGCCCGCCGGCGTGTTGTTCGGCGGGTCCTTGTCCTCGATCGTGCAGCCCTGGGAGAAGGACGTGTTCGGGTCCTGCGCCTGGATGCCCGCGAGCAGCGAGACGGCGTCGGCGTCGCGGCCCTGACCCCACCACGGACCCAGCATGTCGTGCCGGTCGTCGCCGAGGGGCCCGATCACGACGACCGACTTGGCGGGGTCGAGCGGCAGCGTGGCGTTGTCGTTCTTGAGCAGCACCATGGACTTCGCCGCGGCCGAGCGCGCCGCGGTGCGGTCGGCGACCGTCAGGAAGCTCGAGGGCGCCGTGGCCTTGGCCTGGTCGACGTAGGGATGATCGAAGAGCCCGGCGCGGAACTTGACGCGCAGGATCCGGCGGACGGCGTCGTCCAGCCGCGCCAGCGTGATGCGGTGGTCGGCCAGAAGCTGCTTGCCGAATTCGCGGATGTTGGTGCTGACCATCTCCGAGTCGGTGCCCGCGTTCAGCGCAGCAGCCGCCGCGCCGGGCCCGTCGGCCGCCACACCGTGCCCGCAGGGTCCCGTGTCGGGGGTCTTCGGCGGGCACGCGCGAAGCTCGGCGACGGCCGTGTAGTCGCTCTCGATGAAGCCGTCGAAGTGCCACTCGCGCTTGAGGATGTCGGTCTCGAGCTGCGGGTTGGCGCAGCCTGGCACGCCGTTGATGGCGTTGAACGAGCACATCACCGTGTCGGCGCCGGCGTCGATCGCCGCCTTGAACGGCGGCAGGTAGAGGTTGCGCAGCCGCGCTTCGGACATGTCGGTGGTGTTGTACTCACGGCCGCCTTCCGGCTGGCCGTAGGCGGCAGAGTGCTTGACGCTCGTGACGACCTTGTCGGGCGCCGAGTAATCGCTGCCCTGCGCGGCCTTGACGCGGGCTGCCGCGAAGACCGAGCCGAGGTAGGGATCCTCGCCGGCGGCCTCGGAGATCCGGCCCCAGCGGGGCTCGTGCGAGACGTCGACCATCGGGCTGTAGATCTGCTTGATGCCCACCGTGGCCGTCTCGCGCGCCGCGATCGTGTCGTCGGTCGTGGCCACGGACGGGTCGAAGCTACTGGCGGCGCCGAGCGGGATCGGGAACACCGTGCGGTAGCCGTGGATCGTGTCGTAGGCGAACAGGATCGGGATGTGCAGTCGCGACTGCTCCACCGCGACGTGCTGGAAGTGGTCGATCTTGGCCGGATCCGTGAGGCTGAAGACCGAGCCCACGCCGGCCTTGGCATCTGCATCGGTGATCTGGCCGTCCGAGAGCAACTGCACCTGCTGCAGCTTCTCGTCGAGCGTCATCTTGCCGAGCAGGTCGGCGACCTTCCTCTCGATGCCCTGGCTGGGGGCATGGCGCGTCCGCTGCAGGGCCGTGGCGTCGCTGGAGCGCGTTCCTGCGACCACCGCGCCCGCGACCAGCAGGCCCCAGGACTGCGAATGCCGCTGCAAGCGCGGCCGTACGTCTCTGGCGAAACATGTAAGTGTCCCTCCCTGTCGGGCGGCTCCAAGGCGAGCAGCCGTGCCGAGGCTGCTTCCCCCCGGACAGATGCGCGAAACGCCCGCACAACCGGCATCCCGGTCGGCACGTCTGTTCCATCGCGCGCGCGACCGGAGTACGCTGGGCAGCCGTACGCGCGGTGCCATCCGACCGAGGAGGGTTGCCCCCCAATGGCTGTCCAGATCGGGGTCTCCGAGCTTCCGGCGCTCGGCCTCTCGGGGTACGAGTACACGTCCCCTGAGCACTTCGCGCGCGAGCTCGATCGGTTCTGGCGGCCGGGATGGCGCTTCGCCTGCCACGAGTCGGAGATCGCCGGGCGCGGCCAGTACGTCCGCTACGACCTGGCCGGCGACAGCGTGATCGTCGTGCGCGGCGACGACGGGGAGGTGCATGCCCTCCACAACGTGTGCCGCCACCGCGGCTCGCGCGTCGTCGAGGACGGCCGTGGCGTGTGCCGCGCTCGGCTGGTCTGCCCGTACCACGGCTGGTCCTACGACCTCGACGGAACGGTGCGGACGACGCCCAAGATGCACGAAGGGTTCGACCGCACCGGCTGGGATCTGAAGCGCGCCTGGGCCGAGATCTGGAACGGCATGGTCTTCGTCTCGCTCGCGAAGGAGCAGCCCCGACCGATTGCCGAGCGGCTCGCCGGCGCAGACTTCTCCGGCTACGAGCTCGGCCGGCTGAAGATCGCATGGGAGCGCGAGTACGTCGTGGACGCGAACTGGAAGGTCGCATGGGAGAACGGGCTCGAGTGCTACCACTGCGCTCTCAACCACCCCGAGCTCTGCCGCGTCTGGCCCATGGACGACTACGGCGACCAGTTGAACGCCCGCGAGGTGGCGGAGTACGACTACATCCCCGACCGCCCGAACCTGCCTGGCGTCGAGCGCAACCGCGGTGGCCGCGTGATCCGCCGCGAGGACGACCCGACGACCGGCTCCACGGCCATGCAATGGCACCTCGGCATGTTCGAGATGTTCGCGGGAACCGACGGCGTGTACATCGGCAGCTTCCATCCGCTCACCCCGGTCACGACGGCGATCCGCGTGGTAACGCTGGTGCGCGAGGACGCCGTCGAGGGCGCCGACTACACGGACGAGGCGTTCCGGATCAGCGAGGTGACCCGCGAGGAGGACAACGCCTTGGTCGCGGTCGTGCAGCGCGGCGTCGCCTCCGCAGCCTACGAGCCGGGCCCCTTCAACGAGCGCCTCGAGGCCGCCAACCGTGTGTTCATGCAGGTCTACCGCGATGTCATGCGCGAGCCCTGAGGGCTTGCCTCGCGCCGGCCCCTGGTCGCTCCTCCGGCGCACGTGAGCCGGTACCGCTCGATGCCGGCGAACGAGGGACGCTACGCGGCGAGCCGGCCCGAGGCGTCGGGCCGTGGCTGGCGTTCGGTGGCGGCGATGGTGGGTGGTGGGGTGGTGACGGGGACGGGGGTGCGTTCGAGGATCTCTTCGCAGACGGCGCGGGCTGAGGCGTCGGGGCGGACGCGGATGCGGTGCGCGATGCAGGGTT
>DASRQS010000045.1:0-60185 GCA_035696365.1 Gaiellales bacterium | reverse complement strand
GCGACGTGCTGGGCGCGGCGATCGAGCTGGCGGAATGCGCCGCGCTGATTGCACTGCTGGCGGGCCGGTAGGCGCCAGTCCCCAGTGGCACACGCTGCGTGTGCCACTTGGCTGCCCCTTCACGGCGCCGACACGGAGGATCCTCTTGCGAGGACAGGAGCACGCCGCGGAGGCGGGATCGCGGTGCCCGCGGTGCGCCGTTCGGGCGTAGGTCGGCCAAGTGGCACACGCTGCGTGTGCCACTGGGGACTGGCGCCTACCGGCCCGCCAGCAGTGCAATCAGCGCGGCGCATTCCGCCAGCTCGATCGCCGCGCCCAGCACGTCGCCGGTCACGCCGCCGAGGCGGCGGACTGCGAGGCGGCCGACGACGAGGGCGACCAGCGCCGCCGCCGCGACCGCCAGCAGGCCGCGCAGGCGGGCGCAGGCCAGGGCGACCACGAGCGCCGTGGCCAGCGCGACGGCCAGCCGCTCGAAGCGGCGCCCGCCGCTCACGAACGCCAGGCCGGTGCCCTCCACACGCGCGTACGGGAGCGCCGCGCTCAGACTTGATGCGGCAAGGCGGCCGGCGGCGGGGATCGCTATCAGCCAGAGGTGGTGTCCGCGGGCGAGCACGCCGGCCACCAGCGCGATCTTGAGCGCGACGACGAGCACCAGGGCCAGCGCGCCGAAGGAGCCGATCCGGGAGTCGCGCATGATCGCGAGGCGCCGCTCGCGATCACCGCCGCCGAGCGCGTCGGCCGAGTCGGCGAGGCCGTCGAGGTGGATCGCGCCCGTTGCGAGTGCCCAGCCCGCCACCAGCAGCACCGCTGCCGGTCCGTCGTCGAGGCGTCCCTCGAGGCCGCGGGCGCCAAGCGCCAGCGCGCCGCCGAGCGCCGCGCCGACGAGCGGCAGCCAGGCCAGCGAGCGGGCCACGTCGGTCTCGTCGATCTGCACGCGAGTGCCCAGCGGCACGCGGGTCAGCAGCGTCACCGCAGCCACGAAGGCGCGGGCCTCGGCGCGGACGGCGGCCGCCGACATCAAGCGCCGCTGTCGTCGACGCCCGCGGACGCGAACGTCGCCATCTCGTCGAGGACTGCCAGCGCGGCCCCGAGCAGCGGCAGCGCGAGCGCCGCCCCGCTGCCCTCGCCGAGGCGCAACTCGAGATCGAGCAGCGGATGCAGACCGAGCTTGTCGAGCACGATCCGATGCCCCGGCTCGGATGAGCGGTGCGCGGCGATCAGCGAGCCGGGTAGTGCAGGCGCAAGCGCCGCCGCGACCAGCACCGCCGAGGAGGCGGGATAGCCGTCGACGAGCACGGGCACGCCGCGCCCGGCCGCTCCGAGCGCCAGGCCCGCCAGCACGCCGAGCTCGAATCCGCCGACCGCTGCGAGCGCCCCGATGGGATCGTCGTCGCTCGGCTCGTTGAGCGCGAGCGCGCGGGCGACGACATCGCGCTTGCGGGCGAGCCCATCGTCGTCGAGCCCGGTGCCGCGACCGCAGGCCTGCTCGGGCGTCGCGCCCGCGAGAGCACAGCAGAGCGCCGCTGCTGCGGTGGAGTTGCCGATGCCCATCTCGCCGAGCGCGACGCAGCCGGCGCTCTCCAGCAACTCGCCGGCCAGCCCGATGCCGATCTCGAGCGCGGCGATCGCGAGCGCGCGCGGCATGGCCGGGCCGCGCAGCATGCTCGCGGTCCCTGCGCCCAGACGCCGATCGAGCACACCCGGCACCGGCAGGGGCTCGGCCACGCCGCAGTCGACGACGACGAGCCGGGCGCCGGCGCGGCGCGCCAGCACGCTCACGGCCGCCCCGCCCGAGGCATAGTTGGCGACCATCTGCGCGGTCACCGACGAGGGATACGCGCTCACACCCTCGGCGGCGACGCCGTGATCGGCGGCGCAGACGACCACGACGGGGGTGCCGAGCGCAGGAGTCGCGGTGCGCTGGATGGCAGCGATGCGCACCGCCAGGCGTTCGAGCCCGCCCAGCGAGCCGCGCGGCTTGGTCTTCTCGTCGAGGCGGCGCTGCACCGCCTCTCCCGCCGCGGCGTCGGGCGCGACGACGGCGTCCAGCGCGCGCTCGAGTGCGCCGCTCACGCACGCTCCAGCCGGAGCACGCGACCGGCGACCACGAACAGCGCGTCGTCGGCGGCCTCGGCCCAGATCGCATTGACCCGGCCGATCACGTCGCGGTACGCGCGGACGAGCGCCCCCATGGGCACGATTCCCATGCCCACCTCGTTCGACACGGCCACACAGCCTCCCGCGCGCCGCGCCGCGAGCGCGGCAGCCTCGGTGGCGAGCTGCTCGATCGCCGAGCCGTCGCGCTCGGCCTCCAGCAGGTTGGAGACCCAGAGCGAGAGGCAGTCGACGACCGCGAACTCTCCGTCTGCGAGCCCGCCGAGCGCGCCGGCGAGATCGAGCGGCTCCTCGATCGTGCGCCAGTCCGCCGGTCGCTCCCGGCGATGCGCGCCGATGCGCTCGCGCATCTCGTCGTCGCGCGCCTCGGCGGTCGCGATCAGGACGACCGGGCGTCCAGCGGCGGCCGCCAGGCGCAGCGCATACCCCGACTTGCCGCTGCGCGCGCCGCCGGTGACGAAGGTGAGCGCCATTGCGCCAGCACTATGCCGGAATGACCCGCTCCCGCACGGTCGGGAGATACACGCGGGGGTTCGGGCTGTCGATCTCGCGCGCCAGGCGATGGCCGTCGAACACGGTGTCGACGAGCCAGCGCGGAGCCACGCAGTCGCCCGTGCGGTAGACGGCCTCGATGCCGGCCTCCGCGAGCGCGCCGGGATCGCCGGCGAGCTCGAGGTAGAGCGCCTCGTCGGACAGCCGCTGCGTGACGAGGACGACTGCGTCGGCCTTCACGTCGAAGGGCGAGCCGCCGTAGCCGTGCTGCAGGCGAACGACACCGGGCTCGATCGCCTGAGCCGTCACCTCGCTCAGCATCACGATCCCGGCGGCGTGCAGTTGCTCGCGCAGACGCGGGCCTTCGAGCGTCCAGTTGCACCAGGCGGCCACGGTCTCGGAGGGCGTTGCGATCGTGACCTCGTGGCCCTGACCGGCCAGGCGCAGCGCAAGGCTGGCGCCCACGTGGTAGCTCTCGATGTCGAGCACGACCACGCGCCCGCCGATTGCGGGTTTTGCGGCGAGCATGATCTGCTCGGGCGTGAGCGTGTCCGGCCGGGTCGCGTCGGCGCCGGGGATGGGGCCCTTGGTGACACCGTTGAAGCCGTCCAGCGCCCAGTGCGCGCCAGTGGCGATCACGACCAGATCGGCGCCGCTCGCGCGGATGTCGGCGGCGTGCAGGCGCGTGCCCGTGGCAACCTCGAGAGTGCCGAGGCGGTCGATCTCGCGCCGCCGCCAATCGACGAAGCGCGCCCAGGCGTCCAGGCCGGGCAGATGCGGGATCCAGCGCATGCAGCCCCCGAGCTCGTGGGCCGCATCGACCAGCCGCACGCGCTCGAAGCCGCGCTTGGCGAGCACGATCGCGCACTCCAGGCCCGCAGGCCCTGCACCGACGACGAGGACGTCACGATCGGCGTTGGCCGCGCGCTCGAAGCGTTCGGGATGCCAGCCGCGGCGATGCTCCTCCCCCGCGGTCGCGTTCTGAGTGCAGCCCAGGTGCCGGCCCCGGTTGGCCAGCGCGTAGCAGGCGTTGCAGCCGATGCACGCCCGGATCTCGTCGTAGCGGCCCTGCTCGATCTTGAGCGGCAGGAACGGGTCGGCGATCGAGGGCCTGGCGGCGCCGATGAGATCCCAGACACCGCTCTCGATCACGTCCGCCATCACGTCGGGGTCGACCATCAGCCCTGTCCCGACGATCGGCTTGCGGGTCGCCTCGCGGAAGCGCGCCGTCCATTCGAGCTGATAGCCCGTGCCGAAGAAGCGAGAGGCGCCGGCATCGAGGCGGGCCGCTCCGGCGAGGCCCCCGACCACGCAGTCGAAGAGGTCGACGAGCGGCTCCGCCGCGCGCACGAAGGCGAGCCCTTCCTCGGGCTCGATGCCGGCGCCCTCGAGCGTGTCGGCGGCGATGCGGATCGCGATCGCGCAGTCGTCGCCGACCGCGGTCCGCACACGCTCGAGCGTCTCCAGCCAGAAGCGCGCTCGGTTCTCGAAGCTCCCGCCGTACTGGTCGGTGCGACGGTTGTAGCGCGGCGAGAGGAACTGGGTCGGCAGGTAGGTGTGGGAGCCGTACACGTAGACGATGTCAAAGCCCGCCTCGCGCGCCCGCAGCGCGGCGGCGACCCAGTCGTCCTGCGTGCGACGGATGTCCGAGAGCTCCATGGCCTTGGGCACGACCAGCGGCTCGAACTCGCTCGCGATCTGGCTCGGGGCGAGCGGGACCGTGCGCGACTCGCGCGCCTCGACGTGGATACCGCCGTGCCACAACTCGACCGCCGCCAGCGCGCCGTGGGCGTGCGCCTCGGAGGTCATGAGCCTGAGCGCGCGCACGTCGCCGTCGTCCCAGAGGCGCGCCGAGACGAAGGGATACTCGTCGCTCTCGGGGTTGATGGCGCAGTACTCGGTGCACACCGACGCCCAGCCGCCCTCGGCCTTGAGCCCGCGATGGCGCGCCTGCGTCCAGGGCTTCTCGACGCCGAAGCCCGTGCAGTGGGGCACCTGGTAGAAGCGGTTGCGCAGCGTCTTCGGCCCGATCCGGACGGGCTCGAAGAGGACGTCGTGGCGCGGGTCGCGCCCGCTCATTCGTCCAGCTCGCCCTTGCGTGCGGCCATGTACTCCTGCAGCTCCTGGTCGATGCCTGCGTCCAGGCCCGGATCTTCCCAGCTCTCGAGCAGTTTCTTCCACTCGCCGGTCGCCACCTCGGGGGCCTCGGGAGCGCCCTGTTTCTCCCACGTGGGATAAGCCTGCGAGCGGAACAGCGGGCTCATGAAGACCCAGTCGCGGAAGTGCTCGAGCGTGTGGGGCGCGGCGAAGAAGATGGCGCCGGGGCCCTCCTCGCGGATCGTCTCGAGCGCGAGCTCCTCCGCGCCGACGTCGAGTCCCGCGCGCAGACGCTCGAACATGCGCAGCACCTCGAGGTCGAGCGCAAACTTCTCGTACGACATGGTCAGCCCGCCCTCGAGCCAGCCCGCGGCGTGCAGCACGAGGTCGCAGCCGGAGAGGTAGGTGCCCCAGAGCGACATGGCCGACTCGGTCGCCGCCTGGGCGTCGAGCGCGTTTGCCGAGGTCAGGCCCCCACCGCCGCGGAAGGGCAGGCCGTAGCGGCGCGCGAGCTGGCCGCCCGCGATCGAGCCGAGCACCGATTCGGGCATGCCGAGCGAGGGACCGCCGCTGCGCATGTCGACGCTGGAGAAGAAGGAGCCGAAGAAGCACCCCACACCGGGCCGGATGGCCTGTGCGATGGCGACGCCCGAGAGCACCTCGGCCACCTGTAGCGAGAGCCCCGCCGCGACGGAGACGGGCGCCGTCGCGCCTGCCAGCAGGAACGGCGTCATCGCGATCGGCTGGTTGGCCTCGGCCCAGGCCCACATGGCGTCGACCATGAGGAAGTCCCACACCAGCGGGCTATTGGGATTGACGATGCCGATGATGGCGGGCTCGGCCTCGATGGCGGCCCGGCCCCCACGCGAGATGGCGGCGAGCTCCACGCCGTCGCGCGCCCGCGGCCCCGATGTCCCGTAGGCCACGAACGGCTTGTCCGAATAGCGGATCCAGGAGTAGTCCAGATCGAGGTGGCGGCTCGACTCGGGCACGTCGGAGGCCTCGCAGGCGCCGCTCTGCCCGCAGCGCAGCAGCTCGGCGGCCTGCGTCATCTTGACGATCTCGACGTGATCGCCGTAGGCGCCGCCGCGTCGCCCGCGCTCGCGATCCGAGACGAACGGCGAACCGCCCGGCGGCAGGTGGCAGAGTGTGCCGCCGCCGAACGTGACGGCCCGCTCCGGGGTGCGTCCCTGCACCGTGACCTGTGAGGGCGCGAGCTCCAGTTGCGCCATCACGAACTCGCGCTCGAAACGCACGCGCGTGCCCTCGACGCGCTGCCCGAGGCCGGCGAGCAGCTCCAGCGCCGGCTCGTGCGTGACCTCGGCGCCGACCTCCTCGAGGATCGTCATGGCCTGCTCGTGGATGGCAGCGAGGCCGTCCTCGGAGAGAATCGTGAGCGGGGTCTCGAACACTGCGGGTGATTCTGACTGACGGGCCAGTCAGGCGCGGCGTCAGGAGTCGAAGCGGAGGCCCAGCCTGTCGAGCGCTCGCAGGTAGAGGCTGCGGCGCCCCTCGCAGGCGATCTCCCCCGCGACAGGCGGGCACGGCTCGGGCGCCAGATGCGCGTCCAGCCAGTACGGCCGGGGCGCCGCACAGGCGAAGAGGTGATCGAAGCGGCCCGTCCTCACGAACGCTCAGGGTACGCGGGCCTTACGGAACAGTGAGCGTGAGGCTGCTCGGCAGGCCCGCGGTCATGGCGACCCACTGATCGCCCCGTCCGACGAGCAGCCTGACGCGAAGCTCGTGACCAGCGGGCAGCGTGCGGTTGACCGTGCCCACCGAGATGTCGTGCTGCCCCCACGAGAGGAGACCGTTCCAGGAGTTGTCCGCGAGCGTGCCCTGTGAGATCTGCGTGCAGCTCGCACCGCCCGCCGTGCAGTCGAAGAGGTACGCGTAGGCCGTGCCGTCGCCGAAGCCATGGCTCGAAAGATGCAGCGTGACGGGACCGTTGAGTACCAGTGCGCTTGCGAGCGGCCAGCGCCACGTCTGCGACCTGCGTGGATCGTTGTTGCTGAGCTTGCCGTCGCTGGACTTGATCGTCAGGCCCTGGGCGAGATCACCGTCGTAGTCCGGCACGAACAGCAGCGCCGGCGGAGGTGCCGAGATGCTCATGTCCCAGAGGTCGCTGGTCGGCCCGCTGGGAGTGAGATACAACAGCGAGTTGGTGATGGTCGCGGAGACCGTGAGCGTCACGACGCCGGTCGCGGCGAGCCCCGTGGCGACGCTCGTGACGCGGTAGGTGAACGTGTCGCTGCCCGTGAAGCCCGGCGTAGGCGTGTAGGTGAAGGAGCCGTCCGCCGCCAGGCTCAGGATCCCGTTGGCCGGCGCCACGACGGGCGTCGTGTCGACCAGCAACGCCCCTCCGCCGGAGTCGCTGTCGTTGGCGAGCACGCCCGGTGCCGCCTGCACGAGCGGCACGCTCTGAGGCGTGACATACGAGTCGTCCGCGGCCGCAGGCGGGTCCGGCACGGCCGTGACGGCGATGGTGACGACCGCGGTCGAGGTGCCGCCGTTGCCATCCGAGGCGGTGTACGAGAACGTGTCCGTGCCCGCGAAGTGCGCTGCCGGCACGTAGGTGAAGCTGCCGCCGCCGTTGTCGGTGAGGCCGCCGTTGGCGAGCGCCGAATCGTCGTAGGAGGCCACCGAGAGCGCGTCGCCCTCGGGGTCGGTGTCGTTCGCGAGCACGTTGAACGTGACGCCCGCCGGGTCGTTCTCGAGCACGCCCGGCACATCGGCATTCGCCACCGGCGCCTGGTTGACGATCGTGATCGCGAAGGTCTGCACGGCGCTCGTGTCGATACCGCCGCCGGCGGTGCCGCCGTCGTCCACGGCGCGCACGCTGACCGTCGTCACCCCGTGTGCGCCGATGGCCGGCGTGAAGGTCAGCGTCCCCGCGCCCGTGACCGCCGGCTGGCCGCTCACGGCGAAGAGCGACGGGTTGCCGGCCGAGACGGCGAAGCTCACGCTCTGACCGGCCTCGTCCGCGGGCCCGGCATTCATGCCGGTGGCCCAGGCGCCGACTGTCTGCGCGCCGGCGTTCTCGAACACGCTCTGATCGCCTCCGGCGAGGAACGCGGGCACGTCGTTGACGGGCGCCACGGCGATCTGGAAGGTCTGGGCGGCGCTCGTGTCGGATCCGCCGTTGGCGGTGCCGCCGTCGTCGACGGCGCGCACGCTGACGGTGGCGGCGCCAGAGGCATCGGGCGCGGGCGTGTAGGTGAGCGTGCCGTCCGCCGCCACCGCGGGGCGGCCGCCGATGGTGAAGAGCGACGGATTGGTGCTGGAGACCGTGAAGGAGACCGACTGGCTGGCGTCGTCGCCCGGCCCGGGCGCGATCGCGCTCGCCCAGGCGACGCTGCGGGCACCCGAGTCCTCCGCCACGGCCTCGTCACCGCCGGCGGTGAAGGTCGGCGCATGGTTGACCGGCGGGGGCGGGGGCGGGGGCGGGGGCGCGACGGGCGGCGGGGCGACCGGCGGGTTGTCGGTCGGCGGCACCACGATCGGGGGCTGGTCCGGGGGCGGCGGCGGGCTCGGCGGCGGTGGATTCGGCGGCGGTGGATTCGGCGGCGGTGGGCTGGGCGGCGAGCCGCCCGCGGGTGCGGCCGGTGGATCGACGGCCGGCGCGGGCGGCGGCGCGACGGGCGCCGGCGCCGGCGCGGCGGCGATCGTCGCGGCGAGCACCAGCGGAAGGCGCGCGACGGTCAGTGTGCGAGCAAGCCCGCCATGCCCACCGGGCGCCGCCACCGTCTGCCTGCTGCCGGCAGTCTGCTGCACGGACGGAGAGCCTGCGGCCGAGGCGGGCGTCGCGAACTGCGTGGGAACGTGCGCTCCGGTGACCAGGCCGGCAGCCAGCGCGCCGACGATGGCGACGGTCGAGCTCGCCACGGTCGCGAGGCCGGGCGCGAGCGGGATCCGCCCCAGCACCGGCGCCTGAGCCAGCCACGAGAGCGGGCCCATAGCGAGCCGCAGCCGGCCGAGCGAGACGCTCAGGAAGGCCCGCACGACGCGCGGATCGAACTGAACGCCGGCACAGCGCGCAATCTCCTCGCGCGCGGTGATGGCGTTGCCCGATTCCTTGTAGGAACGCGCGGAGGTGATCACGTCGAACACGTCGGCCACGGCCACGATGCGACCGGCGAGCGAGATGTCCTCCCCCGCGCTGGCCCTCGGGTAGCCCGTGCCGTCCCAGCGCTCGTGATGGTCGGAGATCGCGTCCGTCCACTCCCCGAGCCAGGCGCGCAGCGGCTCGGCCAGGCGTGCGCCGAGCTCGGGATGGCGGCGGATCAGCTTCCACTCGTCCGCGGTCGGCCGCCCGGGCTTGTTGAGCACCTGGCCCGGCACCTCGAGCTTTCCGATGTCGTGCAGCAGCGCGGCCCAGTTGAGCCGGTCGATCTCGTGGCGCCCGAGGTGAAGCTCCTTGGCGATCATCTGCGCGTAGGCGCGCACGCGCTCCGAGTGACCGCGGGTGACGTGGTCGTGCGTGTTGAGCGCGGCGACGAAGCCGAGCAGCCGCTCGGCCGCCTCCACCGGGGTGTCCGCGTCGGCGCCGTCCCTGGCCTGCTCCAGGCGCTCCTCGAGCTCCGCCGTTGTGCCCGCGCGCAACGCGGTGCGGAAGCGCGACGGCGCCTCGTCGGGGAACACCAGCGCGAGCTTGAGCAGGGCCGCCAGCGGCAGCAAACGGCGCGTCAGGCGATCGATGCCGATCAGGACGATCGTCGCGGACGCGCTCAGGCCGATCCACCAGATCAGGTGGCCCAGCGCCGAGCCGCTCGGAGGCCCGATCAGCTGGCTCGCCACATGCACGAACGCGACCGAGGTGGCGATGGGCGCGATCAGCACGAACGCGCGCACCAACGTGGCGACCGCGGGCCGCGGCTCCCACCTCGTCAGAGTGTCGCTGCTCGTGTCCTTCGCCATTAGACCGGATGAGGCATCGGCAGCGCCCGCGGGGAACTTGACACCCGAATTGCTGTTCTAGACTCCGCGCTGTGTCGATCGAGACGGACGCCGATCTGGAGGGATTGCGGCGCGTCGGTCGCGTCGTGGCGCTCACGCTCGCCGAGACGCGCCGCGCCGTCGAGCCCGGCGTCAGCACGGCCGAGCTCGACGAGCTGGCGGCCGCGGTGCTCGACCGCCACGGAGCGCGCTCGGCACCGGCGCTCGTGTACGGCTTTCCCGCGGCCATCTGCATCTGCGTCAACGACGAGGCCGTGCACGGCATCCCGGGTGCGCGGCGCCTGGCCGCCGGCGACCTCGTCACGCTCGACGTCACGGCCGAGCTCGGGGGCTACATGGCGGACGCCGCCGTCACGCTGGTCGTCCCACCCGGCGCGCCGGCCTCCGGCCGGATCGTCGAGGCGGCGGAGAGCGCGCTCGCGCAGGGCATCGCCGCCGCGCGCGCCGGCAGCCCGCTCAACGCGATCGGACGGGCGGTCGGCCGGGCCGTCGACGGTGCCGGGTTCACCGTCCTGCGCCCGCTCAGCGGGCACGGCATCGGCCGCACCATCCACGAGGAGCCGAGCGTGCTCAACTACGACGAGCCGCGCAATCGGGGCCGCCTGACGCCCGGCCTCGTGATCACGATCGAGCCGATCATCGGCGCCGGGGGCGAGGCCCTGAGCCAGGACGCGGACGGCTGGACGGTGCGCACGCGTGACGGCTCGCTGACCGCGCACGCCGAGCACACGGTCGTCGTGACGCGCCTGGGACCGCCTCTCGTGCTTACATCCGTCGCTTGAGAGCCAACACCCGGTTGCCCGCGGCGTCCTACAGGACCAAGTGGACGGACATCTGACGCGGCGCGAGGCGCTGGTTGCAGCGCTTGCCGCAACGGCGATCGGGGGCCAGGCTCTGGCACGCCCTCGGCTTGCCCGTGCCGCTGCGCAGGCCAGGGTGGCCGTGATCCTCCCGCTCTCGAAGTCGCCGGACTCCGCTCCGGCCAAGAACGTCCTCGGGGTGGCCAAGCTATGGGCCGATTGGGTCAACGGCCGCGGCGGTGTCGACGGCCAGCGCGTCGTGCTCCAGACCTACGACTCGATGGGCAATCCCAAGCTCGCCGGCAAGTTCGCCACGCGCGCAGTCACGAAGGACGGCTGCGCGATGCTCCTCGGCGGCTACGACTCCTTCGACGCCCTGGCCGAGATCGAGGTCGCGCACCAGTACAAGGTGCCGATGTTCGTGAACTACGCGTGGTCCTCGGACGTGACGAAGGCGAACTACCCCGAGGTCGTGCGCATCGGGCCGAACAACGACATGCTGCCGAACGCCGTCGCCCCCTTCATGAAGAAGCGGGGGTACCGCAAGGTCGCCGTGATGGCCGAGGACACCGCCTTCGGCCAGGGCCTCGGAGAGGTCGTCCGGCTGACCGCCATCAAGGCCGGGATCGACGTCAACGAGCAGATCTTCCCGCGCGACACCCACGACCTGCGCTCGACGCTCAAGCGCATCCTCCCCGGGAAGCCCGACGCCGTCGTGCTCGCGGCCGCCGACGTCGCCGGCCGCGTGGCGCTCTTTCTCGGCATCACGCAGGCACGCGCCGCCGGGTACAAGGGCGACATCGTGCTCGGCTGGGACTACATCAACGACACCTTCTGGAAGGCCACGGGCAAGCACGGCGTAGGGGTCATCTGGCCCACGTTCTCGGCCCCGAAGCTCCACCTGACGGCGGCCGGCCAGACGTTCAAGCAGGTCTTCACGAAGAAGTACAAGCACGAGCCGCAGCTCTACCAGGCCTTCACCTGGGATGAGCTGAACGCCTGGAAATGGGCGGTCGAAACGGCCGGCTCGGTCGCTCCCGCCGACGTCATCTCCGTGTTGCCGCGCATCGACCTGCAGGGGACGATGGGCCACATCACGCTCTCGAGCAAGCCGGGAACGGTCCACTTCAACCAGTGGGAGGGCGTGACCGTCTACTTCGACCAGGCGACGAAGATGGGCGCGACCGACTCCAACGCGAAGGTGCTGGCGAGCATCCAGGGCTCGTAGGCGTAGGCTCCCGGCCCATGCCGCATCGCTCGCTCTGGCTCGACGAGGCGCTCTCCCCGCATGAGGCCGCCGCACCGCCACTCGAGGGCGCCGCACGCGCCGACGTCGCCATCATGGGCGGCGGCTATGCCGGGCTGTGGACAGCCATCCGCATCAAGCAGCGCGAGCCGTCCTGCGACGTCGTCGTGCTCGAGCAGGACATCTGCGGCGGGGGCGCGAGCGGCCGCAACGGCGGCTTCGCCATCTCCTGGTGGGCCAAGCTCGGCACGCTCGTCTCGCTGTGCGGCGCCGAAGGTGCGCTCGAGCTCGCGCGCGCCTGCGAGACCGCTGTCGACGAGATCGGCTCCTTCTGCGAGGAGCACGGGATCGACGCGCACTATCACCGCGGCGGTCATCTCTGGACGACCACGTCGCAGGCCCAGACCGGCGCCTGGGACGGCGTCATGGCGATCTGCCGCGAGCTCGGCGTGATGCCGTTCGAGGAGTGGACGACCGAGGAGGTCGTGCGCCGGAGCGGCACGGATCGCCATCTCGCCGGCCTCTTCGAGCCCTCCGCGGCCGTCGTGCAACCCGCACTGCTGGTGCGCGGGCTGCGCCGCGTTGCCCTGGAGCTCGGCGTGCGCATCCACGAGGGCACGCGCGTGACGCGGCTCGACCGCCGAGCCCCCGCTGTGCTGCACACGCCGCTCGGCGTGGTCACGGCGGATCGCGTCGTGGTCGCGACCAACGCCTGGGCGGTCGGGCTGCGCGAGCTGCACACGCGGCTCGCGATCATCTCGAGCGACATCGTCGCGACCGTCCCGATGCCGGATCGGCTGCAGGAGATCGGCTGGACGCGCCACGAGTGCATCAGCGACTCGCGGCTGATGATCTCCTACTACCGCACCACCGACGACGGCCGCATCGTCTTCGGCAAGGGCGGCTGGGGCATCGCGCTGGGCGACCGCATCGGCCCGCGCTTCGACCGCGACGAGGGGCGAGCGCGCCAGGTCGCACACAGCCTGCACGAGCTCTACCCCATGCTCGCCGACGTGCCGATCGCGACCGACTGGTGCGGCCCGATCGACCGCACGCGCACCGGGCTGCCGATCTTCGGCCATCTGGGCGGCCGCAGCCACATCGTCTACGGCGTGGGGTTCTCGGGCAACGGCGTCGCTCCCGCAGTGGTCGGGGGCCGGATCCTCTCGTCGCTGGCGCTCGGGATCGCCGACGAGTGGAGCGCCTGCGGGCTCGTGGACGGCCGCCAGGGGCGCTTCCCGCCGGATCCCGTGCGCTTCCTCGGCGCCCACGTCGTGCGCGAAGCCGTGGCGCGCAAGGAGGAGGCCGAGATGGAGGGCCGGCAGCCGAACCGCCTGGCCGTCGCGCTCGCGAGTCTCGCGCCCGCGGGGATGATCCCGAAGAAGGGCTCGAGCGAGTAGCGCTTGCTACGAGCCGGCGAGCCTGGACAGGCGCGCGAGGCGGTCATCCCAGCGTGCGCCGACGCTCGCCATCCAGTCGATGGCGTCGCTGAGCGGCTCGCTGCACACGTGGAAGCGGGTCTCGCGGCCGACGCGCTCGCTGCCGACCAGGCCGGCGGTGGCGAGCAGTGAGAGGTGCTTGGACACGGCCTGGCGCGTCACCGGGAGCTCGCGGGCGAGCTCGCTCGCTGTCATCTGGCCCGTGGCGGCGACGCGCACGAAGACCGTGCGTCGCGTGTCGTCGGCGAGCGCTCCGAAGATGAGACCGGGATCGCCCATCACGCGTGTGCGAGCGCCCTCGCCCCGAGGGCACCGGGGGTCGAGACTGGGATGTCGTCACTCTCGGTGACGCGCACGCGCGTGCCGGCGGGATCATCACCGAGCTCGAACTCGACCGTCGTGGCCGCGTCCTCGTCCTCGAGCGGCCACCAGCGGATGCGCAGCAACTCGTTCTCGTCCACGCGCTCCACCACCCCCGTGCGCGGATCGGGCTCGCCGGCCGTCTCGACGGCGCCGCCCTCCCAGGGCTCGAGCTCGACCTCGGGCGCCAGCCAGCGCGACAACTCGCCGGGGTTGGTCAGCCAGCGCCAGGTTTCGTCCCGCTCGGCGGGGAGCACGATCTCCCGTGTCACGCTTGCCATCGAACCACCTCCACACACGCAACCATTGAGTTGCACTAACATGCAACCGTACAGTTGCATCCTAGGCGCCGGAGGCCCCGCATGTCCCCGTTGATCCCGATGGTCGTCGAGAACACGAGCCGCGGCGAGCGCTCGTACGACATCTACTCGCGGCTACTGAACGACCGCATCATCTTCCTCGGCACGCCCGTGACGTCCGACATCGCCAACCTGGTCGTCGCGCAGATGGTGCATCTGGAGTCGGACGACACCGAGAAGGACATCTCGCTCTACATCAACTCGCCGGGCGGCGACGTGTACGCGGGCATGGCGATCTACGACACGATGCAGTTCATCAAGCCCGACGTGGCCACGATCTGCTTCGGCATGGCGATGTCGATGGGCGCGATCCTCCTGGCGGGCGGCGCCGCGGGCAAGCGCTCCTCGCTGCCGAACGCGAAGATCATGATCCACCAGGGCTCGACGCCGGGGTTCGAGGGCCAGGCCACGGACATCGAGATCCGGGCCCGCGAGATCCTCGCCCTGCAGCGGCGCATGGAGGAGATCCTCTCCCACCACACCGGCCAGACGGTCGACCGCATCCACGCCGACGTAGAGCGGGACAACTTCATGAGCGCCGCGGAAGCCCGGGACTACGGCCTGATCGACAACATCATCGCGCACCGCGAGGACCTCCCCGAGCGCCGCGTCGGCATCCGCCCGGCCCACAACGGGGCCGAGTCGACCCACGAGCCCGAAGTGGGCTGACCGAGGGGCCATCGCGTCACCTTGTGCGACGAATAACTTGGGGTCTGACCCCAATTTATGCGGTCCCTTCGTGCCGGCTGGCTGGTCAGCTCACGCGGACTGCCGTGGTCACCGCTCGGACCGCTTTCGATGAGCTGTCGCCTCGCGTCTGCGCGTAGACGATGCGGGTGCTGCCTTTGCCCACCGCCCTATAGACGATCACGACCGTCGCGCCGACGTCGGCTTCGGAGATCGGGCGAGACGCCATACCAGGCCCTTGGGCGCTCCTGCGCGCGGGAGCGCGAGCGCGACGAGGGAGCCCGTTTGCGTGGTGACCGCCGAGACGGGCCCCGATGGCAGCGGGCCGACGGGGGTCGAATCGGCGAATGCCTGCAGTGCGCCCACTCCGAGGGCGCAGGTCGCGATTGCAAGGACGGGCAGACGGATGAGGAGTCGTTGATGCACGCCGCTTCCTTCCCGGATCAGCGGCGCGCTCCTGCCCGGCCGGGCTCGGGACTGGCGATCGGGCATGCCGCGCGGGCTCGAGTGGTAGACAGCGGCGGATGCCCCGCCTCACCGATGCCATGCGCCGCGCGCGCTACGCCGTGGCCGCCCTCTGGCTGATCGCGGCCGCGCTCTCGCTGGCCGCGGTCACGGGGGCCTTCGGCACCAAGCTCAACGACCTGCTCTCCAACCGCTTCGACCTGCCGGGCACCGAGAGCGAGCAGGCGCTGACGCTGCTCGCCGACCACTTCGGCCAGCGCCCCGACTCCGGCTACACGCTCGTCTTCTCCGGCCGCATCCAACCTGCCGCCCAGGAGGCCGCGCTCCAGCGCGCGGCGAGCGTTCTCCCGGACGCCCGCATCGGGCCCCTGCAGCCCGCCGGGCCAAGCGTCTCCTTCGCGCAGATCGACACGCGCCTCGAGCCACAGCCCGCAGCGCTGCGGGTAGAGCCCATGCGACGCGCGATCGGGCCCGTCAGCGGCGGCCGCGCCTACGTCAGCGGGCAGGTCGCGATCAACCACGATCTCCAGCCGGTCTTCGACGCCGATCTGCGGCGGGGCGAGGAGATCGCGATCCCGATCGCGGTGATCGTGCTGCTGATCGTGTTCGGCACCGCGACCGCCACGCTCGTGCCGCTGCTGATGACGGCCGGCACGGTGCCCGTGACGCTGGGCTTGCTGTGGATCCTGGCGCACGAGATGAACATGGCGATCTACGTGACGAACCTCGTCACGTTGATCGGCATCGCGATCGCGATCGACTACTCGCTGCTCGTCGTGTACCGCTTCCGCGAGGAGCTCGTGGGCGGAGCAGAGGAGCGGGAGGCGCTGCGCACGACGATGCGCACGGCCGGGCACGCGGTGCTCTTCTCGGGCGTGACGGTGGCGATCGGACTGGCCTGTCTCGTGCTCATACCACTCCCGTTCATCCGCTCGATGGGCGTCGGCGGGCTGCTCATCCCGCTCGTGTCGATCCTCGCCGCGATGACGCTCCTCCCGGCGCTGCTGGCGATGTTCGGCACCAGCCTGCTGCGGATGCGAGTGCCGCTGATCGGCCTGCGCCCCGACGGTGAGGGCGGCGTCTGGGGGCGCATCGCCGAGGTGATCATGCGCCGCCCGGCGATCGTCGCGGGGATCACCGGCGGCTTCCTCGTTCTGTGCGCCTTGCCCGCGCCCTACCTCTCGCTCACGCCCGGCTCCAGCAAGGGGCTGCCGTCGCAGGCCTCCTCGGTCCAGGGCCTGAAACTGCTGGAGCGCACGCTCGGCCCGGGCGCGATCTCACCGCTGATCGCCGTCGTCGACAGCGGGCGCCCCGGCGGGATCCGGCAGACCGAGCCGGCCATCCGGCGGCTCGTGGCCGCGGCGCGCGCCGACCCCGAGGTCACGATCGTGCAGGGCCCGACCGGGACCGGCCCGGAGACGTTCCTGCCGCCCGACCCGACGGGCCGCTATGCCCGGATCCTGGTCGCCACGCGGCACGACTACGGAACCGACCAGGCCAAGAAGCTCGCGCGCCGCTTCCGCGGCACCTACGTCCCGGAGGCGCGCTTCGGGAGCGCACGCGTGTACGCGGGCGGTGGCCCGCCTGCGGGCGTCGACTTCATCGACCGCGCCTACGGCGTCTTCCCGTGGCTCGTGCTCGGCGTGCTCGCGGTCACCTACCTGGTGCTCATGCGCGCGTTCCGCTCGCTGCTCCTGCCGCTCAAGGCGGTCGTGCTCAACCTGCTCTCGGTCGGCGCGACCTACGGGCTGCTCGTCGCGACCTTCCGCTGGGGCTGGGGCGGCATCATCGGCCTACCGCAGGCCGACCAGATCGAGGCCTGGATCCCGATGTTCCTGTTCGCGATGCTGTTCGGCCTCTCCATGGACTACGAGGTCTTCCTGCTGTCGCGCATGCGCGAGCTGTACGACGAGACCGGCGATACGGAACGAGCGGTGGCGCACGGGCTCATGCGCACGGGCCGGATCGTGACCGCGGCCGCAGCGATCATGGTCGCGGCGTTCTCGGGCTTCATGCTCGGCAGCCTGATCGGCCTCGTGCAGTTCGGCTTTGGCCTGGCCGCGGCGATCACGATCGACGCCACGATCATCCGCGCGCTGCTGGTGCCCGCGCTGATGAAGCTCATGGGCGAGTGGAACTGGTACCTGCCGGCTTGGATCGCGCGCCTCCTGCGCATCCCCGGCGAGCGGCCGGCGGGAACGCGCGCCGCTCGCGAGGTGTAGAAGAAGCGAGTGGATGGCCGGGCCCAGGCGCCGGATGATCGCGCCGTGCGCGCGCGGCGTGGCGACGCGCGCGCCTACGAATCGCTCGTCGAGGAGCACCAGGCAATCGCGTTCCGCACCGCATATCTGATCACCGGCTCGGCGGCCGACGCCGAGGAGGCCGCGCAGGAGGCGTTCGTGCGGGCCTGGCTGGCCCTGCGGCGCTTCCGCCGCGGCGCCGAATTCCGCCCCTGGTTGCTCGCGATCGTCGCCAACGAGGCCCGCAACCGCGTGCGCAACCGCCGGCGCCGTGAGGGTCTGGCCGAGCGCGCCGCCGGCGAGCTCGCCTGGCAGCCGCCCGCTGCCGAGGCCCCCGCGATGGGCGACGGCCGGCTGCGCGAGGCGCTGGCAACCCTGCCCGAGCGCGATCGCAGCGTGCTCGCCTGCCGTTTCGTGCTCGACCTCGGGGAGGCGGAGACCGCAGCCGTGCTCGGCATTCCCGTGGGCACCGTCAAGTCGCGCAGCGCGCGCGCGCTCGAGCGCCTGCGCGGCCTGATGGAGGTCGAGACATGACGCTCGAGCAGGACCTGCGCGCGCTCGCAGACGGCTTCCCCGAGCCGCCGGCGCTCGCACCGCGCGTGCTGGCGGCCGCCCAGCGGGCGACCGCTCACCGCCGCCGCCGACGGCGCGTGGTGCTGCTCGCGTTCGCCGTGCTCCTGCTCGTTCCCGCGACGGCCCTTGCGCTCTCGAGCGACCTGCGCGACCGCGTGCTCGACTCGTTCGGCCTGCGCGACGTCAAGATCACGACCGTCACGCGCTTGCCGGAGCTCGGCCCCGATGCGCGCCGTCTCCAGCTCGGCTCGCGGGTTTCCCTGGCCCGCGCGCGCAGCGACCTGAAGACCGCGGTCGGCCCGCCAGGCGATCTCGGCCGGCCGGACGGGATCTTCGAGGACCACCTGCAGTCGGGTGTGGACGTCACGTTCCTGTACGAGCCCGGGACGGTGGAGAAGCGCTACGGCGTGCGTCATCGCGTGATCGTGAGCGTCTTGCGCGGGACGATCGACAAGACGATCCTCGGCAAGACGGTCGCGATGGCCACGAAGGCGATCCCGCTGAACATCGATGGCGACCCCGCGGTGATCCTGACCGGGCACCCGCATCTGCTCGTCCTGTTCCGCGCGCCGGGCGGTGGCTTCGATCAGACCTACACCCGGCTCGTTGGCACGACCCTCGTGTGGCAGCGCGGCGACCTCGTCGTGCGCGTCGAGGGCAGCCTCTCGCGGTCGCAGCTCGTCGGGATCGCGCGCTCAATTCCGCTCGGTTGAGACGTTTCGCGGGCCGTTCAGAGGGGCAAGTTGTAGACTGGGCAAGCAATGGTCACGCGCCAGAACCAAAAGGACGCGAGCGCGATCGATTGGGACGAGGTGCTGACTCCGCCGCAGGAGCTCGCGGCGGCGACGCGCGAGCTCATCCCCGCCGCGTCACGCCTCTCGGCTGCCGAACTCGAGCAGATCGCAATCGCCATCCGCGATCGGCCCGAGCTGTGGGAGCCGCTGCTCGTCGTCGACGCGCACCGGCGCCGCTACCGCCTGCTGTTCGAGGACGATCGCACCGACATCTGGGTGCTGTGCTGGATGCCCGGGCAGTCCACGGGGTTCCACGATCACGACGTCTCCGACGTCGGCATCGCGATGGCCCAGGGCGCGGTCATCGAGCGGCAGCTGAAGCTGCCGACCGGCGCGACGGCGCTCCAGTTGCGCCCCGGCGACACGCGCCAGGGGCCTGCGGGGTACATCCACTCGGTCGCGCACGCCGAGGGCATCCCCGCCGTCTCGATCCACTGCTACTCCCCTCCGCTCATGAAGGTCGGCCAGTTCCGCGTGGACCCGCACGGCGTGCTGCGCCGCGACCCCGAGCACGGCCGCCGCGAATTGGTCGACGAGACGATCGCGCGCGTGGCCCCCGAGCTCGTCTGACGCCGGCGTTGACGCCGCTCGACACGTACGCGCCCGAGCTCGTCGTGATCGGCGGCGGCATGGGCGGGATCGCCTGCGCGATGCGTGCCCGCCGCCTGGGCGCGCGCGTCGCGGTCGTCGAGCCGGAGGCGCTCGGCGGCACCTGAATCAACGTCGGGTGCATCCCGACGAAGGCCCTGGTCAGGGCAGCCGAGATCGCACACGGGGCGCGCCACGGCCACGAGTTCGGCGTGCGGGCCACGGTCGAGATCGACGGGCCCGCCGTGATGGCCCGGGTGCACAAGGTGGTCGCGCACGGCCGCGGCTTCTATGAGGAACTGCTGGAGCGCAACGACGTCCTGCGCATCCACGGGCACGGGCGCTTCCGCGACGGGGCGCTTGTCGTCACCGACGACGACGGCGAGACGGAGTTGCGCGGCGTGCCCACGGTGCTGGCGGTCGGCGCGCGTCCCTGGATCGCCCCGATCCCCGGCGTCGACGCGGCCTCGTTCATCACGAGCGACGACCTCATCAACCTGAGCGACCTCCCCGCCTCGCTCGCCATCTGCGGCGCCGGTCCGATCGCCGTGGAGTTCGCGCAGGCCCTGAACCGCCTCGGCGTCCAGGTGACGCTCGTCCTGCGCAGCGACTTGCCGCTGCGCGGCGAGGAGCCCGAGGCGCGCGAGACGCTCTTGCGCGTGCTGCAGGACGAGGGCGTGCGCGTCATCCCGGGGGCGCGGCGGATCGCCGCCCGGGATGTCCCGGGTGGCACGGAGCTGTCGTGGATCGGCGGCAGCGTGACGGCCGAGAAGGTGCTGGTAGCGACCGGGCGCGAGCCGCGACTGGACGAATCCGATCCTGCCGAGGCGGGCATCGCGCTGCTCGACGGCGGTGCCAAGGTCAACGCCCAGATGGCCACGACTGCACGCGGCGTGTGGGCGCTCGGCGATGCGATCGGAGGCGACCACCGGCGCTTCCAGTTCACGCACGTGGCGACCTACGAGGGACCCCAGGTCGCCGAGAACGCGCTGCGCGGCGCGCACCACGAGCCTGCCTACATGGGAATGCCGCGTGTCACGTTCACCGACCCCGAGGTGGCCGCAGTCGGGCTCACCGAGGCCGAGGCGTGCGATCAGGGCATCAACGTCCACGCGCACGTGAAGCTCGTGCGCGAGACCGGCAAGGCTCGCGCTGTCGGCGCGACGGAGGGGTTCGTCAAGGTGGTGATCGACCGCGCCAGCGGCAAGCTCGTGGGAGCCACGATCATGGCGTCGCACGCCGGCGACATGCTGGCCACGCTCACGATCCCTCTGCACACGCGCAACGGCGACCTCGGACCGGTGCTCGCCACGACCTTCGCCCATCCGACCCTGAGCGAGGCGATCAAGGTCGCGGTGCGCGATGCGGTCGCGTCGTCGCCGGCCCCCGAGGCCGAGATGACGACCTAGCCGCGGCTAGGTGAAGATGTTGCCGAGCATCCCGCCCGTCGGCGACGAGCCGCTGAGCGTGGCCGTGTTCGTCAGCCAGTTGATGAGCGATGCGGCGAGCGCGCCTGGCCGTACACACGGCCCGGCCCGGTGAACTCGAACACCCAGCCCTCGCCGCTCTAGGGCGATTGCGGGATCAGGATGGCCGCGACGGCGGGCAGGAGCTCCTCGGCCGCCCGCAGCAGCCGGGGATCGGCGTCCTCCCACAGACCGGTCGGCTGCTGCGAGACGATCGCGAGCGGCCGCCGCGCGCGGGCGAACGCCTCGGCCAGGCCCGCCGCCGGGTAGACCTGCAGCGAGGTGCCCACGCACAGGCACCCGCCGGACGTCTGCGCCAGCTGAGCGGCGCTACCCCAGGCGGCGGGCGGCAGCGCCTCGCCGAAGAGCACGACCTGCGGCCGCAGCGTGGCGCCGCAGGCGAGGCACTCCGGCGCGCGCCTGCTCTCGGCGTAGCGCGCGAGTGCGGTCGCCATCTCCTCCTCCGCCCCGCAGGCGAGGCAGGCGGCGGTGCGCAGATGCCCGTGCACCTCGACGGCCTCGCTGCCCGCCGCGTGATGCAGCCCGTCGATGTTCTGCGTGACGACGCCGCCGATGAAGCCGCCCAGCTCGAGTTGGGCGAGCGCGCCGTGCGCAGGGTTGGGCTGGATCTCGGCACCGACGAGCGGCTCCGCCCAGCACTGCCAGACGCGACCCGGATCGCGGGCGAGCATGTCGACGTGGCCGTCGACCATCGGATCGAGGCGCTCCCAGAGCCCGCCGGGCGAGCGAAAGTCGGGCAGGCCGCTGGCGGTCGAGACACCCGCGCCGGTCAGCGCGAGTACGGGCGCATTGCGCTGCAGGAAGCGCGCAAGGGCCGTCGCATCGGGGTCGGTGACCACGCGGATACGGTAGCGGCGGCATGACGGTGGCCCTCAGCCTGATCGCGGCCGTCGCCTGGACGATGGCCAACTACTGGCTCGTCCCGCTCAGCCGGACAGTCGATCCGTACGTCGCATCCCTCGTGATGCTCGCCGGCAACGGCATCTGCACGATCCCCCTTGCGCTCGCGCTCGACGGCCTTCCCGGGAGCGGCCAGCGAGGCCCGCTGGGCTACGCCGTACTGGCCGGCGTGCTGGAGGTCGCGGGCTTCCTCTTCTTCTTCCGCGCGCTGCAGACCGGCGACCTCGCGGTGGTGGCGCCCATCATCGGCCTCGAGGGCGGCATCGCGGCGCTGGCGGTGTTCGCCTTCGGCGAGCGCGTCGGGGCGCTCGTGGTGCTCGGCCTCGCAATCGCCCTGCTCGGCGGCTGCCTGGCCGCGAGCGACGGTCGCGGCACGGCGGCGGGCGCACTGCCCGCGGCGGGCGCGGCGGTCTGCTTCGGAGCCATGTTCGCCCTCTACGCGGCCGCCGAGGATCTCGGGCCTGTCTCGGTGGTCGCGGGCGGCCGCCTGAGCGCCCTCGCCCTGCTGACCGCGCTCGTGCTGTGGCGCGGCGCCCGCCTCGCGCCGCGCCGCGTGACCACGTGGCTGCTTGCGCTGGGCGCCCTCGACGCGATCGCCTTCGTCTGCTTCTCGTACGCCGCCTCCCGTGGCCCCGTGAGCGTGGCCGCGGTGGTGGCCGGCCAGTTCTCGACGCTCAGCGCGGTGGTGGGGATCGTGCTGCTGCGAGAGCGGCTGCGGCCGCACCAGTACGTAGGCATCGCGCTGGCCGCGGTTGGGACTGCGTTGCTGGCGTTGGCTCAGTAGCGGCCACTTGGCACACGCAGCGTGTGCCACTTGGATCTCTCCTCACGTCGCCGACGCGGACGGAGCCTCTTGCGAGGAGAAGAGCGCGCTCCCATGGGGCGGTCGTAGCTCCTGGTCTGTCGCCGGCGGATGCCTCGGCCTGTGGTTCGGCCAAATGGCACACGCAGTGAGTGCCACTTGGCGGTTGGCCCTGGATGCGGCGCCGACGCCGCGCCGCCCGCGGCGTGCCAAGTGGCACACGCAGCGTGTGCCACTTGGACATCCAAGCGAGCGTGCCCTGCCCAACGGAAGCGCGCCATCTGGACGCCGGCAGGTTCGCGCACCAAGGCACTTGATCGATTCGGCGTTGTCGGCGTCGTTAGGCGCGTCCGTCGCCCGTAGGCCTCACAGCCGAGCCGTCGCGAACGAGCTCTCCCAGATCTGGCCCAGCGGCGCCCGCAGGCGGCACCAGACGATCGGCCTGCCGCGCTCCTCGTTGTCGACGCGCCAGCGGTTGTCGACGACCGCGAGCACGGTCGCATGCGCACAGCGCCGGAGCGCGCCGGGGCGGTCGAAGCCGACCAGGAGCACGGAGCGCTGCGGCATCTTCGCGGGATGCCAGTACTGGAAGGAGAGGTGTCCCGAGAGCGGCGCGGCCGGCGCTCATGGCGCCCGGCGGCGAGGAAGTACAGCTCGTCTCGATCCCAGCCGTAGCGTTCGAGGATCGGCACCAACAGGGCGAGCTTCGCGAGCGCGAGCAGCAGGCAGAGGCGGCCGGCCCTCGTGGCCGGGTACGGAACGTCTGCCTCACGCACGCGCCGACGATAGCGCGCGCCCTACTGACCGAGATCCCAGCGCAGCGCCGGCTCGACGAGCTTGAGCCGCACGTGCATGCCGGGGAGCAGCTGGCCGATGATCGGCAGGTCGTCGGGGTGCACGACGGCGGGCTTGGAGTACCCGCCGGTGCGGTAGCGGTCGACGAGCAGGACGAAGGGATCTCCGCTGGGCGTGATCTGGATGGCGCCGAGCGGGGGTGGCTCGCTCACGGACTCGCCGCCGGGGATTGATGCCCCCTCGAGCCGCACGCCCGTGCGGTCGCCGGCCGCCGTGCGCAACTCGGCGCCGTCGAGTCGCTCGAGCGCCTCGAGGGTGGCCTGCGGGCCGGGCAGGATGCGCACCGTCGCACCGTCGACCTGCCAGTCGACGCGTGCGCTCATGCGCATCTCCGAGACGACCTCGCGCGTCGTCCCGAGCACGTCGCCGGCCGCCAGCGGCTGGCCGATCAGCCCGCGGACATCGGTGCTCGCGCTGCCCATGAAGGGATCACTCTCGATCCCGCCGGCGATCGCGAGGTAGGAGCGCGCCCCCTGCCCGGTGTGCGGCAGCGAGAGGCGATCGCCGGTGGCAAGCTCGAGCGTCGTCAGGGCCTCGGCCGGCTGGCCGCCGATCCACGGCAGGCACGCCGGGCCCGCGATCGCTATACGCACGGCGCGCAGCGCCGTCAGGGACGGTCCCCTGACCGTGAGCTCGAGCACCGGCTCGGTCGCGTCGTTGCCCACGAGCGCGTTGGCGAGGCGTGCCGCGCGCGCGTCGACCGGGCCCGACTGCGCCATGCCGAACCGACCCCCCATGTCGCGGCCGGCATCGACCACGAGGTCGAGCAGGCCCGGCTCGTCCACGCGCAGAACGGGGCGCTCGGGGTCCGTCGGCAACAGCGGCCGGGCCTTGGGGTCCGGGGGCACCTCGCCGTCCTCCGGCTCGAAGCGCACGGTGTCGCCGAGGGCGATCAGGAACGGCTGCTCACGCCACGGGTCGTAGACCGCGCGCAGCGCGTAGCCCAGCAGCTGCCAGCCGCCCGGCCCCGCCACGGGATAGATGCCGGTCTGCAATCCGGTCATCGCGACGGCGTGGGCGGGCACGAGCGCGCGCGGCGTCGGGTGCCGCGGCATGCGCAGCCGCTCGTCCAGCACACCGAGGAACGGGAAGCCCGGGGACGCACCGACCGAGAACACCTTGTAGTCGCGCCCGCTGTGCAGGTCGATCAGCTCGTGCCGCGCGAGACCGGTCGCCTCGCAGACCGCGGCGAAGTCCTCGCCGTCGTAGCGCACCGGGACGCGCACGAAGTTGCCGCCGACGTCGCCGCCGCTCGCCCGCGCCGCCGCCAGGTGCCCGGCCAGCCAGTCGTCGATCGCGGCGCGCTCGGCGCGGCGCGCGTCGTACTCCACGTAGAGCGTCGTGTACGACGGCTGCACATCGGTCACGCCGGGGTGCAGATCGTCGAGCAACCGGCGCCCGACGCGCTGGATCAGCTCGTTGACGACGAGGTCGATGCGCTCGCCGAGACGGACGTAGACGCCGAGCCGGCGCACCGCTCAGAAGGCCGCCAGCTCGACCCCGGCGGCCTCCAGTGCCGAGCGCACGGCGCCGGCGATGCGCGCGGCGTGCGGGTTGTCACCGTGGATGCAGAGCGTGCGCGCATCGAAGGAGACGGTCGTGCCGTCGATCGCGTCCACCTTGCCCTCCACGGCCATGCGCACGGCGCGGCGCGCGGCCTCGTCCACGTCGGTGATCACGGCGCCCGGGGTGCCCCGCCGCGCGAGCTGGCCGTCGGGCGCGTAGCCGCGCTCGGGGAAGGCCTCGGCCACGCTCGGGTGGCCGATCGCCGCAGCCGAACGCTCGAGCTGCGAGCCCGCCGTAGTGATCAGCGGCAGTGCGGGATCGACGTCGTGGACGGCCCGCACGACGCCGTCCGCCACGGCCGGGTCGACCGCGACGTGCGTCGAGAACGCGCCGTGCAGCTTGACGTGGTGAAGCGTCCCGCCCAGGACGCCGAGCACGCCCGCGAGCGCGCCGATCTGGTAGACGACGTCGTTGTAGGCCTGGCCGGGCGTGACCATGAGGGCGCGCCGCCCGAAGCCGACGAGATCAGGCAGCCCGGGGTGCGCGCCGATCGCGAGCCCGTGCTCCATGGCCAGGCGCGCAGCGGCGAACATCGAGGCGGGATCGCCGCCGTGGAAGCCGCAGGCCAGGTTGACGGAGGTCGCATGCGGAAAGGTGCCCGCGTCGTCCCCCATGCGCCAGGCGCCATAGGACTCGCCCGCGTCGATGTTGATGTCGATGACGGTCATGGCCTGCGATCGTACGTGCTCGCATCATGCGTCGACGGACTTGCTCCCGCGACTCCCTGCTACTGTGCGAGTCAAGAGCGGAAAGTGCCGCTCCGTGAGGTTGCTCGTCGTTCCTCCTGATCAGTTCGGGGTGCGCGTCGGATCCTCAGACCCCGAACGGGCCGTCATCGGCCAGGAGTTGAACTACTTGAGTACCCAGTCCTTTCGCGCCCTCGGCGCGTCCGAGCACGTGTGCGCCGCGCTCCAGCAGCGCGGCATCACGGCTCCCTTCCCCATCCAGGAGCTCGTCCTTCCCGACGCGCTCGCCGGCCGCGACGTCCTGGCGAAGTCGCCGACGGGCAGCGGCAAGACGCTGGCCTTCGCGATTCCGATGGCCGAGCGCATCAGCCGGGACGCGCGCGTCCCGGCCGGCCTCGTGCTCGTGCCGACGCGCGAGCTCGCCATGCAGGTCGCCGACGAGACTGCGCACATCGCGCGCTCCCGCGGCCTGCGCGTCGCGACCGCCTTCGGCGGGGTCGGCATCCATCACCAGGCCCAGAAGGCCGCGCGCTCCCACATCCTCGTGGCCACGCCCGGCCGACTCGAGGATCTGCTCGAGCGGCGCCTCGTGCGCCTCGACGGCGTCTCCCTGCTCGTGCTCGACGAGGCCGACCGCATGCTCGACCTGGGCTTCCGCCCGGCAGTCGACCGCATCGTCGGCCAGGTGCGCCAGGAGCGCCAGACGCTCTTCTTCTCGGCCACGCTCGACGGCGAGGTCAACCGCCTCGCGACGAAGTACACGCGCGAGGCCGTGCGCGTCGAGCACCACACGCCCGAGGCCGAGATCGGCGCCATCGAACATCGCTTCCTGACGACGCGCCACGAGGAGAAGCTCGACCGCCTCGTCGACGTGCTCGGCGACGAGCGCGAGCTGGCGCTCGTGTTCGTGCGCACCAAGCGCGGCGCGAGCCGCCTGGCCACGCGCCTCGAGCATCGCGGCGTGCGCGTCGCGGCGCTGCACGGCGACATGACGCAGTCGCAGCGCACGCGCTCCCTGGAGCGCTTCGCCCGCGGCCACGCCGACACGCTGGTGGCGACCGACGTCGCCGCGCGCGGCCTGGACATCGACGCGATCACCCACGTCATCAACTTCGATCCGCCGGACGACGATTCGAGCTACGTGCACCGGGTCGGCCGCACCGGCCGTGCGGGCCGCAGCGGCACGAGCGTCACGCTGGTGCTCGACGACCAGCGCGAGGCCGTCAACAAGATGGCAACGCTGGCCGGCGTCGAGGAGGCGCGCTGCGAGCGTACCGACACGCTGCTCGTCACCCCCGGCCAGCGCCTGCCCGCCCAGGGCCATCGCTCGCCGCGCCAGCGGCAGCAGGCTCAGGGCCAGCGCGGCACCACGCCCCGGCAGGGCGAGTGGCGCCGCAACCAGCAGCGCAGCGCCCGCTAGAGCATGCATCGGGCGGCTGGGCATCCATGCCCAGCCGCTCTGCGCGGGCACCGTGAAGATCGTCAAGTGCGGCGCACAGAGGATCCCGTAGGCCGGCCGTGAACGATCAGGCGTCGAACGGGACGAGCGCGAACCGTTCGACGTCGACCAGTCCCTGATCCGTGATCTTGAGCGCCGGGATCACAGAGAGGGCGAGGAAGCTCAACGTCATGAACGGCGCAGCCAGCGTCGAGCCCAGCTCGCGCACGACGGCGTGCAGGTGGTCGAGGCCCTCGACCACGGCCGTCGCGGATTCCTCGGACATGAGGCCCGCCACCGGCAGCGCCAGCTCGCCGCGCAACTCGCCGTCCTCGTAGATCGCGATGCCGCCGCCGATCTCGGCCAGCCGCTGGACGCAGCGAGCCAGGTCGTCGTCGCTCATGCCGACCGCGACGATGTTGTGCGCGTCGTGCGCGACCGTGGTGGCGACGGCGCCGCGGCGCAGCCCGAATCCCCGCACCAGCCCGAGGCCGATGCGCCCGCTGGCGTGATGGCGCTCGACGACCGCGATCTTGGCGAGGTCGCGCTCGGGATCCGCAACGACTGCCCCGTCCTGCGCGCTCGGCGTGAGCACGAGGTGCTCGGTGAGGATCTGATCCCGGATCAGCCCGATCGCGCGCACGCGCTCGCCGGTCGCCTGCAGCCGGAAGGACTCCGGTCCGAGCGGCGCGATGTGCACCGTGTCGCGCACCCAGGCGGGCGCAGGCTCCGACTCGAACGGGACGGCAACTCCGTCTCGCGCGACCACCTGCCCGCCCTTGAGCACGAGCGCCGCGCGGAACGAGCTGAGGTCGTCGAGCAGGACGCAATCGGCCCGGTAGCCGGGCGCGATCGCACCCACCCGCGGCAGGCCGTGGCAGAGCGCGGGATGCAGCGTCGCCATGAGTAGCGCATCCTCGGGCGCGATGCCCTGCGCGACCGCGACCCGGCACATCTGATCGATGTGGCCCTCACGCAGCAGGAAGTCTGGCTCGCGGTCGTCGGTACAGAAGGCGCAGCGCTCTGGCCCGTAGTCGCGCACGAGCGGCAGCAGATCGCGGAGGTTGCGAGCGTTTGAGGCCTCGCGCAACAGCACCCAGGCGCCGCGCCGCCGCTTCTCGAGCGCCTCGCTCAGGACGGTCGCCTCGTGATCGCTGCTGATGCCGGTCGCGAGGTAGGCGTCGAGTTGCGGGCCGACGACACCGGGCGCATGGCCGTCGATGCGCTTACCGGCGGCCAGCGCGATCTTTGCGAGCTCCTCCGGGGCGCCCGCGATCACGGCGGGGTAGTTCATCATCTCCGCCAGGCCGATCACGCGATCGCGAACGAGGATGCCGCTGATGTCCTGCAGCGTCAGCGGCGCGCGCGGCGACTCGAAGGGGCTCGCCGGAACGGCCGAAGGGGCGAAAACGAGGACGTCGATCGGTAGCCCCTCGCAGGCGTCGATGAACCAGTGCACGCCCTCCGGCCCGAGCGCATTGGCGAGCTCGTGCGGATCGCAGACGAGACCGGTAGTCCCCCGGGCAACGACCACCCGCGCCAACTCGGCGACGCTCAGCTTGCACGACTCGACGTGCATGTGGGCATCGATGAAGCCGGGGCTGAGGAAGCGCCCGCTCCCGTCGATGCGCTTGCCGCCGGCGTAGGAGCCGACGCCGGCGAAGCGACCGTCCGCGATGGCGACATCGCCGTCGAGCCACTCCCGCGTGAACGCGCAGAACACCTGCGCGCCCTCGATCACGGTGTCCGGCGGCTCGTCACCACGCGCGACGGCCAGCAGGCGAGCGGTCGGCAGCGCGTCGTGCATGCGGAGACGGTAGCGGCGCCGTCAGGCCGCGGTCGTCGCGATGCCCGCTGCGTGAAGCCGCTCGCGCAGCGCGGCGATGTGCCCGGGCCCGGTCTCGCAGCAACCGCCGACGATCGCCGCGCCGCCCTCGACCCAGTCGAGGGCGAACTCCGCGTAGCGCTCCGGGCCGAGATCCTCGCGGCTCGCGAGCACGTCCACCGTGCCGCCGTGCTTGAGCGCCTCCACGGCGGTGAAATTGTTGGCATAGGCGCCGACCGGGCCGCCGAGGGCGACGAGGCCGGGCAGCGCCGCGCTCACCGCCTCGGGCCGGCTGCAGTTAACGAGGCGCGCGGCCAGCGGAATGCCCTCGAGCGCCTGGGCGGCCGTCGCCAGCGTCTCGCCGCTGCGCAGGCACGGCGGGCCGTCGTCGGCGAGCGTCCAGGAGACCCAGATCGGCTTGCCGCTCTCGGCAGCGGCGGTGGCGGCCGCGCGCGCCTCCTCGGCAGACGCCATCGTCTCGCAGAGCATGAGATCGACGCGGTCAGCCTGCTGCTCGACGATCCGCCGGTAGGTCGCGAGCGTCTCCTCGAAGGGAATGGTCAGGCGCGGGTGGTAGCTCCCGAAGAGCGGCGAGAGACAGCCCGCGATGCGCACCTCCTGGCCGTCCTGCGCGGCCTCGCGTGCCGAGTGCGCGAGATCCAGCGCGCGCCGCTGCAGTGGCTCGAACATCTCGGGCTCGCCCTCCCGGGCGAGCCGCTCGGGCGTCGCGGCGTAGGAGTTGATCGTGATCACGCGGGCGCCGGCACGGATGAACTCGACGTGCAGGTCGTGGACGAGCTCGGGCTCGTCCAGCAGGACGCGGGCCGACCAGAGCGGCGTCGGGGGCGCCTGCGAGCGCCGGAGCAGCTCCTGCCCCATGCCGCCGTCCGTGAGGATCACGCTGGCCACGGGACGCATGCTCGCATCCCGTGGCCGTCGCGGACTCAGCCGCAGCTAATCGGAGTCGTTGGGTTCGTCGGCCGGGGTCTCCGGAGTGTCCTCGGCGAGGATCCGGTAGAGCTTCCGGCGGGCGTCGCGCAACACGTCCTTGGCCTGGGCGATCTGCGCTGCCTCGCCGGCATGGAGCACCTGGCGGGCGGCGTTCACGACCTGGCCGACGAGGTCGCGCAACTCCAGCGCGGTCGCGTCGCCCTCTACGCCTACCTCTTCCCAGGGGGCGGGGCCGCCGGCGGCGGCCGTCTGGGCCTCCTGGCCGGCGTCGGTCAGCGCGAACACGCGCCGGCCGCCGTCGCCGGTCTCGGGGCGGACGAGCTCCTCGTCCTCGAGCTGCTGGAGCGTCGGGTAGATGGAGCCCGGGCTCGGGCGCCAGACGCCTCCGCTGCGCTCTCCGATCTCGCGCATGATCTGGTAGCCGTGCATGGGCTGCTCGGCCAGCAGCGCGAGGATCGCGGCGCGGACGTCACCGCGGCCGGCCCGCGGCCCGCGGCCGAGGAAGCCGGGAAAGCCGCCCTCCCGATGCATCCGGTAGCGCCGGTTGCGGCGGCCGTGGCCGCCGGGGCCGTGGCCGCCGGGGCCGTGCTCGCCGGGACCGAAGGGGCCCGGGCCGAAGCCGCCGGGGCCTTCCGGCCCGCCTTCCGTCATGTAGACGAAGAACTTCTGTTGCTTGTGTGACTTGGTCATCGAGTGAATCTCCTTTGTGTCTCCTCGATAGGTAACGATTCGTCACGATATATCGCGAACTACTCGATGTCAAGAATGCCGGGGGACAGGCGGCCTTACGAGACCTGGCGGATCCAGGTGGCGAACGCGTCGAGCACGCCGACGACCTGCTCGCGCGTCTCGCCGTCGGTGAGGTTGCCGTCGCCGTCGAAATGGTCGCGCGCCCCGGCGATCTGCAGGAGCGGCGCGGGCAGGACACGGCAGGAAGGGAAGACGAGCATCTGGCGCAACGCCATCTGACTGCGCACGGTGCCCCAGCGCCCCGGCGTGGCGCCCATGATCGCAACGGGCTTGTTCTGCAGCGCGCGCTCGGGGGCGCGCGAGGCCCAGTCGAGCGCGTTCTTGAGCACGCCGGACATCGAGTAGTTGTATTCGGGCGTCACGAGCAGAAGGCCGTCGGCCGCGATGATGCGCGCCTTGAACGCCCGCACGACCTCCGGGCCGCCGTCGACGTCGAGGTCGGCGTCGTAGTGCGGGAGCTCGCGGATCTCGAGCGCCTCGATCGTCATGCCGTCGGGCGCGGACTCCACGGCGGCACGCAGCAGCCCCCGGTTGAAGGAGGCACGGCGCAGGCTGCCGGCGACGCCGGCGACGCGGAGCGGGCGGTCACCCGGCATGGCTGGAGCCTCCCGCCGAGGCGTAGGCCAGCTCGCAGATGCGCAGCGCGGCCAGGCCGTGCTCCGGCGATCGCGTCCCCGGCGCCCAGGCCGCCACCTGCCTCAGGGCGTCGCGCAGCTGCGCGACGAACAATGTCAGGTCGCAGTGCACGTACCCGGGCGGCTGTTCGCGCGCCCAGATGCGCCGGTACCCGGAGCTCCCGTAGACCTCCGTGTCCGCCTCGTGGCCGCCGAGGTGCGGCTGCCACCAGCCGGACTCCACGACCGAGCGCGCGCCGTTCTCCCACTCGATCAGGACGATGCCGTCGTCGTCGACCGCGTAGTGGCCGTGCGCCGTCCTGATGGAGGCGAGCACGCGCCGCGGCTCGGGCTCGCCGAGCAGGAAGCGCGCCGTGTCGATCGCATGGATCCCCATGTCGACGAGCGCGCCGCCGCCGGCCAGCACGGGATCGGTGAACCAGCCACCCGGGCCCCAGTCGGCGTGCACGCCGTAGCCGTGCGTGCGCACGACCTGGCCGAGCTCGCCCGCGGCGATCGCGTCGCGCACGGCGATCACGGCATCGTGGTGGCGCCACGGATGCAGGACCAGCAGCAGGCGGTCGTGCTCGGCCGCCGCGGCGAGCATCGCCTCGCCGTCGGCGGCGCTGGTCGCCATCGGCTTCTCGCAGAACACGTGCTTGCCGGCCTCGAGTGCGGCGATCGACTGCTCCGCGTGCAGGGCGTTGGGCGTGCAGACGACCGCGATGTCGACGCCCGCAGCACCCACGAGCGCGCGCCAGTCGGTCGTGGCGAGCTCGATGCCGTGCTCGGTCCCGAAGCGCTCGGCCGATTCGAGGCGGTGATTGGCGACCCCGACGATCGTGTGCCCGAGCCTCTGCGCGGCCCGCGCGTGCATGTCGGCCACCCAGCCACAGCCGAGCAGCGCAAGGCGCGCTGTCACGCGCCTGCGCCGATCGGCATCTTCTCCAGTATCGCGGCCGCGTGCTCGCGGATGCGGGCGGCGGCTTCGGCCACGCGTAGCACGCGGTCGCGATCTGCCAGCAACAGGCGGTGCTCCATCCACACCGTCGAGGCCGCGGCGTGCTCGGCGACCGGCAGGCGCAGGCCGGCGTAGTCGAGCGCCGGCGACGAGGAGCGGCGCGTGGGCCCGAAATTACCGTTGCGGAAGACATCGAGGCCGGACAGCGATGGATAGCTGACACCGAGCGGCACGCCGTCGGCGTAGAGCGCCTCCTCGAACCTGCGCAGCGGCAGGCCGGCGAACTCGCTCGCGTCGTAGTGGACGACGAAGCAGTAGTTGCCCTGGCTGTCCATGCGCTCGTCGCGCTTCTGCGCCCGCAGGCCGGGAATCTCCGCCAACGCCTCGCCGAGGGCGATCGCATTGGCGTTGCGCAGCGCGTGCTGCGCGGGAAAGCGCTCGAGCTGCCCGAGCAGCACCGCGCCCTGCCATTCGCTCATGCGGAAGTTGGAGCCGATCGTCGCGTGGTGGTAGAACCAGCGCCCGCGCTCACGACCGCAGTCCGCGTAGCTCCAGGCGGCTGCGAGCAGGTCCTCGTCGTTGCCGATCAGCGCGCCGCCCTCGCCCGCCGTCATGAGCTTGCCCTGCTGCATGGAGAAGCTGCCGAACGAGCCGTAGCTGCCGGCGCCGCGTCCACGCCACTGGGAGCCGTGCGCGTGGGCGCAGTCCTCGATCAGGTGCAGGCCGGTGCGCTCGCAGAGCGGGACGAGCAGATCGAGGTCGCACAGGGCGCCTGCCACGTGCACGGCAATGATCGCCCGCGTACGCGGGGTGATGGCCGCCTCGGCCGCGGCGGGGTCGATGCCGAGCGTGTCCGCGTCGACATCGACGATCACGGGCGTCGCATTGACCGACAGCACGGCGCTCGCGCTGGCCACGAAGGTCATGCCCGGCACGATCACCTCGTCGCCCTCGCCGACGCCGCAAGCCACGAGCGCGGCCTCGAGCGTCTGCGTGCCGTTCGTGAACGGCAGGCCGGAGGCGGCGCCCTGGAAGTGCGCGAACTCGCGGGCGAAGCGGAAGGCTCGCTCGCCGTCGCCCGTCCACCAGGCGCCGGACTCGAGCGTGCCGAGCAACTCCGCGCGCTCGCGCTCCCCCCACTGCGGCCAGGACGGATAGGTGTCGGGGCCGGCGACGGGCGCGCCACCGAGCAGTGCGGGCAAGCTCATGCTTCGAAGCTCCTGTTCACGGGTGTGCGAAACGTATCCGCCCCGCCACGCTAGAGTCGCCCGCATGGCAACGGGATGGCTGTGGGATGAGCGCTACGCCTGGTTCGACGCGGGCACCTGGAACGACTTCTCGACGACTCCTGCGAAGTCGTACGCGCAGCCACAGGAGGCCTTCGAGAACCCCGAGACGAAGCGCCGCTTCCGCAATCTGCTGGACATCACGGGCGTGCTCGACCAGCTCGTCCAGTTGCGCGCGCGCCCGGCCACCGACGAGGAGATCCTGCGCGTGCACACGCCCGAGCACCTCGCCGGCGTGCGTGCCCTCGCGGCGACCGGGGGCGACGCAGGCAACGGCACTGCGATGGGCAAGTTCGGCGACGAGATCGCGATCCTCGCGGCGGGCGGCTCGATCGTGGCCGCCGATGCCGTGCTCGACGGCACCGTCGACAACGCCTACGCGCTCGTGCGGCCGCCCGGCCACCACGCCGAGCCCGGCCTCGCGATGGGCTTCTGCGTCTTCTCGAACATCGGCATCGCCATCCGGCACGCGCAGCAGGTGCGCGGCGTGACGCGGGTGGCGGTCGTCGACTGGGACGTCCATCACGGCAATGGCACGGAGACGATCTTTCTCGCCGACCCGGGCGTGCTCGCGATCTCGCTGCACCAGGACGAGCACTACCCGCCCGGCCGCGGCCGCGTCGACGTCGTCGGCGAAGGCGCCGCTCGCGGCACGAACCTGAACATCCCGCTCCCCCCCGGCAGCGGCAGGTCGGCCTACGGCTACGCCTTCGAGCGCGTCGTCGTGCCTGCCCTGCGCGCCTTCCGGCCGGAGCTCATCATCGTCGCGAGCGGCTTCGACGCCAGCGCCTACGACCCGCTCGGGCGCATGGATCTGAGCGCCGACGACTTCCGCGCCCTGACCGCGAGCCTCATGGAGGTGGCCGCCGACGTCAGCGACGGGCGGTTGCTGATGAGCCACGAGGGCGGCTACTCCTCCTTCTACGTCCCGTACTGCGGCCTGGCCGTGCTCGAGCAGATGAGCGGGCACCGCAGCGACACCGACTTCTCGGGCGTCGCGCCGGACAGCCACCGCAGCGGGCCTCGCCCGCTCGAGGCACACGAGCGCGCCGCCGTGGAGCGCGCGGCAGCCAATGTCGAGTTGGTACCGCAGCCCGGGTAGCCCGAGGCGCCGCGCCGCTCTCGGCGCCGCGCTCCCGATCGAGCAGCCGTAGTCGCCCGCCCTGCCTGGCAGGCAGTGGTTCGAGAACCGGCCGATACGGGCATTGGCACCCACTTCCGCCACGGCGACGCCGCATCTCAGGCGTCGGCGGCGGACCAATCGACCTCGAGGAGAAACCATGCGACCAACGTCGATTGCGCTGACGGCCGTGGCCGCGGCGCTGCTGATCGCCGTGCCTGCCACGGCTGCACCGGCGCGGCACGCTGCCAAGACGACCACCATCACGGTGGGGGCGACCGAGTTCAAGTTCACGCTGTCCAAGAAGTCGGCCCCCAAGGGCACGGTCGTCTTCAAGGTGACGAACAAGGGCAAGGTCGCCCACGACTTCAAGATCAACGGTAAGACGACGCCGCTGCTCAAGCCGAAGAAGTCCGCGACGCTGACAGTCAAGTTCCCGAAGACCGGGAAGTTCCCGTACCTCTGCACCGTGCCGGGCCATGCGGCCGCCGGCATGAAGGGCACCTTCACGATCACGGCCTGATCGGGCCGGCCGCGACGCGAGCCCAGGGCGCTGGTCGCCCTGGGCTTCGTCGCGTCAGAACGCGGCGGTGCGCGCGACGAGCTCGCGGCAGAGCACCCCGACCTCCTCGCTGTCGTCCGTGAACATCGAGGGCTTGAAGCAGATGGACGTGTAGCCCTGAGCGAGCTGGGCAGGGATCGCCTCGGCGGCCTGCCCCAGTTCGGCCACGCTCGTCTCGTCCGTGAACGTCCCGCGGATCCCGCCGACCAGCTCGAGCTCGGCGATGTCGCGCCCGGCCTCCGCCAGCGCGGCCCGCAGCCGCTCGAGCTCCTCGAGCGTGGGCGAGCCGAAGGGGTGGAAGCCGTGCCCGCAGCGAACGAGGCGGCGCAGCAAGGCCGGGTGCAGGGACTGGCCGCCGAACCACATGCGCGGCCCTTCCGGCCGGAAGGGCTTGGGCTCGACGTAGACGTCGGCGAAGCGGAAGTGCTCGCCGTCGTAGGACGCGGGCGTGTCGCGCCAGGCTGCGGACATCGCGTCGAGCTGCTCGTCGAGGATCGCGCCGCGCCGGTGAAACGGCACGCCGAGCGCTTCGTACTCCTGCTCGTGCCAGCTCACGGTGGGCTGGACGACGAGGCGCCCCTCGCTGAGCAGGTCGAGTGTGGCCAGCTGCTTGGCGAGCAGCAGGGGGTGCCGAAGCGGGTAGATCACGGCCGCCAGGGCGATCCGCAGGCGCGTGGTGGATGCGGCGATGGCCGAGGCCAGCACGAGCGAGTCGGGCCAGGGCGTGGCCGGGTCCTGATTGCCGGGGGCGGCGTAGTCGCGCGGGTTGCCCATGATCCCGCCGGCGCCCGAGGCGGAGCCGAGCACGACGTGCTCGCTGAGCATGACGGCGTCGACTCCCGCGGTCTCGGCCTCCTGCGCGATGCGCACGAGCGCACGCAGGTCGCGCGGCGGCGTCAGCGTCCAGTTCTCGCTGAGCACCAGGATGAGCCTGGGCGGGCTCATGCCGCGCGACCTGCCCTGCCCGTCAGGCGTCGAGATTCGTCATCACGTGCTTGATGCGCGTGTAGTCCTCGAAGCCGTACATCGAGAGATCCTTGCCGTAGCCGGAGTGCTTGAAGCCGCCGTGCGGCATCTCGGCCACGAGCGGGATGTGGGTGTTGATCCAGACGCAGCCGAAGTCGAGCCGGCGTGCGACGCGCATGGCGCGCCCGTGATTGGTCGTCCAGACCGACGACGCGAGCCCGTACTGCACGCCGTTGGCCCACTGCACGGCCTCGTCCTCGTCGCTGAAGGGCTGCACGGTGATGACCGGGCCGAAGATCTCGTTCTGGATCAGGTCGTCGTCCTGTCGCAGGTCGGAGATCACGGTGGGCTCGTAGAAGAAGCCCGGGCCCGCGATGCGATGCCCGCCCGCGGCGAGGTGCGCGTGGCCGGGCGCGGCATCCACCATGGCGGCGACGCGCTCGTACTGGTTGGTGTTGTTGAGGGGGCCGAAGAGGATGTCCTCGTCGTCGGGCGCACCGGTCTTGGTGGCCCTGGCCTGCTCGGCCAGCGCGTCGACCATGTCGGCGTAGACCTCGGGCGCGGCGATCACGCGCGTCGCCGCCGTGCAGTCCTGGCCGGCGTTGAAATACCCGCCCACCGCGATCGTCTCGGCGGCCAGCGCGATGTCGGCGTCGTCGAAGATGATCACCGGCGCCTTGCCGCCGAGCTCGAGGTGGACGCGCTTGAGATCGGACGAGGCGGCGCTCGCGACCTCCATGCCGGCGCGCACCGAGCCGGTGATGGCGACGAGCTGCGGCGTCGGGTGCGAGACGAGTGCGCGGCCCGTGTCGCGATCGCCGCAGATCACGTTGAACACGCCGGGCGGGAAGAACTCGGCCGCGACCTCGGCCATCAGCAGCGTCGAGACGGGCGTCGTGTCGCTCGGCTTGAGCACGATGCAGTTGCCGGCCGCCAGCGCCGGCCCGATCTTCCAGGTGGCCATCAGCAGCGGATAGTTCCAGGGCGTCACCTGACCGACCACGCCGATCGGCTCGCGCCGGATGAACGAGGTCATGCCGCGCATGTACTCACCGGCCGACCGTCCCTCCAGCACGCGGGCGGCGCCCGCGAAGAAGCGGATCTGGTCGACCATCGGGGGAATCTCCTCCGAGGCCGTGAGCGCGCGCGGCTTGCCGGTATTCTCGACCTCGGCGTTGACGAACTCGTCCGCGCGGGACTCGATCGCGTCCGCGAAGCGCAGCAGCGCGAGCTGCCGCTCGGCCGGCGTGGAATCGCGCCACTCGGCGAAGGCGTCGGAGGCGGCCGCATACGCGCGATCCACGTCCTGCTCGCCCGAGATGGGCGCCTGGGCGTACACCTCGCCGGTGGCCGGGTTGACGACGTCGGAGTAGCGGCCGGACGTCGGCTCGACGTAGTCGCCGTTGACGAAATTCCTGAGTGTGCGGGTCGCTGTGGCGGCCACCGTGTGCCTCCTCTTGTAGTGCCGTCGTGAGCCTAACGAACCCGCGCGGGAGAGATCGCGCTAGGCCGTGGCGGCGGCGATCGCCGCGCGCGTGAGCGCGGCCTTGTGCACGAACCCGGCGGCGCCACAGGCGCTCACGCGATCCGCGCCGAGGTCGGCGAGGTCGCGGCTCGACGTCAGCACGATGCGCGCGCGGGGGCAGCGGGCGCGGATCGCGAGGGCCGCCTGAAACCCGTCGATGCCGGGCAGGCCGATGTCGAGCAGGACGAGCTCGGGCTGCACGTCGCCCACGCTCTCGAGCGCGCGCTCCCCGCTGGCCGCCTCGGCGACCACGATGTACCCCTCGGTCTCGAGCAGCCAGCGCGCGCTCGCGCGGAACGAGGCGTGATCATCGACGAGCATGACCGTCATCGGTCGCTCGGCGGTCGCTTTGGGTGGCTGGATGCGGGGCATGCTCGAGAGGGTGGCGGCGGGTCTGCCGTCTCTTTCATCTTCGCGCCACGCCGGGCGTCCCGTCTACGGAAGCCTGGCGTGACGCGGTGCGGTAATCCGCACCTCCTGGGAGGATGCTCCCCTCACGCCCGCCCGTTAAACGACGCCGCGATCACGGATGCGCGAGCGCAGCGAGCGGCGGTCGTCGTCGCTGATGTCCCCCGAGCGCACCGCCTCGTCGAGCAGCGGATCGGCGGCGGCGAGCGCAACGGAGCGCACGCGCGCAACGCTCACGTTCTGACGCGCAGCCAGCCGCGCGATGCTGGTACTGCCGGCGGCCTGGCTCTGGGCAATCTGCTTCTGCGGAACTCCGAGCGCAGCCGCCGTCGCGGCGAGCACCACCAGCCGCACCCCCCAGAGCCGCCGCTGCCGGGCGGGCGCGCCTGCCGGCGGGGGGTCGTTCGCGTCGCCGGGAACGTCTGCCATGACCCCACGATGCACGATGTCCTTAAGAGCAGCCCGAGCGTTAACTGGGGCCTAACTGTGAGTTGTGCCAAGTGGCACACGCGGTGTGTGCCACTTGGCTGGAAAAACGGAGACGGGGCGCCTGCTTGAGGGACGCCCCGTCTCGGAGGGTAGTGCTGGTTTAGGTAGTGCAGCTCACGCCATACGCAACCTCAGAGCCAGGCGGGGCCGGCCACGGCGGCGCGAACCCGGCGGCTTGTCGGCCGAGTGAGCCGCACGACGAAGGCTCTCGTTGACCCGCTCACGATGAAGCATGGCGGCCAACTCGGGGCGGATGGGGTTGAACATGGCAGCTCCTTTGTCTCGGCCGAGAGCCCGTCGCCCTCGTTGGGTGAACCATCGCGCCCCGCGCTACGCCGTCGGCTCGGGCTCGCTCGTGTCTCGCGGGCGGCCGCCCGCACGTCGGCAGGTGCGGTTAGCCCTACCTCGGGGTCTTGGCTGCTACCGTCGCCTCTCATGAGCGCCCTGCGCGTCGCGATCGCGGACGATTCGGCCCTCATGCGCGAAGGGGTCGCACGGGTGCTCGCAGACGCCGGCTTCGAGGTCGTCGCGCAGTCGGAGAACGCCGTCGACCTGATGCACGCGATCGGATCGCTCAAGCCCGACGTCGCGGTCGTCGACATCCGCATGCCGCCGACGCACACCGACGAGGGTGTGCGCGCGGCCCGGCGGATTCGCGAGGCGCATCCGGGCGTGGGCGTCGTCGTGCTGTCGCAGCACGCCGAGCCCGAGTACGCCATGGAACTGCTGGCAGAGGGCACCGAGGGCGTGGGCTACCTGCTCAAGGACCGGATCGCAGACATCGACGACTTTGCCGAGGCCGTGCGCCGCGTCGCGCAGGGAGGCTCGGCGCTCGATCCCTCCATCGTCGGCCTGCTCGTCGCGCGCAAGCGCCGCTCGAGCCCGCTCGAGGTGCTGAGCGGACGCGAGAAGGAGGTGCTCTCGCTGATGGCCGAGGGCCGCTCCAACCAGGCCATCGCCGACGCGCTCGTCGTCACGCCGCGCGCGATCGAGAAGCACATCACGAACATCTTCGAGAAGCTCGGGCTCGGCAGCGCGGTCGAGGATCACCGCCGCGTGCTCGCCGTGCTCACCTTCCTGCGCGCGAGCTGACGCCCGCTTCTCCCTCCGCGGGCTGACTCGTGGCTCGGGGTGCGGAGAGGCTCTTCCGGCGCCGCCGCGGCGAGACGACCTTCTGGCAGCGCGTCCTGCGCCCGGTGCTCAAGCACCCGGTCATCTCGGTCGTCGCGTCGACCGCGATCCTGGTCGCGCTAGCGCTGCCGGCCGCCAACCTCAAGCTCGGCCTCGTCTCGGCCGACTACGGCATGTCCAAGAGCCTGCCCGTGATGCAGGCCAAGGCCGCGATCGACAGTGCGTTCCCGGGCTCGCCCTCGCCCGCCGTGATCGTCGTCGAGGCCAAGGACGTCACCGCGCCTGAGGTCACGCAGGCGATCGCGAACTTCGAGCAGAAGGCGATCGCCAGCGGGCACGCGTTCAAGCCCTTCACGCTGAGCGTCTCGAAGGATCGCTCGGTCGCTCGGCTGTACGTCCCGATCAAGGGTGACGGCCACAACGCCGAGGCCGTGGCCTCGATGAAGGCGCTGCGCTCGAGCGTCGTGCCGCAGACCCTGAACTCGAACGCCGGCGTGACGGCGCAGGTGGCCGGCGAGGCTGCCGGCACGGAGGACTTCAACCAGGTGATGCGCGATCGCGCTCCGCTCGTGATCGGCTTCGTGCTCCTGCTGAGCTTCCTGCTCCTGCTGGTCACCTTCCGCTCGCTGATCATCCCGATCAAGGCGATCCTGCTCAACCTGCTGAGCGTGGGCGCCGCCTACGGCATCCTCGTCGCGGTCTTCCAGCACACCTGGGCGCAGAACCTGCTCGGCTTCACGAGCGACGGCGCGATCGAGTCCTGGGTGCCGATCTTCCTCTTCGTCGTGCTCTTCGGTCTCTCGATGGACTACCACGTGTTCATCCTGAGCCGCGTCCGCGAGCTGTGGGAGCGCGGTGTGCCGACCGAGCAGGCCGTCGAGCAGGGCATCACCGAGACGGCCGGCGTGGTCACCAGCGCCGCAATCGTCATGGTCGCCGTGTTCGCGATCTTCGCGACCCTCTCGGGCCTCGACATGAAGCAGCTCGGCGTCGGCCTCGCCACGGCGATCCTGCTGGACGCGACCCTCGTGCGCGCGGTGCTCCTGCCCGCCACGATGAAGCTCCTGGGCGACCGCAACTGGTACCTGCCGAGCAAGCTCAACTGGCTGCCGCACGTCAGCCACGGGACGCCGGCACTCGGATCCTGACGGCCTGTGTACTACGGCCAAGTGGCACTCACTGCGTGGGCCATTTGGCCGGCCGCCGGCGCGAACCAGCCGTGCCCCTTCGATCCGAGGGGCCACGGCCGTTTGCAGAACGCAGCGAATAGGGGAAGATGGTTCGGCGTTGAGTACCTTCGATGACCACGGACGACGGCCGATGCAGCTGCGCGACCCACTGACGGGTCGCCTGCGCTCCGTGCGCGCGCACCCGTTCGGCTTCCTCGCGATGGGCGCGACGATCGCGCTGATCCCGTGGACGCTGATCTACATCACGCAGCTGCCCGATCGCCACACGACCGAGCACTGGAACGTGGCCTGGACGGGCTTCGACCTGCTGCTCACCTTCGCGCTCGGCCTGACCGCCTGGGCCGCGCTGCGCGAGCGGGCAATGCTGATCGTGGGCTTGATCGCCTCCTCCACGCTGCTCCTCTGCGACGCCTGGTTCGATGTCGTGACCTCGTTCGGCACGGACGACCAGGTCATCACGCTGATCACGGCGATCGGGATCGAGCTCCCGCTGGCCTTCTACTTCGCCCTGCTGACGCGGCGCGCCCTCGTGACGGCGATCCGCGTGAGCAGGCCCGAGTACGCGGGCACCGCGCTGCACTCGGTGCCACTTCCGATGGATCAGCCCTCTGAGCGGCCCGTCACGCGTTGACGCTGCGGGCGACCGCTGCGAAGGCGGCGATGGCGCGATCGACATCCTCCTCGGAGAGCGCCGCCGAGAGCTGGGTGCGGATGCGCGCCTGCCCGAGCGGCACCACCGGATAGGAGAACGCGACGGCGTAGACGCCGTGCTCGAGCAACGCCTCGGCGGCTGCGCTCGCACGGTGCGCGTCGCCGAACATCACTGGCACGATCGGGTGCTCGCCGGGCACGACGTCGAGGCCGAGCGCCGAGAGCTCCCGCCGGAAGCGCTCGGTGTGTCCGAACAGCCGGTCGCGCAGCCGGGAGCCCTCGGTCTGCAGCAGATCGAGCACCGCGAGGCTGGCGGCGACGATCGGCGGCGCGAGACTGTTGGAGAAGAGGTACGGCCGGGAGCGCTGGCGCAGGAGCTCGATGGCCTCGCGCCGTCCGCTCGTGAAGCCGCCACTGGCGCCGCCGAGTGCCTTGCCGAGCGTGCCGGTGACCAGATCGACGCGCTCGGCCACGCCCTGCAGCGCCGGCGTGCCGCGACCCTCCGGGCCGACGAAACCCACGGCGTGCGAGTCGTCGACCATGACCAGCGCTTCATATTCCTCGGCCAGCTCGCAGATGCGCTCCAGCGGTGCCACGTGGCCGTCCATGGAGAACACCCCGTCGGTCGCGATCAGGCGGCGACGGGCATCGGAGGCCTCGATCAGACGCGCCTCGAGCTCGTCCATATCGCGGTTCGCGTAGCGCAGCCGGCGCGCCCTGCAGAGCCGCACGCCGTCGATGATCGAGGCGTGGTTGAGCGCGTCGGAGATGATCGCGTCCTGGTCGCCGAGCAGCGTCTCGAAGAGCCCGGCGTTGGCGTCGAAGCAGGAGGAGTAGAGAATCGTGTCCTCGCAGCCCAGGAACTCGCTGATGCGCTGCTCGAGCTCGCGATGGATGTCCTGCGTGCCGCAGATGAAGCGCACCGAGGCCATGCCGTAGCCGCGCTCGCCGAGCGCATCGCGAGCCGCCGCGAGCACCGCCGGGTGGTTGGCGAGGCCGAGGTAGTTGTTGGCGCAGAGGTTGAGCAGCTCGCGGCCGTCGGCGAGCGTCACGTGCGCGCCCTGGGCCGAGGCGATCACGCGCTCCCGCTTGGCGAGCCCGGCGGCGGCGATCTCATCGAGCTCGCCCTGGAACTGATCGCGAACGGTCTCGAACATCACTTCTCCCAGTCGAGGACGACCTTGCCGCTGTCACCGCTCGCAGCGACCGCGAATGCTTCCTCGAACTCGCCGTAGGGGAAGCGGTGCGTGATCACGGGCGAGATGTCCAGGCCGGACTGCAGCATCACGGTCATCGCGTACCAGGACTCGTACATCTCGCGTCCGTAGATGCCGCGGATCGTGAGCATGTTGAAGATCACGCGATTCCAGTCGATCGCGATCTCCTCCGCGGGGATCCCGAGCAGCGCCATTCGCCCGCCATGCGCCATGTTGGCGAGCATGTCGTGGAGCGCGGCGGGGTTGCCCGACATCTCCAGCCCGACGTCGAAGCCCTCCGTCATGCCGAGCTCGCGCTGGGCGTCGGCGATCGACCCGCGGCTGACGTCCAGCGCGTGGGTGACGCCGATGCGCCGCGCGAGCTCCAGCCGGTAGGCATTCATGTCCGTGACGACGACGTGGCGCGCGCCGGCGTGCCGGACTACGGCGGCGGCCATGATCCCGATCGGGCCGGCTCCCGTGATCAGCACGTCCTCGCCCAGCACCGGGAACGCGAGCGCGGTGTGCACGGCGTTGCCGAAGGGATCGAAGATCGCGGCCACGTCCAGATCGATCCCGGGCGCGTGCTTCCAGACGTTCGTCATCGGCAGCGAGATGAGCTCGGCGAAGGCCCCCGTGCGATCGACGCCGACGCCCTGGGTGTGCGCGCAGAGGTGCCGCCGTCCCGCCATGCAGTTGCGGCAGCGCCCGCACACGAGGTGCCCCTCGCCGCTGACGATGTCCCCCGGCGAGAAATCGTTGACGTTCGAGCCGATCTCGACGACCTCGCCCACGAACTCGTGGCCGACGACCATCGGCACGGGAATCGTCCGCTGCGCCCAGGCGTCCCAGGCGCGGATGTGCAGATCCGTGCCGCAGATGCCGGTGCGCAGGACGCGGATCAGCACGTCGTTGATGCCCACCTCGGGCTCGGGCGCATCGACCAGCCAGATCCCGGGACGCGCCTCCGATTTCGCGAGCGCCTTCACGCCGCCGCCGCCACGCTCACCAGCTGAGCTCCCCGTCCGTCATCGCTACGCTCGGGGGCATGATGGCACTGGCCGATCCCGCGCGGCGCGGCCAGCTGCTCGTCGCCGCGGCAGCCGTCGCCTGGTCGACGGCGGGTCCGGTGCAGCGCGCCGTCGACGCATCGGCGCCGACGCAGGCGGCGGTGCGCGCGGGCGTGGCCGTCGTCGCCCTGACCGTCTACCTCGGCATCCGCCGCCGCGGCGGCACGTTCGCAGCCTTCCGCAGCGTCGGGCGCGCGGGCATCGGCGTGGCCATCGCGCTGGCGTTCGCCTCCTGCAGCTTCATCCTCGCGCTAGCCGACACCAGCGTGGCGCACGTGCTGCTGTTCCAGGCGATCGCGCCCTTTCTGGCGGCGTTGTTCGCCTGGCTCCTGATGCGCGAGGCTGTGCCCGGCCGGACCTGGTTCGCGATGGCCGCCGCGCTGGCCGGCGTGGCGATCATGGTCGGAGGGTCGCTCGGATCCGGTGGGCTCCAGGGCGATCTCCTGTCACTCGTGATGGCGCTGGCGTTCGCCGTCGTGATCGTGATCACGCGCCGCCACCGCGAGATCTCGATGACGCCCGCGACCGCCCTGGGGATGGCCATCTCGCTGCTCGCAATGGCCCCGTTCGCGCACCCCGGTGTCCTCTCAGCCCGAGACTTCCTGCTGCTGGCCGCCCTGGGAGCGGGGCAGATGGCGCTCGGAATGATCCTGTTCACCGCCGGCGCCCGCCTGATCCCCGCCGCCCAGGCCGGGCTGATCACGCTGCTCGAGGTCGTGCTCGGGCCGCTCTGGGTCTGGATGATCTTCCGCGAGCAACCCGACGCCCTCACGCTCGCAGGTGGCGCCGTCATCATCGGCGCCGTGCTCCTGCACGCCCTCGCCAACCTGCGGCCCACGGCGCTCACGGCGCGATCCGAGACCCTCTGACGGCTGCCGCCGGCGGTCGTTGAGAGCGGCCCGGCGTTGTCGGGCCGCGCGTTGCCAAGTGGCAGCGGTGTCGTGTGCCATTTATGCAACCGACACGCACCCGTCACACCCCGTGACAGCGCCGCGCGCCGCGTCCTGGCAGGCTCGCTGCATGACCCGACTGACGACGCTCTACAAGTGCCGCGGCGTGCCCGTGAAGTCGCCGCTGTGCGCGATCTGCCTCGACCGCACGCGCGGTCGTACACGCATACGAGAGCTCACCCATGGCGTGCGGCTGTCGCTCTGCGAAGGACATCACTCCGTCGAGTTCATGCGTAGCAACGCGGGCCGCGACTTCACCGTCACGCTCTCCCGCATCTGGAGCGCGCAGGGCTGCCTCACCCGGGCCCGCTCCCATGCGCTGACTGCGCACCTCAAGGCCGTTCGCGGACTCGGCACCCGCATCCCCCGCCCTCGGCCCGGCTCCTACGCCTGGCCCAGGCTCCGCCGCGAGGCCGAGGAGCGCTTCGCTCGCGGCGACGGCGTCATCGCCACCATCCTGCGCCTGCGCCAGCGGCACGCCACGGACCACGCCAACGTCCCGAGCATCCGCACGATGCGCCGCTGGTTCGCACAGGGCCGCTGGCTGCGACTCCCCGCACCCGCGGGCGCCGAGCACGCCGCCTGACCTGGCAACAACCCGCGCGCCCAGCCCGGGATCACACCAGCAGGCGCTCCAGCCAGTTTCCCGCGAGCTGCCCGGCATCGCTCGTCGGATCCAGGTGCTCCATATGCCCGCAGCCGACGAGCTCGACGTAGACCGCATGCCCTCCGCGCGCGTACGCGCGGCTGAGCTCGACCGAGACCTGCCGATCGGCGTCGCCGTGTACGAGCAGCACCTCGGCGTCGGGCGGATCGTCGATCGGCGACGGCGCTCCCTGGGCGAGCAGTCGCTCCACGGCGCCCGAGCAGGCGCCGAGCTGCGCGGCCAGCGGCAGGTCGCACACCGGCGCCTGCGCCAGCACACCGCGCACTCGCACGCGGTTGGCGGCGAGCAGGGCGAGATGTCCTCCCGCGCTGTGGCCCGCCAGCGCCACGCGCGCCGGATCGATCTCGCGTGGCAGCGCTGTCAGCGCGGCCACCACGTCCTCGAGCGGCGCCGGCCAATCGCCGTCGCAGTCCAGCCTGCGGTACTCGACGTTCCAGACTGCGAGTCCCCGCGCGACGAGATCGGCGGCGAGGCGGTCCTCGAGGTCGCGACCGTACTCCGCGCGCCAGCAACCACCGTGCACGAGCACGACGCAGGCATACGGGCCGGGCCCAGGCGGCAGCCACAGGTCGGCCACCTGCTCGGGGTGAGGGCCGTACTGGATCGTCGCGGAGGGCATCACGCCTCAGCGCTCCGGCAGCAACTCGCGCAGTGCCGCGGCCGCTCGCCAGCAATCGTGGTAGCTGGAGTACAGCGGCACGGGAGCGAGCCGGATGACGTCAGGCTCTCGCACGTCGCAGATCACGCCGTGCTCGGCCCGCAGCCTCGCCGAGAGCGTGCGCGCGTCGGGCACCGAGAGCGAGAGCTGACACCCCCGGCGCGCCGGATCGCCCGGAGTGAGGATCTCCGCCCGGCGTTCCGCCACGACGACGTCGAGCAGCGACTCCAGGTAGCCCGTCAGGCGGAGCGAGCGCTCCCGCAGCGCCGGCATGCCGACGGCGTCGAAGAGCGCAAGCGACGCGCGCAGCGGCGCGAAGGCGAGCACCGGCGGTGTCGAGACCTGCCAGCCCACCGCGCCGGCGCGCGGAACGAAACCGGGCTGCATGCGGAAGCGCGTCTCGGGATCGTTGCCCCACCACCCGGCCAGACGCGGCAGCGACGCATCGCTCGCGTGGCGCTCGTGGACGAAGGCGCCTGCCGGACCGCCCGGCCCGGCGTTGACGTACTTGTAGTGGCACCAGGCCGCCCAATCGACGTCCCAGGCGTGCAGGTCGAGCGGGACGTTGCCCGCAGCGTGCGCGAGATCCCAGCCGACCACGGCGCCGATCTCGTGGCCTGCCGCCGTCACGGCGGGGATGTCGACGAGCTCGCCCGTGAGGTAGTTGACGCCGCCGAGCAGCACGAGGGCGACCGAGCCGCGCAACCGCTCGAGCTCGCCGACGATGTCGCCGGTGCGCAGGGCTGCCTCGCCCGCGCGCGGCCGGAGTCGCACCACCGCGCTCTCGGGGTCGTAGCCGCGGTGACGCGCCTGCGAGGCGACGGCATGCGAGTCGGACGGAAAAGCCGCGTCCTCGATCACGATGCGGAAGCGCTCGCCCGTAGGCCGGTAGAACGTCGCCATGAGCAGATGGAGGTTCACGGTCAAGGTGTTCATCGCGACGACCTCGTCCTCCCCGGCGCCCACGAGCCGCGCGAGCGAGGGCCGCAGCCCGTCCGCCGAGGTCAGCCACGGCTCGATCCCCTCGAACCAGCCCTCCACGGCCAGCGTCGCCCAGGCATCGAGCTCCTGCCCGACGGCAGCTACCGCCGCGCGCGGCTGCAGCCCCAGCGAGTTGCCGGCGAAGTAGGCCCACTCGCCCGATTCGGTCCCGGGCCACGGAGGCATCCGGAAGTCGGAGCGCCGCGACGGGTCTCCCGCCTCACGCGCGAGCGAGCTGTTCTCCGCGAAGAAGTCAACTGCCACCAGGCCTAAGCCTCGGCGGCGGCGTACAGCGAGAGACCGGCCCGGAGCGCCACGGCGGCCACGATATACCCTGCGCCGATGCCTGCGCCTGAGCTCCACGAGCTGTTTCGCCTCGACGGCCGCGTCGCGATCGTCACCGGCGCCTCCCGCGGCCTCGGCGAGCGCTTCGTGCGCGTCCTGCGCTGCGCAGGAGCCGAAGTCGTGGCCGCCGGGCGCGACGGCGCGGCGCTCGAGCGCCTGGCGGAGGAGACCGGCGCGACCGTAGAAGTCGGCGACGTGCGCGACGACGCGCACCTCGATCGACTCGTGCAGCACGCGCTCGAGCGCCACGGGCGGCTCGACATCGCCGTGCCGAACGCCGGCATCGCCGAGGTCGTGCCGTTCGAGGATCAGGACCTGGCGCTGCTGCGCGAGACGATCGAGATCAATCTCGTGGCCGTGATGGCGCTCGCCCAAGGTGCCGGACGGGCCATGCTGGCCCAGGGCAGCGGTTCCATCGTGAACGTGGCGTCGATCCTCGGCCTCGTCGCGCCCGGCGACACGGCGATGGCCGGCTACACGGCGGCCAAGGCGGGCGTGATCAGCCTCACGCGCGACCTCGCCGCCGAGTGGGGGCGACGCGGCGTGCGCGTCAACGCACTCTGCCCGGGCTACTTCCCCACCGACATGACCGAGGGCCTCGCGCATCCGGGAGCGATCAAGCGGATCGAGCGCCGTACGCTGCTGGGCCGCGTCCCGCGACTCGAGGAGCTCGACGGCGCCTTGCTCTTCCTGGCCTCGGACGCCTCGAGCTACATGACGGGACAGACGCTCGTGATCGACGGCGGCTGGACCGCTTGGTAATTAGCCCGACATATCAATGAGAGATCAATGATATGCTGGCGGTATGGCTATCACCGACGCAACCTCCGCGCTTTCCACCGTGCTCCAGCTCGCCTACGCCCGCACCGTCGTCGTGCGCGATGTCGACGCCTCGCTCGAGGGCCATCACGGCCTCGGCCTGAACGATCTGGCGCTGCTGCTGGAGCTCAACTCCAGCCCGAACGGACGGCTCCGCCGGCTCGATCTCGCCGAGCGCCTTGGCATCACGCCCTCCGGCGTGGCCCGCCAGCTCGCGCCGCTCGAGCGCAGGGGCCTGGTCGGGCGCGAGTCGCATCCCGACGACGCCCGCCTGGCCATCGTCGTGCTGACCGAAGCCGGCACCCGTGTCGTCGGCGAGCTCCTGCCCACGGCGGAAGAGGCTGCGACGCGCGTCCTCGGCAAGCTCTGGAACGACGAGGAGCAGCACAGCGCCTCCGCGCTGCTGCAGCGCGCCCGCACCTAGGGCACCCTTCCCGGCATGCGAATCGCGCTGCTGGGAACGGGGACGATGGGCACGCCCATGGCACAGCACCTGGTGCGCGGCGTTGCCGCCGGGCGCGGTCTGGGTGCAGATGAGCACGGTCGGCGCCGACTGGGCCGACAAGCTCGTCTCGCTGGCCAAGGGTCACGGCGTGGAGATCGTGGACGCACCCGTGATGGGTTCGCGGCCGCAGGCCGAGGAGGGCAAGCTGCTGCCACTCGCCTCGGGCTCCGAGCGGGCCCCGAGCGCTCGTCACGCCCATGCTCGAGGCCTTCTCGCGCGACGTCATGTGGCTCGGCGAGGAGCCGGGGCTCGGCTCGCGGCTCAAGCTCGTCGCGAACCACTGGATCCTCGTCACCGTCGAGAACCTCGTTCAGACGGTCGCGTTCGCGGAAGCGCTCGACCTCGACCCGCGGCGCTTCCTGGAGCTGATCTCAGGCGCGCCCTTCGACATGCAGTACGCCCACTGGAAGGCCGCGATGATGCTCGAGGGCGAGTTCCCTGTCGCGTTCGCCCTCAAGCTCGCGCGTAAGGACATGCAACTCGCCCTCGAAGCTGCAGCCACGGCCGGCATTGAACTGGCCATGGCTGCCGCGACCGAGAAGCGGCTCGGCCGCGATGGACATGGGACTCGGCGAGGACGACAACGCCGCCTCATTTCTGGTCGCCCGCCGCACTCCCCAGCAGGAGAGCGTCGGCTAGCGGTAGATCGTCGGCTCGTCGCGCACGACGGTCGTCGTGCGCCTGGAGGCTCCGAAGCCGCCCCAGCTCGACCAGAAGATCAGGGAGAGAACGAGTCCGACGATGCCGACAACCATAAGGATCACGCCGATCGTGTGGATGTTGATCCCTGAAACGGTCGCCGTCACTCCCCATTTGAGGATTGCGCCGACTGCGATGAGAACAAGACTGCCACTGATGCCCATGAGGGTCCTCCGCTGTGGTTGGCAGCCTCGTGGTTCCCCTCCGGCGCTGTCCGAAACGTCCTGCGGCACGGCGTCGGCCAGTGCGCGGGAGGGCGTCGGCGGCCTCGCTAGCGGGCGGCCCGGGCACGGCGCGCGTCGACTCCCAGATGGTCGAAGCGCCCGGGGTTCGCCTCCACCCAGGAGCGCGGCGATCGGGCGGGCGTGCCCGTGACGCTCCGCACGACGTCCGAGGTCACGTCGAATTCGCCGCGCTGCAGCGCCTCGTAGGAGCCGACCCCGATGTTCGCGTCCCACGGCGCAACGCCCGCGGCGATGCGGCTCGCGAGCCAGGCCCCGCGCGTGCCGGGCGCGTAGCGAAGGTCGCGCCCGACGAGCTCGGTGCAGAGCTCGGCGAGCTCTCCCAGCGAGTATGACCGCTCGCCCGTGAGGTCGAGCGCCGCGTTCTCGTAGCCCGGGCCGGCCAGGACTCCGGCGGACACGGCCGCCGTGTCCGCGCGCGAGATAAGCGCCACGCGCCCGTCTCCGCCGGGGCCGCGGCAGACACCATCGGGATCGAACCACAGGGGGAGGTCGTCGAGGAACAGATTCATGCGCAGGAACGCGTACGGCATCCCGCTCTCGAGGATCATCTGCTCGGTCGCGAAATGCGAGCGGCCGTGGTGGAAGGACGCCGTCGGCGACGGGTTGACGATCGAGAGGTAGGCGAGCAGACCGAGCCCCACGCCGGCCGCGGCGTCGACGAAGGACTGGTGCGCGGCGATGCGCGACTCGACGTTCTCGTGCACGCTGACCATGAAGACGCGGTCGCCGGGACGCAGCGCAACGCGTATCGACGCGGGGTCGCGGAAATCGGCCACGACCACCTCGGCGCCCGGCAACTCGGGAGCGCGACTGGCGTCGCGCACGAACAGCGTCTGCGGCAGGCCATCCCGCGCGAGCCGCTCGGCGATCATCCGGCCGACCTTGCCGCTGGCGCCGGTGACGACGATCCTGGACATCGGCGTCACGCTACAGGCTCGGGAATCGTCAGCGACCCGCGGCGCGCGAACGCCAGCAGCGCCGCCGCCCCCACGCAGGGCGCGGCCAGCGCGAGCGCTCCCGTGAGGCCGAACTGCTCGATCGCCGCACCGCTCAGCGAGGTGCCGAGCGAGAGGCCCGCCACGATGGCCGTGCCGAGCAGGGCGAACGCCTCGGTCGTCGTCCCGGGGAGCGCAAGTTCGTCGACCAGCCCGTAGGACGACGCGAACATGGGCGCGATGGGCATGCCGGCGATCAGCATCAGTACGCACATGACCAGGATCGACGGTGCCACGAGCGGCGGCACGAGCGCCAGCGCGAGGGCGCCGAGCGCCAGAGCGAAACGCATGGCGAGCCGCCGCGAGGGCGGGCGGGTGCCGATCCAGAGACCGCCGATGAGCGAGCCGAGTGCGAAGCAGGAGAGCGCGAGGGCACCCTGGGCGCGCGAGCCGTGCGCCTCCCCGAACGCCGGCATCGCCACTTCCACGATGCCGAACGCGATTCCCGTGGCGAACGTGGACAGCATCACTGTGCGCACGGCCGCCGAGCCCAGCGCACCCGCCCGCGACGACGGCCGCGTCGATCGCGCCACCGCTCGCACGGAGGGCGTGAGCGCGAACCAGACGGTGCCGATCCCCGCGAAGGCGGCGGCCGCGAGCACGGCGGCCCACGGGGTCACCGCGACCGCGATCGCAGCGGCGATCAACGGGCCGAACACGAAGAACAACTCCTGCAGCCACGCCTCGAGCGCATACGCGGTGTCGCGCAGCCCCTGCGTCGCGAGCAGGTCCGGCCAGAGCGCCCGCATACACGCGCCGAGGGGAGGCAGCGTCACGCCCGCGGCCGCAGAGCAGACAACAAGCGCGACCACCGGCGCCCCTTGAGTCGCGAGCAGCGCCAGCGCCGCAAACGCAGCCGGATACGCAATGCCGAGCGGCACGAGCACGGGCACCTGCCCCACCCGATCCGCAACCCGCCCCCAGAGCGGCCAGCCAATCGCACTGGCCAGCGACCCGGCAGCCACGACAACCCCGGCAACGGCGTACGAACGCCCCTCCCCACGCAGGAGCAGCACGGTCGCGAGCGGCGCCATGCCATTCGGCAGCCGCCCGAGCAGAGCGGCCAGCACGACGCGACCAACGCCCGGCGCACCGAGCACGTCGGCGTACCGGCGGAGGCCCGCCGACTGCTCGCTCGTCGTCACGGGATCATGCTAGGCGTGGCCAAGTGGCACAGGCGGCGTGTGCCATTTGGCAGCAGGCGAGCCGATGCGAACGCCGGCTCCGCATACACGCCAGCCGGCCAAGTGGCACACGCCGCGTGTGCCACTTGGCGGATCCACGCGCCAACGCCTCACCAGGCGTCGCCCGAAGCGCGACCGCCGCGCCGGAAGCGCGCTCGTGTCCTCGCAAGAGGATCCCCCGTGTCGGCGACGTGAGGAGAGATCCAAATGGCGCACGCAGCGTGTGCCACTTGGCACCTACCCACCAGCGCCATCAACCTAAGGCCGCGCCCACCGCCGCGCGTCCGGCTCGAGGCGCCAGAAGCCGTGCGGGTTCGTGCCGAGCAGGAAGGCCGTCCCGCTGGCGGCGAGCGGCGAGGCGTACACGGCCGGCGACTTCGAATCGAGTTTCAGCGACGGGGCGGCGCTCCAGTGCAGGCCACCGTCCAGCGAGCTGAAGGTCGCCTTCTGGCGGTCCCCGATGCGCAGCAGGGCCAGCGCTCGGCCCTCGGACGTGAAGGCGAACTGGTCGACCACGGCTCCGCGCAGGCGCCCGGCCGGGCGCACCCGCTTCCAGGACAGGCCGCCGTCGATCGAGCGGTAGAGCGTTCCCAGCGTGGCTCCGTGCGCGCCGATCATCAGGGCCGTCGAGGGCTTCGCGGGGTCGAACGCGATCGTGTGGCCGTTGTAGTCGAGCTGAGGCGCGCGCGGGGCCTTGACGCTCTGCCAGGTCGCGCCGCCGTTCACGCTGCGCAAGAGTTTTCCGGGCGTGCGTCTGGCGTTCGTGCCGGCGCCCTGCGAAAGCAGCAGCAGCGTGTGCGCCTTGCCGGGCGCGATCGCGAGCGCGGCGCAATGCCACGGGCGCTTGAAGCGCAGCGAGGTCACCGCCCAGGTCCGGCCCGCGTCATGCGTGACGTAGAGGTTGCCCTGGCAGAACCAGGCCGTGCGCGCGTCGCCGGGATCGGCCGAGACCGGGCTCTCGCCCACGAAGCTCGGGTTGTCGCCGAAGTCGTAATGGGCGTCCGCACCCTTGAGTGTCCCGGCCTGCCAGGTCGTGCCGCCGTCTGCCGAGAAGTGCGGCGGTGAGAACTGCTGACTCGACCACACGGTCGGCATCGCGATCAGCGTCTTGCCGTCCGCGAGCAGCGTGGCCTGCGCCACCTGTGCGTGCCGGAAGGCACTGGTCGAGAGCGGCGCGCGGAAGCTGCGGCCGCCGTCATCGCTCAGCCAGCCGCCGTTGGCGTTCTCGACCCAGACGCGCGACGACTGGCCGGCGGCCACGCTGATCCAGTTGACGGGGCGACTACGGCTGAAGCTCGCCGCCTCTGGCGCGGCCTGAGCGAGCGGGAGCCCGGACGCCGCCAGGAGACCGGCAAGCCCAAGGATTCGCCATCGCATCCGGGCATTCAAGCAGCGACCAGCCCGCCGCCACGGCTATTCCCCGAGCACGGCCTCCAGCAGGCCCGGGAAGCGCGCCTCGATGTCGTCGCGCCGCAGGGTGTTGAGCTTGCGGTTGCCCTGCTCGCGCTGCTCGATCAGCCCCGCCTCGCGCAGCACGCGGAAGTGATGGGTCGAGGTCGACTTCGAGACGCTCAGGCCGAAGCCGCCGCAGGGCACCTCGCCCTCGCGCGCGAGCCGGCGCACGATGCTGCGCCGCACGGGATCGGAGAGCGCGTGCAGCACATCGGAGAGATCGAACTCCGTCGCGCTGGGGTGCTCGAGCGTCTCCACGTGGCCCTCCTGCTTGTTTGACAACTGTCGTACAAGATTGTACGATAACCATCGAACCTAGGTACGAGACTCATCGTACATGACGGAGGATTCGTTGACCACCCGAGCCACCCGCATCTGGGCTGTCGCTCTCACCGGCGGCTCGCTCTTCATGATCACGCTGGACAACCTGATCGTGCTCTCGACGTTGCCATCGATGCAGCGCGATCTCGGAGTCTCGATCGACCGCCTGCAGTGGGTCGTCGACGCCTACATCCTCTCGTTCGCGGTGCTCATGCTCACCGGCGCCGCGCTCGGCGACCGGTACGGTCGCCGGCGCATGCTCGTCATGGGGCTGCTCCTGTTCACGGCCTCCTCGGCCGCGGGCGCCCTCTCGCACGATCTCACACAGCTCGTCATCGCCCGCGCCGTCCAGGGCATCGGAGCCGCGTTGCTGATGCCGATGACGCTGACCCTGCTCTCGGCCGCCTTCCCACCCGAGCGCCGCACGGCGGCTCTCGGTCTGTGGTCGTCCATCGCCGGCCTCGGCGTGGCGCTCGGGCCGCTGCTCGGCGGCCTGATCGTCGAGACGCTCGACTGGCACTGGATCTTCTGGATCAACGTCCCCGTCGGGCTGGCTGCCGCCGCGCTCGCTCCGCGCCGCCTGGCCGAGAGCCGTGGCGCACAGGTGCCGCTCGACCTGCGCGGGCTCACGCTCGCCAGCGGGGGCCTGCTCGGAATCGTCTGGGCCACCACCCGCGGCAACGCCGACGGCTGGACCTCGTCCTCGACGCTCGCCGCGTACGCGATCGGCGCGGCCCTGCTGGGTGCGTTCGTCGTGCAGGAGCGGCGCTCCGCGGCTCCGATGCTGCCGCTCGGGCTGTTCCGCCGGCCCGGCTTCGCCGCCGCCAACGGCGCCGGCTTCGGGCTCCACTTCACGATGTTCGCGGCCTTCTTCCTGATCATCCAGTACCTCACGCAGGTGCACGGCGACACCGCCCTCAGGGCCGGTGTCGAGACGCTGCCGTGGACGCTCCTGCCGCTCGTCGTCTCGCCCTTCACGGGCGCGTTCGGGGGCCGCATCGGCCACCGGCCGATGATCGTGGCGGGGTTGCTGCTGCTGTCCGGCGGCACGGCGGGCGCCGCCTTCGCGATGGGCCTCGGCGCCAACTACTCGGCACTCGTCGCGCCGCTCGTGGCGATCGGCCTGGGCATCGCGCTGGTGCTGCCGAACGTCGCCTCCGCCGCGCTCGGATCGGCGCTTCCGGAGCACATCGGCAAGGCCTCCGGCACGAACAGCACGTTCCGCCAGCTGGGCGGGGCGTTCGGCATCGCCATCGCGGTGCTGGTGTTCGATCGCGCGGGCTCCTACGCCTCTCCGGGTGCCGTCGTGGACGGAGTGCGCGCAGCACTGTTCGTGGCTGCGGCCGTCGGTGCCCTCGGTGCGGTCGCCGCACTGGGAATCCCCGCGCGCGCCAGCAAGCAGCCCGCCATCGCCCGGCCGGCCCGCGCGGTGCACTCCGCTAGCTGAGCTCGAAGCGCGGCAATGGCGTGTTGCGCGCGCAGCTCGCGTCCAGCCTGCGAGCGCTGCCCGTCGCCACGAAGCGGGCGACCACGAGGCGCAGACAGCCGTAGGCGATCACGCCGTGCGCCAGGCCGCCCACCGCGACGACGCGGCCATTCGGGAACACGGCGCGCCACCCGGCCAGGTTGGCCGGCGGGTCCTGGGGATCGGCATCCCCGGCCAGGAGCAGCACGGGCACACGAGACGACCACGGTCGCTCCTTGGCCGCGCCGGTGTGGACGGGCACGGCCGCGCAGGCCTGCCGGAACACCCTGGCCCGTGCCGCCGCGGCGCGAGCGAGAAAGCTCCCTCGGCTCGCGCGCTTCGTCGCAGCCGCGTCGAAGCGCGCCCAGGGCTCCCCGCAGATCGTGACCCAGAACAACGGAAGGCGAGAGCGCGCGTCGAGCTCGGCGCCAACGTGCGCGGCGAACTCCCGCCTCAGAGGTCCGAGGTCGCCCCTCGCCGCCTGGTGGACGAGCAGCGGCACACGCACGGCGTCCTCGGGCGTCCGCAGCAGCACGGCGACCGTCGTCGCGAGGTCGTCGGCGCGCACTGGATGCCGCGCGAGCACCGTGGCGAGCTCGGCGCGCGTGTCCGGGAACGCAGCGCGGCAGGCCATCCCCCCGCCACAGCGGGCGGCGGTGAGCCGCAGCGCGCGCTCCGCGTTGCGGGCCGCGAGCTCGTAGACACGCGCGCCAGGCAGCGATGCGCCGTCCAGCGTCGCGGTGCGCACCGAATGCGGGTAGCGGCGGAGATAGACCTGCGCCAGCGTGGCGCCGTAGGAGCCGCCGTAGACGTCGATCCGCCCGTAGCCGAGCGTGCGCCGCACGCCCTCGAGATCGCCCGCCGCTCGCGTCGTGGTAAATGCGCCCACCGCACGGCCGAGCTGTGCGAAGCACCGGCGCAGGTAGGACGCGACCGCGTCGCCGTCCGTCGCCCGCACGTGCTCCTGCGGGCAGGCTGTGGGCTGGGAGCCGCCCGTTCCGCGCTGGTCGACGAGCACCACGTCGCGGAACTCGCTGATCTTCCCGAACACCTGGTCGACCGAGACGGCGGCGGCCGCGGCCGCCCCTCCCGGGCCGCCCTCGAGGTAGAAGAGGGCGCCGCGGGCGGGCTGGCGAGTGGCCGGGATGACCACGACGTTCAGGCCGCCGACCCGGCCGCAGCGAGCCTTGACGCGGCCGCCGTAGCTGCAGCCGTCAAATCCGCCCAGGCCGCTGGGCGGGCGCCACGCGCCGTCCCGGGTCGCAAGCAGCGCCAGCGCCGCCGCGACGACGAGCACCGCCGCGGCGAGCGCGAGCGCGAGGCCCAGCCGACGGGAGCGCCGTGGGCCGCGCCGCCGCTCTCCGTAGTGCTCGAGCCAGGGATCGGGCTGGGCCATGCCGACCGACCATCTATCAGGTAGGGTCACGCGCCGTGACGATCCCTCCCACGATCGGGGGCTGAAGATGGCGAGCGCCTACTGGCATCCGTTCGCGGACATGGCCGCGGTCGCGGGGCACGAGCTCGTGATCGCCCGCGGCGAGGGCGTCTACCTCTGGGACGAGCGCGGACAGCGCTACCTGGACGGCACCGCGAGCCTCTGGCACGCCCACATTGGCCACGGGCGTGAGGACATGGCGGAGGCGATCGGGCGTCAACTGCGCACGCTCGAGGCGTTCCAGACGTTCGGCGACGTGGCCAATCCGCCGGCGCTGGAGCTGGTCGATCGCCTCGTGCAGCTCTCGCCGATGCGCGATCCCCGCGTCTTCCTCTGCCTGGGCGGCGGCGACGCGATCGACACCGCCGCCAAGCTGGCGCGCCAGTACTGGGCCGCGCTGGGCCAGACCGAACGCATTCACCTGATCAGCCGGACGTTCGCCTACCACGGCACGCACGGCTTCGGCACGAGCCTCGTCGGCATGGAGTCCATGCGCCAGGGCTACGGCCCCTTGCTCGGCTCGGTCTCGCACGTAGACCACCAGTCGCCGCAGGCGCTCGAGGACGAGATCGAGCGCGTCGGGCCGGCCAACGTCGCCGCGTTCTTCTGCGAACCCGTGATCGGCGCCGGCGGCGTCCGCCCCCCGCCGGACGGCTACATCGAGGAGGTCGCGGCGATCTGCAAGCGCCATGGCGTCCTGCTCGTGATCGACAGCGTGATCTGCGCGTTCGGGCGCGTCGGCACCTGGTTCGGCTACGAACGCTGGGACATCGAGCCCGACATGGTCGTACTCGCCAAGGGCATCACGAGCGGCTACCTGCCACTCGGTGGCGTGATGATCAGCGGGGCCGTCGCGGAGCCATTCTGGGACCATCCCGGCGGCCCGATGTTCCGCCACGGGGCGACCTACGCCGGCCACCCCACGTGCTGCGCGGCCGCACTGGCGAACCTCGAGATCCTCGAGCGCGAGGGGCTGATCACTCGCGGCCGCGAGCTCGAGGGCGTGCTGATGGAAGTTCTCGCGCCGCTGGAGAACCACCCTGCCTGCGGCGAGGTCCGCGGCGGGCTCGGCCTTGCCGCCGCCGTCGACCTCACCACCGAGGCGCTTGAGAGCGTGCCAGGAGCCATCGGGCGCTATTCGGCCGCCATCCGCGAGGCCGGCGTGCTGCTGCGCGCGCAGGCCACCGGAGTCGCGATCGGGCCGCCGCTGATCGTCGAGCGCTCACACCTGGAAGAGATCGCGGGCGCGGTGCGCGCCGGGCTCGACGCCGTCTCCGCAGCGATCTAGCTGCGTCTATCGTCAGGGCTCGCCCCTTCTCACGCTCCGGAGCCCGCCATGGACGCCGCGCCGCCCACGATGCCCCGCCGCAAGCAACTCGCGCTGATCGCGCACGACAACCGCAAGGCCGACCTGCTGGAGTGGGCGCAGTACAACCGCAGCACCCTGGCCCAACATGAGCTGCATGCGACCGGCACGACCGGCGCCAAGCTGGCCAAGGAGCTCGGCCTGCCCGTGCACCGCTTCCTCAGCGGCCCGCTCGGAGGCGATCAGCAGGTCGGCGCCGCGATCGCAGAAGGGCGGATCGACTTCGTGATCTTCTTCTGGGATCCGCTCGAGCCGCACCCGCACGACGTCGATGTCAAGGCGCTGCTGCGCATCGCCGTCGTTTACAACGTGCCGATGGCGTGCAACCGGGCCACGGCCGATTTCGTGCTCTCGAGCCCGCTCATGGGCCAGGAGTACCACCGTGCGGCCACGGCCGAGACGTAACCTCCTTCCGCCTCGGACGACAGGGAGCGCATGCGCGAATTCGACGTAGTGGTGATGGGCGCCGGCCCGGCCGGTGAGGTCGTGGCGGGGAGACTGGCCGAGCACGGCCAGTCCGTGGCGCTCGTGGAGCAGTTCCTGGTCGGCGGCGAGTGCTCGTACTACGCCTGTATGCCATCGAAGGCCCTGCTACGACCGGTCGACCTCGCGAACGAGGTCGAGCGGGTGCCAGGCCTCGAGGTCGGCCCGATCGATGTGGACGCCGTGTTCGCGCGGCGCGACGACGTGATCCACCGTCTCGACGACAGCGCCCAACTGCCCTGGCTCGAGAAACGAAAGGTCGTGCTGGTTCGCGGGCGGGGGCGCATCAGCGGGAAGCTGCAGGTGGACGTCGACGGCCAGGAGCCGCTCGCGGCGCGGCGCGCGGTCGTCGTCGCGACCGGCTCGACGCCGCTCGTGCCGGACATCCCGGGACTTCGTGAATCGCAGCCCTGGACGAATCGCAACGCCACGACCGCGAGCGAGGTGCCACCCCGTTTCACGATCCTCGGCGGGGGCGTCGTCGCCGCGGAGATGGCGCAGGCGTGGGGCGCGCTCGGTTCGAAGGTGACGGTCATCCACCGCGGCGAGCGCCTGATCAAGCGCGAGGAGCCGTTCGCGAGCGAGCAGGTACTCGAATCGCTGCGGGAGATCGGCGTGGACGTCCGCTTCGAGCGGACCGTGACTCACGTGGCGCGCGACGGCGCCTTCACAATCTCCCTCGACGACGACTCGAGCGTCGAGGCCGACCAGCTGCTGGTGGCGTTCGGCCGCGTGCCTGGCACCAACGGCATCGGACTCGAGACGCTCGGCCTCGAAGAGGGCAAACCGCTGCTCGTGGGCGACGATCTGCGCGTCCGGGGTCACGACTGGCTGTTCGCGATTGGCGACGTCAACGGCCGCGCTCAGTTGACGCACATGGGCAAGTACCAAGGCCGCCTCGTCGCCGACACGATCATCGGCCGCAAGGTGGAGCTGCGCTCCGACGGCGGGCGGTCGCCGCGCGTGATCTTCACCGACCCCCAAGTCGGCGCCGTCGGGCTCACGCTCGCCGCCGCCCAGGAGGCCGGGCTCAACGTGCGCCACGTCGATGTCGAGACAAGCGGCAACGCCGGCGGCTCGTTCGTCGGCCGAGGGGCGCGGGGCACTTCCAGGCTCGTGATCGACGAGGACCGGCGCGTGGTCGCCGGCGCGACCATCACGGGCGCCGAGATCGCCGAGGCGCTGCACGCGGCCACCATCGCCGTCGTGGCCGAGGTCTCGCTGGACGATCTCTGGCACGCCGTGCCGTCGTTCCCCACGCGCAGCGAGCTCTGGTTGAAACTGCTCGAGGCTTACGGCCTCTAGAAATCGCTCGCTGCCGACAGGCTGCGAATCCCCTCGCTTCGCGAGTCGTGCGTCGGGATCACCTCGCCGATGCCCATGAGCGCTGCCACGCGCGCCACGTGACCGCTGGGCGTCGGATCGATGACCAGCTCGAAGCGCGCGCCGGAGACCTCCAGCGTGCGCCTCGTGCGCAGCAGCAGCTTGATGATCGTGGAGTCGATGAATGTGCACGCGCTGAGGTCGACGAGCAGGTCGCGCCCGGCCCCGGCCACGCGGAAGGCGTCGTCGACCGCATCGAGACTGGCGACGTCATGGTCGCCGCCCAGCGTCACGACGGCTGCGGTGGCAGAGACGATCTCGATCGTGACGGGGCCAGGAGGCGGCCCGCTGCCGTCGAGAAGATCTCCTGCGTGATCGGAGCGTTCCGTCACATCCCCCAGTCGTCGGTGGCGAGCCTGCGTACTCCCCGCGGGGAGCTCGCACCCTACTGCCACACATTATTCCCCTCCCGGCACAGAAAGAAGCACGCTCGTTAACAAAGCTTGAAGACGCAGAAGAGGGCAGAGGCCGCGGCCTCTGCCCTCGAAACGGGCGGCGGCTCCCCGCAGGGAGCCGTCGCTGTGCCCGATGGTGCTGTCGGCTAGGGCAGGAAGACGAACGTGCTGTGCACGTCGTAGTAGCCGGAGGGAAC
>DASRQS010000044.1:0-44631 GCA_035696365.1 Gaiellales bacterium | reverse complement strand
ACGACCATCGTCGGCGGCTCGCTCGCCTATCGCACCCGCATGCGGCACTCCCAATTCTTCGCGCGCGTCAAGATGCGCAACGCCGGCGACTGGGCCGACGCGCCGACGCTGCTGGCCGAGCAGCAGACAACGGCGCTGACCGATCACGTGATCGCCCTCGCGAGCGGCTTCCGGCAGGTGGGCATCTCGCTCTACGCTCACCCCGCCGCTGCCGGCCTGGTGACTGATCCGTGGGACGACTACATCACGCTCGTGCAACTGCAGGTGACCGTCGCCGATGCCGCCCCGCCCGGCGTGGCCTGGATCGACGGCGGCAGCCTCCTGGACGGCATCTGGCATCGCGGCGACGTCTGCGCGACCGTGGCCGTCGGCGACAACGAGTCCGGCGTCGCAGCCGTCTGGCTGGCCAGCGGCGCCGTCTCCTCGGTCTGGTCAGTGCCGCGCACGGGCTCGCAGTATCAGCCTGGCCCGCCGTACGGCCAGGCGAGTCTCTGCCTCTCGGCTGCCGCCCTCGGCGACGGCGCGCACGCGGGCGCCGTCGGCGGTTCCGATGCAAGCGGAGAGGGGGCGGCCGGGCTGCCGTTCACGGTGTACATCGACCGCACGCCTCCCACCGTGGGCGTGGTGGCGCCCGGCTCGGTCGCTGCGGACGGGCAGCCTCCGATCGAGCTGGCGTTCGCCGACGCCTCGAGTGGCACGGCGTCCGTCACCATCCAGGTCGATGGTGCGCCCCTCCACGTCGCGATTCCGGTGCCCGGGCGCGCCACCGCGCGACCGGCCGCACCCCTGGCCTTCGGCGCCCACACGCTGTCGTGGTCGGCCGTCGACGCTGCGGGCAATCGCAACGACGGCAGCGCGAGCTTCTCGGTGCCGGACACGACGGCGCCGAGCTTCGGCGCACCGGAGCCCCAGGCCGGTGCGACCCTCGGCGACGGAGACGTGCTGAGCGTGGCCGTGGCCGTGACGGACGGCGGATCGGGTGTCGATCCGGCCTCCGTCGACCTCCAGCTGGACGGGACGCCCGTCGAGCACGTCTGGCGCACGGGCGACGTCGTCCACGGCGTGGTGGGGCGGCGGCTGCTGTCCGGCGTGCATCATCTCGCACTCGCCGTGGCCGATCGCGCCGGCAATACGGGCTGGCTCGCCTGGGACGTCAGCGTGGCGGCCGGGGCGGGAACGGCTGGAGGCAGCGCGCCGGCGGGAGGTGCCACGGCTGGCGGGGCAGCGGGTGCGCACGGCACGGCGCCCACCTCGCCGGCCGCCGCCGCTCGCACGCGCGCGGCCGCTGTTCACGCCATCGTGAGACGCGTCGGCGCAGGGAGGTCGCGGGTCGTGATCGTCCGGCTGCGCGCCCGGCCTCGCACGCGCATCGCGGTTCGCTGGCGATGCGGAGCGCTCGCGCGAACGCTGCGCATCCGCGCGAATGCCCGCGGAGTCGCCTCCTTGCGAGTGAAGTGCGCGGGCTCCGCAACCGTTCGGCTGGCGATCGCGCCGCGCCGCGTGCTCGTCCGCATCGCCCCCCGGCGGCTCCCGCTGCACCTGCGCGTCGTCCCGCTGAGCCGCTCGGCACCCACCGTGGCGCGGGTCAGCGGACGCCTGGCCGAGTTGCGCGGGCGCGTCCTGATCCTGGAGGCGCTCACGTCCACCGGCTGGCAGCGCGTCGGCCTCACGCACGTCGGGGCCTCGGGCAGCTTCGCGACCTCCTTCGCGATCGTGCATGCCGGCCAGTTCGCGCTGCGCGCCCGGGTGCCCGCCGTGGCGGGCGCCGCGAGCGCACCGTTCGTGCTCACGATGCGCTGAGCTCGAGCGCCAACTCGGGCTCCCGGTCCGCGGGCGCAACCTCCGTGGTGACCTCGGGCTCAGGCAGCCGTCCCGGCACCGCCAGTGCCAGCAGGGCGCCGGCTGCGAGCACGGCGGCCCCGATCCAGACCGCCGGCACGAGACCGTCGACGAACTCCTGGCCCGTGAGCGTGCTGCCCTCGCGGCTGAACACGCTCGCGAGCACCGCGACGCCAAGCGTCCCGCCGATCTCGCGGATCGCGTTGTTGGCACCGCTGGCCTTGCCCTCGTCACTGCGCGCGACGCTCGAGAGGATCATGTTCGAGACGGGCGCGAAGACGAGCGACATGCCTACGCCGGCAAGCACGAAGGGCAGGATCAGGCTCTCGTAGGCCACGGTCGGCGAGCTCACGCTGGCGAGCCAGCCGAGAGCCGTGGCCTGCAGGGCCAGTCCGCTGAACATGAGCGGGCGGCTGCCGATGCGGTCGGAATAGGCGCCCGCGAGGGGAGCGATGAACATGGGCATCAGCGTCCAGGGCAGCGTGCGCACCCCGGCGTCGAACGCCGAGTAGCCCTGCACCGTCTGCAGGAACTGCGCGAGCAGGAAGATCGAGCCGAAGATGCCGAAGTTCATGATCAGCGAGACGCCGTTCGTCGCGCTGAACGCACGGCTGCGGAAGAGCCGCAGTGGCAGCATCGGTGCGGGCGCGCGCCGCTCCCAGGCCACGAAGACGACGAGCAGCGCAACGGCGAGGGCGAGCGCGCCGAGGATCTCCGGCGACAGCCATCCCTGATCGTTGCCGCGCACGATGCTCCAGACCAGCGCGAACAATCCTGTGCTCGCGAGTACGACGCCGCGCACGTCCAGCACGCCGTCGGGCCCGTGGCTTTCGTCGAGCACGCGGTAGGCGAGCGGCGCCAGCAGGATGCCGAGGGGGACGTTGAGGAAGAAGATCCACTGCCAGGAGAGCCCGTCCACGATTGCACCGCCGACGACCGGCCCGAGCGCGACCGCGAGCCCGCTCAGGCCCGACCAGATGCCGATCGCGAGCCCGCGCCGCTCGGGCGGGAAGGCTGCCGACAGCAGCGTCAGGCTGAGGGGCATGACCAGCGCAGCGCCCAGGCCCTGCACGCTGCGGGCCGTGATCAGGAGCCCGCTCGAGCCTGCCAGGGCAGCCCCCAGGGAGCCGGCCGTGAAGATCCCCAGGCCGAGCGAGAAGACGCGCCTGCGCCCGAAGCGGTCGCCGAGCGAGGCGCCCGTAAGCAGCAGGGCCGCGAAGGTCAGCGTGTAGGCGTTCACGAACCAGCCGAGCTGAGCGATCGACGCGCCGAGGTCGGCGCGGATGCTCGGCAGGGCATTGGTGACGACCAGGTTGTCGAGCGTGACCATGAAGACGGCCGCGCCGGTGATCGCGAGGGCGAGGGCTCGGCGGCGGCTGTCGGGTGCGGGCCCGGCATCCATTCCCACTCCTTGTTATTGGTTGATTACTACCGTGTTTCGATAGTAGTAATCGACTGATACCATGTCAAGCAATGAGTGAGAAACCCGCACGACACACGGCAGACCAGCGACGCACGGAGATCACCGCGGCTGCGGCGATCGAGTTCGCGCGCCGCGGGCTCGAGGGAGCGACGACCGATCGCATCGCCGAGCGCGCGGGTGTGTCGCAGCCGTATGTCGTGCGCCTGTTCGGCACCAAGAAGGCGCTCTTCCTGGCGGTCGCGAACCGGGCCTTCGAGCGCGTGGCCGATGCCTTCCGCGCCTCCGCCGTGGGGGACGGGCCCGACGAGCGACTCGAGAACATGGGCGCGGCCTACGTAGCACTGCTGCGCGACCGTGACGAGCTCGCCCTGCAGCTGCAGCTCTACGCGGCCGCCTATGACCCCGAGATCCGCACCTGCGTGGCCACGCGCTTCGCGCAGCTGCACGAGTTGTGCGGCGAGCTCTCCGGTGCCGAACCGGAGCGGCTGCGGGCGTTCATCGCGCACGGCATGCTCTGCAACGTCGCCGCCGCCCTCGACATGCCGCAGATCGCGTGGGACGAGAACTGGGCCCGTGAGCGGCTTGGCGAGCTCGGCGAGCGTGGTGTCGGCGGCAGCGGGCATGGGTCCGCGAAAGCCGTTGCTATCGTCGATCCGTGAGCACCGCCACGGACGCGACCGATCAGCTTCTCGCAGGACTCAACCCCTCTCAGCGCGAGGCCGTGACCCTGCCCGATGGGCCTGCGCTCGTGATCGCCGGGGCCGGCTCGGGCAAGACGCGCGTGCTCACCTCGCGCATCGGCTACCTACTCGCCGAGGGTCGCGCGCGGCCGCACGAGGTGCTCGCGATCACGTTCACGAACCGCGCCGCCGCCGAGATGCGCGAGCGCGTCGATCAGCTCGTGGGGGCCTCGCGGGGCATGTGGGTGATGACCTTCCACGCCGCCTGCGGCCGGATCCTGCGGCGCGAGGCGGACCGCCTCGGCTACCGCTCGAACTTCACGATCTATGACCAGGCCGACCAGGTGCGCGTCGTCAAGGCCGCGCTCGAGGAGCTGGGCCGCGACCCCAAGCGCTTCCCGCCGCGCGGCATCCACTCACGCATCTCCTCGGAGAAGAACAACCTCGTCTCCGCGGCGCAGTTCCGCGAGAGCATCGGCAACTTCTTCGAGCAGGTCGTCGCCGACGTATTCGAGCTCTACGAGCGCCGCCTGCACGCCTCGAACGCCATGGACTTCGATGACCTGCTCGTGCGCTCGGTCGAGCTGCTGGAGAGCTTCGACGACGTGCGCGAGCGCTGGCAGGGCGCGTTCAACCACCTACTCGTCGACGAGTATCAGGACACCAACCACGCGCAGTACCGCCTGGTGCGCCTGCTCTCGGACGCGCATCGCAACGTCTTCGTCGTCGGTGACGTCGACCAGGCCATCTACACCTGGCGCGGCGCCGACATCCGCAACATCCTCGACTTCGAGCGCGACTTCCCCGACGCGCGCGTGGTGCGGCTGGAGCAGAACTACCGCTCCTCGCAGCGCATCCTCGACGCGGCCAACGCGGTCATCGAGAACAACTCCGGCCGCTTGGAGAAGCGCCTCTGGAGCGATCTCGGCAGCGGCGAGCCGATCCGGGTGATCGAGGCCGAGGACGAGCACGACGAGGCGCGCATCGTCGCGGCGCGCATCGGGGGACTGCTGGAGGGCGGCGCGAGCGCCTCCGACATCGCCGTCTTCTACCGCACCAACGCGCAGTCGCGTGTGCTCGAGGATCTGCTCGTGCGCCACGGTGTGCCCTACCAGGTGATCGGCGGCCCGCGCTTCTACGAGCGTGCCGAGATCAAGGACGCGATGGCGTACCTGAGCGTGCTCGACAACCCGAGCGACGAGATCGCCCTGCGGCGCATCATCAACCAGCCGCGGCGCGGCATCGGCGATGCCAGCGTCGATCGCCTGGCCGCCACGGCGGGCTTCGCCAGTCGTTCGCTCTGGACCGCGCTGGAGGACCCCGACGCTGCCGGCCTGGGCACCGCGGCCGCGCGCTCCGTCCGGGCCTTCCGGTCGATGATGGACGACCTGCGCGATCGAGCGGTCGAGCTGCCGGTCGGCGATCTCATGGAGCTCCTGCTGGAGCGCAACGGCGTGATCGAGCTGCTGGAGGCCGAGCGCACGATCGAGGCGACCGGCCGCATCGAGAACCTCCAGGAGCTGGTCGGCGTCGCGCGCGAATACGTCGCCCGTTCGGAGGAGCCGTCGCTCGCGGGCTTCCTGCAGGAGGTCTCGCTGACCGCCGACGCCGACGCGCTCGCCGCGGAGGAGGACGGCGGCGGCCGCGTGACGCTAATGACCCTGCACAACGCCAAGGGCCTCGAGTTCGACGCCGTCTTCGTGATCGGCATGGAGCAGAACCTGTTCCCGCACGCCCGCTCGATCGAGGAGGCGAACATCGAGGAGGAGCGGCGCCTCTGCTACGTGGCGATCACGCGCGCGCGCCGCGAGCTCGCGCTCGTCTACGCCCGCCAGCGCACGCTCTTCGGCGCGCGCGGCTTCAACGCGCCCTCCCAGTTCATTGCCGAGATCCCTGAGAACCTGATCGAGCACGAGCGCCGTCCCGCGGCCTTCGGCTCGACGGGCCGCGGCGGCAGTCGTAGCGTTGGCGGGGGCGGTGGCGGCTGGCAGGCCTCGAGCGCCGGCGCGACGACGCAGCTCCAGGGCATTGCACCCCGCGACGACGTGCCGACGCTTTCGGTGGGCGACAACGTGGTGCACGACCAGCTCGGAGAAGGCGTCGTCACCGGCACGGCCGACGGCGGCCAGGTGATCGTGCGCTTCCGCTCGGACGGCTCCGAGCGCCGGCTCCTGCTGGCCTACGCGCCGCTCAAGCGTATCTGAGCGCGGGGCGCCCGCTCGGTGGCGGTTGGTATCATCCGCCACCGCGGGGCGATTAGCTCAGTTGGGAGAGCACCAGCTCGACAAGCTGGGGGTCACTGGTTCGAGCCCAGTATCGCCCATCCCCGTAAGCCGACGCTTCTATGTTGTCAGGGGCGTCTGGGGTAGCTGGCGGAGTTGGTGGTAGGAAATGGCGGGCGAGTGCGCGTTTGATGCAGCGTTTGGCTTCGCGGGCGGTCTTGCCGGTGCTCAGCATGCGTTGGTAGTGGGCGGCGGTCTCGGTGTCTCGGCGTGCGCGTTGGATGGCGATCACGTGGAGCGCCCAGTTGAGCTGGCGGTCACCGCCGCGGTTGAGGCGATGGCGCTGCTGTTTACCGCTGGAGGCGTCCACCGGGCTGGTCGTCCAGGCCGCCGTCGAGCGTCGAGCTCGGATCCAGACACGAGGTGGCCGTAGGTGAGGTCGACCATGCGGACGCTCGTGCCCATGAAACGCGCGACTTCGAAGGAGCCGAGGCCGGCCGCGAGCCAGTGCGAGATCGCCGTGTGCCGCAGGTCGTAGATGCGTCGCCGTGAGAGGCCCGCGGCCTCGAGCGCGGGCATCCACTCGCGTGCCCGGAAGTTGTGCAGGTCGATGCGTGCGCCGCGCGGGCCCGGGAAGAGGAGCGGAGAGTCGAGGCGCGGCACGATCGCGTCGAGCGCTGCGTCGGCTCGGGCCGAGAGCGGCACGCGGCGGCGCGAGCGCGAAGTCTTGCCGTAGCCCTTGAGCACCCCGCGGCTGAACGTCCGGGCGACGGTCACTACGCCCTCGCCGCGCAGGACGTCGCGTCGTTCGAGTGCGCACCACTCGGAGGGGCGCCATGCCGGCCTCGGCCGCGAACACGGCGAGCGGGCCGCACAGCGGGCCCAGCTCGCGCGCGAGTCGATCGATCCCGCGAGCGTGAACGGCTCGACCTCGGCGCGTCTCGGCTGTGGGTTTCGGCCGGCGAGCTTGGCCGGGTTCTGGCGCAGGTAGCCCCAGCGGATGCCTGCCTCGAGCGTCTGCCGGAGCGCTTGAATGATCCCGAACCGCGAGCCCTCGGGGAGCGTCGCTTGCCAGGCCGCGATCTCAACGGCGCGGCGCTCGAGGTCACGAAGGTCGAGATCACCGAATACGTCGACCGGGCGCTTGAGTCGCTCGCGGAGCGTGGTGATAGTCGACGCTTCCCGTCCGACGGCATGCGCGGTCAGGTAGGCATCGACGAGTTCCGCGAGCGTGAGTCGGTCGGAGCGGATGCCGGCTCGAGGTGGTCGCGCAGCCATTTACGTGCGTCGCACTTGGTGCCGAAGCCCGTGCGCCGGTGCTGTGCACCGCCGGTGTCTCGCCAGCGGATCCCGTAGCCGCTCTCGGTCGCGTCGATGTAGCCTCGCTGCTCGGCGGGGGCGGCCAGATATCAGATCGAAGTCGAACTCCATATGCGCGACGGCCTGCCCGCACCTGTGCTCCCCACAGCCCCATTCCGGCACAACCGACGCTACCGGACAGCCGCCGGTTCATAACCGATATCAGGACTGACCGCGCGTCGACAATCCGCCCGGCACGCTCACCCGACCCTCCCCAAGACACGCGAAAGCCCCGCACAGGCGGGCCTTCCGACCATACAGACTTGACAACAGCTATCCCATATATGCTGTTAGCTCAGCGGCTGCCGCGCGACTTTCGCCGCAGCTGATCCAGCCAGACCGCGAGGATCAGCACGAACCCGACCGCCACGTCCTGCCAGTAGGGCTGAACGCCCGTGATGACGAAGCCGTTCTGGAGCACGGCGGGAATCCAGACCCCGATCACCGTGCCGATGATCGTGGCGACACCGCCGAACAGGCTCGTGCCGCCGATCGCGACGGCGGTGATGGCGCGCAGGTTGTCGGTTGAATGCCCGGCTACGGAGGTCGTCGTGAAGTAGGCGAGCGAGAGGAAGCCGCCGAGCCCGCTCATCATGCCGCCGAACGCGTAAACCTTGAGCAGGTGCCGCTCGACCTTGATGCCGACGCGGCGGGCCGCCTCCTCATTACTCCCGATCGCGAGCGTGTGGCGACCGAACACGCTCAGGTTGAGCAGGATGATCGAACCGATCACGGCCAGGGCCGCGATCGGGATCAGGTTCGGGACCGAGGGGATGGCGTGGCCGCTCGCGACGGGGTCGAGCGCGTAGGTCGCCGTGTTGACGCCGTTCTGGAGCAACAGGGCGATGCCGAGGCCCGCACCGAGTGTTCCCAGCGTGGCGATGAGCGGCGGAATGCGCATGTAGCCGATGGCGAAGCCGTTCACCAGTCCGAGCGCGAGACCGGCGAGCAGCGATCCGCACAGCGCCACCAGGATGTACCAGTACTTCGTCTGGTCTGCGTCGATATCGACTGCCGTGCCACTCCCCACAGAGATCAGGTGCAGGGCCTTCACCGCGAAGACCTCGCCCAGCACGATGCCGCTCGGGATCGACAGATCGACGCCGGCGGTTGCGATCACGAACGTGGTGCCGACGCTGACCACGGTCAGGATGGCGACATTCTGCGCGAGCTGGCGGAAGTTCGAGGTCGTGTCGAACTGACCCGAGGCCTTGATCGAGAACGCGATGATGATCAAGAGCAACGCCCCGAACGTGACCATCACGGGGCTGTTGATGAGGCGTCGCAGCGCCGACTGGGAGGGCTCTACCGACATGCCCGCAGCCTCGGCCTCGACCTGGGCCTCGACCACGTCCTCTGCAGTTGTTGTGGGCTCGCGCTCGCTCATGCGGGCACCTCATTCGAATACGCACCGGAAATGGCCCCGATCAGCTGCTCGACGGACGTCTCCCCTCGCCGAAAGCGCGCAACGCGTGCGCCGAGGCGCATGACCTCGATGCGATCGGCGATCTCCAGCACCTGCGGAAGGTTGTGGGAGATGAAGACCACGGCGAGCCCGCGCTCACGGATGCGCTTGACCAGATCCAGCACCTTCGCGGTCTGGATGACACCCAGGGCCGCGGTCGGTTCGTCCATGATGATCGCGCGCTGCGCCCACATCGCTGCGCGAGCGATGGCGACCGACTGACGCTGGCCGCCCGAAAACGAAGCGACCGGCACGCGCATGTCCTGCACGGTGCCCACCCCGAGCTCGCGGAAGCTCTCGGCGGTGCGCCGGCGCATCTCGGGCTGGTTGTGGAGCACGTTGATGCGCCGCCGCAGCTCGCGACCCAGGAAGACATTGGCAGCCGCGTCGAGGTCGGGCGCGAGTGCGAGATCCTGATAGACCGTCTCGATGCCTAGCTGCGTCGCGTGTTGTGGATCCCCCATCGCGACCGGCCTGCCGTCGACCTCGATCGCTCCGCCATCGGGCTGGATCACGCCCGCGAGGCACTTGATGAGCGTCGATTTGCCGGCCCCGTTGTCTCCGATGAGCGCGGTGACTTCACCCGCGTACGCCTCGAACGCGACACCGCGGAGCGCGCGGACGTGGCCGAAGCTCTTGGTGAGGCTACGAGCCGCGAGGGTGGGAACGGCGACTGCGCTCGCACGGGCAACCGGTTGCTCCCCCGGCGTCCGATCCGCTTCAGAAGTCGCCTCGGTCTCTTCGTCATCGCCCATCAGGACACCTCGCTGTTTGCGCGTGGCACGCGACATCCCGGCCAAACGGGCGCCGCGTCGGTCTCGGGTGATTCAACTATCCCGGCGGCCACCCCGGCAAGCAGGGCCGCGCCGGTCGCGCCGGCCTCGCGTAGCTCACTGATCTCGAGATCGCCGAATTGCCGCCGCTTTGCGGCCAGCAAGGCCGCGTTGCGCGTCCAACCACCGGCAGCGGTCACGTGGGAGTGGGGTCCGATCTCCGCCTCGATCCGCTCGAGCCGCCGGGCGCTGGCCGCCGTTAGGTCTCGCACGGCCGCCGCCCAGACAGCCGCCGGGGGGAGGCCGTCGGCGAAGCGGGCGAGCGCCGGCCGCGTCTCCGCGTCGCTCACGATGAGGTCGTGCGGGATGTCCGCGAGGTCGACGATGAGGGCCTGTTCGCCGAGCACGCGGCGCGCCGAGCGATCGTGAGCCCCGAGCAGCGTGGCGAGCCGCTCCAGCACGAGCCCCGTGCGCAGACCCTCCTGAACCGTGGAGCACCCGGGCGCAACGCCCCAGCCGACAGTCGTGCCCTGCGCGGCAAGGCGACCGACGACGGCGGGATCGATTGGCCCATCCACGCACCGGACGAGCGCCTCTGCGGTGCCCAGGGAATTGAACAGCGCCCCCGGGCGTGCGGCGCCGACGGCGAGCGCGGCCGCCTGATGATCGTGACCGGCGACCGTCAGGACGGCGCCGCGGATGCTCGCCGGCAGCGAATCGCCGCTCGCGACTCCCGCCGCGGATCCGGCCGGGACGAGCTCTGACAGGAGGTTCTGGCCGATTAGGGCGACGGCGCCGCCAAGCGGCGCCAACTCGCCGATGTCGAGGAGCCCTGTCCGGCTGGCCAGCGAGAGCTCGCTCACCGGCGCGCCGCCAAGGCAGCAGACGCCCCATTCCGGCAGCGAGAGGAAGCGCACGGCAGACGCCGCCTCGCCCACCATGCGGCGCAGCCAGAGGATCTTCGCAAGCGACGGCTGAGCATTCAGCGGCATTCCGACTGCTCGCTGGAAGGCTTCCTCACCGATCTCGCGCCCCACGATGTCTACATCGCCGCGCGGATCGTGCCAGGCGAGAATCGGCGCGAGCGGCCGGCCGAGCCGATCGGCGAGCACGCCCGCCTCCCCCATGCCGGCGACACCGATGGCGACGACCCGGACGCTGTCACCGCCGGCGCGCGCGACCTCGAGCGGCACCGCGATGACGGTCTGCACGATGAGATCCGCGAGCTCGCGCGGGTCCATCTCGGCCTGGATGCCGTTGGTTCTCCAGGGAGTCGGGCGCTCGACCTCGGCGAGCTCCTCGCCGGCGAGCCCGACGCCGAGCGCCTTGATGCGGGCGGTCCCGATATCCAGCCCGATCAGGATCGGCCTCGTGCGCGCCGGACTGCTCACGCGCGGACCGCCTGCTCGACGACCAGGCGCCTGACCGGGTGGATCACCAGGCGCGCGGGCTCCAGGAGGCCGTCGAGGCGCTCGAGCGCCATCTCGGCGGCCACCCAGCCGAGCCGTCGCGGGTCGGACTGAATCACGAGCGGCGGGGTGATCAGCAAGTCCGGGTCGCTCGATTCGTCGAACGAGACGAGCGGCAGCTCGACACCGGCGGCGCGCATCGCCCGTATCGCCTGGCGCCCCGTCGCGTTGTGCGCCGCAAAGATCGCCGTCGGCGGATCGGAGGATGCAAGCATGGCGCCGATGCTCCGCTCGGTGGCCCGCCCGTCGGCGCCGGCCAGAACCATGAGAGCCGGATCCTCGGCAATCCCAGCCTCGGCGAGCGCGAGCCGGTACCCCGCGATGCGCTCCTGCATCGTCCACAGGCGCGAGTCGTTCGCGAGCGCTGCGATGCGGCGGTGGCCTGCAGCGATCAACTCGCGCACGGCGTCGGCCGAGCCGACGCGATTCTCGACGACGACGGTGTCGACCTCGACGCCCTCGATGGGACGATCCAGCGCGACGACGACGAGCCCGTGGTCGATGTCGTCCCGGAGGTACGAAGCATCGCCGGGAGCGGGAGTGAGAAGCAGCGCGTCGACGCGGCGCTCGACCAGCGCGCGCACGATCTTCAGCTGCCGATCCGCGTCGTCGTGGTGGCTCGCGATCACGAGCTGGAGATCGCGCGCGCGCAGCGCCAGCTCGACGCTCCCGATGAGATCGCCGAAGAAGTGGTCCGCGACATCGGAGATGATCAGGCCGATCGCGGCGCTCGTCCGTCCGGAGGCCAGCGAGCGCGCGAGCAGGTTTGGTCGGAAGCCCAGCGAACGGGCCGCAACCCGGACCTTCTCGAGCGTCGCAGGTGCAACGCCGTACTCGCCGTTCAGCGCGCGCGATGCCGTCTTCAGGCTCACGCCCGCCTGCTCCGCGACGTCTGCGAGCGTGGGACGGCTCCGCGGGCTCATGCCGGCTCCAGCGAGAGCGCCGGCTGCAGTGCGGCGACCAGACGGGGATCGACGCCCCCGGCGAGCGGATGCGCGACGGAGGCGCTGCCGGTAGCGACCGCGGCAATCGTCGCCTCCCGCAACGTGGCGCCGCGCTCCAGGGCGATCGCGAGGCCGGCCACGAACGAGTCGCCCGCGCCCACGGGATTGACTCCCTCGACCGCCGGCGCGGCCACCCAGAAGCACCCGTCATCGGCAGCGCCTGCCACCCCGTGGCGCCCCGCCGTGACGAGGGCCGAGCGCGCGCCCGCGGCGCGCAGGCCGCGGGCCGCGTCCAGGGCGTCGAGGCGCACGTCGTCTCCGTCCGGCTCGACCGCCTCCTCCGTAGCGCCGAGCAGCGCCGCCGACGCCTCGGCGAGATTGGGCGTGACGACATCGGGGCCGAACGCGAGGCACGCGCGCAGCGCGCCGCGCGCCGCGTCGACGACGCTGACTGCCCCGGCGGCGCGAGCGAGCTCGACGACCCGCCCGTAGGCGTCGTCGGGGGCGCCGGGCGGAAGGCTTCCGCTCGCCACCGCGACGCGATGGCCGGGAAGTTCCTCGCGCAGTGCGCCGAGCAGCCCCTCGAGGTCGGGCTGCGAGAGCTGCGGGCCGGGCTCGTTGAGCACCGTGATGCGCAGGTCGTCCTCGATGATGACGATCTGCGAACGCGCCTCGCCGTCGGTCACGACTCGGCGGACGTCGTGCCCCTCGGCTCTGAGCATGTCCCCGACCAGCTCGCCCATGCGACCGGGAAGATTTGCAACAAGACGCGGGCGGACGTCGTGGGCGCGGCTCGCACGGCAGATGTTGACGGCCTTGCCGCCGGCCGTCGCCACCGCGTCGCGAGGCCGCTGGACATAGCCGGGCAGGAGCCGTTCCAGGCGGAGGGTCCGGTCGACTCCAAGATTCGCGCCTAGGACGAGCAAGTTTCTCGCAGGGTCGGCCGGGGAGCGGAACGACTGTACGGGAGCAGCATCAGCCCGCACATCCCGCCGGGCTCGCCTGTGGCTGTCGCGATTCTCGCGCAGCGAGCGCGGCGATGAGCGCGGAAGCCGCCGCGTCTGCAGGGCTCGTCCCGTCGACCTCGATGTGCGGCACGCTCGGAGCCCTGCCGGTGTTCGCCTCGCGAAGCCAGCCGGCGGGGTCTGCGAGCTTCGTCGCGTCGCGGTCGGCGGACCGAGCTGCAAGGCGCTCCAGCAAGCAGGCGTCGGACACGCGTATCCAGGCGAGGACGGCCTCGGCGCCCGCCTCTGCGAGGCGCTCCGAGAGATGCTCCCAGGCGCGCGTGTCATGCTGTTCGCGGCTGAACGGCGCGGCGATCACGACGTTCCGGCCGCTGCGCGCGGCAGCCACCGCCGCGTCCGCGAGTGCCTCGTAGGCCGCCGCCCGCGCGACGCGGCGCGCCTCTCCGACGAGCCGCGGATCGACCGTGCCGACGGTCACGTCGATGTCGATCAGGACGGCGGGCAACTCGCGGGCGACGACGGCGGCGAGCGTCGACTTCCCCGCGCCCGGCGGTCCGGCCACGATCACGGCCGCCTGCTGGTGGAGTGTCTTCATGGAGAGCAACCGACGGGGAGGTGCGAGGACGGTGAGTCCTCGCCCCTCCCCGTTCTGCGTTCCGGCTAGCAGCTCGCCTTGTAGATGTACTTCTTAACGGCTGGCTGATTCATGTTCGCCTTCGTGATGATCAGCGAGGTCGTGCCGATGTTCTTCGTCACCTTGCCGCCGGTCAGCGCGGCGACGGCCTGCTCCACGCCCTGCTGGCCGATGTCGAAGGGCTTCTGCGCGACGAGCGCCTGCACCTGGCCGGCCTTGAGTTGTTTGATCTGATCCGGCCCGGCGTCGAACCCGACGACCTTGACCGTCCCGGACTTGCCGGCCTGGCGGACGCCGGTCGCTACGCCCTGCGCTGAGAACAGATTCGTCGCAAACACGCCCTTGAGATCCGGATCCTTCGCGAGCGCCGCGGACACGATCGAAGCGGCTGTCGCCGGCAGGTTGTGGGAATACTGGGCCTTGCTCACGAGCTTCATGCCGAGCGTCGCGGCCTTCTTGTTGAAGCCCGCGATGCGGGCGTCCACGCTCGAGACGCCTGGGTCTGTCGAGATGACGAGCACCTTCCCCTTCACGCCGAGCTTGGCGAGCGCCTGTGCGGCCTGCTCTCCGCCGAGCTCGTTGTCGGTCGCGATGCGGGAGACGCCGATCGACTTGTCCGTCACGATCGTGTCGACCAGGACGATCTTGGTGCCGCCACTCTGGATGCGCTTGAGCGGCGATGCCGATGCCTTGACGTCGTTCGGCGCCACGAGCAACGCCGCGGGCTTCGCGGAAGCGACCGCATCGAGCAGCGGATTCTGGAGCGTCGCGTCGAACTTGTCCGGGCCCTGGATCTGCAGGCTGTAGCCGGCCTTCTTCGCGGCTCCCTGCGCTCCGCACTGCATGGAGACGTAGAACGGGTCGCCCTTCACGCCGACCATGAGGACGATCTTTTTGTTGTTCGCCGCCGGATGGGCGGATACCGCCGTTGTGGTCGCGGCGACGGTGGCGCCGATGACGACCGCACCGATTCCGATCTTCCGTAGAGCTTTCACAGTGGTCCTTTTTCTTGGCTTGGATGCCTGGAACGACTTTCTGCACTGGCCGCGCTGAACTCAATGCCTGCTCGATCCACGCGGTGGCCCGCGTCCCCGGCGCCGGCGAGTCTTCATGCCGCGGCTTCCCGCCACGAGCGCCCGTGCTCGCCGAGCAGGTCGCGAAGGGCTGCGAGCCTCGGCACGGCGGTCTGCTCGAGGAACGCGAGGCGTGCGTCGCCGACGAGGGTGACGGCCTCGCCCCAGATCGCGCGGCCCGCGATGAACCCCGAGGCGCCGTTGTCGAGCGCGATGCGAACGCGCTCGCCGAAGTCGTCGAAGCCGACGCCCGCCGACAGCAAGGCCCACGGCACGGCGCCGAGCGCGTCGGTCACGCGACGGCAGCCCTCTGCGCTGCCCGGCCACTCGAGTTTCAAGAGGTCGGGCTGCTCCGCCGCCATCTGTGCCGCCGAGGAGATCACGAGCTCGCCCATGGCACCTTCGGAGGGCGGGGGCTCGTCGGGAAGCCGGGCCACGAGCGGCTCAACGACGCTCGGGATGCCGGCCTGGCGACAGTCCGCGACGACCGCGCGGATGACCCCGAGCGCCTCGCCCGCGAGGTCGGGGTCGCCGGGGCGATGCGGCCGGTCAGGTCGCCACTGGATGAGGAACTTGAGCGCGTCGCCGTGGTTGCGCACGACATACTCGGCGCCACGCTCGGGATCGATCATGGCGCGCGGCTCGCCGTTCCATTGATCCTTCTCGACGGGCTCGGCAGCGACCAACAGTCCCACGCCCGCGGGCATTGCGCCCGCCGCGCGCACAGGCCCGACGCCGTAGTCCGCGTCGAGCAGGACGCCGCTCGACAACGGGGCGAGCGCACGGACGATGTCGACCTTGAAGGCGGAGAGCTCTGCGTCCTCCGATGGTTGTCCCGCCGCGACCAGCATGCGTCGCAGCGTCGCGCGCTGATCCATGGCGAGCACTGCGAAGCGTCCGTCGGAACCAGCGATGGCATCAAGACTGGATCCGTTCAAGTGCGCTTCCTCCGGCTCTGGGATGATGTGATGACAGCGCTGTCAGACTGCGCTGTCAGCGGACGATAGTAAGTCCGACCGCCCGTGTCAATAGCCACGATCTCGAATGCAGATCGCGCGCCGCTTGCCGCCGTGGCAAAGGCCGCCCGTGAATGGAGCACCGTCCTCGAGTGCGCGCGCCACGCACATGCCGTCGCCCGGAGTCACGGAAACGCCGACTTCGAGGCGCTCGGGTGCGCATTCGAAGGGCTCGCGCTGACACAGGTGGGCGAGGTCGCCGCAAGCATGCGACTGCTCGACGAGGCCATGGCGAGCACCCTTGGAGGCGACCTCGGGCCGATGGCGACAGGGATCATCTTTTGCCGATGGTCTGCGCATCCATCGACCTCCGGGACTTCGGTCGCGCCGACGAGTGGACCACGGCTGTTCGGAGCATCGCGTCGACCCCGGACTTGCCGACTTACCGGAGATTGCCGGACGCATCGTGCCGCAGTCCTGATCCGAAGCGGCGCGTGGGCGGAAGGTGTTCTCGCGGCTGAGCGCGCGTGTGAGGAGACTGCGACGTTCGACCTCACGCACCTGGGCCTCGCATTCTCCGAGCTCGCTGAGATCCGGCTCCGCCTGAGCGACCTCGACGCCGCCGAAGGGGCGCTCCTGCGGGCGCGCGAGTTCGGCGGCACCGGTGTGGAGCCCTGCCTGACGCTTCTTCGGCTTGCGTGCGGCGATGTCACCGGCGCAGCGGTCGGGATAGAAGCGGCGCTTGCCGCAGCAAGTGACCGGCTTCAGCGGGCGCGACTTCTGCCGGCGAAGGTCGAAGCCTCGCTCGTGGCTGGAAACCCCGAGGCGGCGGCCGCCGCCGCCGCCGAGCTCGAGGGAACCGCCGCCTCGTACGGGTCACCCACGCTGCTGGTCGCCGCCAGACACGCAATGGGCTCAGTCGCGCTCGCGACCGGGGACAGAGAACAAGCCGTAGCGCACCTCGCCGCGGCGCAGCAGTTCTGGTACGAAGCCCACGCTCCCTACGAGCGGGCACATGCCTGCACCCTCCTTGCCGGAGCACGTCTCGGCGTTGGCGACCACGAGTCGAGCCTCGTCGAGCATCGCGCCGCGTACGCAACATTCACGCGACTCGGCGCCCAGCCAGCCGCTGCGGCGAGCGCAAAGCGCCTGCACGCATTCGCGTGCTTGCAAGAGGGCGCCTAGAGAGCGCGGCGACGGCACAAGGCCAACCCAGGCCTGGCGCTCCGCCGATGCCGCTCTTACCGGAACGCAACGGACGCTGCGATGAGACAACGCTCCTCCAGGTGACGGTGTGCTTCTGTCACGACCGCGGCCGAGCGCGCGCTGCTTCGCAAAACAGGCTGCCAGAGCGAGCAGAGATGCACGCCGCCACGTCGGCCGGTCTGCGATCGGGCAGTCGGGCGCGCGCGCTTCTTGTGACACACTCGCGGCACAAACGTCCGAGAATGCCGTCCCGTAGCCAAGCCAGGTGTCGCTCTCAGACAACCGAAACTGCGCCGTTTACAGGTCATTTCGAGTCGATGATCGCCGCGCGTCGCCAGCACCGCACCAGCTCGACAAGCTGGGGGTTCGAGCCTTGCATCGCCCATCCCCGCAAGTCCTCTAGACAAGACGATTCTGTTCCCCTCCACGGAGGGGGACAGATGGCCGGTGGTACTGGGGTGGTACTGACCCTCACGCGCCGAACACCTCGTCGAGCGCGGCGCGGATCATCGCGGCCTGTCCCTCGACGGGGCGCGTGTAGCCGCGATGGGTGCGGTCACCGTCGTGCCCGGTCATCTGCATCGTGATTGACTCCGGCAGGCCCGAGGCGCCCACGTAGCTCTTGTACACGTATCGGAGCGTGCCGGGCTTCAGCGTGCGCAGGCCCGCCGCGATACACGTCGGTCGCCACACCCGCCGGTTGAAGTTCGAGGCGTGCCAGGCGTGCCCGAGCGGACTGGGGAAGACCGGGCCGTCGATGTCCATACGCCCGTCGACCAGGAGCGCGGCGGACTGCTCGCGCAGCAGGTCGGCCGCGCGCCGGCAGAAGATGATATCGCGGGCACCGGCGGGGGTCTTCGTGGTGTCGACGGGCTCACCTCGGTAGACCTGCTCGACGATGCGCACGACCTCAGCGCCCCGGGTCAGATCGACGTTCGGCCAGCGCAACCCGAATCCCTCCGCGGGGCGCGGGCCGGTCAGCGCGAGCCACTCAATGAACCCGCCGTCGCTCTCGGTCCGAGCGTTCGCGCGCAGGCGCCCGACCTCGGCCAGCGTCGGCAGCGTCGGGGTGCGCCGGCGGGTCTTCGGCCTGGCCGCGATGCGCACGGGTTGGACGCGATGCGGCGCCACTTCACCGCGAGTAGAGCGGCGTCGGCCGCAGATACGGCGCGATGCGCTGTCGTGCGCCGAGCACATCGGTGAAGACTGGGGCCCGGAGGTCACTCATCGCGGCCGAGGCTACAGCCACATCGTGGGATGATGCCCGGCCATGGCGACCTGTCTTTTGTGCGGGACGGAGAATGCGAACTCCGCGAAGTTCTGCAACGAATGCGCCGCGCCCCTCCCGGCTACATCCGCGGGCCGCCGCGAGCGCAGGGTCGTTTCCGTCGTGTTCGCCGATCTCGTCGGGTTCACGAGCCGTGCGGAGCAACTCGACGTCGAGGACGTCGAGGACCTCCTCGGCCGCTACCACGCGCTGCTCCGGCGGGAGCTCGAGCGTCACGGCGGGACGGTGGAGAAGTTCATCGGCGACGCGGTGATGGCGCTCTTCGGGGCACCCGTCGCACACGAGGACGATCCCGAGCGGGCCGTCAGGGCGGCGCTCGCGATCCAGGAGACAGTGGCGGAGTTGCGCGAGCGCGACGAGATCGACCTCCACGTGCGCATCGGGGTCACGACGGGTGAGGCGCTGGTCGCGCTGGGCGCGAATCCCCAGCTCGGGGAGGCGATGGCGAGCGGCGATGTCGTCAACACGGCCGCACGGCTGGAGTCGGCCGCGCCGGCCGACGGCGTGCTCGTGGACGAGTTCACCTACCGGGCGACGGAGCGGGCAATCCTGCTCGAAGCCGCGGAGCCGGTGGCTGCGAAGGGCAAGTCACAGACGGTCGCGGTGTGGCGCGCGGTCGCACCGCGCTCGCTCCGGCCGGAGCACTCGCGCGTGACCGACGCGCCGCTCGTGGGGCGCGAGCGAGAGGCGGAGGCCCTTGTCGGAGCACTCGCGCGCTCGCAGGCCGAGCCATCGGCTCAGCTCGTGACACTGGTCGGTTCGCCGGGAATCGGGAAGACGCGGCTGGTCGAGGAGTTGTGGGCGCACGTGGATCGGATGCCCGATCTGGTGACCTGGCGGCAGGGCCGCTCGCTGGCGTACGGGGAGGGCATCGCGCTGTGGGCACTCGGCGAGATGGTCAAGGGGCAGGCGGGCATCCTCGAATCCGATGCGGCCGAGCAGGCAGGAGCCAAGCTCCGCCACGCGGTCAACGAGCTGATCCGCGACGAGCATGATCGCGACTGGGTCGAGCGCCAGCTCCGCCCGTTGGTCGGGCTGGACGCCGCCGCCGCGCTGGGAGGCGAGAGCGGCCGGGTGGAGGCGTTCGCCGCCTGGAGGCGATTCTTCGAGGCGCTCGCCGAGGCAGGTCCCGCAGTGCTCGTGTTCGAGGACGTGCACTGGGCCGACGACGCCTTGCTCGACTTCGTCGACCTCCTGACCGAACGCGCTGGGGATGTGCCCCTCCTGATCGTGTGCACCGCGCGGCCCGAGCTGCTCGAGCGGCGGCCGATGTGGGGCGGGGGCAAGACCAACTCCGCCACCCTCTCGCTCGCGCCGCTCTCGGCGGCGGACACCGCGCGGCTGGTGGCCGGCCTGCTGGAGGAGGCCCGCCTCCCGGTGACGGTGCGGGAGTCGCTGCTCGCGCGGGCCGAGGGCAATCCGCTCTACGCCCAGGAGTACGTCCGGATGCTCCAGGACAGGGGGTTGCTCGTCTCCGACGGCGGCGAGTGGCACCTCGCGGGCGACATCGAAGGTCTGCCCGAATCGGTGCAGGGCATTATCGCGGCGCGCCTGGACACACTGTCCGACGAGGAGAAGGTGCTCGTCCAGGATGCCGCCGTCGTCGGCCGCACAGCCTGGGTCGGCGCGGTGTGCGCGCTCAGCGACCACACGCCGCAGCGGGCCGACGAGATCATCCACTCGCTCGAGCGAAAGCAGCTCGTGCGGCGGAACCGCCGCTCGTCGTTCGCCGGAGAGATTGAGTTCACATTCGGCCACGCGCTCACACAGGAAGTCGCGTACAGCCAGATCCGGCGCTCGGGCCGCGCGGAGAAGCACGAGCGAGCGGGCGGGTGGATCGAGGGGCTCCCCGGTCAGCGCGACGACAAGGCAGAACTGCTGGCCCATCACTACCTGACCGCCCTGGAGCTTCGCCGGCGCGCCGGCGAAGACGCCGCGGTGCTCGAGCCGAAGGTGCGCGCAGCGCTTGTCGAAGCCGCGCACCAGGCCGAGGCAGTGAACGCCCATGCAGCAGCGGCGCGGCATGCGCGCGCGGCCCTGGAGCTTACGCCGGCGGACGATGCCAAGCGCGCGCCCCTTCTGCTCGACTACGCGACCGCGCAGTACCGCGCCGCCGCGGTGGACGAGACAACGCTGACGGAAGCCGTCGCTGCCCAGATCGCAGCGTCGGACTGGCGGGGAGCGGCCTGGGCCGAATACATGCTCGGAGACTGGACGGAGCACGTGCTCGGCGAGGGCGAGCGCGCGGATGGCCACTACGCTCGTGCCGCGGAGTTCGCGGCGCGAGTTTCCGAGACGGAGATCCAAAGCCTGGTGGCCTATAGCCAGGCGGCCCGCCTCAACGTCACCGGCCAGGCCGAGGATTCGATCGCATTCATCGACAAGGCGCTTCGCGGGCCGATCGAGGCGGGCGACGACAGGGGCCGGGCGCTGCTGGTGGAACGGCGGGGATGGTCGCGCATGGCACTCGGCGACGCCGGCGGCATCGAGGACAGCGCGGAGGGCGCACGGCTGCTGGCGCTCCACGCGCATCCGCGCGCGGCGCTCGCCCACAGCAACCTCGCCGAGGGGCGTGCCGGGCTAGGCAAGCTCGATGAAGCTCGCGAAGCGCGGACGCAGGCCCTCTGGCTGGCCGAGCGCTCCGGCGAGCCGACAGAGATCGCGTGGGTTCAGCTCGGCCAGGCAGAAGGCCGGTATCACGCGGGAGAGTGGGACGAAGCCCAGCGTGCATGCGAACGCCACGTCGACGACGCTGACCGGCTGAACTCCGTGTGGGCGCGCTTCACGCGCGGATTGATCGCACTAGCGCGCGGCGACACGGAGCTCGCCCGCGGTGACGCGGACGCCATCCGCGCCTATGCGGCATCCAGCGACAACGCCGAGGCCGGCGTGATGGGCCTCGCATTGAACGTGCTCGTGCTCGCCCGCGCCGGCGACGATGCGGGCGGGCGGGCGGCCCTTCAGGAGTTTCTCGCGAAGTGGCCCACGGGAGGGGCGGCGACGCGCGCGCCGGTGCTCGCCGAGGTCGCCGTCGTGATCGGCCGCAGCGGTCCGAGTGGCGAGATCGCGCACGCGGCGTCGCTGCTCGCAACGGAATCCCGTTGGAGAGAGGCCATCATCGCCACCGCCGAGGGACGTCACGCCGAGAGCGCCGAGCTCTACCGGGCTATCGGAAGCCGGCCGATGTGCGCCCACGCCCAGCTGCTCGCCGCGTACGCAGCCGAAGGCGAAGGCCCTGGCGGCGAGGCCGCCGATGGTCTGTTGCAAGCCCTCGCCTTCTACGAGGAGGTCGCCGCAACCGCGTGCTCCGAAGCGGCGAGAGGACTATCTGAGTGGCTACGACGGCGAGCGCTTCATCCCATCCCTGGGTTTCGTGCGCGCGTATCCGACCGAGCTCGCGATCCTGAGTGAGTTGCTTCCGCAGATCAGGACCCCAGTCGCGATCCTGCAGGGCGCACACGACCCAGGAGTGCTTCCGGTCAACGCCCAGTACCTACGAGACCGCCTGCCGCGTCGCAGGGTGACGCTATTCGATGCCGGTCACTTCGTGTGGGCCGACCGTGCTGACGACTACGCAGCCCTCGTGATCAGCTGGTGGAACGGCGGGTACGAGAATCCGTGAGATAACGAACGGCACAGTCGAACACTAGATACGTGGCACCCCTGCCCCCACCGCTTGAGCCGCCCGGCGTTGCACGGTCGACCGTGCTCATCACACGACTCGCGCGCGCGATGCGCCGTCGTTGCGAGCGCGCGGTCGACCCGCTCGGCCTGCGCGTCCGCCATCTCGTCGCGCTCACGCACCTCAAGGAACACGGCCAGCTCTCCGCCGCGGGCGAGCAGATGCTCACGGAGGTCGACCGCGCGCTCGAGGCAGTCGACGACGAGATCCTCATGGCGCTCAGCACGGACGAGCGGGCCATGCTGAACGAGCTGCTCGCGCGCGCGGGTGCAAAGGGACCGCGCTAGTGCGACAAGGACGCGGCCGAGGAGCGCGAGACCGCCGAGGAACGCGACCCGCCCGCCTGCTGACGTTGTCGCAGGGAACTCGCTCGCCAGGTTCGTTAGCCTGCGCGCTAATCGGGGCCCCTGGTGCCGGTGCGAAGCGAAGTTACCGTGCGCCTCTTTGTGCCCCGCTGGACGCAAAACCCCTGCTCAGGTGCTATTGGTGCCAGCTTGACAAGCTGGGGGGCACTGGTTCGAGCCCAGTATCGCCCATGTCACAAAGCGCATGGTTGGGCCGTTCTCTGCAGATCCCACGTCGAGTTGCGGGTCATATGACCCGTACTCGGGCCATTTCTGGGCCAGACGTGCGCGCGGCTCCAGTGGACGTTGGCGGACGCTGGTGGACGGGATTTCGGCGTCGGCCGGCTCATGCATATGCTATTCGGGCGTGATCCGGCTGGGGGTCAAGCCCGCAGCGAGTGGTCGTTCCGCGAGGTCGCAAACCCGTCCTTGCCGCATTCTGCGTCAGGTCTGGTTAGAGGGTTCGGAGCGCGTCTGTGGGTGAGAGTCGGGCCGCGCGGATTGCTGGGAGCAGCCCGGCGATGGCGCCGATTGCGATGGCGGCCGCGAGGCCGCCTGCCCAGGCGAGTGTGGGGATGACGGTCGTCCAGTGCTTGGTGTGGGCGTAGAGCGCGGTGGCGAGTACGCCGAGGGTGACGCCGACTGCGCCGCCGAGCAGGGCGAGCAGGATGGCCTCGGAGAGGAACTGGGTGCGGATGTGGCCCTTGGTAGCTCCGAGTGCGCGGCGCAGCCCGATCTCGGAGCGGCGCTCCAGCACGGAGATGAGCATGATGTTCGCGACCCCGACGGCGCCGACGAGCAGCGACACGGCACCGAGCCCGAGGAAGAGGCCGTTCAGGGCGCCCTGGGCAGCGGCGCGTGCGGTGAGGACGGCCGATGGCTGGCTGACGTCGACCTCGTTGGGCGCTTCGGGGTTGGCCGTCGCGGCGAGCACACTCTGGACGGCGGTGACCTGGCTGGTCACGCTGCGGAGGTAGATCGTGGTCGGATGACCGTCGAAGCCCAGATAGGTCTTGGCGGCCGGGAAGCCGATGAGAACGGAGCTGTCGATCTCGGGCGCCAGCACCGCAGAGCTGAGGATCCCGGCAACGTAGAACCACTGCCCGCCCAGCCAGATGCGCTCGCCGGCATATACCTGGTCGATGCCGAGGCGCTGCGCGGCGGCAGCGCCGAGCACCGCGACGGGCTCGCGCTCGGTCGCCGCGTTGAGATAGACGCCGCGGGTGACCGTGGCACCCACGACGGGCAAGAGCGTGAGCGTCGCCGCCTGGACGCTGAGGGCGCCCGTCTCGGCCGACGGGATGAGCGGGCTGCGATAGACCGACGCGGTCATGCTCCCCGTGTCCGCGACCTGGGTTACAGGGCCGATGCGCGCGATCATGCCCGGGGCAGCGATCGGGAGCTCCGCCGTGTCGCCGGAGAGGGTCTGGCCTGTCGTGACGGTGAGCAGGTTGGTGCCGAGCCGATCGATCTCAGCAAGCAGCCCCGCCTGCGAGGAGGCCGAGAGACCGAGCACCGCCACGATCGCCGCGACCCCGATCGCGATGCCGAGCGCGGAGAGCCCCGCGCGCAGCCGCCGGGTACGGACGCCGATGCTCGCGATCCGCGCCAGGTCGGCCAGCTGCAGCTTCTTGGGGGCCGGGCCGGTGAGCGGTTTCACGTCTGCTGTCCGGGCGGCAGGTTGACGAGCGCGAACGCCGCCGCGCCGGCGTGCTGGACGATGCTCCTGACGACATAGCCGCCCGGCTGTTGGTTTGCCGTGAAGACAGGTGCGATGGCAACCCCGGCGGCGTTCGTCCTGATCCTGGCGATGCGCGATCGGTGGTGGCGAGAGGTAGTGAAGGTGCCGCTCGGCCCCTCTCCCGGTGCCGAGAACGTAACGATGGCGTCCGGCACCGGATTGGCCTCGGCGTCGCTGACGGTAACGGCGAGCCGGATCGGGAAGCGGGCGCCTGCCGCGGCTGACTCGCTTGCCGCCGCGCCGGCGGCGACCGTGGTCGGTTTCCCGGCAAGATTGCGAAGCGCAAAGGTCACGGCCTTCGGGCTGCCGCGCGGCGTCGCGGCGTCGGCGAGTGTTGCGGTCGCCGTGAACCCGCCCGCCGCAGTGCCGGCCACGAAGCGCGGCGAGATCGCAATCCCGGCGACGCTCGTCGTCACGGTCGCTTGCGAAGCACCACCGCTGAAGCTCGCGCCGGCGCCACCGCTGCCCGCTCCCGATGCATTCGGGCTACCCCCGCCGGCGCCAAGTGCGAAGGTCACGCTCACGCCCGGCAGAGGTCTCCCACTCGCGTCGAGAAGCTTGACCTCGAGCGGGTGCTTGTAGCGCGTCGAGACCGTGGCCGACTGACTCGCTCGGCCGACGACTCTGATCGCTGCGGGAATTCCAGCGGCTGTGTTGGAGACCGCGAACGAGACCGAGCCAAAGGCCGAGCTGGCGACGATCGAGTAGCTGCCGGCGATGCCGTTGGCGTTGAACATCGCGGTCGCCGCCAGCCCGGAGGCGTCGGTGCCGACCGTCACGACGTTCGACCCGCTGGCCGGGAACGTTCCGCTTGCGCCGCTCGCGGGCGCACTGAACGTGACCGCGACCCCCGCGAGGGGTGTCGTCAGGGGGCACCCGTTCGTGTTGGCGAGCGCCACTTGGAGACTCCCAGCGAACGCCGCGCCGAACGTCGCCGTCTGCGGACTGCCCGCTACGAGCGTCAGAGCGTTCGGAGGGTTGGCGGCCGGACAGGCCGGATTGGGAACGCCGCTGTCCGCGCTCGCGCGCGCTGCGCCGATGGCCAGTCCCGCGCCGGCGACACCGACGCCCACGGCGAGAAGCAGCCCCAGGAGAGCGAGCGCCGCTGTATATCGGGATCCTCGCTTCACTCTCTTGCCCCCTCGAGGGTGTCGGATGACAATCCGGGGGCGGGTGGCTCGCCCGTATCGGTGACGATGCGGCCGTCGAGCATCTCGACCTGGCGCGGCAGTCGCGCGGCCAGGTCGCGGTCGTGGGTGATCACGACGATCGTCGCTCCGCCGGCATGCAGCGCTTCGAGCAGGGCGACGATCGCGCTGCCCGCGGCGCTGTCGAGGTTGCCGGTCGGCTCGTCGGCGAGCACGATCGCGGGCTCGCCGATGAGCGCGCGCGCGACCGCGACGCGCTGACGCTCCCCACCCGAGAGCTGCGCCGGCCGGAACCCGGCTCGATGGCTGAGAGCGACTCTGGCCAGCGCCTCGAGGGCCTGGGCGCGCCGAGCCGGAGCACTCGCTCCGCTGTAGAGCAGCCCGTCGGCGACGTTCTCCAGCACCGTCGCGTGCTCGGCCAGGAAGAACTGCTGGAAGACGAACCCGATGCGCGTGGCACGCAGCGCCGAGAGCTCGCGATCGGTCATGCGCGCGACGTCGAGGCCGGTCAGACGCACGGTGCCCGAGCTCGGGCGATCGAGCGTGCCCATCAGATGGAGCAGCGTCGATTTCCCCGAACCCGACGGGCCGACGATCGCCACGAGCTCGCCGCGATGGACGGTGAAGCTCACCCCGGCCAGCGCCGTCACCGGCGGCTCGGCCGCATACGACTTCGTCACCTCCGCGAGCTCGAGCACCGCCTCGGGGCCGAAAGGTGCAGGGCCCGCGGGCGCGACGGCTTCGGCGCTCATTGGCCCGGCACCACGACGCGTTGCCCTGCAGCCACACCGGCTCCGCTGACCTGGACGAGGCCATCGGCGTCGTCGAAGATCCCGAGATCGACGGCCACCAGGCGATGCGCGCCACTGCTCCCGATCGCCTCGACCGCATAGCCACCGCTTCCGAGCGCGAGCAGCGCGGCGACGGGCACCGAGAGCGCATCCTTGACGCTGGCGGTCGTGATCGAGACGTTGACGGGAGCCTGATCGAGCCGCCCGGTCGCGGCAGGATCGGAGGGAGTGACGTCGACCTCGATCGTCGGCGTGCTCGACCCGCCGCCGCCACCGCCCTGGTCACTCGACGGGACCGTCGCCACGCTGCCCACATAGGTGACCTTCCCGGGCGTCGTCCGGTTGTCGGGCAGGGTGATCGTGACTGGGTCGCCGACCTTGACCTCCGTCTGCCGCGCCGCGTCGAGCTCGATCGCGACCTGCCGCACGGTCGAGGTGATCGCGAGCACCGGACCAGGCTGCACCGTCGCGCCGAGCGTCGGCGTCACGCCCGTCACGCGCGCCGGGCCGGGCTCGAACACGACCGACCCGAGCAGCAACTCGCCGGTCGGCCTCACGCCGCGTGCCGACTGGAAGGCTTCGATCGCAGCCGCCGTCGCCGCCGTGAACCTGGCGCCCGTCAACGCCTTGCCGTAGCCGAGCACATCCAGGTTCGCGTGCAACTCGGCCACATCGCGACCCTCAGACATCCCCGAGACGAACGCCCGCCAGGGCGCGACCGAGCCGTAGAACAGGGCGACCGGCGTGCCGCTAATCGCGTACAGGCTCTGACCGCGCCGGACGATCTGCCCGACGGCGGGCAATGACGTGAACGTCGAGCTCTGACCAGAGAGCGCCGATGACGACTGCGCCACGGCGAGAGCAGCACTGTCGCCAGCCAGAACACGCTCGGCCGCCGACACCTGCACCCGGTCGCCCGCGACCTTCGCCACAGTGCCACTCAGGCCCTGCTCCTGGGTCGCGACCGACTGCGCGTCACTCGCACACGCACCGGACACGTTCGTGGGGCTGCTCGATGCCCCCTGCGCCGAGTCGACGCCAGCGCACTCGACTGACCGCTTGGCGCGCGCGGCCGCGAGGCTCGCACGCACGACCGTCAACGCTCGGGTGTCCGCAGAGAGCGTTGTCCTGCCGGCCTGCAGGGTGCCCTCGTCATTCGCGACGGCGTGCCGCATCTGCAGGACATCTGACGGCGCCGTCCCCGCCGGGACGACGATCGTGGACGCGCCCGCGTAGCCAAGTGTCGCGCTCACCAGGGTCTGCGACGACAGCAGCTGCCGTCTGACGGAGGCGACTCCCGTCGGGAACGCGTTATCCACCCCTCCCGTCACCGGCTTCCCGCCACCGCCGAAGTCGCCGGCCACGACGACCACGACCACCACGACCACGAGCCCAGCGAGGACGAGCAGCGTGCGCCGCGACGGCCGGATCGCACGCGTGGCGCTATCTGGCCTCGCCACGCTCATCACCCATGTGTCCCGGCGTAGGCGTTGTAGGCGGAATTCGAGGGCATGTAGGGGGGCCGGTACTTGCCGCAGGCTTGGTTTGCAGCCTCGAACTTTGGCGAGCCTTGATTGATTCCCACCGAGGCGGGGTCGGGGATGCGGCCGTCGCTGCCGGGGTCGGGGAAGTTCGGGACGCCGTGGCTGCGCACGCAGTGGGAGAAACGCAGCCCATGTGCTCTCATCTGCTGCACCTGGGCGGCGTTCGGTCCGCTGCCACCGTTCGGTAGCAGGTGGTTGCAGGCACTCTGGGCCGCCTGGACACGGGAGTTGCTGGCCCCGAGCCTCTGCGTCGTGAGCTTGGACTTGTCGAACCCTCCGCTGCTGTTGGGGTCGGGCCAATCCGGCACACCCTTGGAGCGCATGCAGCGCGCGAAGGCCACCGCGTCGTTCTGATGCGCCGATGTTGCCGAGGGCGTGGACAAGGCGCTGCTCTGCGTTGCGGTCGACCCGAGCTCCGCTACGTGACTTCCCGACGAGCTACCGCATGCCGTCGCCAGCAGGGACAGGCCGGCCGTGACGATGATGTTTGCGCGATGCCTTTTCATTGAAACACTCACTCCCTCGGCACTGGCGTGCCGCCGCCGCACGGACGTGGCAGCAACGGGCTCGGTTGCGGGTGGGCACTCACAACTTGCAGGCGGCCGCCGCCTGCTTGAACGCGGGCGATCGCACGTCGATCGAGTCGGGGATCGCCAGCCACGCGACGCCATTGCTGCGGATCTCGCTGTAGCCGGCCCGTTTGGACGGGGAAGAAAGCGTCGGATCGGGGAACCCCGCGATGCCATGGGCCCGCATGCACTGCGAGATGTGGAGCATTCGTGCGAGCGCCTGCTGCTGGCTGGAGTGGGTCGGCCGGTCGTCACCCGGCAGCAGGTGCCTGCAGGACTGTTGAGCGGACCTGAACAGGGGCGACTGTGGGTTGATCCCCGACCTGGAACCGGAGATCTGGATTCCGCCACCAACCTGTTTCGGATCAGGGAAGCTGGAAACCCCGTGCGAGCGCATGCAGCGGGAGTACGCGAGTGACGAGGCGTACTTGCTCGTCGCCTTCGGGCGGCTGCTGCCCTTCCGTGTCCCGCCGGCGGTGGAGCCCAACTGCGCAACCTGACTGGCCGCCGAGCCGCCGCATGCGGACACGAGCAGTGACGGACCCGCAAGGCCGGCGATCACGGCAACCGCAACTCGCAACCGGCGACCACGAGAGTGACAGAGTCCGCTCACGAGCCGCCGGGCCTGGTGTAGGGCAGACCCGGCCGAATCAGCTCGGTGCAAGTCGTCGCCGCGCTCTTGAACCTCGGAGAGTTTCTGTTGATGCTCGACGGAATGTTGAGCGTGACGTTGTTGTCCGGGAATGTCGGGTCCGGGAAGTCGGGGAAACCGTGCGAGCGCATGCATGCAGCCGCCTTGAGGTAGGCGGCCCGATCGGCAGGAGTGATCGTGTACGCCTGTGGGCTGGGCAGCGGGATATTGCACGGACCCTCCTCGAGCGCCCGGACCCGAGACACGCTGAGCCCGAGTGGCCGCAGCTTGGACTTGTCGAAGAAGCCTTGGCTGTTGGGGTCGGGCCAGCCAGGTATGCCGTAAGAGCGCATGCAGCGGGCAAAGGCAAACGCCGAGGCGATCGTTCCGGTCTGCGTCGTCGTCGCGCCGTTCGGTGTCGTCGTAGCGGCGACGCTCGTGGAGGAGGCGACGTTGGCAACCCCCGGCGAGCCCCCGCCGCCACAGCCGGTCGCGAGCAGCGAGCACGCGGCAACCGCGGCGACCGAGGCGAGCATGAGTGGAGGGCGGCATCGCATGGTGTTCGGTTCCCTTCAGTCGCGAGCAAGGAAAGCTCACCACCACAACCTGAACGTGTGGGCGTTAATGCTGAGAGCTTGCTTAGACGTTGCTGAGAGAGCGTCTATCGGATGTCGGCGTCGAAGCCGAGGCGAGGAGCTCCGCCGGTGGCTGCGCGCAGCATCGACGGCGACACCGGCGCAAGGCTTGTTTTCATGGCCCCGTGTTCGGAGGCGCGAGACCGGCAGCGTGACCGATTGAGCTGCACGCTCGCAGGGCTGCGAGGACCCGCGGGGAGTTCCTGGAGATGCCGGCGGGAGCGGTGAGCTCGCCGGTGATGGGATTGGGGTCGGGAAAGTTCGGTATCCCGTGGGCGCGCATGCAGCGGGATACGGCGAGCAGCTTCTGGATCTCCTGCGGGCTGACGTGCGGGGGCGATGTCGACGGTGGGGCGTACCGCGCACACGTCCGTAGCGCGGCCCGCAACGTTGCCGAGGGGGCCTTACTCGCGGAGTCCTGAGCGATCCGATGCTTGGCGGCCTTGGTGGCCCCAGATGACCCGAAGGAGGCCGGGTCGGGGAAGCTCGAGACGCCGTGCGAGCGCATGCAGGTCGCGTACTCGACGAGTCCCCCGCCGGAGGACGAGCCGCCGGTGGCCGCCGCGGCCGCCGGCGCGGCTGCGGTGGTCGTGCCGACGCTGGCCACGCCGGCGTTGGGGGAGCCACCGCCGCCACAGCCGGCCGCGAGCAGCGAACACGCGGCAACCGCGACGGCCGAGGCGAGGGTCAGTGGGCGGCACCGCATCGTGTTCGGCTCCTTCTAGTCGTGAGCAACGAAAGCTCACCATCGGAACCTGAGCGGATCGCCGCCCTGTATGAGAGGTTACTGAGAGGTTGCTGAGCGTCTAGCGCGCGTCGGCGTCGAAGCGAAGCGCGAGCAGCGCCCCTCCGCCGTCCGCGTTCGCGACGGTGACACTTCCGCCGTGGTCGTCGACGGTCTGCTTGACGATCGCGAGCCCGAGACCCGAGCCGGGCAGGGCGCGAGCCGCGGCGGCCCGGTAGAAGCGGTCGAAGATGTGCGGCAGGTCGGACTCGTCGATGCCGGGCCCGTGGTCGCGCACTGTCAGTATCCCGTCGACGAGCCGGACGTCGATGGTGCCGCCGGGTGGGCTCCACTTGATCGCGTTGTCGAGAACGTTGTCGACGGCGCGTTCCAGCCGCGAGCGGGCCCCCACAATCCGGTGGGGTTCCAGCCGGCTTTCGACGTGCAGCCCCGGCGCTCTGTGCTGCGCCCGCTTGACCGCTTTCGCCAGGAGCTCGTCGAGCGCGAGCGGCACGCGTGCATCGAGAGATCTCCCGTCGCGGGCGGCCTCGATGAGATCGCCGACGAGCGCCGAGAGCTCCTCGATACCTCGCACAGCTGCGTCGAGCACGCGCCGGCGCCGTTCGACGGGCAGGTCCGGCCGCGCAAGTAGCTCGATGTTCGCGCGGTGCGCGGTCAGCGGCGTCCTCAGCTCGTGCGAGGTGTCCGCGATCAGCTGCTGCTGAGCTTGTTGCGACTCGTCGAGGGCGGCCAGCATCGTGTTGAAGTTGGCTGCCAGGCTTGCCAGCTCGTCGCGGCCGCTCACTGCGATCCGCTGGTTGAGATCACGTGTCGCGCTGACCTCGCGCACTGCCCCGGCGAGCGCACGCACGGGGCGCAACACCGCATTTGCGGCCAGTCGTCCCAGCAGGCCCGCCGCGAGCGCCCCGCCGAGCGTCAGGGCGAGCAGCAGCCAGCGCACGCGTGCGATCGTCGCGTTCGCCTCGGTCAGCGGGCGCAAAGTCCGCACCAGCCCGGCGTTCGTAGAGGGCAGTCGCATGGTGTACAGCCGCATCTCCGCGCCGGCGACGCGAACGTTCCTGAAGTACGGGCGCGCCACCCCGGCCGCCACCGCTTTGTCCTCGCCGAGGATGTGTTCCTCGGTGGGCTTGCCGGCGGTCGTCGAGCTCGGCGCTGTCGTCGTCGCATCGGTCGTCCTCAGCGGTGCTCCGGTCGCCGTCAGACCTGCATTTGGCACGGCGCCGAGGCTCGGGACGACCTGGAAGAATCCGTTCGGGCCCTTGTCGAAAGCGAGCGCGGAGTTCGAGTGCCACTTCACGGCCACGTTCTCGGCCGACTGGATCAGCGAGAAGTCGATCTGGTCGTGCAGCTTCGAGCGCACCTCGACATAGATCACCGACGAGGCGATCGCGAGTGCGACGAACACGGCGCCGCCCCCGGCGAGCGTCAAGCGCGTGCGCAGGCTCACGGTTCCCGCAGCGCGTAGCCGACGCCGCGAACCGTGTGGATCAGACGCGACTCCCCGCCGGCCTCCGTCTTGCGCCGCAGGTAGCTGATGTACACCTCGAGCGGATTCGACGTCGGACCGAAGTCGTAGTTCCAGATCCGCTCCATGATCAGCTCCCGCGTCAGCACCTGACGCGGGTTGCGCAGGAACAGCTCGAGCAGCGCGTACTCCGTGCGCGTCAACTCGAACACGCGCCCACCGCGGGAAGCCTCTCGCAGCTGCAGGTCGAGCGAGAGCCCGGCAAACCAGAGTGGCGCGCCCTCGCCGGCCGGCCGCGTCCGCCGCAGGAGCGCGCGCACGCGGGCGAGCAGCTCGCCGAGTGGGAACGGTTTGACGAGATAGTCGTCCGCGCCGAGGTCCAGGCCGCGGATCGTGTCCTCCTCGGAGTCGCGCGCCGTCAGGATCAGGATCGGCGTCCTGTTGCCAGCAGCACGAAGTCGCCGACAGACCTCGAAGCCGTCCAACTTCGGCATCAGCACGTCCAGTACGACCGCGTCGAACTCCACCTGCCCCAGCCTCTTCAGCGCCGCAAGCCCGTCAGCCGCGATCTCGACACGATGACCCTCCAGCTCGAGCGCAGTCTCAACGGCCTCGCGCACGTCCGGATCATCGTCCACGACCAGCACGCGCCCGCCCCGAACCTCAGTCGCCTCCATCACCGCCCGTCCACCATAGACCTCCACCTTGCATGACCCCTAAGGATCCACGAGACAAGCCTCTGCGGGCGCGCAGATACGTCACGGCCAAGCCCGGCGAGGCGACATACCCCAGCGGAGCATTGCAACCTGAGTAAACCGCGCCCGAAGCTGAGAGCTTGCTTAGAGCTTCGTGAGGTGCCCGGCCGACGGCCGGGTGCCTCCGCGCTGCTGATTGGACTCACCAGAGCTGACCGGGACAAGGTCGGCATTCTGGTCGCTTGCTCCAACCTCGCACGGCCTCGTGCGAACCGGCTCTGCACGATCTCCGTACGCGTGGCCCAAATCGTGCCCAGAAGTCCCTGGGGACGCACGTTGAGCGGTGCGCCCCAAGCTCGACAAGCTGGGGGTAACTGGTTCGAGCCCAGTATCGCCCATCCCGGAAAGCGCATGGTTAGGCCGTTGTCTGGAGGCCCCACGTCGAGTTGGGGGTCATGCGAACCGTCCGCAGGCCATTTCTGGGCCAGAGATGCGTGGCTCCAGTGGACGTTGGCGGATGCTCATGGACGGAACTTCGGCGTCGACTGGGTTATGCACGTGCTTTTGGCGTGATCTGGCTGGGGGTCAAGATCGATCGCTGCAGTCCTTTTGGACGCGGGCGTACATTCAACGCCGCTGGGTCTAGTCCAGCGGGCCTACATTCTCAAGGCATCCGCGCTGGCGCGATTCCTGTCTAAAGCCGGAACGGTGTCCTAAGCCGGTTCCGCACGTACGGCGCGGGATCGTGCACACGGCTCGGACCGCGATTTCGGATCGGCGTGGCCATGGACGTGACCGCCAACACGCGAGCAGCAGGCGCCGAATCGCTGGGCCGGGCGCTACCGGCGGAGGTAGATTCGACCCATGAAGAAGCTCCTAACCTGCTGCGAGCTCACACTCCTCTCTCTCTCTCTCTCCCGGCTTCAACGGGCGCTCGGCCAGCGCGTCTTCCAGGCCCGCTCGAGCGCCGTGGCCTCCTAGCGACGCCTCTTACGACGAAGCCACCAGCGCCGAGCGCGACTTCTTCGAACGCGAACCCGACGCGGATCCGAAGAAAGACAAAGGCACATCAGGCGTTGTTTACGGCCGCGCGTGCGCCAGGCCTCGGCCGCCTCTCCCTCTCCGGACGTGCCGGTGCTGCCCCGATCGGGGGTCGCCCTCCTGCCCCTTCCGCGCGCGAGAATGCCCCTATCTGGGGCCAATGGGACTCGTGCTAAAGCGAACTGGCAACCGTGCCGATCACACGGAGCGTGAACGGCCAACGGCACACGTGGTTGGAGCGCTGGCTCGAGAGCTGTCAAAGCCTCGCCGACCTGCGCGCGTCGAATCCGATGATGGACGCCGTCGTCGCCGAGATTGACGGTCGCATGATCCGCGTGGGAAATCATTGGCTTGCCGATTTCGCGTCGTGCAACTACCTGGGCTTCGACCTCGAGCCGGACATCATCGCTGCGATCCCGCCGGCCCTCGAAGCCTGGGGCACCCATCCGAGCTGGTCCCGGATGCTCGGGAGCCCCGTGCTCTACGAGCAGATCGAGGAACGGCTCACGGCCCTGCTCGGTTGCGAGGACTCGCTGCTGCTTCCCACGATCACGCACATTCACGCGTCGGTCGTGCCGGTGCTGGCCGGCAGCGGGACGATCTTCCTCGACGCGCGCGCCCACAAGACGCTGTACGACGGCTGTCAGGTTGCGCGCAGCCACGGGGCCACGGTGGAACGCTTTCGCTTCGAGGACCCCGCACACCTCGAGCAATTGATTTCGAAAGTCCACAGCGAGCCGACGCTCATCTGCATGGACGGCGTGAACAGCATGACCGGCAATGCGCCCGACCTCGCCGCCTTTGCCCGAGTAGCCCGCTCTCATGGAGCACTCCTGTACGTCGACGATGCGCACGGCTTCGGCGTGATCGGCGAGCGACGGCCAGACGAGACGAGCCCGTACGGCATGCGAGGCAACTCGATCGTGCGGCATCTGGGCGAGTCCTACGACGAGCTGGTGCTGGTGGGCGGCTTCTCGAAGTCCTATTCCTCGCTGCTCGCCTTCGTCGCCTGCCCGACTGCGATCAAGAACCTGCTCAAGGTTGCCGCTGCGCCATACCTCTACTCGGGGCCTTCGCCGGTCGCGTCGCTGGCTTCGACACTTGCCGGCTTCGATGTCAACGACCAGAAGGGCGACCGCCTGCGGGCCAACCTTCACACGATGACCGCGCGCGTCCTCAATGCTCTGGATGAACTCGGCGCCGCCACTCCGAACCGCTCCGGGCTCCCCATCATCGAGGTGCCACTGGCGGACCACCAGCAGATCGATGCGGTCGGTCGCTTCCTGTTCGAGCAGGGCATCTACGTGACCCTGGCTGCCTACCCGCTGGTGCCGAAGGACGAAGTCGGATTCCGGGTCCAGGTTACCGCCGCGAACACCGATGAGCAGATCACGAGCCTGATCCGGACGCTCGGCGATCTCGCCGATCGCTACGCGCTCCAGCAGCGGGCGATCGACGTCAATGCGGATCTGGAGCGTGCGGCATGAGGCGCCCCGCGGGAACGTTCGCCTCCCGGGCGTGGATCGCGTACCTCGGGCTGGCCGCCTTCGCCTCTGGCCTGTACCTCTTCGTACCGGGGCTCCGGGGCAGCGGCCCGCTCTTCAACATCATCTCCGGCTCGTCGTTCGTCGCGATCCTGATCGGCATCCGCATTCACCGCCCCGCGGCACTATGGGTGTGGCGCTGGTTCGCGATCGGCCAGGCGCTGTTCTTCCTCGGCGACGTCTACACGTACAGCTACCCGCAGGTGATCGGACACGACGTGCCGTTCCCATCTGCCGGGGACGTCCTCTACCTCCTGGTTTATCCGGCGCTGATGACAGGCGTCCTCCTGGCGGTGCGCCGCCGCAACCCGCAGGGCGATCGCGCCGGTGTCATCGACGCACTGATCATCACCGTCGGCATTGCTCTTCTCTCGTGGGTCTTCCTGATGGCGCCGTACGTCCACGATGCGACGCTTTCGCCGCTCGCTAAGAGCGTCTCCATCGCGTATCCGCTCGGAGATGTCCTCCTGCTTGCCGCCGCTCTCCGTCTCGCCTTCGACGGCGGCCGCCGCCGCGGCTCCTTCTTCCTGCTCGCAGCGAGCATCGGAGCCCTGCTTACCACCGACGCGGCGTACGGCTACGCGCTGCTCGACGGCACGTACAACCACCAGTTGATCTACGACATCGGGTGGCTCGTCTATTACGCCCTGTGGGGCGCGGCCGCCTTGCACCCGTCCATGCGCGAATTCGTCGAGGCGACGCCCGACCGCCAGCGCCGCCTGTCCTGGCAGCGGCTTGGACTGCTGACGGTCGCCTCGCTCGTAGCGCCGGGCATCGAACTGGTGCGCGAGGCGCACCGCGGCGACTTCGACCTACTCGTCATCGTCGCCGCGTCGATCGTCGTATTCCTGCTCGTGATTGCGAGAGTGGCCGGTCTCGTGAAGCAGAACGAGCGGACTGTCAAGCGTGAGCGCGCGCTTCGGCTCGCCAACCTTGCGCTCGTCAACGCGACCACGCCGACGGAGATCGGCATAGCCGCCCTGGACACGGCGCAACTCCTCGTCGAGGGCGTCGGCGAGGTTCGCCTCTGCGTCCAGCACCCGGCGGGACTCGTCCTGCTGACGGCGCCCGCCGCCGACGAAGTGCTCCCGACCTCGACGATCGCACTGCTCGAACGGGCGGCGGAGAACCCGACGGAGAGAGTCGCGCTTCCGGAGACCGCTCACGCCGAGCTGCGCCTCCCGCCCGGCTACGTACGCGCAAATGTCTTCCCTCTTGCCGCCCGCGAGGATCAGCGAGGCCTGCTGATCGCTGCCGCGCCCTCGCCGTTCTCGCCGATTCTCGTGGAAGCGCTCGACGCGCTGTGCGCGAGCGTCTCGATGGCGCTGGAGAGCGCGGCGCTCAGCGAGCAGGCGCACAGGCGGGAGAACGAGGCTCGCTTCGCGTCTCTCGTCCGCAACGCGAGCGACCTCATCACGGTGGTGGACCGCGACGGGGTCGTGCTGTACCAGAGTCCCTCGATCCATCGGATTCTCGGGATCGCCGCCGACGACGTTTCCGGAACACGGTTCGAAAAGCTCCTCCTGGACGCCGACCGCCGCCGGCTGCGGAAGCTGCTGCAGACGCCCAGCCACGGAAGCTCGCGCTCGAAGGCATTCGACTGCACGCTTATTCACTCCGACGGTCGCGCGCTCAAGTTCGAGGTCGTCGCGACCGACCTCTGCGACGACGAGCATGTCCGCGGCATCGTGCTCAACGGTCGTGATGCCAGCGAGCGCGCGGCGTTCGAGGAGCAGCTCGCGCACCAAGCGTTCCACGACGCAGTGACGGGCCTGCCCAACCGCGCGCTGTTCTCCGACCGGGTCGAGCACGCATTGGCACGCGCAACCCGCAAGGGCACGGGCATCGCCGTCATCTTCCTCGACCTCGACGACTTCAAGACGATCAATGACAGCCTCGGTCACGCCGCCGGCGACGAAGTGCTGCAGCAGGTCGCCGTCCGTCTGCTCGAAGCCGTTCGGGAAACCGATACGGCCGCGCGCTTCGGCGGGGACGAGTTCGCCATCTTGCTCGAGGAGGTCGGTGACCCTGCGGTGGTGACCGAGTTCGCCGAGCGCCTCGTGCGCGGGTTCGAGATGCCGATCTCGGGTATCGGCAAGGACCTGCTAGTTCGTCCGAGCATCGGCGTAGCGCTCAGCGGGACCGGGGAGGCGGTAACCCCCGCGGACGCCGACGAGCTGATCCGCAACGCGGACGCCGCGATGTACATCTGCAAGCGTGACGGCATCGGCGGATACCGGCTCTTCGAGGCAGCGATGCACGAACGCGTCCTCGAACGGCTCGAATTGCGCGCAGAGCTTCAGCGCGCGATCGAAGAACGGCAGTTCGAACTTCACTTCCAGCCGGTCGTGCGACTGTTGGACGGCAGCGTGGCCGGCATGGAAGCGCTCGTCCGCTGGCATCACCCCACGCGCGGCCTCGTGCAGCCCGGTCAGTTCATCCCGCTGGCCGAGGAGATGGGACTGATCGTCGAGCTGGGCCGGTGGGTGCTCCAGGAGTCCTGCCAGCACGCGGCGCGGTTGCGTGCCACCGGCGAGGCCGGGCCAGAGTTCACGATCGCGGTCAACCTGTCCGTCAAGCAACTCCAGCATCCCGACGTCGTCGCGGACGTCGAGGCGGCACTGAACGACTCCGGGATCGACCCGCAGATGCTGGTGCTCGAGATCACCGAATCCGTGCTGATGGCGGATTACGAGCTCGCGAGCCGCCGCCTTCAGCAGCTCAAGGAAATCGGCGTCCGCATCGCCATGGACGATTTCGGCACGGGATATTCGTCGCTGAGCTACCTCAGCCGGTTCCCGGTCGACATCCTGAAGATGGACCGGTCGTTCCTCGGCTCGAACGCCAGCCCGCAGGCGGAAGGCCTCGCAGCGGCGATCGTCGCACTCGGAGAAAGCCTGAAACTCGAGGTCGTGGCAGAGGGCATCGAGCTCTCGGGCCAGTACCAGGCGCTGCGCGACCTCGGCTGTGACCTCGGCCAGGGCTTCTTCATCGCTCGCCCGATGGACCTCGCCGACACGCGCGAGTGGCTTGCGGACGCCGATCGAGTCGCGCGGCGCGACGAAGAACTCGATGCAGCATAGCTACGAGGCGCTCGACCGGCCCGGCGGCGTGGCGCATGGACATTTGCTCGACCCGCTGAGGCACCGCGACTTTCGCCGCCTCTGGTCGGGAATGACCCTGTCGCTGGTCGGGGACGGCGCCTTCCTCGTCGCGATGACGTGGCAGGTGTACATCCTGTCCAACGCCCCTACCGCGCTGGCATTCGTGGGCATTGCGATGAGCGTCCCGACGATTGTGCTCCTGCTCGTCGGCGGCGCCGCGAGCGATCGCATCGACCGGCGGCGCCTGATGATGACATCCGACCTCGTGCGAGCCGGCGCAGTCGTCCTGCTCGCGGTGCTGACATTGACGGGCACGCTGGCGCTGTGGCACGTCGTCGCGGTGTGCGCCGTGTACGGCGCGGCGACCGCATTCTTCAACCCGGCCTTCGACGCGATCGTGCCTGACCTGCTTCCGGAGACTCAGCTCGCCCAGGCGAATGCCCTCGACCAACTGGCGCGACCGATCGCCTTCCGCCTGCTCGGGCCCGCGATCGGCGGCTGGCTGGTGGCAGCCTTCGGCGCTGGTTCCGCGTTCGCGCTGGACGCAACGACGTTCGCCCTCTCTGCGGCGGCGGTGAGCTCGATGCAATGCCGGCGGCACGACACGGCGCCCTCCGGGACCTCCATCGTGCAGGAGATACGGGACGGGTTCGCGTTCGTCCGCACCCATGCCTGGCTGTGGGGAACGCTCGTCTCGGCGGCATTCGCGTACCTGGCATTCATGGGTCCGACCGAGGTCCTGTTGCCTTACGTGCTTAAGAACGAACTTGGCGGAAGCGCGTCCGACCTGGGCCTGGTGTTCGCGGCCGGTGGCCTGGGCGCAATCCTGAGTGCCATCATCTGCGGCGCTCGCGGGCTTCCACGTCGCAACATCACGTGCATGTACCTCGTCTGGACCGCGGCGACTCTGTCTATTGCCGGCTACGGGCTGGCGCAGGCAGGCTGGCAACTCATGGTTGCGTGCTTCATATTCAACGTGCTCGAGACGGCGGGGACGATCATCTGGGCGACGGCCAAGCAGCGGCACGTCCCGCCGAACCTGCTGGGCCGGGTCTCCAGCTTCGACTGGCTGATCTCGATCGGCCTGCTGCCGTTGTCGTTCGCACTCACCGGCCCGGTCTCAAGTGTCATCGGCGCTCGGGCGACGCTGATCTGGGCCGGGATCCTGGGGGGTGGTGTCACGCTCTCCGCCCTCTTCCTGCCCGGTATGCGCGACATCGAGGACACTGCCACGCCCGCGAGCACCGGCGAACCGCAAACGCCGCCCGCGGCGCTCCCTTCGGCTTCGTCGGACGAACGGCAAGCCGCCTAGCTCGGTGCGGAGGCGCGCGCTCGAGGGGTTAGCCTCCGGCGCCTCGCAGTCGATAGGCCACACATGAGCGCCAGCGTGCCCAGGCGCCGATGGCGCTGACCAGTAGCGGCGTCCAGCGTCTCGATCCTCTGCGGCGGCCACCTGCCCGGAACCCTCAGTTCTAACCATCTGCGATCGATCATCTGCTCGCTACCGCTCGAGAGCGGTCGAGCGGCAGTGGGAATGCCCTCGACCCCCCTCAGGCAGGCGGAAGGTGGCGGTCAGAGCGCGCATAGGCCTCTGTACCCGCGAGCTCTTTCGCCCGCTCGTCCGCTGTCGAGGTAACGGATGTGGATCACCGCAACTGTCAGGTCAGTGCCAGCTCGCGTGCCGGCGGCCCGCGGGTACGCCTTTGAAATCACTTGATCGGCGTCACTTGACGGTGAGCGTTCCCTTCATTCCGGACGCAGCGTGACCGGGAACGGTGCAGAGGTATACGAACTTGCCCGCCTTCGTGAACTTGCCCGTCAGCGTCGCGCTCTTCCCAGGAGCGACCATGGGCGTCTTCTTGCCGTTGATCTTGAAGTCGTGGGCGACGTGGCCCTTGTTCGCAACCTTGAAGACGACCGTCCCCTTCGGCGCCGATGCCTTGGAGAGCGTGAACTTGAACTCGGTCATCTTGACCGTGATCGTGGTGGTCTTGGCAACGGAGTGGGCGGTTGCCGCAGTCGCTGGCGCAACGACGACCAGGGCGGCTCCCAGCAGCGCAATCGTGATGCGTGTTCGTTGCATGTGCATCTCCTCGAACGTGTAGATCGTGGCGACATAAAGACGCCATCTGCCTAGGTTGACAGGCGATCGCGGATGACGACCCGGAATGGCTTGCCGCCGGGCGGTGCCACCGCGAGCACGATGTCCCAGAGACCGGCCATGACGAGCGCCGGCCCTTCATAGGAGTACGTCCCGCCGCGCGTTTCGCGCAATGGGAATGTCTGAGTCCCCATTTGCATGTTCCGCATCGTCATGGAGATCGTGATGCGTGCTCGGTGAAGCGGCACACCGCTCTTCGTGAGTTTCAGGTTGAGGGCATTCCAGGCGCCAGCGCGGTTCGGTTCGATCCGCAGTTCCAATCTCCGTGCGGCGGCCGGGAAGGCGCGCTTGACGGGGCCCGGGCCGACCACGACCGTGACCCGTTCCGGTGCCGATTCGGTTGCATACCGCGGCACCGCGAAGATGCCTGCGGCGAGAGCGGCGCCTCCCAGGAATGGAGGCCCGACCGTGACCAATCGCTTCGAGGCGTCATGCAGCCGGCGTGCGAGCATCCAGCAAATCTCGGGGATCCCGATCGAGTGTGAAGGCGTGCCATGCTCCTCGGTCGGGCACCGTCAACCTGACCGGGGAGCGTGGCAGGGGTCGTCAGCTCGTGATCGTCTTCCAGTGCTTGGCGATGTGATCCCCCGTCCTCCACGACAGCGCTTCGATCGTGTTGGTGGGGTTGTAGCCCGTGTTCGTCGGGAATGTCGATCCGCCCAGGATGGCGAGGTTCGGCACTTCGTGCGAGATCAGCCACTTGTTCACGACCGACGTTGCGGGATCGGTCCCCATGCGGGTCGTGCCGTATGCGTGACTGTTGACGCCGATCGGCTGGGTCGGGAACGACACCCAGGTTTCGGAGGCGCCGGCCTCTTTCAGCAGTTGCTCGCACTTCGCCGTCACGAAGGCGGCGCGCGACTTCTCCTGCGCGCCGAGATCGAACGTCACCCGTGCCACGGGAATGCCGTACGGATCCTTGACCGTCGGATCGAGGTCGACGTAGTTCGACTCGTACGAGAGACACTCGATCTGGCCGAAAGCATCTCCGACGGAGTTCCCGTTCTTGTGCAGCCAGTCCTTCCAGGCCGAGCCCCACGATGCCACCGACGGCGGCGTCGATCGCGCTCCTCCGATGGCCTTGTTCTCCATGCGCGAGTCGATCACGCCGCCGGCGATGAAACCGAGTCCGGTGTGGTCGAAGTTGTCGCCGTTCCAGTCATCCACGCTGGTGCGCTGCGCGCCCGGGCCGCTGAAGCGATTGAGCTGCTTACCGGGGAAGAACCCGTTCACGCCCGAATAGACGTGACTCATGTAGTGCTGCCCGACCTGCCCGCTGTTATTGGAGAGGCCCTTCGGAAACGCTGTGGACGTGGAGAGCAGCAGCAGCCGCGCGTTCTCATAGACGTAGGTCGACAGGACGACCATGTGCGCCGGCTGGAAGTAGGTTTTGCCGCCCTTGACGTAGGTCACGCCTGTGGCGCGACCCTGGTTGTCTGTCTCGATCTTAGTTACCCGCGCGTGCGTGACGACCTTGAGGTGCTTGGTCTTCTCCGCTTCCGCGATTGCGTTGAAGTTGGTCGAGCCCTTTGCCTCGACCATGCAGCCGTTGGACGTGCAGAACCCGCAGTACTCACATCCGGGAAGTCCCCGGTACGCCTGAGAGCGGATCGCGGCCGGGCCCGGGAACGGATGCCACCCGAGCCGCTTCGCGGCGGCCGCGGTCACGTCGTTCCAACCGCTCCGGCGCAGGGGTGGCAACGGGTACTTCCGGCGCCGCGGACCCTCGAACGGGTTGCCGCCGGGCATCTTCTTGCCCTGGATGTTGCCGGCCTTGCCCGAAGCGCCCATGTCGTACTCGACCTCGTCGTAGTACGGCTCAAGATCCGCCAGCTTGATCGGCCAGTCGCTTGTCGTCGAGTCCGCGGGAATCGCGTTGGGGCCGTAGCGCTTGAGGGAGTCCGTGCGCAGGCTGAAGTTCCACGGCGTGTAGCGCCATTGCTCCATCCCGTAGTGGATCGAGGAGCCCCCGACCCCGTTCATCATGATGACGCTGATCCCGCCGCCCTGAGTGGCGGTCAAGGACTGGTTGAGCCGCCAGGTCGGGACTTCCTTCGCAGCTTTGGGCTGGGTCATATAGCCGCGAATGTCGTTGCGGATCTCGTCCATTGGGAAGTCCGAGGGCTGCCAACGCGGGCCGGCCTCGAGACCGATCACATCGACGCCGGCTCTAGCGAGCGCGAGCGAGGCGTAGCCGCCGGCCGCACCAAGGCCGACGATCACGACATCGGACTGCTTCAGTTTGGTGCTCATGCCTGCGCCTCCTTCTTCTGGGCGGCGAAGCCTGGGAAGCTGTAAGCCGACCGGTGCGCCGGCTTGACCGCGACCCCCAACTTCTGGTCAGCCGGCTTCACGGGCATCCTCACGCCCGGGAAACGGATCAGATCCCAACCGGCGAAGTTCTTGTTCCCGCCGTAGACCGGATCTCCGAACATGCCCTGAAGCGAGTGCTCGTGCAGGATCGCGAAGAACGTGGACGAGTCTGGGATGAACCCCGTCGCCTTGCCCGTCTGCATGTCCGCGATCACGGCATCCTGCTTGTCGGGCGTGAGCGCCGTGAAGAAGACCCCGCCATACGCCGCCTGAGACCACGCGTCGACGGCGCTCAGGCCGGCGGTGTAAAGCGGCGCCGTCGCGGCGATCCCACCTGCCAGCCCGCCGGCGAGCGAATGGCTGATGTATGCGGCGACGCCCGCGTCGGTGCCGCTCGGCCCGTTCGCGTCCGCCGGTATCAGGCGATTGACGAGTGCCTCGAGCACCCCGTTCTGCGCGGGCGTCAAGGCCGCCGCACGCTTCGTCGCGGCGGTCGCGGCGGTCGCGGCGCCGGCGATCCCGACCTGCGCAGTTCCGACGGCAGGCACCGCGACCACCACGCTCGTGACAGCCGCACGCCTGAGCAGCTCGCTGCGCGAGAATCCCACGCGGACAGGTCCATCTGCCTCAGCCTTCACGTCCCACCTCCTCGTGGAGAAGCGATGGCGAAACACTAGCCCAAACATAGATCGTCATCAAGTAAAGCCTAGACTCTATAATTGGAGGTAGCGGAGACTCGCCCGAGAGGCCGAGGTGTACGGTGGTCGCATGGATCGCGAGATGACCAAGGAGCCGCTGGGCCGGCGCGCCCGCAAGAAGCAGCGCACGCGCGAGACGATCCTGCGCGAGGCCCTGGAGCTCTTCCTCGTCCAGGGCTTCAAGGACACGACCATCGCGCAGATCGCAGAGGCCGCCGACATCGCCGCAAGCACCTTCTTCCTCTACTTCCCCTCGAAAGAGGACCTGCTCTTCGCCGGACACAGCGAGAGCGCGCAGAGGATCATCGCGGAACTGGCGGGCTGCCCCGAGTCCGCCAGCACGCTTGACGTGCTGCAAGCAGTCACCGCCGAGGGCACCGAGCCCGATCGCTGGGGCTCCGAGCTCTGGGATCTACGCGCGCGCGTAATCCAGAGCGACCCCGCTCTCGCCGGACAAGAACGGGCGCGCTGGGCGGATATCGTACGACCCGCCCTGATCGAGTCGTACGCTGCAGACATCCATGAGGAGCCACCCGGCGTCAAGGCTCGCCTGCTTACGTCGATGACGATTGGGGCGCTGCTCGAAGTCACCCGCGTGGATGCCGAGCTGGAAGAGCGGCCGGGGAGCGACGCGCTCCACGACTCCAAGCACCAGTTCCTCGCAGACCTCTTCGACGTGCTCGACGCAGCCCGCGGGCATCTCGCCGCGGCAGCGCCGTAGCCGGCTACTCACGGCCGGGCAGGTGCACGCTTCGCCCGCACGGTACGGACTACGCCAAGGCACTCGAGCTGATCCGTGGGGCGAGTCGTTGCCAACGCACCGGGCTAACCGCCGATGCAGATGCACACTCTTCGAGCGACTGGCCCAGATCCTGGCCCACGCGACCTCGACGGGCCATGGTTGAGCGGAAGCGCCTAGCTCGACAAGCTGGGGGTCACTGGTTCGAGCCCAGTATCCCGCTCCCCGAAAGGCGCTTGGTCGGGCCGTATCTCGGTGAGGCGCCGCATGGCTGGGTCAGCGATGGGCGTCTTTCGCTGGCCCATGGGCTCGAGCGGATGTGTGCGTTCAACGGAGCGAGGTCTTCGGGCGGCCCCGTGTTGACGAGCGCGCATACGCCTGGGCCCTCGCTGAGCACGACAGTGAAGGCGAGCGGTAGCCATGTGTCCCAGGCGTCCATCCAGAACACCTGAGGGCCTGGTACCTGCATCCGGCCGACGCAGAGTGCGCGAACCGCGTACCGGGCCGCGGTCACGCCAGGTACCCGCCGTCGATGACGAAGTTCGCGCCGTTGACGTACGAGGCTTCGCTCGAGGCCAGGTAGACCGCGCCGGAGGCGTTCCTCGTCAACAGAAGCGCGCCGGCCTTGGCGGCCTGATAGGCGGGTGCATCTGGCTGTCCCGCAACTCCCGAGACGGAGCAGAGGTTGATGATCGAGCCGCGCCGCCGCTCGAGCATGAGCGGGAGCACGGCTCGCATTCCCAAG
>DASRQS010000043.1:0-1537 GCA_035696365.1 Gaiellales bacterium | reverse complement strand
CCAGGAGCGGGCGCAATCCGCGCTAGCTCCGACTCCTGGCGCTCGCGTTGACGCGAAGCCGATCGTCTGGGTGGCCGAGACGGCGCGGGTGTGACTTTGCTCCGGCATGCGTTGAGGACGCCGGCGCACGCCGAGCACGTCTCACGGACGAGCCACAATCGAGACGCCCCCCTTCACGGGCAAAGGCGCAAGGACTGCCGGATCGGCTCATCCGGGCGCTCACCCGGATCGTGAAGCGGTAATAGCAGTGCTCGGCTAACTTTCATGACGTCCACCAACGAGAGGAGCGGAATGGCAAATCCGGTCGTACATTTCGAGGTACTTGGCAAGGACGCCACGACGCTCAAGAACTTCTATGGCGGGGCCTTCGGCTGGCAACTGGAGGACGTGATGGAGGGCTCGTACTACATGGCCAACACGGGCGGCGAGCGCGACATCCCCGGCGGCATCGGTGCCTCGCCCGACGGCGGCGCCGGGCACGTGATGTTCTACGTCCAGGTCGACGACCCTGCAGCGGCGCTCGAGAAGATCAAGTCGCTCGGTGGCAGCACCGTAAGCGAGCCGATGGATGTGCCCGGCGGACCCACAATCGCGCACTTCGCCGATCCTGAGGGCCACGTCGTCGGGCTCGTCAAGGGAACGTAGGAGCGACCTTCACACCGTGGGCTCATGGCACACGGTGCCCAGGCCAGCTTGCGCGGCGGTGCGGTCCGAGAATCGGAGCAGTGGACCTGCCCCGGTTTAGGTTGAGGGTTTCGGTCACAAGCTCGTGCGGTGGAGTCGAATCGCCGCATGAGGGGCGTCGTGTTCGGGCAGGTGTCGCGGCGCTAGGACGGAACTGGTCGATCGCTCTTGCGCGCGCCCGAGGCGGGGAGCATCATCGTTGCGGTCGATCGTAGGAGGAATTCGGCGGTGCCAGGAGGGGTGGCTGCGACGTAAGTTTGACGAGGGTGAATAGCCGTCTGCTACGCGATGAGTTCGAGCACACGCGGCCGCTGAGCGACGCCGGGGTGGCCGACGAACAGCCTGAGGTCACGCTCGAGAGCCGAGAGCCCGCCGCTGACGGCTCAGCACTGAGCAGCACAAGGACGCGGGCTCGCGGCTCGACGCTTCGGGCCTGCCGCCCCTTTCGGCCAGCGGAGCACGCCGAGGTCGCATGTTCGGTTGTTTTGCGGGAGTCGGTCAAATCAGCGAGTCGAGGAGCGAAGAGTGGAGGAAGACGCTTTCAACATGTCGGTGCGGAAGTTCCTCAAGAAGCTTGGTGTGAGCGCGCAGCGCGAGATCGAGCTGAGCGTGCGAGAGCAGCTTGAAGTCGGCGAGCTTCATGGCGACGAGACGCTCGAGGCGACCGCGACGGTAGTCGTATCGGGCCTCCCGCGCGACGTTGTCGTGACCGGGACGATCGCGCTGACCTGATCGGCCGCGCCAGACCCGGTTGAGCAAATCCGTGCGGTTGCGATGCGCCGCCTCACGCGCCGCGAGGTTGCTCTCGATCATCGCGCAGCGCGCCGCCGCACCACCCGAAGCACGAATCACC
>DASRQS010000042.1:0-8026 GCA_035696365.1 Gaiellales bacterium | reverse complement strand
TCACGCTGCGGCACCTCTTCCGCCGCCCGGTGACGCAGGCCTACCCCGAGCACAAGCGCGCCGTCTATCCGCGCTTCCGCGGTCGCCACCGCCTCCACCGCCACCCCAACGGCCTCGAGAAGTGCATCGGCTGCTCGCTCTGCGCCGCCGCCTGCCCCGCCGACTGCATCCGCGTCGTCGCCGCCGAGAACGAGCCCGACGCCCGCGTCTCGCCGGGCGAGCGCTACGCGCGCATCTACGAGATCAACATGGCGCGCTGCATCTTCTGCGGCTACTGCGAGATCGCGTGCCCGTTCGACGCGATCACGCTCGGCAACGATTTCGAGCTCTCGGAGCTGTCGCGCGATGCGCTCGTCTATACCAAGGAGATGCTGCTCGAGCCCCCGGTGCGGCGCACGCCCGCGCAGGATCCGGAGCTGTACGACCGCGGCGCGCAGGAAATCGAGGGCGCCGGCGTGCTCGGCATGTACCACATCTACTCGCAGAACCACGACGAGGTGCCGGCCGACTGATGCAGATCGTGGTCTTCTACGTGGCGGGTGCGGCTGCAATCGGCTCGGCGCTCGCCGTGGTCGTCCAGCGCAACCCGTTTCTGGCCGCGCTCTCGCTAATCCTGCACCTCGCCTCGCTGGCCGCGCTCTACCTCGTCCTGCAGGGCGATTTCGTGGCGGTCGCCCAGTTGCTCGTCTACGCGGGCGCGGTCATGGTGATGTTCCTGTTCGTGATCGCCTACCTCGGCGACCGCGCGGACCTCGACCTCAGACGCGGCGGTCTCGGGGCGGGCGCCGCCGGTCTCGCCGGCCTGGCGATCTTCATCGAGACGCTGATCGCCGTCAGCGACTCGAACGACACGCTGACCTCACCAGCCAGTGTGCTCGACTCATTCGGCTCGCCGGCCACGATCGGGCGGCTCTTCCTGACCGACCACCTGCTGGCCTTCGAGGCGATCTCGCTGATCCTGCTCGTCGGTGCCATCGCGGGCGTCGTGCTGGGCGCCGGCGATCTGCTGCCGTCCCGTCCGCGCCACGACGAGCCGAGCGAGCGCGAGCCCAAGGGCGACCGCTTCGACCTGCGGCGCGAGTTCCTGCGCCGTGAGGAAGAGGCGGAGGAGAGCGAGGTGGGCACGTGACGCCGGGCATCGGCTCGTGGATCACGCTGTCGTCGGCCATCTTCTGCATCGGCCTGGCCGGCGTGATGCTGCGCCGCAACCCGCTCGTGGTGCTGCTCTCGCTCGAGATCATGCTCAACGCGGGCAACCTGCTGCTGGTCGCCGGCTCGCGCTACGTGGGCGGGAACGACGGCCATGTGCTCGCGCTCGTCGTCATGGCGGTGGCGGCCGCCGAGGTCGTGGTCGGCCTCGGACTGATCGTCGCGCTCGCGCGGCGCGGCGCGCCGCTCGACGTGGACGAGCTGCGGAGCCTGCGCGGATGAACGCAGCCGACTACGGGTGGCTCGTTCTGCTCACGCCGCTGATCGGACTCGGCTTCAACATGGCCGTCGGCCCGAGCGTGTCCCGCCGGGTGGTGGCCTGGGGCGCCTCGCTCTCGATCCTCGGCGGCTTCGTGTTCTCGCTGCTCGCCTTCATCGACCTGCTCACCCGCGACGACTCGCAGCGCGCGATCGTCTCCACCGGCTGGCACTGGCTCTCCGCCGGCAGCTTCCGGGTCGACGCGAGCATCCTGGTGGATCCCCTCTCCTCCGTGATGCTGCTCGTGATCACCGGGATCGGCTTCCTGATCCACGCCTACTCGGTCGGCTACATGGACGGCGATCCGGAGGAGAAGCGGTTCTTCGCCTACCTCAACCTGTTCATCTTCTCGATGCTCCTGCTGGTGCTGGCCGGGAACTTCGTGTTCCTGCTGGCCGGATGGGGCCTCGTCGGCCTCTCGTCCTACCTGCTGATCGGCTTCTGGTGGCAGCGGCCGACCGCCGTCGCCGCGGCCAAGAAAGCCTTCATCATGAACGCCATCGGCGACGTCGGCATGACGCTCGGCATCTTCGTGATCTGGAACCACCTGCACACGGTCGACTACGCGACCGCCTTCGCGCTGGCTCCCGGCAGCATCGGCTCCGGCTCCTCGACCGCCAACTGGATCGCGTTGCTCCTGCTCGTCGGCGCGGTCGCCAAATCGGCGCAGATCCCGCTCCAGACCTGGCTGCCCGACGCCATGGAGGGCCCCACGCCGGTCTCGGCGCTGATCCACGCGGCCACGATGGTCACGGCCGGCGTCTACCTCGTGGCGCGCATGTGGCCGTTCTACTCGCTGGCGCCCGACGTGTCGGACCTCGTTGCGATCGTGGGAGTCGCGACGCTCACCATCGCCGGGCTGATCGCGCTCGTGCAGACCGACATCAAGCGCGTGATCGCCTACTCGACCATGTCGCAGATCGGCTACATGTTCTGCGGCGTCGGCATGGGCGCGTACTCGTCGGGCATCTTCCATCTCGTCATGCACGCGTTCTTCAAGGCGCTCCTGTTCCTCGGCGCCGGCGTCGTCATCCACGCGCTGCACGACGAGCAGGACATGCGCAAGATGGGCGGCATGAGCCGCTACCTGCCGTACACGACAGGCCTGATGTGGATCGGCGCGCTTGCGCTGGCGGGTGTGCCGCCGTTCTCGGGCTTCTTCTCGAAGGACCAGATCCTCGCCGATGCGCTGACGCGCGGCGACTGGGTCGGCTACACGGTCTGGGGCCTCGGGCTGGCGGGGGCGTTCGTCACGGCCCTCTACACCTTCCGGTTGATGCTGCTCGTGTTCCACGGCGAGCCCAGCGAGTACGCCCGCGAGCAGGGAGAGGCACACGCCGGCCAGCGCGAGGGGCCGTTCTCCATGCTCTGGCCGATCGGCGTGCTCGCCGTGGGAACGATCATTGCCGGCGTGATCGAGATCCCGCAGGTGACCCACGGCATGCGCAACTTCCTTGACCCGACGATTCCCTCCCGCCTCGAGGCGACTGGCAATCAGGACCTGGGCACCTCGGCGCTCGCCGTCGGGCTCGCGCTGGTCGGGCTGTACGCAGCGCACGTGCTGTGGGGCAAGCGCAGTGACACGCCGCGACGCATCGCCGCCTCGACCGCCCCGCTCGAGCGGGTGCTGCAGGAGAAGTTCGGCTTCGACCTGCTCTACGACTGGGCCTTCTACCGTCCGGCCGCGGCACTCGCCAGCGCCGGCGCGCGGGTCTGGGAGGGGCGCGTCGTGGTCGGCGGCATGGACGTCGTGAGCGGCGCGAACTCCTGGACGAGCCGCCTGCTCTCGAGTGCCCAGTCGGGCCTGGTGCGCGTCTACGCCCTCGCGATCGCAATCGGCATCGCGGCGCTCGCAGCCTGGTTCATCACGGGCGCCTCGTGAGCGGCTCCTGGACATCCACGCTGCTCTGGCTGGTGCCGGCCGGCGGGGCCCTGGTCGCGCTCGCCGCCCCGCTGCGCGACGGGACGCGCGGCGCGTTCGCGCTGCTCGCCTCGCTCGTGACGGCCGTGCTCGCGCTCGCCGCCGCGTTCGAGTTCGACCCGTCGGGCGGGACGCAATTCCAGCAGTCCCACTACTGGGTGCGTGACCTCGGCCTGACCTACCACGTCGGCATGGACGGCCTCTCGCTCGTGCTGGTGACACTGACAGCGGTCTGCGTGCCCTGCGCGCTCGGCTTCGGGTTGTGGGCGCGGCGGCCCAACCTGCGCGCCTACGCAGCGCTCATGCTGCTGCTCGAGGCGGCCGTCGTGCTGCTGCTGGTGGCCCGTGACCTCGCGCTGTTCTACGTCGGCTTCGAGGCCATGATCGTGCCGCTGGCGCTCCTGATCGCGGTCTGGGGCGGCCCCAACCGTGCCAGGGCGACGATCCGCTTCGTGATCTACACGCTCGTCGGGTCGCTGCTGATGCTGATCGCCGTGATCACGCTCGGCCTGCGCGCAGGGACGTTCGACCTCGCGAGCATCGGGACGAGCGACTCGCGCTGGCTGTTCCTCGCGTTCATGGCCGCGTTTGCGATCAAGGCGCCGCTCTACCCCTTCCACGGCTGGGTTCCCGACGCCTACCGCGAGTCGCCGCCGGAGGTCGCGGCACTGCTCTCTGGCGTCGTCTCCAAGGCGGGCGCCTACGGGATGCTCCGCTTCGCGCTGCCCCTGTTCCCGGGTCCCGCGCACGATCTGCGGCGCTGGTTCGTGGCGATCGCGCTCGCGGGGCTGCTGTGGTGCTCGCTGGTGGCCTTCCGCCAGCCCGACTCGCGTGGCGTGGTCGCCTATTCGTCGATCGGGCAGATGAGCCTGATCGGCCTCGGGATCTTCGTGATGAACGACATCGGGGCGACGGGGGCCACCTTCCAGATGGTGAACCACGGCCTGCTCACGGTGCTGCTGTTCCTGATCGCGGGCGTGATCGAGGTGCGCACCGGCGAAGGGTTGTTCCGCCGCATCGGCGCGCTCGCCCGCGGCCGCGCCGGGCTGGCGACCTTCGTCATGTTCGCCGGCATCGCGACGCTCGCCGTGCCCGGATCGGCGCTGTTCGCCTCGGAGTTCCTCGTGCTCCTCGGGGCGTTCCGCGACTGGTGGCTGATCGGCGCCCTGGCCTCGCTCGCGATCGTGCTGGCCGCGATGTACGCGCTGCGCTGGATTTCGGCGCTGCTGCACGACGCGCCCGCCGACCCCGCGCCCGGCCTCTCGCGCATGCGCGACCTGCGCTGGGAAGCGAGCTACCTGCTGCCGCTCGTCGTCTGCGTCCTGGTGCTCTCGGTCTACCCGTACGCCGTCACACATCGGGTGTCGCAGTCGATGCACGGCATCGTCTCGGCAGTCACCGCCAAGGGCAGCCCGTGATCGCCCTCGCCGCGACCGCGATCACGACGCCCTCGGTGCAGCTCGGCCCGATCCTGCCGACCGTCGTACTGACCGTCGGCGCGCTCGTGCTGCTCCTCGTCGCCAGCTTCGAGCGCGGCGGCGCCCGCGTCACGAGCGGCGTGATCGGTCTCGTGAGCTTCGCGGGCGCGGGTCTCGCCACCTGGCACCTGTGGGACAACGGCAATGGGACGGCCTTCAGCGGCCAGCTCGCGACCGACCGCTACGCAGCCCTCGTCCAGGCCATCGTGTGCGCATGCGGCGTGGCCTCCGTGCTGCTCGGCTGGGGCACACGCCGCCTGACCGATCGCATCGCCGAGTACTACGCGCTGCTCTGCTTCGCCGGCGCCGGCATGTGCATCCTGGCGGCCTCCAACGGCTTCGTCACGCTGTTCGTCGCGCTCGAGCTGTTCTCGATCTCGCTCTACGTGCTGTGCGCTCTCGACGTGACCAACGAGGCCTCGCTCGAGAGCGGCCTCAAGTACCTGATCACCGGCTCGGTGGGCTCAGCCGCGCTGCTGTTCGGGAGCGGCCTGGTCTACATCGCGACGAAATCGCTGCGTTTCGACGACATCGGCAAGGCGCTCAACGCCGGCGCCGCGCACACGGGCATCCTGCTGTTCGGCATCGCGCTCGTCGTCGCCGGCCTGGCCTTCAAGGCCTCCGCCGCGCCCTTCCACATGTGGACGCCCGACGTCTACGAAGGTGCGCCGACCGCCGTGATGGCCTTCATGGCGACCGCAACGAAGACGATCGCCCTGGCCACGCTGCTCCGCGTGATGATCACGGCGTTCTCGCCCGCGAGCGACGTCTGGGAGAGCGCGGTGGCCGCGGTCGCGATCGCGTCCATGCTGATCGGCAACATCGCCGCGCTGCGCCAGACCAACGTCAAGCGCATGCTCGCCTACTCCAGCGTCGGCCAGGCCGGCTACCTGCTGATCGCCGTGGTCGCACACACGCCGCTCGCCACGCGCGCGATGCTCTACTACCTCGCGGTCTACACCGCCATGAACCTCGGCGCGCTCGCCGTGGTCTCGGTGCGCGAGCGCGAGATCGGCGGGCCGGTCTTCCTGAGCGACCTGCGCGGCCTCGGGCGAGATCATCCGCTGCTGGCGGGCGGGCTCGCACTCTCGCTGCTCTCGCTGGCGAGCTTCCCGCCCACCGGCGGCTTCCTCGCCAAGCTCTACCTGTTCGCCTCGGCGATCGACGCGGGCAAGACGTACCTTGCCGTCTTCGGCGTGATCGGCACCATGATCTCGCTGGGGTACTACCTGCGCTTCCTGCTCGCCATCTACACACAGCCGGCCGGCGGCGCGCGTCCGCGCATCGTGCCCGGGACGCGCCTGGCTGCGGCCACCGTGCTCGTGTCGGCGGCCGTGGTGATCTGGCTGGGCATCGCGCCGCAGCCCCTGGTCGACGTCGCCCGCACGGCTGCCGCGTCGCTTGTCCCGCCCGGCTAGACAGCGTTTGGGTAGGTCTTAGACTCCGGCTATGTCTGGCATCACCTGGCTCGGTCACGGGTCCTTTCAGATCGACACGCCCGCGGGCGCGCGCGTCCTGATCGACCCCTGGATCACGGGCAATCCGTCCTGGCCGGAGGGGGTCGGCGTCGAGCGCTGCGACGCGATCCTGCTCACCCACGGCCACATCGATCACGCCGCCGACGCGGCCGAGATCGCCAAGCAGCATGGTGCTCCGGTGGCGACGATCCCGGAGCTCGCCGGCTGGCTCGAGGGTCAGGGCGCCGGCGGCACGGTCGGCTTCAACAAGGGCGGCGCGATCGAGATCGCGGGCCTGCACGTCACGATGACGAACGCCGTGCATTCCTCGAGCGCGCCGGACGGCACGCCGCTCGGCGATCCGGCGGGCTTCGTGATCGAGGGCCCGGACATGCCGACGATCTATGCCGCCGGCGACACCGCGGTGCACGCCGACATGGGGCTGATCGGCGAGATCTACACGCCGAGCATCGCGATCCTGCCGATCGGCGACCACTACACGATGGGGCCGCTGCAGGCGGCCTACGCCGCCCGTCTCCTCGCGGCGCCCGAGATCGTCCCCGGGCACTACGGCACGTTCGGCCTGCTGACGGGCACGCCCGAGGCGCTGCGCGGTGAACTCGCGCGCATCGGCGTGAGCGCCACGGTGCACGAGGTGTCCCCCGGCGAGGTCGTGCGGGCCTTCGCGTGACGTTCTCGATCGTTGCCCGCGATACGGTCGCCGCGCAGCTGGGCGTCGCCGTGGCCTCCAAGTTCCTGGCCGTCGGCGCGGTCGTGCCGTGGCTCGAGTCCGAGGTGGGAGCGATTGCGACGCAGGCACTCGCGAACACCAGCTACGGCCCCGAGGGCCTTGCGCTCCTGCGCGCAGGTGCGAGTGCGCGCGAGGCGCTGGACGCCGTGGTGGGCGGAGACGACGGCGGCGACGACCGCCAGGCCGGCTTCGTCGACGCCCGCGGCGGTGCCGCGACCCATACGGGAGCGCGCTGCATGGACTGGGCGGGCGGCCGCACCGGCCCCGGTTATGCGGTGCAGGGCAACATCCTCACGGGTCCCGAGGTCGTCGATGCGATGGCGACCGCGTTCGAGGCGAGCACGGGCGAGCTCGCCGACCGCCTGCTGGTCGCGCTCGCGGCGGGCGATGCGGCGGGCGGTGACCGCCGCGGACGGCAGTCCGCGGCGCTGGCAGTGGTTGCGCCCGGAGGCGGCTACGGAGGCAACGACGACAATCTGGTCGACCTGCGCGTGGACGATCACACCGGTCCCGTGGCCGAGCTCCGGCGCCTGTACGCCATCCACGTACGACTGACCGGCACGACCCCGGAGGCCGAGAAGCTGCCGCTCAGCGGTGCGCTGGCGGACGAGGTGCGCGAGTTGCTCGCCCGGGCCGGCTATCCCGGCGAGCCGGGCGAGGACGGCCTGGGCTCGGCACTGCGCGCCTTCGTGGGCGTCGAGAACCTCGAGGCCCGCTGGTGGCACGAGCAACGGCTCGATCCCGTGGTGCTCGCGCATCTGCGCGGCCGCGCCGACGGAAGAACCTAGGCCGCTATCTGTACCTGATTGCCGGGCCGTGGCTGGCGTTCGGTGGCGGCGATGGTGGGTGGTGGGGTGGTGACGGGGACGGGGGTGCGTTCGAGGATCTCTTCGCAGACGGCGCGGGCTGAGGCGTCGGGGCGGACGCGGATGCGGTGCGCGATGCAGGGTT